>NZ_CP060828.1:7800000-8515815 GCF_014489635.1 Streptomyces roseirectus | reverse complement strand
GAACCCCGGGGACCGGGGGCGGCCCCACCCCGCCCGTCCGGTCCCCGGGGCCAAGGAGCCGCAGGCCCACCCGTGTCCAGGACTCGCACTCCCCAGTCACGAGCCTTCGTGGCGTCCACAGGGACCCCGCGACTCCGGTCTCGAAAACCTCACACGTACCGCAGTTCGGTACTCCGCCCGCTAGAAGGCGAACACGCTCCCCGCGCCCGCGTTCTTCACGCACTCGTTGGCGAACGTCCGCTCGTAGGCGACCCGCCGCCCCTGCCAGACCCCGTCGACGGTGACGACGACCGGGTCGTACCGCTTGGTGCAGGGCCCGCTCGCGCGCCGGCCGAGGGCGCTGAAGTCACCGCCCGCCGCCCGCAGTTCCGCGCAGGCCGGCTCCGCCGCCGGATGGGTCCCGGAGGCCGTCGGCGCGCAGGTGAGGGTGACGGCGCGGGCCGGCGTGGAGCCCGCCGCGCGTTCACCGTGCCCGACCGTCAGCACGAGTGCCGACGGCGCGTACAGGGATGCCTGGCCTGCGGACGGGGCGGCGGGCGCGGACCCGGTGAGGGGCCCGCACACGGTGACGGCCGCGAGGCCGCCGATCACTGCCCAGCGCGCGGTGTTCCGCATCGTGTGCTTCCTTCCGCTCGGTTGGAGTCTGTGCCGCCGGTCACCGGGTGGGTGCTGGGGCGGCGGACGCCACTCTGCCGGTTCCGGCGCCGGAGTTCACCTCGACCCCACGGATTTCAGTAACCTTGCGTATTCAATCAGTGGCGTGAAGCTACAGGATTCGAACGCGAGACCGCCGCAAGCAAGCGCTTCATGATCCGCAACGGCGCCCGGATGGCTGGTTTCCGTACGTTCGGCAATCGACCTGAAACATTCCACGCCCCACACAATGGTCGAACCATCCACTTGCCCCGCCGTTTGTGGACGATTGAACCTCTGCCTGGGCCCCTCCCCCACGCCGCACGCTTCCCACACCCTCCAGAACAAGCCTCCACCGGCGCCACCGAGCCCGTTCGTTGCTGGAGATCCTGCGGGTCCAGAACGGCGGGGCGGTGGCGAAGCTGTGGAACGCGTTTCCGACCGATGTACCGACGTCGTGGAGCGAGGACCACGTTTGGTTCGACGTGGACGACGGCACGGAGCTCCCGCTGGCCGCGGACTTCCGGGCGTTCGTCGAGGGTCTGGCTCCGGCCACGTAGTCCGCACCCTCACTGTCAGACCCGTCGGTTACCTTGCGGACATGACCGAATTCGTGTTGGTGGCGGGGGCTTGGCTCGGGGCGTGGGCGTGGGACGAGGTGGTGGAGGAGTTGCCGTCGGCCCGTGCGTTGACGTTGTCCGGGCTCGCGGAGAAGCGGGAGGTGCCGGCAGGGCAGGAGCGGCACGTGCGGGACATCGTGGAGGAGATCGAGCGGCTGGATCTGCGGGACGTCGTGCTGGTGGGGCACAGCTACTCGGGCGTGCCGGTGGGGCAGGCGGCCGAGCGGATCGGGGACCGGCTGCGGCGGGTGGTGTTCGTGGACGCGAACGTGCCGGTGGACGGCGAGTCGTTCCTCGACGGCTGGGACAGCGACTGGGTGCGGGAGGCCGTCGCGGCGGGCGGCGGTTCCTGGCCGCCGCCGCCCGTCGAGCAGTTCGTGGAGCTGGGGCTGACGGCGGAACAGGCGGCCCGGATCGTCGCGGGCGCGACCCCGCACCCGGGCGCCACCCTCACCGAACCGGCCGCCCTCACCGGCACGCTCCCCACCCTCCCGGCGACGTACATCAAGTGCCTCCTGGACGGCGAGGAACCCCTCCCGGCGGTCACCGAACTGCTCCGGAACCCGTCCTGGGACCTGGTCCGTATGGACAGCGGGCACTGGCCCATGTTCTCTCGGCCTCGTGAACTCGCCCGCGTCCTGCGGGAGATCGCGGCCTAGAGGAGCGACATGACCCAGCACCGGGCGGACTTCCAGTACGAGATCTACCTCGACGGCATGACGGGCGCGGTCCCCCGCCTGCCCACGGATCTCACCGCGCTGGAGGAGATGGCCGAACGCCGCCTGGGCCCCGGCCCGTTCGGGTACGTCGCGGGCAGCGCCGGGGACGGCAGCACCGCACGGGCGAACCGGGCGGCGCTGGAGCGGCGCCGGATCGTGCCGCGCATGCTGCGGGACGTCGCCGAGCGGGACCTGTCCGTCGAGGTGCTGGGGCGCACGCTGTCCGCCCCGCTGGCGCTGGCGCCGGTCGGGGTGCTGTCGATCATGCACCCCGGCGCGGAGCCGGCGGCGGCGCGGGCAGCCGCCGCGCAGGGCGTGCCGTTCGTGCTGTCGTCGGCGTCCAGCACGCCGATGGAGCAGGTCGCGGAGGCGATGGGGGACGCCGAGCGGTGGTTCCAGCTGTACTGGTCCAAGGACCGCGAGGTGACCCTGAGTTTCCTCAAGCGGGCGCGGGCGGCGGGGTGCTCGATCCTGGTCGTCACGCTGGACACGCCGCTGCTCGCGTGGCGCCCGCGCGACCTGGACCAGGCGTACCTGCCGTTCCTGCGCGGCGTGGGCACCGCCAACCACTTCACCGACCCGGCGTTCCTCGCGGGCCTGGAGAAGTCGCCGCAGGACGACCCGAACGCGGCGGTGCTGCGGTTCGTGAGCCTCTTCTCGGACCCCGGCAAGACCTGGCCCGACCTCGCGTTCCTGCGGGAGAACTGGGCGGGCCCGATCGTCCTGAAGGGCGTCCTGCACCCGGACGACGCGCGCCTGGCCGCCGATGCCGGGATGGACGGCGTGGTGGTCTCCAACCACGGCGGACGCCAGGTCGCCGGCGCGGTCGCGGCGGCCGACGCGCTGCCCCGGGTCGCGGCGGCGGCCGGCGACCGGCTGACGGTCCTGTTCGACAGCGGCGTCCGCACGGGCGCCGACGTCTTCAAGGCCCTCGCCCTCGGCGCGCGTGCCGTCCTGGTGGGCCGCCCGTACGCCTACGGCCTGGGGCTCGACGGGCAGCCCGGCGTCGAGCACGTGATCCGCTGTCTGCTCGCCGAGTTCGACCTCACCCTCGCCCTGTCCGGCCACGCCCGCCCGGGGACCGTCGGCGCGGGCGACCTCGTGGAGGACCCGGTGTGACCGGGTCAGGCGGAGCGCGTCGTGGGGTCGTCCGAGCCGCTGACGGACAGCGAGCTCGGCGTCGCCCGGCGCGCGTCCGTCAGCCAGCGCTGGGACGCCGAGCCGTCGCGGACCTTCACGACGACGTTCGCGCCCGCCTCGTCGCCGGCGGCGGCCAGCGGCAGGCGCTCGTCCCAGCGGGGCAGCAGCTCGCCCTGCACGGTGAGGTCGTAGCGGACGTCGTCGGCGCGCGGGCTGTCCGCGTCCGCGCAGGTGTTGGCGATGACGACGCCCGCGTCCGCGTGCGAGTCCACGCACAGGTTCGGCTCGACGACGCTGCGCAGGAGGCCGTCGTCCTCGTAGGACCACTGCTGGCTCCAGTCCGAGGAGCACACCTCCAGTTCGAGGGCCGTGCCGGCGCGGGCGCCGACGGGCAGTTCGACGCACAGGTCGGCGTCCGCGTTCCGCAGCCGTGTCTGCCCCGGCCCGCCCGGGACGCCGACGCTGCCCTGCGCGCTGGGCGAGGGGGCGGGCGAGACGGAGTCGGCGCCGGGGACGGTCCCCCCGCCGCTCGCGCTGGTGGACGCGGCCGGGTCGGACCCGCCGTCCGACCACATCCCGGCGGCGAGGAACGTCGTCAGCACCCCGGCGGAGGCGACCCCCACGCCGGCGATGAGCGCCCGGGGCGACCCCTTCCTGACCCGCCGCACAGCCCGCCGAGCACCCCGCGTTCCGCGCACGCCCCGCACCTTGGCCCGCCCGGCGGCCCGCCGGGACCGGGGCCTGTCCCCCTCGGCCGGGGCGGCGCCGGCCTGTGTGTCACCGGTCCGCCCGAGCGAGAGCCCACCGTCGGGGTCGGGCAACTCCCCCGGCGCCCCCGGCACTCCCGGCGCGAAGGCCCCGCCTGCGGGGAACGCACCCCCTGCGACACCAACGCCGACACCAGCCCCGGCACCAGGAACCGCACCCGCACCCCCGGCCGTCCGCCGCGACACCCCGCCGTCGGAGTCGGCGAACACCTCGGCCCCGTCGCCCGCATGGGAACCGGCGAACGCCCCGGGCACGCCGAGCGCCCCCGAGTCCCCCTCGCGCCCGCCGAACACGCCCTCGCCCGGCGCCCCCGCGCCGAACAGAACCTCCTCCGCCGGTGCCTCCCCGGCACCCCGCCTGCCTCCCGCCCCGAACCGCCCCCGGCCCTTCCCCTTCACCTTCCCGAACGCCCGCTCCTCGCTGTCCGCCCGCCGCGCGGGCGTCGGTATCCGGTCGAGGAGTCCGCGGCGCCCCGCACCGCGCAGCCGCACCGGTTCCTGGCGCGCCCGGTCGGGCCGGGAGACGACGTACCGCCGGGCGCCCCACCCGAGGACGGCCTCGGCCAGCATCAGGCCCAACTGGCCGTCGAAGAGGGCGAGTTGCTGGGCGGCGGCGTGGCAGTAGCGGCAGGCGTCGAGGTGGCGGCGGACGTCGGGGAGGAGGTCGCGGCCGCGCCGGAGCGGGACGTCGAGGAGCCGGTTGTAGAACCGGCACTCCTTGCCGGGCGCGAGTTCGCGGTGCGCGCGGACGACGCCCTCGCGGAGCTTGTCGCGGGCGCCCTCCAGGGCCGCGGCGGCGGTGGAGGTGTCGATGCCGAGCAGCGCGGCCGGGACGCTGACGGGCTCACCCTCGACCTCGACGTGCCACAGGAGGCACCGCTCGGTCGCGGGCAGCGCGTGGTACGCGTGCTCGGCGAGGACCCGGTTGTCCGCCGTCATCGCCTTGGCGGTCCGTAGCCCGCGCGCGCCTGCGGGCTTGCGCAGCTCGGGCAGGACGGCGGCGACGCGTTCGGCGGACGCCCAGACGCGGACGGTCTCGCGGACGGCGAGCAGCAGCCGGGGCCGCAGGTCGGTCCCGGACTCGCCGAGCCCGAGCCGGTCGAAGACCTGGTGGAAGGCGGTCCCCGTGGCCATCGAGGCGACCTGCCCGGACCCGGCGAGGCAGATCACGGCGTAGTCGTGGACGGGTCTCCAGTGCCGGGCGATCAGCAGCGCGGTGGCCTCGGCGACCTCGCCGTCCGTGCCGCCGCGCACCCCTGCCGCGAGCGCGTCGTCGGACTCTCCCGGATCCCCGCCGGGCGGCGGGTAAGGGGGACGCGGAGGGTAGGGGGTGGGCACTGGGCGGATCCTTTGGTGCGGAACGGTGCGGCCGGCCGAACCTCGGCGCACGGTAGTTCACCATTGCACAACTTCCTCACACACAACAAGGAGCGCGGAAGCAGGTCCGGCGTTTTGGAGGAATTTCGAAGGCTACCCCCAACTCGGGCCCCACAAACGGGATTTCAACACAACGTTGAACCCGGCCCGCGTCCCCGTTTCCCCCTCATATCTGCCACGACCGCAGCCGGTCCGCCGCCCCGTACACGTCCGCCTTCCCGGAGATCAGATCCCGGGCGAGATCCACCAGCGCCCCGTAGGGCGGATCGATCCCCGCCCCGCTGACGTACATGTACGAGACGGCCGTCGCGCACGCGAAGCGCGCGTTGGCCGAGGGCAGCGGTTTGAGGAGCGCGAGCGTGTGCAGCAGGGCCGCCGCGCGCCAGGCGGGGTCGGAGTCGACGCCGAGCCGGGGCGGGTCGACGCGGTGGCGGGCGACGGCGGCGACGAGCGCGGAGAAGTCGTTGACGGTGGGCTGGTCCGGCAGGACCTCTTCGTGGCGCTGGAGCAGCCACGGTACGTCGATGTGGATGACGGACGTCATCGGCCGACCGCCCCGCCCCTCGCCCCGGCAGGGGTCTCGTCGTCGGGAAAGGCCGCCGCGAATTCGTCGGCGTGGGCGGCGAAGAACGTCCGGAACGCCTCCGCGCCTTCCTGGAGCGCGCGGTGGCGGGCGATGTCGGCGGCGGCGGCCTCACGGACGAGCGCCTTCATCGACGTACCGCGCTCCTTGGCGATCTGCCGCAGGTCCTCCAGCTCGCGTTCGCTGAATTCCACATTGAGGGCTGGCATGCGTCTCACGGTACCGCTCGGGTACTGACCCGTAAATATCACCAGGTCAAGCAGGTGTCCGAGCGGTACCGCGGACGTACAGGCGTTCGCGTCCGGGGGCCGGGTCTCAGCCCTGGTCGGCCACGAAGGACGCGAGCCTGGTCAGCGCCGCGTTCCAGTTGACGGCCGTCTCGTTCGTCGACCACGACTGGATGTCGTCGATGAAGCAGAACTGGCCCACGCAGCCCTGGAGTTTGCTCTGCGCGTACGGGTCCTGGATCGACGAGTTGGGTCCGCCCGCGAGCGTCCCGTCCGGCGGGGAGGGCAGCGCCGGGTCGAGCTGCTTGGCGTACCAGCGGCTGTGCAGCCGGTGCGCGTTGGCCTCGCCGTAGCCGGTGATGTACGACATGTTGAGGGCGTTGCGTCCGAGCAGGTAGTCCATGCTCTGCACGGCCCCGTCCCGGTACTTGGCCGCCCCGGTGATGTCGTACGCGCTCGCGAGGACGACCGCGTTGTTGGCCACCTGGTGCGCGGAGCCCCAGTCGTAGACGTTGCCGGGCGGCGCGTAGGGCATGCCGTAGGACTGGCCCGCGAGCGTCGCGAGGTAGGTGTCGGCGCCCTTCACGACGGAGGCCCTGACCTTGTCGCGCCCGGGGAGCTTGTTCGGGACGAGGGCGAGGTCGAGGCGCCCGGCGGCGGCCGTGCGGCCCCAGTCGAAGCCGACGGGGCCGAAGATGTCGGCCGTGTGGTGCGGGGAGGCGAGGACGAAGTCGGCGAACTGCTTCTCGCCGGTGCTGAGGTACAGCTCGGCCGCCGCCCAGTAGAACTCGTCGGTGACGTTGTCGTCGCTGTACGCGCCGCCGCCGACACCGTCGTTGGGGTCGGCGTAGACCGCCGGGTGGGCCTGCGCCGCCGTCCACGCCTTGCGGGCGGCCGTCAGCGCCTTCGCGGCGTACGCCTTGTCGTAGGGCTTGTAGAGGCGGGCCGCCTGGGCGGCGGTGGCGGCGAGGTTGAGGGTCGCGGCCGTGGACGGCGGGTGCAGCTCACGCTTCTGCGGGTCGTCGTCCGGCAGCATCGGCAGGCCGGTCCACTCGGCGTCGTGGATCTTGTGGTGGGCCATGCCCGCCAGCGGCTTGCCGTCCGGGACCTGCATCTTCAGCATGAAGTCGAGCTGCCAGCGGGCCTCGTCGAGGACGTCCGGGACCCGGTTGCCGCTCTCGGGCAGGGCGAGCTGCCCGTCGCCGAGGCGGGCCGGGGTGCCGGTGCGGGCGTGCAGGGAGCGCTCGTAGGTGCTCAGCACCTCCCAGGTCGCGATGCCGCCGTTGACGACGTACTTGCCGTGGTCCCCGGCGTCGTACCAGCCGCCGCTGACGTCCAGCGCGTAGTCGCAGACGCCGGGCTGGCACGGCACGGACGTGTCGCCCTGGTTGGGGGCGACGCCGACGTGGCCGGCCGCCCTGCCGTAGCCGGGGCGCAGGTCGTCGCGGATCGCGACGCCGCTGCGCTGCGTGTAGTAGTACTTCACGGCGTCGCGGCTCAGCCGCTCGTAGGCGGCGGTGCCGATGTCGAACGGGCGGCTGGTCTCGCCGTCGGCGGTGAGCGTGTAGCCGGTGCCGGGCCTGCGGTAGCCGCCGAAGTCGACGGTGTGGACGTTCTGCGCGGACGACACGTCGGTGCCGCGCGGGACGGTCCAGCCGTGGGCGACGACCGCGCCGGCCGCGTTCTTCAGCTGCCAGGGCAGCCGGGCCGTCGCGTCGGTCACCACGGTCGCGTTCTTCGGTCCGGCGGGCAGGTAGGCGACCTGGTTGACGCGCACGCGGGGCCCGGTGTCCGGCTCGTACACCTCGGGCGGCACCCCGCCGAGCAGCGAGACGTCGTCCACGCAGAACCGCCACGGGTCCGCGCTGCCGCCGACCTGGAAGGCGACCTGTGCCTGCGTGGCGTCGACGGGCGCGGTGAACGTGTAGGAGTAGGAGCCGTCGGCCTCGGTGAGGACGGGGCTCGCCTCCTGCCAGGTGTCGTACGGCGCGACGCTCAGGCCGACGATCGCGCGCACCACGTGCCCCTCGGGCACGCCGGACGCCTTGAAGGAGAAGCGGTAGGTCTCGCCCTTGACGAGGGTGATGTCGTTCTGGCCGATGCCGGAGTCCCAGCGGTTGACGGTGCCGCCGGGGACGTCGGCGCACAGCCGGCCGTCCGCCGGGACGGTGGTGACGTTGCTGGTCCACCAGGGGGCGGTGCCGGCGTCGAAGCCGCCGTTCTTCACCTGCTCGACCTCGTCGGCCCCGGCGGGCGCGGCGGGCAGCACGGCTAAGGTGCCGCCCAGCAGCGCGGCCAGGGTCAGCAGGCTCGTTCTGCGTCGTCGTTTCACGTCATGGCTCCTCGGCGAGGCGCCCCAGCTGTGGGAGCGCTCCCAAATTGCGGACGGGCCGCCCATGTTTGTTGCCGCCATGACACCCCGTCAACAGTCCGGACAGGACTTCCTGCCCGGACCGCCGGACTGGTCGCGCTTCCAGCTCAGGCTTCCAACTTGCTGACCCGCACGGCTCCTTGGGCTTCACCGGGATGCGCACTCGTGAACGTCAGCCGCACCCGCGACCCCCGCAGTGCCCCGAACGTGACCACGGACGGCGCGTCCGAGGAGGCCGCCCACTCGACGGCCACCCCGTTCGCGGCGGTGTACGTCCGGCCGTCCCACACGGCGACCTCGACGCCGGACGGCAGGCTGTGCCCGGCGTCGACGGTGAACGACACCTCGACCCGGTCGAAGTCCCGTACGCGCCCGTAGTCCACGGCGACCCAGTCCTTCGCGCGGGCCCCGCTGAACGCGGGCAGCAGTGCGGTCGCCTGCTTGTGGAAGCCGTTGGACCACCCGGTCGCCGGGTTCCCGTCGAGCATCGCGGCCGGGAGGGTGTCGGGACGGCCGGAGTAACTGGCGTCCGCATAAGGATAGTTGGGCGCCTCCGGCACTTCGGGGGCGAACTGCGGGGCCGGGGTCGAGGCGGTCGAGCGCGCCCAGGTGGCGCGTACGGTGACCGTGCCCTTGCGCAGGCCCTCCCCCGTCGCCGTCACCTTCAGCGGCCCGGACTCGACTCCCGCGCGGACGATGGCAAGTGCCTTGCCGCAGAAGGCGGTTCGGGTGCTCGCCTGGTACTTCTCGGCGCTCTCCTGGCGCCCGTTGTCGAGTCCGGCGAGCGAGCCGCCGTCGACCGTGAACGTCAGCAGGTGCTCGGCGTCCGGGACGACCGTGCCGCGCGCGTCGACGACCTCGGCGGTGACGAAGACCAGTGAACGGCCGTCGGCGGGAAGGGAGTCGCGGTCTGCGGTGAGCCGGACGGCGTGCGGGGTGCCGGCCGTGCGCAGGACATCGGTGGCGACCACCTTGCCGGCGCGCCGGGCGACCGCCTTCAACTCGCCCTTCTGGAAGGGGACTTTCCAGGTGAGGTGCAGTTTGCCCGCGCTGCCGTTCGGGCTGGTGTAGCTCCCGGGGTAGGGGCCGTCGGTGAACGTCTTGTCGTCGCCGGTCGCCTCGGTCGTCTCCAGGTAGGCGCGGCCGTCCACGGTCTTCTTCACGTCGAAGGAGCGCACGCCCAACGACCGGCCGTTCAGGAAGAGTTCGACGTCGGGGACGTTCGCGTAGGCCCACACTTCCACGGTCTGCCCCGGCTCGTGGTTCCAGCTCATCGGCAGCAGGTGGACCATGGGCTCGCTCACCCACTGGCTGCGGAAGAGGTGGTACATGTCCTTGGGGAACCCGGCGGTGTCGACCGCGCCGAAGAACGACGCCTTGACCGGGAACACGTCGTAGGGGGTCGGCTCGCCGATGTAGTCGATGCCGGACCACAGGAACTGGCCGGTGAACCATTTGCGGTCGCGGTCCTTCTTGTGGCCGTACTCGCCGCTCATCGTCCACGAGGCGAGGTTGTTGTCGTAGGAGGAGGTCCCGCGCTTGCCGGGGGTGTGGTTCTCGCCGGTGTTGAGGCGTTCGGGCTCCTGGTAGACGCCGCGCGTCGAGGTCTCGGAGGAGGACTCCGACTCGAAGAGGAACAGGTGCGGATAGCGGGCGTGCAGGGCGTCGACGGACTTGGCGGTGTTGTAGTTGAGGCCGAGGCCGTCGAGCTTGGCGAGGATCAGATCGGCCGGGGTGCCGGGGGCGGGGACGCTCCTGTGGCGGTGGGAGCCGATGACGACCGGGCGCGTCGTGTCGTGCGCCTTGATGCCGGCGATGAGGCGGTCGGCGATCGTGAGGCCCGCCGTCGAGGTGAACTCGCTGATCTCGTTGCCGATCGACCACATCACGACGGCCGGGGAGTTGCGGGCGGCCAGGACCATCTCGGCGATGTCGCGGTCGGACCACTCGTCGAAGAAACGGCCGTAGTCGTAGCGGGTCTTGGGGGACCTCCAGCAGTCGAACGCCTCCACCAGCATGACGATCCCGAGCTCTTCGCAGACGCGGATCATCTCCGGGGAGGGCGGGTTGTGGGAGGTGCGGAAGGCGTTCACGCCCATCGACTTCATGATGACCATCTGCCGCCGGATCGCGTCCGGGTGGACGGCCGCGCCGAGCGCGCCGAGGTCGTGGTGGAGGTCGACGCCCTTCAACTTGGCGTGTTTCCCGTTGAGTTCGAAGCCGTCGTCGGGGTCGACGCGGAAGGTGCGGAAGCCGAAGACCGTGGAGTGCGTGTCGACGACCCTGCCCCCGACGCGGAGTTCGGTCTCCAGACGGTAGCGGTGCGGGTGCGCGAAGTCCCAGCGCTTCGGGTCGGGGACGACGGCGGTGTGGGCCTCGGTCGCGGTACCGGTGACCATGACGGTGGACGCGGCGCGGGCCACCGTACGGCCGCCCGGCGCGACGATCCGCGAGACGATCTCGACGTCCCTCGGGGTGCCGGAGGCGTTGGTGACCGTCGTGCGGACGTCGACCGTCGCCCGGTCGGCGGTGATCTCGGGCGTCGTGACGTGGGTGCCCCAGCGGGCGACGTGGACCGCGTCGGTGACGATCAGGCGGGCCTCGCGGTAGATGCCGCTGCCGGAGTACCAGCGGCTGCTGGGGAGGCGGTTGCGGACGCGGACGGCGAGGACGTTCGCTGTGACGCCGTCGGTGTGGAGGTGGTCGGTGAGGTCGTGGGCGAAGCCGGTGTAGCCGTAGGGGTGGGTGCCCAGCTCGGTGCCGTTGCAGAAGACCGTGGAGTCCATGTAGACGCCGTCGAACTCGACCGCGATCCGGCGGCCCGCGAACGCCTCCGGCACGGTGAAGGAGAGGCGGTACCAGCCGAGGCCGCCGGGGAAGAAGCCGGTGCCGCTGGTGGTGCCGTGCTCGGTGGTGGGGGCCAGTTCGATGGACCAGTCGTGCGGGACGGCGACCTCGCGCCACGCGGAGTCGTCGTACGCCGGGTCGGCGGCGCGCGCG
Organism: Streptomyces roseirectus; assembly: GCF_014489635.1. Taxonomy (NCBI): domain Bacteria; kingdom Bacillati; phylum Actinomycetota; class Actinomycetes; order Kitasatosporales; family Streptomycetaceae; genus Streptomyces; species Streptomyces roseirectus. Next base: position 8,504,378 of record NZ_CP060828.1, on the reverse strand, counting down.
TACGCGCCGGCCGGGTCGGTGACGTCGCCCGGGTCGGCCAGGGCGAAGCGCCAGCCGTCGCGCAGGGGCAGGGTGTGGCGGCCGGGTGCGGCGTTCGCCGCGTGGGCGGCGGGGGTGGACAGCAGCGCTCCGGCCGCGGGGGCGGCGGCGGACGCCAGCAGGACCGATCTCCGGGTGAATGTCATGGCGGCTCTCCCTGAAACGGACGTCGGGAACCAGAACTACTCACAACTGATCGTCGAACAACAGAATGTGACGCCGGTCCGCGCGGACCCGTCAAGGGCGCGGGGTGCACTCACGCCACTCGCGGCACCCCTGTCTCCGGTCCGCCGTCCGGACCGTTCCCGTTCGCGCGCGGGCCGGACGGTCTAGTCTGAAGCGAACGTGGGTGGCATGTTCACTGTGAGTGTCCGCGATGGAGTGGCGAGGATGAGCCCGGTCTATCCGTTCGACGAGGCCGAGACGGCACGGGTGGTCGTCGGGGACGACGGCGCCCTCGTCGAGTGGAACGACGGCGCCCGCGCGCTCCTCGGCTGGGAGCCCGGCGAGGTCGTGGGGCGTGCGGCGGCCGTCCTGCTGGCGGGCGGCGCGCTGCCGGTGCCGACGGCGTCCCGCTGGGACGGCACGCTCACCCTGCGCCACCGCGACGGGTACACCGTCCGCGTCTGGCTCCTCGCGCACCACCGCAGGGCCCGGGACGGGCGGCCGGGGTACTGGCTGATCGTGACGCCGCTGACCGGCGGCGGGACGCGCGCGCCCGGTGATCCGCTCGCGCTCGCCGCGCTGGCGCAGTCGCCGTGCGCGCTGGCCGTCTACGACGAGCGGCTGCGCCTCAGGCTGCTGAACGCCGCGATGGAGGCGGCGATCGGGCTGCCCGAGGAGCGGATCCGGGGGCTCAGGCTGGCCGAGATCGGCGGACGGCCGCAGAGCGAGGAACTGGAGGGGCACATGGCCGACGTGCTCACCGGCGGCCTCCCCAAGGACGTGCAGACCTACACGCGCACCGGGGGCGAGAAGCACGCGCACGCCTGGCTGGCGCGGCTCGCGCCGATCACCGACGCGGCCGGGCGGACCGTCGGCGTCGCCCTCACCGCGCACGACTTCACCGAGAACTACCTCGCGCGCGAGCGCCTGCAACTCGTCAACGAGGCGAGCGTGCGGATCGGTTCCACGCTCGACGTCACCCGTACGGCGCAAGAACTGGCGGACGTCTGCGTGCCCGCGCTGGCCGACTTCGTGAGCGTCGACCTGATCGACCCGCCGGACGGCGCGGAGCCCCCGGCGCGGTTCGCGTCGCCGGTGGCGCTGCGGCGGGCCGCGCACCAGTCCGTGAACCCCGGCAGCCCCGAGGCGGTGGCCAAGCCCGGCGAGGTCCAGCAGTACCCGGCCGGGTCCCCGCAGGCCGACTCGCTGGCGGCGGGGCGGACGATCGTGGCGACGGTGCCCGGCGGCGAGCTGGACCAGTGGCTGGCCTGGGACGCGGCGCGCGGCGCGCGCGTGCGCGAGGTCGGCATCCACTCGGTGATGTCGGTGCCGCTGCGCGCGCGGGGCGCGACGCTCGGGGTCGCGGTGCTGACCCGGTTCCGCCGCCCCGACCCGTTCACCCCGGACGACGTGCTGCTCGCCGAGGAGGTCTCGGCGCGGGCCGCCGTCTGCGTCGACAACGCCCGCCGCTACTCCCGCGAACGGGACACCGCCCTCGCGCTCCAGCGCAGTCTGCTGCCGCGTTCCCTGCCGCGCACGGCCGCCGTGGACGCCGCGTCCCGGTACCTTCCGGCGGCGCGCGCGGGGGTGGGCGGTGACTGGTTCGACGTGATCCCGCTGTCGGGGACGCGGGTCGCGATGGTCGTCGGGGACGTCGTCGGGCACGGCATCCAGGCGTCCGCGACGATGGGGCGGCTGCGGACCGCCGTGCGCACCCTCGCCGACATCGATCTGACGCCGGACGAGCTGCTGACCCACCTGGACGACCTCGTCGTGCGGCTCTCCGAGGAGGCCGGGAGCGAGGGGAGTCCTGGGGAGGTGGGGGCGACGTGCCTGTACGCGGTGTACGACCCGGTGACGCGGCGGTGCACGATGGCGCGCGCGGGCCATCCGCCGCCCGTGGTGCTGGTGCCGGGCGGGCGTCCGCGCCGGGTGGACCTGCCGGCGGGGCCGCCGCTCGGGCTCGGCGGGCTGCCGTTCGAGTCGGCGGAGATACGGCTCGCCGAGGGCAGCGTCCTCGCGCTCTACACGGACGGGCTGATCGAGTCGCGGGAGCGGGACGTCGACGCCGGGTTCCGGGCACTGTGCGCGGCCCTTGAGGGGTACGCCGACTCCCTCGACGAGACGTGCGACCGCGTCCTGCACGCCCTCCTGCCGCCCGGGGGCGCCGCCGACGACGTCGCGCTGCTCCTCGCGCGCACGCGTGCGCTGCCCGCCGACCACATCGCGACCTGGGACGTGCCGGCCGACCCGTCGCTCGTCGCCGGGGTCCGCAAGCAGGTCGCCGAGCGGCTGGTCGCCTGGCGGATCGACGCGGTGTCGTTCACGGCGGAGCTGGTGGTCAGCGAGCTGGTCACCAACGCGATCCGCTACGGCGCCCACCCGATCCGGCTGCGGCTCATCCACGACGCGGCGACGCTGATCTGCGAGGTGTCCGACACCAGCCACACCGCGCCCCACCTGCGGCGCGCAAAGACCTGGGACGAGGGCGGACGGGGGCTCCTGCTGGTCGCGCAGCTCACGGACCGGTGGGGGACACGGCACACGGCGGAGGGGAAGACGATCTGGGCGGAGCTGGGGTTGCTGGGCGAGGAGTGAGGGGGGTGTGGGGGGGGCGAAGGCTGCGGAGTCGCGGAAGCTGCCGGGGCGGGGGCTGTGGAGTCGCGGCGTCGCGGGAGCTGCGGGGGCGCGGGGCTGTGGAGTTGCGGGGGCGCGGGGGCTGCGGCGTCTCCGAAGCTGCGGGAGCGCGGGAGTTGTGGGGGTGCAGGTGCCGCTCTTACCTGGGCCTGTTTTCATAGGGGGTTGCTCATCGCCCTTCGCTCGCCCGTCACCCGTCGCCTGCTCGTCGCCGCTCGCCCGCTCGTCCTTGAGGATCCGCCCTGAACACCGCGCTCGCCGTCTCCCTGTCCTCCGTCCTGCTCGTCTGCTCGCTCGGATGGGCGGTGCTGCGGCCCTCCGGGAGGTCGGAGGCGTTGGTGGCGGTGCCCGCCGCCGTGCTGGTCGTGGTGCTCGGGGCGATCTCCCTGGGCGACGCGCGCGAGGAGGCGGAGCGGCTGGGGCCGGTGATCGGGTTCCTGGCGGCCGTGCTGGTGCTGGCGCACTTCTGCGCCGTGGAGGGGCTGTTCACGGCGTGCGGGGCGTGGCTGGCGCGGCGCGCGGCGGGGCGGCCCCGGCGGCTGCTGACGTCGGTGTTCGCGCTGGCGTCGGTGATCACGGCCGTGCTGAGCCTGGACGCGACGGTGGTGCTGCTGACGCCGGTCGTGTTCGCCACCGCGCAGCGGCTGAGGGTCCGCGCGAAGCCGCACGTCTATGCCTGCGCCCACCTCTCCAACACGGCGTCCCTGTTGCTGCCGGTGTCGAACCTGACGAACCTGCTGGCGTTCACGGCGAGCGGGCTGAGCTTCACGCGGTTCGCGGCGCTGATGACGCTGCCGTGGCTGGTGGCGATCGGCGCGGAGTACCTGGTGATGCGGCGGTTCTTCGCGGCCGACCTGCCCGCCGCCACCGAGGCCGCCGGCACCGAGGAGACGGGCGAAGCGCCTCGCGTGCCGATGTTCGCGCTGGTGACCGTCGCGGCGACGCTCGCCGGGTTCGTCGTCGCGTCGGCGGTGGGGATCGAGCCGGCGTGGGTGGCGTTCGCGGGGGCGCTGGTGCTGGCCGTGCGGGCGCTGGTGCGGCGGCAGGCGGGGCCCGTGGAGGTGGTGCGGGCGGCGGCGCCGGGGTTCCTGGCGTTCGTGCTGGCGCTGGGGATCGTCGTGCGCGGGGTCGTCGACAACGGGCTCGGGGACGCGCTCGGGCATGTCCTGCCGGGTGGGTCGGGGCTGCTCGCGCTGCTGGGGTTCGCCGCGCTGGCGGCGCTGCTCGCGAACCTGATCAACAACCTGCCCGCCGTCCTGGCGCTGGCGCCGCTGGCCGCCCCGGCGGGTCCCGGGGCGGTCCTCGCGGTCCTGCTCGGCGTCAACATCGGGCCGAACCTCACCTACGCCGGGTCCCTCGCGACGCTGCTGTGGCGCCGGGTGGTCCACGGGCACGAGGAGCGGGTCGACGTCGGCGAGTTCACCCGGCTGGGCCTGCTGACGGTGCCGGTGTCGCTGGCGGCGTCGGTGGGGGCGCTGTGGGTGTCGCTCCAGGTGGTGTGACGCGGGTCGCGTAACCGTGTCACCCCAGGTCAAGGGCGTCCGTAGCCCCCGTAGCCGTACCCTCCGTACCCACCCCAGCCGCCCGGATATCCGCCGGGGTACCCACCGCCGCTCCCCCCGCAGGCGTACGGGTTGTAGGGGGAGCACCCCGTCGGCATGGACGGCATGGGCGTGGGCGTCGGGGACGGCTTCGGGGCCGCCTTGCGCGGCGGCGTCGGGGTGGGCGTCGGCTTAGGGGCGGGCGGGGCGGCCTTCTTGGGGGCGGCCGGGGTCTCACTGGGCGTGCGGGCGGTGTCCCAGTTGACGATCTGCATCTGGAGGTCGGGCTTGGAGGTGTCGATCACCCAGCGCTGGGCGGCGCTGTCCGCGCGACTCTTGGCGACGAGCGCCCCGGAGCCGTCGGTCGCGGCGGGCGCGAGCGCGAGGTCCTGGTCCCAGCGCGGGACGAGGGTGCCCTGGAGGGTGAAGTCGTAGCGGACGTTCGCCTCGTCGGTCTTCGCGTCCGCGCAGGGTGTGAGTTCGACGGCGTACCCGAGGTGCGAGTCGAGGCACAGCTCGGGGGCGAGGCCGTTGCGCAGGAGGCCGCCGGTGTCGTACGACCACTGCTGGGAGGCGACGGAGGAGCAGGTGGCGAGGACGGCGTCGGCGCCCGGGACGGCCTTGCCGCCGTCGACGGCGACGCACTGGCCGGAGAACACGTTGTGGAGCCGGCCGCGCAGGGTGCCCTGGGCGGTGGCGCCGGTGCCGGCCCAGGAGGGGCCGCCCGCGCCCGTGTCCGTGCCGGGGCGGGGCGTCTCGGCGCTGCCCGCGGCCTGGGTGGTGCCGCCGTCGGAGCCCGACGCGGCCCACCAGGCGAGCGGCAGGACGGTGAGGCCGCTGACGGTGAGGACGGCGACGGCGAGGTTGCGGCGCCGGGCGCGGCGGGCGGCCTTGCGGGCGGCGCGCACGGAGCTGCCGGGGACCACCGGGACGAGTTCGGTGCCGGGCGGCTCGGGCTGCTCGCGGGGGTGCGCCGGCTCGGGGGCGCGGGTGCGGGCGTCGCGGTAGGCGTGGGCGGCCCAGCCGAGGGTACCTTCGGCCAGCGCGGTGCCGAGGGTGTCGCGCTCGGTCGCGGTGAAGCAGGTGAGCTGGTCGGCGGTGTGGGCGCAGTGGCGGCAGCGGTCGAGGTGGCCGCGCAGGTCGGCGTCCATGGCGTCGCCGCGGCGGCTGGTGGCTTCGAGGAGGCGGTCGTAGCGGTGGCACTCCTCGTCGGCGGCGAGTTCGCGGTGCGACTGGAGCAGTTCCTCGCGCAGCCGGTCGCGGGAGCGCAGCAGTTCGAGGCGGGCGGCCTCGGCGTCGAGGCCGAGCAGGGCGGCGGGCTCGGAGAGGGGTTCGGCCTCGACCTCGACGTGCCACAGGAGGCAGCGGGACGTCTGGGGCAGCCGCTGGAAGGAGCGGGACAGCAGGCGTCTGTTGGGCGGGGGCAGGAGGCGGGCGGCGAGGAGGTCGGCGTCGTCGACGCGCAGGCCGGGGTGGAGGAGGTCGCGGCGGCTGTCGGTGGTCCACTCGGCGGCTATGCGGCGGACGGTGACCAGCAGGTGGGGGCGCCAGGCGGAGGTGGGGCCGTCGTGGCGCGAGGACTCGCCGAAGAGGCGGGTGAAAGCGGCGGTGGTGAGCATGCCGGCCGCGCGTTCGGTGTCGGTGCACAGGCGGGCGTAGCGGAAGGCGGCTTCCCAGTGCCGGTCGAGGAGTTCGCCGACGGGTTGGAGCGCGGGTTCCGCGGCGCCCCAGCTTTTCAGTTCTGCGCTGAGCATTTCGTCGGTCGCGTGCGAACGCCGCGTCGAGGTCGGAGAAGCGGTCGGGGAATTCGACTGACCCGCATTTGTCACAGCTGGATTCCTCCCGGGGGAGACACACGGAACCGGCCGTCTCGCGTTGTCCGCCGACGGCAGCTCTTGTGAAGCGTGAGGGAGGACGGGAGAGGGCTTCGCGCGTACGTGGAGAACGTGTCGGCGCGTCGACAGGCACACTTTTGCACAGGCCGAGGAGGTGGAACAAGGGATCTCGCCGATTGGTAAGGGTTTTGTGAGTCCGGCTCTGAACTGCGGTTCCGTGCAAGGCGATCGGGCGATGCGCACATCCCGTGCACACCGCCCGAATCGGGCCCGGTTCCTTTCGGGGGGCGGAAGTCCGGTGCTGGATATCCGCCCTTGATGCCGGGTTCGGCATATTCACCGCGCACATCGCGGAGTTCGGGGCGGGATATCGGTACAAGCGATTCGGACGAATGGTCAGCGGCCGGGGTGGATGCCGAGCACGCCGGAGGCGGGGGCGCCCTGGACTTCCCCGACGGAGAGGGTGACTTGCTGCCGGAAGCGTTCGGCGGCGGCGCGGTCGGCCATGAAGGCGGGGAACGCGTCGAGGTTGGCGTTCGTGTATTCCCAGACCGGCTTCAGTCCCTTCGGCGGGGCGACGTCGGTGCGCACGGACCAGGCGTTGCGGTTCTGGCGTTCCGTGGAGAGCTGCCAGTTGAGGAAGAGCCGGGCGGCTGCGGGGTGGCGGGCGCCCTTGAGGATGGCCTCGCGCTGCCCCCACGCGACGAACGGGTCCCCGGTGTCCGGCAGCATGCTGCCCTCGGCGCCGGGGGTGACCCGCCCGCCGAGCTCGACGGCCTTCTCCCCGCCGGCCGTGTCGAAGCCGCGCAGGAACTCCGTGTTGCGGGCGATGCCTTGGAGCCAGGGCCAGCCGTACGCCTTCACGTACCGGCTGTAGAGGAACAGGGTCACGTCGTCATCGTTGGGGTAGGCGGAGGCGATCCTGCCCTTCCAGCTGGGACCAGCCAACTCCCGCACGCTGCCGGGGACTTCGCGGCCCACGGCACGCTTGTTGTAGGCGGCGCCGGACGCGAGGACGTCGGTCACGATCCAACTCCCGTCCGGGTCCTTGAACTTGGGGTGCACCTCAGCGAACCCGGCGGGCTTGTAGGGCAGCAGGACGCCCTGCCGCTTCCAGCGGTCGAAGTCCTGGAGGGTCTGGAGCCGGACGACGTCGGGGACGAGCGTGTGGGTGGCGAGCTGCCGGTCGACGCGGGCGCCCTGGTACTCGCTGCGGTCGACGACCATCCGGAGGCGGATGCCGGGGAAGCGCTTCTCGAAGGCCCGGACGGTGTCGTCCTCCTGCTCCTTCCGGTCGCCGCCCGCGTAGACGACGAGCGTGCCGCCCTCGGCCCGCGCGTCGGTGTAGAGCTGGTCCAGGGACCGCGTCTCCTCCACCGGGTGTCCGGCGTCGGAGCGGGTGGCCGCGCCGACGGCAAGACCGACGGCGGCCACGCTGGTCGCGAGGGTCGCGATGACCAGGGTGCCGCGCAGCGGGGTCGGCTCCGGGACACGGGTGGGCCTCTTGAGCGGGTTGAGCAGCATGGGGGGGGCTCCGGATCTGCGGGTCAGCGGACGAGTGCGGCGGGCTTGTTCGCCTTGCCGAGGCGGTGGAAGCGGGGGGAGGCGTCGACGGCGGCGAGGCAGCCGGTCAGGACCAGCGGCACGTACGGGGTGTCGCCGCTCGGGACGCCCCAGGTGTCCGGCCACCACGCCGACGCCGCCGAGCCGCCGTACCCGAGGACGGCCGGCGCGGCACCGGTCACGGCGGGACCGCGCGTGAGGTCCACGTCGATCAGCCGTCCGGCCGAGGGGCGTTCACTGGCCCAGGAGGGCGCCGTGAGCGTCGCGGGGGCTGGGGTCGGGGTCATGGATCCAGGCTCTTGGGCCCGCCCCCGCCGCAGTATCCGGCACCCGTCCGGCCCTCACCCCCCGGACGGCTGGACCGCGCCCCCCGACCGGCGGGACTGCGCCCCGTACCCTCTCCCACGAGGCGTTTCGCACTCTACGGTCGGATGGGACAACTCAGACGACCCAGCGACCCAGACGATCGGCGACGATCAGAACGACGAGGCAGGACGCACGTGATCCGTGTCATGGTGGTGGACGACGAGGCCCTGGTGCGGTCGGGCTTCCGGCTCATCCTGAGCGCGGCCGACGACATCGAGGTCGTGGCGACGGCGACCGGCGGCGAGGCCCTGGACGCGGTCCGCCGCGAGCGGCCCGACGTGGTGCTGCTGGACATCCGGATGCCGGACGTCGACGGCCTCACCGTCCTCGGCCAGGTCCGCGCGCTGCCCGAACCGCCGGTCGTGGCGATGCTGACGACGTTCGACGCGGACGAATACGTCGTCACCGCCCTCAAGTCCGGCGCCGCCGGTTTCCTCCTCAAGGACACCGAGCCCGACCAGCTCGCCCAGCTGGTGCGCACGCTCGCGGCGGGCGGCGTGGTGATGTCGCCGAAGGCGTCGCACGCGGTGTGGCGCGGGCGCCCCGGACCGGCCTGCGACGACGAGGAGGCGGGCCGCGTCGGACGGCTCAGCGAACGCGAGCGCGACGTGCTCGTCCTGGTCGCGGAGGGGCTGTCCAACGCGGAGATCGGGGCGCGGATCCATCTGAGCGCGGGGACGGTGAAGGACCACGTGAGCGCGATCCTCACGAAGCTGCGCGTGAGCAGCCGCGTGCAGGCCGCGCTGCTGGCTCAGCGTGCGGGGCTGCTGGAGGTACGCGGCGGGGAGCCGGGGCAGTGAGGCGGCGTGCGCCGGAGGGCGCTGTGAAGGAGGGCGCTTCGGAGGAGGCCGGTGCCTCGCAGGGGGCGGCCGTCCCTGCGGAGGCCGGTGGGAAGTGGTCGCGGGTGCCGGAGCCCGTGCTGGACGCCGTGATCGTCCTCGTGGCGCTCGCGGACTTCCTGATCAACCAGTGGGACATGAGCCTCACGGCGAAGGTGACCGCCGTGATCGCCTGTGCGGCGCTGCCGCTGCGGCGCCGGTTCCCGCTCGTGGTGTTCCTGCTGACGCTCCCGGCGACACTCATGCAGGAGATGGTGGTCGCGCCGTTCGCCGCGCTGTTCACGCTGGCCGAACGGTCCCGTGACCGGTGGCTGCTGTCCGTGTGCGCGGGGCTGTTCGCCCTCGCGTCCGTCACGCCCTGGCCGCTGGACGGGGACTCGCCGGGCCGTGCGTGGACCGTCGTCACGTTCCTCTACATGCTCGGGGCCGCCGCCGCGCCCGTCCTCCTCGGCCAGCTCCTCCAGGCCCGGCGTGACCTCGCCCGGCGGCTCGTCGAGATCGAGGAGGCCCGCGAGCACGAGCGGCTGCTGCACTCGCAGGCCGTCCTCGCGCGGGAGCGGGCGCAGCTCGCCCGCGAGATGCACGACGTGGTCTCCCACCAGGTCAGCCTCATCGCCGTCCAGGCCGGTGCGCTCCAGGTCGCCGCGAAGGACCCCGAGTTCAAGGAGGGCGTCCGGGCGATCCGGACGCTCAGCGTCGACACGCTCGACGAACTCCGGCACATGGTGACGCTGCTGCGGGCCTCCGGCGGGCACTCGACCGAGCTGACCCCGCAGCCCACGCTCACCGACCTCCAGCGGCTCGTCTCCTCCAGCGGCATCGAGACCGAGCTGGTCGGCGAGTTGCCGGGGCAGGTCAGTACAACGGCCCAGCGGGCGGTGTACCGGACCGTCCAGGAGGCCCTGACGAACGTCCGCAAGCACGCGCCCGGCGCCCGCGCGACCGTCCGGCTGTGGTACGACGCGTCGGCGTTCGGGGTGACGGTGACCAACACGCCCGCGACCCGCGGCGCCCTGCCGCTGCCGGGGTCGGGGCAGGGGCTGATCGGCCTCGGCGAGCGGGCGGAGCTGCTGGGCGGCACGTTCGAGGCGGGGCCCACGAAGGACGGCGGGTACGAGGTGTGGATGAGCGCGCCGCTCTGATCACCCCGGCGACGCGTCCCCCTCGCTCACCGCGTGGCCCGCGCCGTGGCCCTCCGCTCGCGCCGTGATCCGACCGCTCCGGACGCGGACGGCGACCTCGGTGGCGTCGTCGGCGGCCCCGCCTCCCAGGGTCTGGGCGATCGCGCCCTGGTCGTCCAGCGCGATGCGTACCTGTGGGAGGCGGGCCTCGGGGAACACCCGGCGCAGGCAGGACGCGAGGTCGGTGAGGCGTAGGCGGACCAGTCGGCCCGTCTCCGCCGGGTCGGCGGTGACCACGACGAACGTCGCCCCGGCCCCCGCCGCCTCCCGCACCGCGCTGAGGCGCCCCGCCCCCAGTACGACGACCACCCCGTCGGCGGTGAGGTCGACCGGCCGGCCGGTCAGTTCGTCGCGCAGGCCGGCCGGGGGTGCCCAGGGTTCGCGCACCTGCTTGGCGGGCTCGGTGAACGCCAGGTGCGGCGGCGGTTCGTCGTCCCCCCACGGCAGTTCGGCCAGGTGCTGTGCCGCGAGCGCCAGGTCGAAGGGGTCCCCGGCGCCCGGCGCGTTCTCCGCGAGGCTCGCCGCGCCGTGCAGGAGGGTCAGCGCGAGGTCGGCGACGCGGACCGGCGGGCGCTGCGGGTCCAGGGCGAGTGCGAGCAACCGCGCTTCCACGCGCAGGAGTTCGGCCAGCGCCTTGCGGGTCGGCGCCGTGTCGGCGACGCCGGACAGGGAGCGGAGCTGGAGGTGGCCGCTGCCGGGGGTGTCGCCGGCGAGAGGCAGACGCTCCAGCCAGACGCGGGCGAACGCGGCGAGCGCCTGACCGGTGGACGACGGTGACTCCAACGGCAGCCGAGCGGCTTGCCGCGCGCGCTCCGCGTCGTCCGCCAGCACCGCCAGGTACAGCGCGCGCTTGCCCGTGAAGTTGGAGTAGACGGCGCCGCGCGTGAGGTCGGCGCGGTCGGCGATGCGGTCGACCTTGGCCTCGGCGTACCCGTGCTCGGTGAACTCGGCGCGGGCGGCGACGAGTACGGCGGCACGGGTCCGTTCCTGCTGCTCGGCACGGGTGAGTCTGGCCATGGTGTCCCCTTACGTTCCGGCTGTGCCATGATACCGACGCCATCCAGATGACGACGTCATCCGAAAACATCGAACATCCAGATTGCCGGAGGCCGGTCATGACCCTCCCCGTCCTGCACGCCCTGCGCTGTTCCGGCGCCGCGAGCCCAGCCCGGATCGGCGCGTTCACGGGCCTCACCGAACCCGACGTCGAGTCCGCGCTCATCGATCTCGGCGTCGACGGGTACGTGACCCGCGCGTACGACGCCTGGAGCCTCACGGACGCCGGGCGCGCCGAGAACGTCCGCCGCGTCACCGCCGAACTCGACTCGACCGGCGCGCGGGAGGCGTTGCGGGCGGGGTTCGACCGGTTCCTGACGCTCAACCCCGAACTGCTCGACCTGTGCACGGCGTGGCAACTGCGCCCGGTGGGCGGCCGGTCGGCCGTCAACGACCACACCGACGCCGGTTACGACGCCCGTGTCCTGGACGGATTCGCCGACCTGGACCGGCGGTTCGCGTCCGTGGGTGACCAACTCGCCGCCGTACTCCCCCGGTTCGGCCGCTACCGGGTCCGGCTGACCGGCGCCCTGGACCGGGCCGTCGCCGGTGAACGGGAGTTCGTGACGGACGGCGTCGGTTCGTACCACACGATCTGGGCGGAGCTGCACGAGGACCTGCTCGTCACGCTCGGGCTCCCGCGATGAGGTGGGTCAGGCCGGTCACGGCCGAACTCGACGGCCCCCGCGAGGAGTTGGGCGGCAAGGCGCTCGGCCTCGCCCTGCTGCACCGGCTCGGTCTGCGGGTGCCGCCCGCGTTCGTCGTGACGGCGGACGCGTGCCGCGCGTTCCTCGACACGGGCCGTCTCCCCGACGGGCTGCGCGAGGAGCTGGCCCTGGGCATCGCCGGCCTCGAACACGCCACCGGCCGCGCCTTCGGCGGCCCCGGCCGCCCCCTCGCGGTCTCCGTCCGCTCCGGCGCGGGCGTATCGATGCCGGGAATGATGGACACGGTCCTCGGCCTCGGCCTCACGCGAGCCGCGACGGCCGCGCTGGCCGCCGAGACCGGCGACGAGGCGTTCGCCCGGGACTGCCGGGAACGGTTCCTGAGGAGCTTCGCGAGGGCGGGGGCGGGGTCACCGGAGGCCGGGGCGCCGGAGGCGGGGGCTCTGGAGGCGAGGGGTCTGGAGGCGAGGGGTCTGGAGGCGGGGCTGCCTCAAGCGCGGTCGCCGGAAGCGGGGGCGCCGGAGGCAGAGACACCGGAGGCAGAGGCACCGGAGGCAAGGGCTCTCAAGACGGGGCAGCTTCAAGCGCGAGCGCCGGAAGCAGAGACACCGGAGGCAGAGACACCGGAGGCAAGGGCTCTCAAGACGGGGCCGCTTCAAGCGCGAGCGCCGGAAGCAGGGGCACCGGGAGCAGTGCCGGTCCAGGCGCACCCGCTTCAGACCAGGCCGCTTCAAGCAGGGCCGCTGGAGACCGGGCCGCTGGAGACCGGGCCGCTTCAAGCGCGGGCGCCGGAGGTGCGCCCGCTTCAGGACGGGGCGCCGGAGGCGGGGCTTCTGGGGGCGGCGCGCCGTCATGCTGTGCCGCTTCGCCCCGAACCGCCCGCCGAACCCGCGTCGTCCGCCGACCACTCCCCCGCCGCGGCCACTCCGCCCTCCGGCGCCCCCGTCGTCCCCGATCACGCCCCCGACCAGCTCGCCCTCGCCCTCGCGGCGGTCTTCGGCTCCTGGCGTTCGCCCCGCGCCCACACCTACCGGACGATCCACGCGATCCCCCACGGCCTCGGCACCGCCGTCGTCGTGCAGGCCATGGTGTTCGGCAACCGTGACGCCCGCAGCGGCACCGGGGTCGCCTTCAGCCGGGATCCGACGACCGGCGAGGACACGCCGTACGGCGAGGTGTTGTTCCACGCGCAGGGCGAGGACGTGGTCTCGGGCGCGAGGGCGACCCGTCCGCTGGCCGAACTCGCCGTGCGGGAACCGGCGTTGTGGGCGGAGCTGACCGGGGCGCTGCGTCGGATCGAGGGCTGTTACCGCGACGTCTGCTACACCGAGTTCACCTACGAGTCCGGCGAGTTGTGGCTGCTCCAGGTCAGGCCGGGCCGGTTCGAGAACGCGGCGGCGGTCCGCACGGCCGTGGAGCTCGCCGAGGCGGGCGTGATCCGGCGTGAGGAGGCGCTGTTGAGGGTCGCGCCGGGTCACCTCGCGCACGTCCGCACCCCCCGGATCGCCGGTCCGGCGCGGATCGTGGCCCGGGGTCTGGGTGCCTGCCCCGGTGTCGCGGTGGGCCGTGTCGCGGTGTCGGCGGAGGCGGCGGTGCGGATGGCGCGGGACAGCCCGGTCGTCCTGGTCCGCCCGGAGACCTCGCCGCACGACATGCGGGGTATCGCGGCGGCCGTCGGGATCGTCACCGAGCGCGGTGGCCCGGCGAGCCACGCGGCGGTCGTCGCCCGCGCGCTGGGCCGGCCGGCGGTCGTCGGCGCCGCGGGGCTGGACCTCGCCGAGGGCACCCTCGTCACCGTCGACGGCACGAGCGGCGAGGTCGCCCTGGGCACCCCGAGGATCGTCACGGACACCGCCGACGCCCCCTTGCACACCTTGCTGACCTGGGCGGACGACGTCTCGGGCGACCGCACCGAGCGCGCCGAGGCCGATCGTCTCGCCGCCGCCCACCACGTATTGGGAGCCCGCTGACATGCCCACTCGTCACGTGTACGCGATCCGCCACGGCGCCGCGAACGCCTTCGGTGAACTGACCGGCGTCGGGGAACGCCAGTCGGACCTGACCGGCCGCCGGCTCGCCGCGCTGCCGGTCGACATGGTCTGGCACTCGCCTCTCCCCCGCGCCCGCGCCTGCGCGCGCCTGCTGGCCGTCCACCTCCCGGGCGTCCCGGTCCGCGAGGCGCCCGAACTCGTCGACCACATCCCGTACATCCCGTCGGACGCCCCGCGCGCCTGGGCCGGTTTCTTCGACGGCTACGGCGACGACGAGGCCGCCGAGGCGCGCAGGCGGGCCGACGCTCTCACCGCGCGTTTCGCGCGCCCCGCCGAGACCGAGACGCACGAGGTCCTGGTCACCCACGCCTACCCGATCGCCTGGCTCCTGCGCCATGCCCTCGACGCGCCGCCCGTCCGCTGGCTGGGCCTCGACAGCGGCAACGCGGCGCTGACAGCACTCCAGTACCGCGACCACGTCCCGCCGACCCTGGTCGTCTACAACGACATGGGCCACCTGCCGCCCGACCTGTGCTGGACGGGCTTCGCGGCGGGCCCCCGGCCCTAACCCCTGCCCTGCTCCCGGTACGCGCCTGGTGGCACCCCGTACCGGGCCTTGAACGCGCGGCTGAAGTGGAAGGCGCTCGCGAACCCCGAGGCGGCGGCGACGCGTTCGGCGGTGAGGGCGGTGCTCTCCAGGAGGCGGGCGGCGTGGCGCAGGCGGGCCTCGCGCAGGGCGCGCATCGGGGAGAGGCCGAGCTGTTCGGTGAAGAGGTGGGCGAAGCGGGACGGCGACAGGGCGACGGCCTCGGCGAGGGAGGCGACGGTGTGCGGGGCGCCGGGGTCGGCGGCGATCAGCGTCTGGGCGCGGCGGACGCGTTCGTCGGCGCCCGGCGGTACGGGGCGCAGGGAGGCGACGGCCAGCAGCAGGGCCTCCTCCAGCGCGTTCAGGGCAAGTTCGCGGGCGACGTCGCTGTGGGCGACGGCCACGTCCTCGGCGGGTCTGACCGGTTCGCCGCCGGTCCAGCGGGCGTCGTCCAGCATGCGGCGCAGCGCCGACTCGACGCGTCCGCGCGCCAGTTGGGGCACGGGGCCGAGGGCGTGGACGCCGTCGCCGAGGGCGTGCGCCTGGATCCACGGGGTCCAGGCGGGCCTCAACTGGCAGTGGGCCCACCAGAATTGCCAGCGTTCGGCGCCGGGGCGGACGCCGTAGCGCTGCGGGACGCCGGGGGCGAGGAGCACGAAGTCGCCGGGGCCGACGGGGAGTTGGGTGCGGCCCTGGCCGAGGAGTCCGGCGCCCGCCGTGGTCCAGGTGACGAGCCAGCTGTCCGATCCGTGGGGCCGGTCGATCGCGTATCCGGCGCGCTCGTCGAACCGTCCGACGACCACGACCCCCGGCGGCGGCGACGCGACGGCAGCAGTCCTGGGCAAGGTCTCAGCACGCACGGTCATCCTCCTGCGCGGGTCTCCCGCCTAGTTTCTCGTGTCATGACAGCCACAGGCATTCTGGACCGGTTCCGGCAGGACGGGTACACGGTCGTGCGGGGTCTCTTCTCGCGCGAGGAGGTCGAGCGCGTGCGCGGCGAGTTCGCGGCGTTGCAGGCGGCGGGCAAGGAGGTGCCGGGGCACTTCCGGCCGCGCGAGGGCGACGATCCGCTGGACGCGTTCCCCCGGGTGATGCAGCCGCACGAGTTCAGCGAGGTCGCCCGGGAGGTGCTGCTCGACGCGCGGCTGCGGAGCGTCCTGGAGGAGTTGCTGGGCGAGGACGTGCTCGCCGCGCAGAGCATGTTCTACTTCAAGCCGCCGGGGGCGCGCGGTCAGGCGCTGCACCAGGACAACTTCTATCTGCGGGTCGAGCCGGGGACGTGCGTCGCCGCGTGGGTGGCCTGCGACGACATCGACCGGGACAACGGCGGGCTCGAAGTCGTCCCCGGCACCCACCTGTTGGACCTGTTCTGTCCCGAGGTCGCCGACGAGTCCGTGTCGTTCGCCCGCGAGTACGTGCCGCCGCCGCCCGGCCTGTCCGCCGTGCCCGTCGACATGGAGCCGGGCGACGTCCTGTTCTTCAACGGCAGCCTGGTGCACGGCTCCCAGCCGAACCGGACCACCGACCGCTTCCGCCGCTCGTTCATCGGGCACTACGTGGGGCGCTCGACCGAGCGGATCGGGGCGTACTACCGGACGCTGGAGATGAGCGGCGAGCGGGTGGTGCTGGCGGAGAGCGAGGGCGCGGGCCCGTGCGGCACGGAGTTCGCGCCGCAGGGGCCGCACTAGCACCAGCGGGCGGTGGGCTCAGTGACCGGCGATGGGGTGCGGGGAGTAGGGGTACTGCAACTCCTCGATCTCCTTGTCGGTCAGCTCCAACTCGACGGCCGCGACGGCGTCTTCGAGGTGGCCCGGCTTGGCGGCGCCGACGATCGGGGCGGTGACCGTGTCCTGGTGGAGGAGCCAGGCCAGCGCGATCTGGGCCCGGGGGACGCCGCGGGCCTCGGCGACGCGGGCCACGGCCTCGACGATCGCGCGGTCGCCCTCCTGGTAGAGGGTGCCGCCGAAGCCGTCCGTCGCGCTGCGTCCGGTGGTGGTGTTCCAGTCGCGGGTGAGGCGGCCCCGGGCGAGCGGGCTCCACGGGATGACGCCGACGCCCTGGTCCGCGCAGAGGGGCAGCATCTCGCGCTCCTCCTCGCGGTAGATGAGGTTGTAGTGGTTCTGCATGGACACGAACTTCGTCCAGCCGTGCCGTTCCGCCGTGTGCTGCATCTTCGCGAACTGCCACGCGTACATCGAACTCGCCCCGATGTAGCGGGCCTTGCCCGCCTTCACCACGTCGTGCAGCGCCTCCATCGTCTCCTCGACCGGGGTGTGCGGGTCGAAGCGGTGGATCTGGTAGAGGTCGACGTAGTCGGTGCCGAGGCGGCTGAGGCTGTGGTCGATCTCGCTGAGGATCGCCTTGCGCGACAGCCCGCCCCCGTTGGGTCCGGGGCGCATCCGGTTGTGCACCTTCGTGGCGAGCACGATCTCGTCCCGGACGGCGAAGTCCGCGAGCGCCTTGCCGACGATCTCCTCGCTGGTGCCGTCGGAGTAGACGTTCGCGGTGTCGAAGAAGTTGATCCCGGCGTCCAGGGCCTGCCGGATCAGCGGACGCGACGCCTGCTCGTCGAGCGTCCACTCGTGCGTGCCGCGGTCCGGGAGGCCGTACGTCATGCAGCCGAGACAGATCCGGGAGACGTCCAGGCCGGTCGAACCGAGCTTCACGTACTGCATCGTTGCTGCTCCTGCCGTCGGAGTGGGTGACAGGTGCGAGCGTACGTGCCGGTCGTCGGCCGTCCGCAAGGCATTTCAGGTGACGGCCCGGCGTGGGAGCGGCGGGGGGTCGCGGGGGCGTGCGCATCCTCGCCGTGAGCGACCGGCGCCGGGCCGGTCGGTGAGGTGCGGGAGGCCGTGTCGTGCGGGTACGCCGGATCGGGTTCGTGGGGTTGGTGGCGGGGGTGCTGCTGGTGCCGTCGGGGGTCGGGGGGCCGGCGTGGGGGGATGTGCCGGGGACGGCCGGGGGGACGTCGGTCGCGGCGGAAGCGGCACCCGGCGCGGCAGTGGCCCCGGGTGCGGAAGGGCCCGCCGCTCCCGCGACCCTGTGCGCTCCCGCCGGGACCCTGCGCGGGCCCGGCGGGCAGGTCGCCCGGGTCAGCCTCTGTGCGGGGAGCGGCACGCCGGTGACGGCGGTGTCGGCGCCCGCCACCTGTCGTCGTCCCGGTGTCCGCCCGGCCTGTCTCACCTCCGGGACCTGGAGCGCGACCCGGGACGGTGTGCCGGTGGCGTCCGGCGCGCTGCCCGGTTCGACGCCGTACCCGGGGCCGGGGACGTACGAGGTGACGGCGTCGGTCCGGGTCCGGTCGGTGCCCGCCGGGGTGGAGCTGGCGGGCACGGTGCGGGCGACGCTCACCCTCACCGCGCCCGCAGCGCGGCCGACGCACCGGATCGAGGTGGACCGGCGTGAGCTGAGTCCCGGTGCGGTGACGACGCTGACGTACACGGTCGCCCGGGACAGTGAACTCGGCGACGGCAGCGGGCGGTTCGGGCTGATCGGTGTCGAGGGGATGGAGCTGACCACCGCCGACGCCCGCTGTGTGAACCCCCTGGTCGGCCGGTACCCCGCGACCGCCCGGACCCCGTACGCCCTGGACTGCGCGCTGACCGACCTCCAGCCGGGCAACCCGTCGACGGTCGTCGTCCGGGTCGCCGTCGGGGAGCGGTGCGGCACGGTCGTGTCCAAGCTGGGGTACTGGATGCCGCGCGGCCAGGCCCTCTACACGGGCGGGATGCTGGAGGGGCCGACCGTGGGGTGCGGTTCTAGTCGACGGTGATCGCCGAGACCGGGCAGGCGCGGGACGCCTCGCGGATCATGGGGTCGTCGAGGTGGTCGTGGTGGTCCGGGGTGAGGGTGGAGAAGCCGTCGTCGTCCTGGGTGAAGACCTTGGGGGCGGTCAGGGCGCACTGGCCGGCGCCGATGCAGACGTCCGTGTCGATGTCGATGTGCATGGGCGCGGCCTTCTACCAGGTCACGGGGAGTTCGAGCATCCCCTGGATGATGTCGCCGGATTTGAAGGGGACCGACTCGGCGGGCGCGGCCAGGCGCAGGCCGGGCAGCCGGGTGAAGAGGGTGCGCAGGGCGATCTCCAGTTCGGCGCGGGCGAGGTTCTGGCCGAGGCACTGGTGGATGCCGAAGCCGAAGGCGAGGTGGTGGCGGGTGGGCCGGTGCAGGTCGAGGGCGTCGGGGTCGTCGTAGGCGGCGGTGTCGCGGTTGACGACGGAGGTGGAGAAGATGACGCCCTCGCCGGCCTGGATCGTGACGCCGCCCGCGTCGATGTCCTCCAGGGCGACGCGCGGCAGGCCGTCCACGATGGACAGCATCCGCATCAGCTCCTCGACGGCGCCCGGCAACAGGGCGGGGTCCGCGCGGAGTTCGGCGAGGCGGTCGGGGTGGCCGAGGAGGGTGTAGGTGCCGATGGAGATCATGTTGGCGGTCGTCTCGTGGCCCGCGATGAGCAGGATGAACGCGATGTCGACGACGCCCTCGCGGTCGAGTTCGCCGTCGCGCAGGCGGTGGTGGACGAGCGTGTCGAGGACGCCGTCGCCGGGCGGGGCGGTGCGTTTGTGGTCGATCAGTTCGCGGAGGTAGCCGCGCAGCAGTTCGCGGGCCTCGCGGGCCTCGTGCTCGTCCTTGCCGCGCAGGACGCGATGGGACTGCCGCTCGAAGAACTCGTGGTCGTCGTAGGGGACGCCGAGGAGGGCGCAGATCACCATCGAGGGGACGGGCAGCGCGAAGACGCGGACGAGGTCGGCGGGCGGGCCCTGGGCGAGGAGGGCGTCGATGCGGTCGTCCACGATCCGCTGGATCGCGGGGCGCAGCGCCTCGGCGCGGCGGAGGGTGAAGTCGGGGATGAGCATGCGGCGTTGGACGCGGTGCGCGGGGTCGTCGACGCCGACGACGGGCACGGTGCGGTCGCTGGCCGACTTGGCGCGCGGTGAGACGACCGGGAAGCCGGGGCGGGTGCGGTCGGAGGAGAGGCGGGGGTCGGTGAGGAGGGTGCGGGCGAGGGCGTGGCCGGTGACGATCCAGACCGGGCGGCCGTCGTAGAGGGTCGCGCGGGTCAGGGGGCGGTCGGTGCGCAGGGAGTCGTAGCCGGTGGGCGGCTGGTAGGGGCAGGTGCGGTCCTGCGGGAAGGCGAGGGGGGCCGGACGTGTCATGGAGACCTCGCAGACAGTGGGTTCCGACGTACCACCCCCCATTAGATGCCTCAAGCATCTAACTGGCGACGAAGAGTTCGGCCAGATGGACGGCGGCGGTGATCTGGCCTGAACTCTGCGGCCCCGCCCGTGCGGTGATCGCCCGGGACTGTGAGGATGGGAGCCGTAACACGCACGGCGTACGACATGACGAAGGATGGTTTCCATGCCGCTCGAAGGCGAGTACGAGCCCAGCCCGACGCAGTGGGTGCGGGAGCAGGTGGAGTTGTACGAGAAGTCCGGCGGGACCGAGGGGACGACGCTGCTCGACACCGGGCTGCCGGTGATCGTGCTGACCTCGCGCGGCGCGAAGAGCGGCAAGATCCGCAAGACGCCGCTCATGCGGGTCGAGCACGAGGGCGCGTACGCGGTGGTCGCCTCGCAGGGCGGCGCGCCGACGCACCCCACCTGGTACCACAACCTGGTGGCCGACCCGCGCGTCGAGCTCCAGGACGGGCCGGTGAAGCAGGACATGACGGCCCGTGAGGTCACCGGCGAGGAGAAGGCGGCCTGGTGGGCGCGGGCCGTCGCCGCGTATCCGCCCTACGAGGAGTACCAGACGAAGACGGACCGGGAGATCCCGGTGTTCGTGCTGGAGCCCGGCGCGTAAAAAACACACAGGAAATTCGCGGCCCGGCAGGTGTGAAACCCCGCCTGCCGGGAACGCGGACATCAGGCCCCGCCGCGCTCCCCCGTCGCGGCGGGGCTTCCTCATGCCCGGATGCGAGTTCCTGGACACCTGTCCAGCTATAGTGGACAGGTGTCCAGGAAATCCCGGACGCGTCCTGGTGGTGAGACGAGGGAGTCGAGAAGGTCATGGAGACGGTCGCGAACGTGCTGGTGGCGCTGATCGCCGTGCTGCACGCCTACATCCTGGTGCTGGAGATGTTCCTGTGGCAGAGGCCGCCGGGGCGCCGCTTCCACGGCTTCGACCCGCAGTTCGCGGCGGCCACCGCGAAGATGGCGGCCAACCAGGGCCTCTACAACGGCTTCCTCGCGGCCGGCCTGGTCTGGGGCCTGGTCGCCGGTGACCCGACCGGTTTCCGCGCGCAGGTCTTCTTCCTGGCCTGCGTGATCGTCGCGGGGGTGTACGGCGCCGCGACCGCGAACCGGCGGATCCTGTTCGCGCAGGCCGTGCCCGGCGCGATCGCCCTGGCCGCCGTGCTGATCGCGCAGTGACCCGCGCCGCGCCCGAGGACCCGCGGGCCGCCCGCACCCGGGCGAGGCTGCGGGCGGCGCTGCTCGCGGAGTGCGCCGAGCGTCCGCTGGAGGAGGTGAGCGTGGCCGCGCTGGTCCGGCGTGCCGGTGCCGGGCGGGCCACGTTCTACGTCCACTACACCGACCTCGAAGACCTCGCGGTCGACGCGTGCGCGGACGTCGTGCGTGAGGCCGTGGAGGCACTGCACGCCTGGCAGGGGCGGCCCGACCCGGTGCGCGCGCCGGCCGCCCTGCCGGAGTTCTTCGCCTCCCTCACCCCTCATCTCGCCCTGTACCGGCGGCTGTTGACGCCGGGCGGGGGCGGTCCCCTGGGGCTGGTGCTGCACCGGGACCTGCGCGCGTACAGCCTGCGGGAGCGGGAGCGGGCGGGGGCCGCCGACGCGGCGCTGGTGGCGTCGGCGGTGGCGGCGACCTTCGCGGGGGTGCTGGGGGACTGGCTGCACGGGCTGTTGGCGGGGACACCCCGTCAGATAGCCGACGAGGTGTGGCAGTTGCTGGTCGCGCTGCACGCCAGCCGGTGAACAGGCGCCCGCACCTCGTCAGAAGACCAGCACCGGTTTGACCGTCTTCCCTGTCGTCATGTCCTCCACGGCCTGTCCGATGTCCGTGAACCCGTACGTCCCGATCAGCTTCTCCAGCGGCAGCCGCCCTGAGCGGACCAGCCCGACCAGCGTCGGGATGAGGCTCTGTGTCTCGCTGTCCCCGAGGGTGAGCCCGACGACCCGCTTTCCGGTGAGCAACCCGTTGACGTCCAGGGCGACTTCGGTGCCGAAGGGCGGCGCCCCCACGACGACGAGGGTGCCGCGCGCGTCGAGCGCGTCGACCCCGGCCCGCAGGACGGCCGTGCTGCCGGTCGTCTCCACGACGCCGTCGACTCCGGCCAGTTCGCGGACGTCGCTCAGCGTGCGCGTGGCGCCGAGTTCCCGGGCGAGTTCCAGCCGTTCGGCGACGCGGTCGACGGCGATGATCTCGGTCGCCGGGGAGAGCGCGGCGGCCATCACCGCCGACAGTCCGACGGCCCCGGCGCCGAGGACGGCGACCGTACTGCCGGGCTTCGGCCGCAGGACGTTCCACACCGCGCCCACCCCGGTCTGGACTCCGCAGCCCAGCGGGGCGATCGAGGCGAGCGGCACCTCCGGGTCGACCTTGACGAGGCTGCGCTCGTCCACCAGGGCCCGCTCGGCGAACGAGGACTGGCCGAAGAAGTGCCCGCCCAGCTCCTCGCCGTCCCGGGTGATCGTGGCGCTGCCGTCGGCGCGGCGGCCCCCGATCAGGTTCAGCGGCAGCCAGTGCGCGCAGTAGGCGGGGTGCCCGTCACGGCAGTTGCGGCACTCCCCGCAGGACGTGAACGACAGCACGACGTGGTCGCCGGGCACGACCGAGGTGACGGCCGCCCCGACCGCCTCGACGACCCCGGCGCCCTCGTGCCCGAGCACCCCGGGCAGCGGGAACGGCAGCCCGCCGCCCGCGACGCCGAGATCGGTGTGACACAGGCCGGCGGCGGCGATGCGGACGACGGCCTCGTGCGGGCCAGGGTCGTCGAGGGTGACGTCCGTGAAGGTGAAGGGGGCGCCGGCGGACTCGACGACGGCGGCTCGGGTGGTGAGGGGCACGGCTGAACTCCTGCGATGTGAGGGCGGGTTGCTTCGGGGGGGTCAGTCCAGCGAGACGACGACCGACTTCGTCTGCTGGTAGGAGGCCAGCGCCTCCGGCCCGTACTCCCGCCCGAACCCCGAGTCCTTGACGCCCCCGAACGGCACCGCCGGGTCCAGCATCGCCCAGTCGTTGATCCAGACGATGCCCGCCTGAAGGCGCTCGGCGACGCGGTGGGCGCGGGCGAGGTTGCCGGTCTGGATGCCTGAAGCGAGGCCGTACGGCGTGGAGTTGGCGAGCGCGACCGCCTCGTCCTCGGTGTCGAAGGGCTGGACGGTGAGGACGGGGCCGAAGATCTCCTCCTGGATCACGCGGGAGTCGTTGGGGAGGCCGGCGATGACGGTCGGCTTGTAGTAGTAGCCGCCGTCCAGGTCGAGGCGTTCGCCGCCGCAGACGATCCGGCCGCCGTCCTTGCGGGCGAGTTCGACGTACTCCTCGACCTTGCGCAGGTGCCGCTCGCCGGCCAGCGGGCCGACGACGGTCGCCGGGTCGCGCGGGTCGCCGACGGGGATGCCGGGGACGGCGTCGGCGAGGATGTTGAGGAGCGTCGTGAGGACGGGGCGGGCGACCAGGAGGCGGGGGCCGCCCATGCAGAACTGGCCGGTGTTGAAGACGAATCCCTTGATGACAGCGGCGACGGCCTTCTCCAGGTCGGCGTCCTCGAAGACGAGGTGGGGCGCGTTTCCGCCCAGTTCGACGGTGACCGGTTTCAGCGCCTGCCCGGCGAGCGCGGCGGCGTGCCGGCCGACCTGCGTGGAGCCGGTGAAGGCGACCTTGTCGATGCCGGGGTGGCGCAGCAGGGCCTCGCCGGCGACGGGTCCGGTGCCGGTGACGACGTTGACGACGCCGTCGGGGACGCCCGCCCGCTTGAGGAGGCCGGCCATGTGCAGGGCGCTCAGGGGAGTTTCGTCGGCGGGCTTGTGAACGACCGTGTTGCCGGCGGCGAGTGCGGGGGCGAGTTTCGAACCGGCCAGGATCAGGGGGAAGTTGAACGGCGTGATCGCGGCGACGACGCCGAGGGGGCCGCGTCTGGTGTAGGCGTGGGCGTGGTGCTGGGTCTCGCGGGCGGCGCCGTCGAGGGAGAAGGCGAGGGCCGCGTAGTACTCGTAGTCGTTGGCGGTGTTGGTGACGTCTACGGCGCGGGCCAGGGTGATCGGCTTGCCGACGTCCAGGCTCTCCAACTCGGCGAGGGTGTCGGCCTCTTCGCGGATCAGCTCGGCGACGCGGTGCAGGATCCGGCCGCGTTCGCGGCCGGTGAGGCGGGGCCAGGGGCCGTGGTCGTAGGCGTCGCGGGCGGCGCGCACGGCGGCGTCGACGTCGTCGGCGGAGGCTTCGGCGACGGTGGTGACGGGGCGGCCCCGGGAGGGGTCGGTCACCTCGGTGCGGGCCCCGTCGGCGGCTTCGCGCCACTGGCCCCCGATGAAGAGCTGCCCGGGGTCGATCTGGAAGGCGGTCATCGCCACTCCTCGGGTTCTGCGGCGCCGTCGCCGCGTCGTCAACCGACAGGTTTCCTGGTTGTTCGCAGTCTCTTTACGGACAGGTTTCCTGTCAATGGTTTACGCTTGGGACATGGCCGGAAGCGCACCCCCCTCCCTCCTCTACATGGTCAAGCAGCTCGAACTCGCCGTCCGCTCCCGGCTGGACGACCTGGTGCGGCCGTCGGGCATCACGGCCCTGCAGTACACGGCGCTGACGGTCCTGGAGCGCCACGACGGCCTGTCCGCCGCCCAGTTGGCCCGGGACTCGTTCGTCACGGCGCAGTCGACCGCCGACCTGGTGCGCACCCTGGAGGCCCGGGGCCTGGTCCGCCGGGAGCGCAATCCGCGCAACAAGCGGGAGCTGCGGATCCTGCTGACCGACGCGGGGCGCGACCTGCTCGCGCTGCACGCAAAGCCGGTGCGCGAACTGGAGAACCGCATGGTCACGGCGTTGACCGAGCGGCAGACGGACCAGTTCAGACAGTCCCTCACGCGGGCCTGGCAGGCGCTGTCGTAGGCGCGCCGTAGCCGCACAGCGGACCCTGCTGTAAAGACGCGGGCCTTTTTCAGAGACATATGTCAATCGAACATGCTGGAATTCACTCCATCGGGGTAACTTGCTGAGGCAGGCTCCGCCGAGCGCTCCCCCGCGTCCGCAGTTTCCCATCCGCCGGCCCGTGCTGGAGGCAATGCCATGGTGCCGCAGGAACCCCTGGTCGACACCCCTCACCTGCGCATCCGTGAGGAACAGGGGTATGTCGTGCTGGAGTTCCACGGCGAGATCGACATCGTCGCGGCGATGGAGATCCTGCCGCACATCGACGCGCGCGTGACGGGCCAGGCCCCGCGCGTACTCATCGACCTCAGCGCGATCGAGTTCTTCGACTGCTCGGGGCTGCGGCTGCTCTACCGCGCCCGCGCCCGGACCCTGGAGCGCGAGGGCGAACTGCGCCTGGTCTGCGTACACCCGCTGACCCTGCGGGTGCTGCGGGCGACGGGCCTGTCGAAGCTCCTGCCGCCCGCGCCGAGCGTGGAGACCGCCCTGGGCAAGCCCGGCGAGACGTTATGAACCGGCCTACTGGATGATCTTCGTGACCTGGCCGGCTCCCACCGTCCGCCCGCCCTCACGGATGGCGAACTTCAGCCCCTCCTCCATCGCGATGGGCTGGATGAGCTGCACGAGCATGCCCGTGTTGTCGCCCGGCATGACCATCTCGGTGCCCTTGGGCAGCGTCACCACGCCCGTCACGTCGGTGGTGCGGAAGTAGAACTGCGGACGGTAGTTGTCGAAGAACGGCGTGTGCCGCCCGCCCTCGTCCTTGGACAGGATGTACGCCTGCGCCTCGAACCGCGTGTGCGGCGTCACCGACCCCGGCTTGATGACGACCTGCCCGCGCTCCACGTCCTCCCGCTTCACCCCGCGCAGCAGCAGCCCGACGTTCTCCCCCGCCCAGCCCTCGTCGAGGAGCTTGCGGAACATCTCGATTCCGGTGACGGTCGTGCGCGCCTTCTGCTCGTGGATGCCGATGATCTCGACCTCCGTGTTCACCCTGAGCGTGCCCCGCTCGATCCGCCCGGTGACGACCGTGCCGCGCCCGGTGATCGTGAACACGTCCTCGATCGGCATCAGGAACGGCCGGTCGACGTCCCGCTCGGGCTGCGGGACGGCCGTGTCGACGGCGTCCAGCAGCTCCAGCACCGACCGCGACCACTCGGGGTCGCCCTCCAGCGCCCGCAGCGCCGAGACCCGGACGACGGGGACGTCGTCGCCCGGGAACTCGTACTCGGTGAGCAGTTCCCGGACCTCCAGCTCGACGAGTTCCAGGATCTCCTCGTCGTCGACCATGTCCGTCTTGTTGAGCGCGACGACGATGTACGGCACGCCCACCTGACGGGCCAGCAGGACGTGCTCCTTGGTCTGCGGCATCGGCCCGTCGGTCGCCGCGACGACCAGGATCGCGCCGTCCATCTGGGCCGCGCCCGTGATCATGTTCTTGATGTAGTCGGCGTGCCCGGGGCAGTCGACGTGCGCGTAGTGCCGGGCCTCGGTCTGGTACTCGACGTGCGCGATGGAGATCGTGATGCCGCGCTGGCGCTCCTCGGGCGCCTTGTCGATCTGGTCGAACGGGGTGAACGGGTTCAGGTCGGGAAACCGGTCGTGCAGCACCTTGGTGATCGCGGCGGTGAGCGTCGTCTTGCCGTGGTCGATGTGGCCGATCGTGCCGATGTTCACGTGCGGTTTGGTCCGCTCGAACTTTTCCTTCGCCACTGCGGGCCTCCTGGTCGGCTGAGGGGGCGCCCGGCGTCTGATACGCCGTCACATGGCGCCTTCCTCCTGTCTATTCGCTCACCGGCCCGTCGAACAGGGCGCTGACGGACTCACCGTTGTGAATCCGGCGCACGGCCTCGGCGAGCGCGGGCGCGATGGACAGCACCCGCAACTTGCCGCCGTGCTCCGCCAGTTCCTCCTCCGCGATGGGAACCGTGTTGGTGCACACGATCTCCAGCACGTCCGGCTGCGCGGTCAGCCGCTTCAGCGCGCCGGACGCGAACAGCCCGTGCGTACAGGCGACCCGGATCGAGCGCGGCTTCAACTCCCGCAGTCGATCCAGGAGTTCGAGGACGGTGCTGCCCTTGGCGATCTCGTCGTCCAGGACGATGACATCGCGCCCGGTCACCTCGCCGATCACCGAGTTGATGCTGACCCGGTCGTCCGCGAACCGCTGTTTGGCGCCCGCCGCGACCTGTGCGCCGATCAGCCGCGCGAAGGCCGCCGCCTCCTTCGCGTTGCCGAGGTCCGGGGAGACGACGGTGGTGCGCGACAGGTCGTACTGGCGGAAGTGCGCGGCGAGTTCACGCAGCGCGTGCAGGTGGTCGACCGGTACCGAGAAGAAGCCGTGCACCTGCGGGGAGTGCAGCGTCATCGCCAGGACCCGGCTCGCCCCGGCCGACACCATCAGGTCCGCGACGAGCCGGCCGCCCATCGAGATCCGCGGCGCGTCCTTCTTGTCCGACCGCGCGTACGAATAGTGCGGCATCACGACGGTGATCCGCCGCGCGGACGCGCCCCGCGCCGCGTCGCACATCAACAGCAGCTCCACCAGGTGCTCCTGGACCGGCTTCACCAGCGGCTGCACCAGAAAGACGTCCCGCTCCCGGCAGTTGGCCTGGAGCTGCACCTCAAGACAGTCGTTCGCGAACCTGCTGACCAGCGTGGGGCGCAGCGGCACTCCGAGGTGGGCACAGACCTCCGCCGCGAGTTCGGGGTGGGCGCTGCCGCTGAAGACGGCTATGTCTCGCACGATCGGCTCCTAGAGAGTCGAATGATCATGTCGGGCCCTCATCCTACGGATCCCGGCGCTTTCCGATCAGTCCAGTCGGTCCAGGAACCCGGCCACCGCGCGCCGGTACTGCGCCGGCCGCTCCAGGTCGACGAGGTGTCCGGCGCCCTCGACCGTGACCAGCGTCGAGTCCGGCAGCACCTCGTCGTACTCGCGGGCGATCCCCGGGTCCTTGTAGTCGCAGGCGCCCCGGACGACCAGGACGGGGACGTCGGTCCGGCGCAGCGCCGGACGCGGGTCCGGGACCCTCGACTGATCCTCGGCGGTCAGCTGGTTGGCGTAGAAGCCGGGCAGGGAGCCCGGCAGGTCCGTCAGCGGGCGCTCCGGGTGGCAGGTCGCGGCCGGCGCGGCGATCGTCAGGAGCTTCGCGAACACCGGGTCGATCTCCGCGTCCCCGACGACCGCGTGCGCGGCCCTCGGGTCGGCCGCCATCAGCAGCGACCACGCGACCAGCCTCGGGCTCGCCTCCAACTCGTCGATGCGGGCCTGGAGTTCCGGGGTCAGCCGGTCCCAGATGTCGCCCTCGTCACGGCCCTGCCACGCCGGTGCCCACAGGACGCCCGGCGACGTCAGGACCATCCGCTCGACGCGGTCCGGGTGCGCGGCCAGGTACTCGGCGGCGAGCGTCGCGCCCCAGGAGGCGCCCATCAGCACGACCTGGTCCGCGCCGATCCGCTTCCGCACGGCCTCCAGGTCGGCGACCTGCCGCGCCACCGTGTATCCCGTCGGATCCTTCAGCCTCGTCGAGCGGCCCGCGCCCACCTGGTCGTAGGAGTACACGTCGTAGCCGCGTCCGGCGAGCATCCGCTGCGTCGCGTCCGGGCCGTCTCCGGGGGTGCCGGGGCCGCCGTGCAGCATGATGACCGGGGTCGTCCTCGGGGTGCCCCGCGCGGGCAGGCGCGTGTAGGCGAGGCGGGATCCGGTGTCGAGGGTCCAGTAGCCGGTGGGCTCCGCCCGGGGGACGGGGGGTGGTTCGTCCAGGGGCTTCAGGACGGTCAGGGCCGCCGCGCCGCAGGTGAGGGTGAGGGTCGCGGCGGTGATCAGGGCGGTGCCGGGGCGGCTGCGGGTGCCGGCGTACGCGAGGAGCGCGCAGGTGACCGCCGCCGCCGTGAGGGCGGCTGCCGCTAGGAGCCAGGGGGTGGGGGTGAGGGTGGCGGTTCCCCAGGCCGCGGCCAGGGCCGTGACGGGGGCCAGGAGGATGCCGAGGGCGGTGAGGAGGACTCGGGCGGCTATGCGCAGGGCGCGGAAGCGGGGGCGGGAGCGGGGGGTGGTGGAGTGTGGGGTGGGGGGCTGGAGCTGCTGTGTCGTCGTCATACGGCGAGGGTCGAGGTGGGGGGCGGGGTAGCGCGTCAGCCGCGGTGGTCGGGGTGGTCCTCTCGTAGGGGGACGGGGGGTAGCTCTGCGGGGGGACGCGGGGTGGGGGGTGGGGTTTCTAGGCTTGGGGGAACGGCGGGGCAGCGGTGCGGCGGGCTTCGGGCCGAGGGCTTGGGGCTGGGTGTCGCGGAATCGGTCGGAATCGGCTGGAATCGGGGGGTGACATGAGGGGCTTGGGCGGCAGGGCGGGGCCTGGCGGTGCGAGAAGGGGTGAGGGAAGAGGGGTGGAGCGGGGGCCGTGGTGGGTCGTGCTCGATGTCGTGGTCGCCTATCTGTCGGCGGTGATCGCGATCGGGCCGTCGGACCACACGGCGTCGGTGTTCGGCGGGGCTGTGGTGGAGCGGGTGTGCGCGGTGGTGTGGTTCGTCGCGATCGCGGGGCGCCGGTTCGCTCCGGGGTGGGCGCTGTGGGCGGGCGGTGGGGCGACGGTCGCGGCGGTGGTGTCGGGCGCCGAGGTGACGAACGTGTCGCTCGCGTCGGCCCTCGCGCTGGCCCTGGTCGTGCGGTCACGGCCGCCGCGCCGGGCGCTGGAGCTGGCCGCGGTGCCGGTGGCGGGTGTGCTGGTCGCCCTCGCCTCCGACGACCGCGCGTTCGTGCCGGCCGCCGTGGCGCACGGCGTCGCGTGGCTGGCGGGGCGCGCGGGGCGGGCCCGGGACGAGATGGCGGAAACCCTGCGCGCACGGGACGGGGAACGGGCGGTGACCGCTGAACGCGCCCGCATGGCCCGCGAGTTGCACGACGCCGTGGGACACGCCGTGACCGTCATGCTCACCCACGCCGGTGCCGCCCGGCTCACCCTCGCGGACACGTCCCCGCCGGTCCGTGACGCCCTCGCCCGGATCGAGGAGGTCGGCCGCGCCGCGATGACCGACCTCGACCGCGTCCTCGGGCTGCTCACCGAGTCGTACGACGTGGAGGCGGACCTTCGCGGCCTCGCCGCCCGCCTTCCCCCGGACGTCCCTTCCGAGCTGCGCCTGCCCTCCGCCGGGGAGCTGCGCGGGCTGCCCTCGCCGGTCGCGGAGGCGGTGGGGCGCGTGGTGCAGGAGTCGCTGACCAACGTCGTCCGGCATGCGCGGCCCGCGCGGGTGGTGGTGGAGGTGGGGGTGGAGGTGGCTGAGGGGAGGGTGGTGGTGCGGGTGACGGATGACGGGGTCGGGGGTGCGGGGCGGGTGGTGGCCGGGGGGAGGCGAGGGTTGGGGGCGATGCGGGAGCGGGTCGCGGGGGTCGGGGGGTGGGTGGAGGCGGGGCCACGGGAAGAGGGGGGCGCGGGGTGGCGGGTCACCGCGGTGATGCCGGTGGCGGGGAAGGGGCTGGGGGCGGGGCCGGGGGCAAGGGCGGCGGGCGCTGTGCCGGGGGCGGGGGCTGTGTCGGGGACTGTGTCGCTGGACGGCGTGGGGTCCGGCAGCGGTCCGGTCGGTGAGCCGCCTCGCCCTGCCGACGTGCCTCGCCCTGCGGAAGGCCCGCCATGACCCGGCACCCCACCCCCGCCGGTCCCTCCCCTCCCCTTCTCCGGAAAGGCCCCCCGTGATCCGTGTCCTCCTCGCCGACGACGAAGACCTCATGCGTGCCGGACTGCGCATGATGCTGGAGACGCAGCCCGACCTCCTGGTCGTGGGGGAAGCCCCGGACGGAGCGGAGGCGGTCCGGCTGGCCAGGGAGGTCCGGCCGGACGTGGTGCTGATGGACGTCCGGATGCCGGTCCTGGACGGCGTCGGGGCGGCGCGGGCGATCGCGGCGCTCGGGGACGGCGCGCCGAAGGTGCTGATCCTGACCACGTTCGAGCTGGACGAGTACGTGTTCGCGGCCGTCCGCGCGGGTGCGGCGGGGTTCCTGCTGAAGCGGAGCCCGCCGGAGGCGTTGATCGAGGGGATCCGGACGCTGGCGGCGGGGGACGCGCTGCTGGGTCCCACGGTCACCCGGCGCCTGCTCGCGGAGTTCGCGCGGGCGACGCCGGTGGAGCCGTCCCCGGAGGTCGCGCGGAGGCTGGCCCGGCTGACGGAGCGTGAACACGGGGTGCTGCTGCTTCTGGGGCGGGGGCTGTCCAACGCGGAGATCGCGGCGCGGCTGCACATCGGGGAGGCGACGGTGAAGACCCATGTGGGCCGGGTTCTGGAGAAGCTGGGCCTGCGGGACCGGGTGCACGCGGTGGTGTTCGCGTTCGATCACGGGTTGGTCAGACCGGGCGGGCAGGACTGACCGGGCGGGCGGAGCGGGCGGGCGGAGCGGGCGGGCGGAGCGGGCGGGCGGGGCGGAGCGGGTGGGTAGAACAGGCCCGGCGCGGGCCAGTCCGGCTCCCGCACTCCGGCGGGACGGTCCGGCTCCCTCACTCCCCCTCCCTCACTCCGCCTCCTCGAACGCCTGGGCCACCACGAGGCTGTCCTCGTAGACGTGATGCCGGGTCACCAGCCCGTCCTCCACCGTCAGATGCAGGGCGAACCGCGCCCGGTAGGCCCGCCCCGTCGCCCGCGCGGTCTGGCGGATCTCGCCGAGGACGACGGCGTCGGGGCCGTCGACGAGGACGCGCTCGACCCGGGTGGCGGCCTCCTCGGGGACGTGGTGGGCGGCCAGTTGGCGGAAGTGGTCGGCGACTTCGGCGCGGGTGGCGCGGTGCCGGATCCAGGGGGTGGACGGGCGCCCGTGTTCATGGGCGGGCCAGTCGAGTCGCCAGTCCACGTGCTCGGCGTAGCGGGAGGCGATGCGGTCGGGGTCGCCTTCTCCGACGCGGCGCAGGAGGAGGTCGACCGAGGTGCGGATGTCGGGGGACATGGCGGGGCCTCTCATCGGGGGCTCGGAGGGGTGAACTCGCGCTGTGGAAGGGATTTTTGCCGCCTCGCGGGGGCCGCCGCGATTACCTCCCAGGTAGGGCCGCCCCTGTCACAGGTTGTCGACAGGGCGGTGCGCGGGGCCGTTCGGCGGGAATCCGTAGGGAGGGAACACCAGTACGGGGAACCCCGTGACAGCGGGGACCGCAGGAAGGAGACCGCCACCGTGACGACGACTCCCCCCGACACCGTGCCGACCCGTCCGAAGCGACTGCCCCAGCGCATGCCGGCGTGGGCGAAGGTGCTCACCTCGGTCGTGGTGGTGCTGGCGGTCATGTTCGCGGGCATCCGGCTCAGCCTGTTGCCGGGCCTGCGCGACTTCTTCGGCACCGAGACCACCGACCGCACCGGCCCGGCCCTGCTCCAGTCGATCCAGGACATGAGCCGCTTCGAGGGCGCGTCCGGCAACTTCCAGGTCGTCGTCGACCTGGAGAAGGACGCGAAGTTCCTGCCGGACGCGATCCGCGGCAGCCGCACCCTGTACGTGGGGGCGGGCACGGTGGACGCGTACGTCGACCTCGGCAAGGTGGCCCAGAAGGACGTCACGGTCGACGAGGACCGGACGAAGGCGACCCTGCGGCTGCCGCACGCGCGCCTGGCGACCCCGGCGCTCGACCCGTCCCGCTCGTACGCCGTGTCCAAGCAGCGCGGCCTGTTCGACCGGCTCGGCGACTTCTTCTCCGGCAACCCCAACAGCGAGCAGGCGGTGCAGAAGCTCGCCGTGAAGCACATCGGCGAGGCCGCGCGGGAGAGCGAGCTGACGGCGCGCGCGGAGACCAACACCACCGGCATGCTCAAGGGCCTGCTGCGCTCCCTCGGCTTCGAGGAGGTCACCGTCTCCTACGTCGCCTGACCGGACGGCGCCCAGGGTCGTCCCCGCATCCCCGGGCGTTTCCCGGGTAACAGCCTTATGACGCAGGGAAGTTGAAGCCTGGAGGACTGTCATGGCCCGTGCCGTCCCCCGTCCGCGTACGACGAAGTCCAAGGCGACACCCGCACCTCCGTCGAAACCCACGCCGGGCGGCCTGAAGGGGCTGGTGAAACGGCTGACAGTCCGCCCGCGCGCCGAGAAGAAGCCGCCGGCGAAGCCCTCTCCGAAACCCGCCGAGCCCGCCAAGACCGCCCCCACCGGCCCCCGTCCGCTCCCCCTGTTCCTGCGCATCCCGGCGATGGCCGTCGGTTTCGCCGTCCTCGTCGCCTTCGGCGCTCTCCTCGCCCGGCTGACGCTGGAGCCCTCGCCGGCCTCGGTGCCCCTGGTGCACACGAACCTGCGTCCCGGTCACTCCCTGCGGGCCTATCTGGACCAGCCCGAGCTGCGGGACGCGGTGCGGCAGATCGGGGGGAACGTGCTGCTGGGGGTCCCGTTCGGGATCCTCGTCCCGGTGGTGGCGCCGAGGGCGCGCGGCATCGTGAAGGTGCTGCTGCTGACGGCCGTCGTCATGCTGGCGGTGGAGTTCGCGCAGGGCGCGCTGGTGACCGGGCGCGCCTTCGACATCGACGACGTCATCCTCAACACGACGGGCGCGCTGCTCGGCTACCTGCTGCTGGGCCGTCGCCTGGGGCGCGGAATGCACGCCCGGAGGACGAAGGTCCAGGGCCCCTCCTAGCTCTCGATGTCGAGCGCCGTGCCGTACAGGCGGTTCACCTTCAGGCGGATGACGACGCGGCGCTCGGCGACCAGTTGGCGCAGGAACGCGGCTTCGTCGTCGGGTCTCGCCGCTTCCGGGATCATTCCGAGGAGTTCTTGTCCGACGGCGTCGCCGGGGGTGGTCGTGGTCTCGGAGACCTCGGCCTCGCCCTCGGCGACGGCGAACGACCAGACGTCGCCGCCCTGCACGTGGAGGGCCGCGCGCGGGTCGCGCCGCAGGTGTGCGAGTTTGACCCGGTCGGCCGTCGTCGAGAAGCGCACCGTGCGGGCTTCGGGGTCCCAGGCGTAGAGCATGGTGGTCAGGTGGGGGTGGCCGCTGCGCTTGACGGTGGCGAGCGTGCCGAACTGCTGCGTGCCGAGCAGGGTGGAGAGGGCTTCGTCGGACAGGGGGCGGGGTGCTGGTCCTTGGGTCATGCCGCGATCAACATCCGGGGCCGCCCGTTCATTTCATGATCGCGGAGCCAATATTCAGGGGCGCACCAGACCCTGGCGGGGCCGCCAGGTGTAGCGGTCGCCGCCGACCCAGCGGATCGTGTCGGGGTCGTCGAGGTCGTGGACCGTGATGCCGAAGCGGGCGGCGGTTTCCAGGACCTCGGCGACGGCGTGGGTGGAGCCGACGACCTGGCCGTCGATCTCCATGATGCGGAAGGGGGGAGTCCCCGGCTGGACCCCGAGCACCATGATCCGCGGGTGGGAGATGTAGGGGCTCGCTATCTCGGTCATGTAATCGAGGGTAGGACGACTCCGGCGAGGCGCTACCCGGCGAGCGTTCCGGCGGCTCCTGGGCAACCCTGGTGGCATGCTCCCCGTCGAGGCACTGGAACGGATCGCCTTCCTGCTGGAACGTTCCCTCGCCCCGCCGTACCGCGTGCGGGCCTTCCGGACGGCGGCCCGTGTGCTGTCCGCGCTGCCCGAGGCGGAGATCGCGCACCGCGCGGCGGCGGGCACACTGGAAGCGCTGAAGGGCGTCGGCCCGAAGACCGCACAGGTGGTCCGCGAGGCCCTGGCCGGCCGCACCCCCGCCTACCTGGAGCGCGTCGAGGCCGAGCAGTCCTGGCCGCCACCGGGCGGCGCCGGGTGGGGGTCCCCCCTGTTCGAGCGAAGCCGAGAACTTGGGGGAGGGCCCTGCTGCGGGGTGACTGCCATCTGCACTCCGACTGGTCGGACGGCGGCAGCCCCGTCGAGGAGATGGCGCGGACGGCCGCCGCGCTGGGCCACGAGTGGGCGGTGCTCACGGACCACTCGCCACGCCTGACCGTCGCCCGGGGCCTCACGGCGGACCGCCTGCGCGCCCAGCTCGACCTGGTCGAGCGGCTGAACACCACGTGGGCCCCGTTCCGCCTGCTGACCGGCATCGAGTGCGACATCCTCGACGACGGCTCCCTCGACCAGGACCCCGAGCTGCTGGCCCGCCTCGACGTGGTCGTCGTGTCGGTCCACTCCAAGCTGCGGATGGACGCCCGCTCGATGACCCGCCGCCTGCTGGCCGCCGTCCGCGACCCGCACGCGGACATCCTGGGCCACTGCACCGGGCGCCTGATCGCCGGGAAGCGGCGGCCGGAGTCCGAGTTCGACGCGGCGGCGGTGTTCGAGGCGTGCGCGGAGTCCGGGACGGCGGTGGAGATCAACAGCCGTCCCGAGCGGCTGGATCCTCCCCGACGGCTGCTGCGGCAGGCCGTGGACGCCGGGGTGCTGTTCTCGGTCAACACGGACGCGCACGCGCCGGGGCAGCTGGACTGGCAGGCGCTGGGGTGCGCGCGGGCCGAGGAGTGCGGGGTGCCGGCGGAGCGAGTGGTGACGACGTGGCCGTACGAGCGGCTGCTGGACTGGACGCGG
This sequence comes from Streptomyces roseirectus, assembly GCF_014489635.1. Taxonomy (NCBI): domain Bacteria; kingdom Bacillati; phylum Actinomycetota; class Actinomycetes; order Kitasatosporales; family Streptomycetaceae; genus Streptomyces; species Streptomyces roseirectus. Next base: position 8,469,349 of record NZ_CP060828.1, on the reverse strand, counting down.
CGCTGAGCGAGGTGCGGTTCGCGTTTGACTTCGAGAGCACTTCAATTCGTACGGTCGAGGGCATGAGCAACAGCGACACTCCTCAAGTCAAGATCGGTTCCGGCTTCGGCTTCCGCAGCACCGCCGACGACGTCCTCGCGGGCCGTGACCTCACGGGCACGCTGGCCCTGGTGACCGGCGGCTACTCGGGGCTCGGGCTGGAGACGACGCGGGCGCTGGCCAAGGCTGGCGCGCGGGTGGTCGTCCCGGCGCGGCGGGCCGAGGCCGCGCGTGAGGCGGTCCGGGGGATCGCCGGGGTCGAGGTGGACGAGCTGGACCTGGGCGATCTGGAGAGCGTGCGGGCGTTCGCGGACCGGTTCCTCGCCTCCGGACGCACATTGGACTACGTGATCAACAGCGCGGGAATCATGGCGTGCCCCGAGACGCGCGTGGGCCCCGGCTGGGAGGCCCAGTTCGCCACCAACCACCTGGGGCACTTCGCCCTGGTCAACCGGCTGTGGCCGGCGATCGAGCCGGGCGGCGCCCGCGTCGTGTCGGTCTCCTCGCGCGCCCACCACTTCTCCGGCGTCCGCTGGAACGACGTCGACTGGCGCCAGGGCTACGACAAGTGGCAGGCGTACGGGCAGGCGAAGACCGCCAACGCCCTGTTCGCGCTGCACCTCGACAGGCTGGGCCGCGCCTTCGGGGTGCGCGCGTTCTCCCTGCACCCGGGCGGCATCCTCACGCCCCTCCAGCGCCACCTGGCCAAGGAGGAGATGGTCGAGCGCGGCTGGATCGACGAGAACGGCACGCCGCTGATGCCGGAGGCGTTCAAGACGCCGGAGCAGGGGGCAGCGACGCAGGTGTGGGCGGCGACGTCCCCCCAGCTCGACACCATGGGCGGGGTGTATCTGGAGGACTGCGAGATCGCCGAACCGGCGGCGCCCGGCGACCAGTCGTCGGGGGTGGCGGCGTGGGCGACGGACGCGGATCAGGCGGAGCGGTTGTGGGAGCTGTCGGCCGAGCGGACGGGGGTGAACGCGTTCGCCGGCTGACGGAGGCGAACGCGGTCGCCGGTAGGCGGTGTCACGCGGCCGGTGTCTCGATCTCCCCGAGCGCGGCCAGCAGTTGGGGCGCCGCCGTCTCCCGGGCCCACTGGCGGTGTCCCTCGTCCGCCTTCCTCGGGACCTGTTCCGTCAGCATGATCAGATAGAGGTAGGTGCGGTAGAGAGCGTAGCGCTGTCGGGCGGGCAGGTCGAAGTCGGCCTGCCCGCCCGCGTTCTGATAGGCCGTCAGGAAGGTGTCGTCGGCGCGGATGTCGGCGAGCAGCGCGAGGGAGACGAGGTCGGCGAGCGGGTCGCCCCAGAACATGCGTTCGCCGTCGATGAGTCCGGTGACGCGGGGTGCGGCGGGGTCGATGAGGATGTTGCCGGGCCACAGGTCGAAGTGGACCAGGGCCGGGGTCGTCACCTCGTCCAGCGCGGCGTACGCGGGGGCGGCGGCCGATCTGATCTCCGCCGTCCCCAGGGGGAGTTCGGCCCCGTAGTGGTCGGCGTCGGCGAGGACCGCGTCCAGCATGCCGGTGAACGCCGTGCGCCAGTCGGGGGCCAACAGGCCGAGGGCGCCGGAGGGGTAGCCGTAGCCGGGTCCGGTGATCCTGTGGAGGCGGGCGACCTGTCCGGCCAACTCGGTGCGCAGCACGGTGCGTTGAGTCGGCGTGAGAGTGTCGTCGGCCCACTGGATGCCGGGGATCGCGGTCATCAGGAGGTGGTCGTCGTCCTGGGCGAGGACGCGCGGCGCGGGGACGCCCGCTCGGGCGGCGCCCGCGTAGAAGTCGGCCTCCGACACGAGGAGCCGTTTCTCGTGCCGGAGGCCGTCGGCGTGCGGGGCGGTCTTGAGGACGTACCGGGTGCCGTCGTCGAGGAGCAGTTCCTCGACGGTGTTGTAGGTGCCGCCGCTCAAGGGGGTGACGCGGGTGAGGAGTCCGGCGGGCAGGCCCGCCCTCGCGAGGAGGTGCCGTGCCCGCGTCCAGGAGTCCATCGCCCGCGCCCTTCCGGTCAGTTCGCGGCGTACACGTCCTCGACGTAACGCCCGTTCGCCATCAGCTCGTTCAGCCAGGTCTCGGCCGCCGCCGCGTCGGCGTCCGGCGTGTGGTCCCGGTACAGGGTACGGAACGCCTCGCGCACCCCGGGAGCCATGCGGGAGCCGTCGCCGCAGACGTACACGCGGGCGCCCTCGGTCAGCAGCTTCCAGACCTCCTCGCCCTCGGCGGCGATCCGGTGCTGGACGTACTCGCCGCCGGGCCCGGCGCTGAAGGCGGGGCGCAGGGAGACGGCTCCGGCGGCGTCGGCGGCGCGCAGTTCGTCGGCGTGGAGGTAGTCGGTGTCGGGGGCGCCGCAGCCGAAGTAGCAGAGGGCGGGCGGGAGTTCACCGGTCATGGTCATGCGGTCGGCGATCGCGCCCCGGAAGGGGGCGAGTCCGGTGCCGGCGGCGACCATGACGACGGGCGCGGTGTGGTCCATGCGGAACGCCTCGCGGCAGGGCTGGACGCGGGCGTACACGGTGTCGCCGGGGGCGAGTTCGGCGAGGTGGGCCGAACCGGTGCCCCGGTAGCGGCCGTTGCCGGAGCGGGCGGGGGCGTCGAGGAGGGAGATCATCAGGTCGGCGTGGCCGGGGTCCGTCGCGGGCGAGGATGAGATGGAGTAGTGGCGGGGGCGCAACGGCGTGAGCAGGTCGAGGAGTTGGGCCCAGTCGAGGGCGCCGCGCAGCGCCGGGTGAGCTTCGACGAGTTCCAGCAGGGTGCGCGGGTCGTCGTCGGTGAGGGCGGCGAGGGCGGCTCGTTCGGGCGGGCAGGGGTTGGCGGCGGCGAGCGCGGCGCGCTGGGCGGCCGTCGGGCGGTCCTGCAACTCGACGTGGCGGGTGAGGAGTTGACGTGCCGTCAGCGGGCGGTCCACGGCGAGGCCGTCGCGGCGGGTGGGGCGTATGTCGAGCAGGGCGTCCGGATCGAGGCCGAAGGCGGTGAGGGCGCGGTCGACCAGGGCCGGGGAGTTGGCGGGCAGGACGGTGAGGTGGTCGGCCGTGCGGTAGGTGACCCCGTCGGGGAGGGCGACGCGCAGGAAGCATTTGCGGCGCGGGTGGCCGGGGGTGGTGAGGTCGTGGGCCTCGGTGACGCGCATGGGGACCAGGCCGTGGCGTTCGGCGAGGGCGTCCAGCGGGCCTTCGGTCAGCGTGCGGACGGTGTAGGCGTGTCGGGGTTCACCGGCGTCGTCGGCGGCGGGGGTCGCGTCGGGGTCGCCGTGGTGTTCCAGGAGGGCGGTGCGCAGGGTGCGGGTGAACTCCCGTACGGCGCCGGTGAGATCGCCGGAGGCGTCGGCCGCCGCGCGGTCGGCGATGCGGGTGGCGCCGAGTTCGGCGAGGCGTTCGTCGACGCGGGTGGGGAAGTGCTGGTAGGTGGCGGCCCAGTTGCGGTCGCCGACGCCGAGGACGGCGTACGTGACCCCGGTGAGGTCGTGGTCCTCCGCCAGCCAGGCGGCGAAGGCGGTGGCGTCGTCGGTGGGGCGGCCGTTGTAGGAGGCGGCGGTGATGACGACGGGGCGGTCGGTGGGCAGGTGACCGGCGTAGTCGTCGAGGGGTGCCGTCTCGGTCGTGCAGCCGATGTCACCTGCCTCGTCCGCGAGTTGGGCGGTGAAGTCGCGGCAGGTGCCGTAGTTGCTGCCGTGCAGGAAGAGGGCGGCGGTGCCGGGGCGGACGCGGGCGGGGAGGGCCGAGGTGTCGGTGCGGGCGGGGGCGGTCGCCGCGACTCCGGGGAGGGGGGCGTGGGTTCGGTCGGCGGGGGTGCGCGGGGTGAGGGTGAGGGTGAAGCCGTCGGGCTTGAGGGTGAGGGTTTCCTTGATCGTGAGCCGGTAGCCGGCGTGGTCGTGGAGGCGGTAGCGGTGGACGAGCATCGCGAGGAGCATCGTCGCCTCGTGGAGGGCGAACTGCCGTCCGATGCAGGCGCGTTCGCCGGTGCCGAACGGTTTGAAGGCGTGCGGTGAGCGGGCCGCCTCCGCCTCGGGCGTGAACCGCTCGGGGTCGAACAGGTCGGGGTTGTCGCCCCAGACGGGCTGCCGGTGCAGCATCGGCGCGAGCACGGTCACCGCCTGCCCGGCGCGCATCGGGACGCGCCCGCCGAGGAGGGTGTCCTTGAGGGCGTGCCGGCTGAACGCGGCGGCCGTCGGCCACAACCGCAGGGCCTCGTTCAGGACTTGGCGCGTGTAGGTGAGCCGTCCGACCTCGTCGTACGTCGGCTCCGGGTCCTCCTGGTCGCCCCACAGGGCGTCGACCTCGCGGCGGACGAGGTTCAGGACCTCGGGGTGCTTGGCGAGGTAGTGGAGGGCGAACGACATGGCGCCGGAGGTGGTTTCGTGGCCGGCGATGAGGAACGTGATGACCTGGTTGCGGATGTTGGCGTGGTCGAGGGTGGTGCCGTCGGCGGGGTGGGGGGCGCTGAGCATGAGGCCGAGGAGGTCGGTGGCCCCGGACTGGTCGGTGCCGGTGCGGGCGGCGATGACGTCGTCCACGACCCGCGCGAGGTAGTCGGCGTCGGCGCGGAACGCCGCGTCGGCGGCCGAGTGGTCCTCGCCGGGGACGCGGGCGAGCCGGTGCATGCTCCACTCCAGGCCGCGCACCATCGCCTCGACGAACGGGTGCGGCTCGGGGCGTTCGAAGGAGCCGAAGTCGTAGTCGAATCCGGCGAGTCCGATGGTGTCGAGGGTCATGCGGGTCATGTCGTCGGGCACGTTCACCGGCTGCCCGGCGCGGGCGGCGCCGTCCCAGGCGTCGATCAGGCGGCGGGCCACCTTCAGCATCACCGGGTGGTAGGTGCGCATCGAGCCGAGCGCGAACGCGGGCATCAGGATGTCGTGCGCCTTCGCCCAGTTGGGCTCGTCGTTGTACGCGGTGAACAGGCCGTCGGCGGCGAACTCCCGGACGTTCTCCAGGGCGGGGCCTATGTGCTTGGCGAACCGGCTCTCGTCCGCGAGGTCGGTCACCAGGTCCAGGTCCGCGACGAACATCACGTCACGCCCGTGCAACCGGCGCACCAGGACCGGCCCGTGCTCCCGCATGAGCCCCATCACCTGCTGGATCGGGGTGCTGCCGGGTCCGGTGGCGCTGATGTCGGCGACGGGGACGGGGGCGGCGGCGAGGTCCGGGTGCGCGGCGGGGGACGGGGCGACGGGGGACGGCGCGGTGGGGGACATGGCGCGTCAACTGCCTTTCGCTGGACGGCGGGTGCGTCATCCAGCGTGGTCCACGGGCGGCGCCCGGCCCGGCGCGGGCACTACACGATCGTGCAGTCAAGAATCCGTAACAGCCCTTGCGCGAAGGCCCGAAGAGCCCTAGAGGGCCCTGCGGTTAAGGTGTCCGGATGCCCCTTTCCGCGATCGCGTCCGGCGAGACCACCGATCCCCCGCTGCGGCCCCTGCGCGCGGTGCACGACGTCGCGGCACAACTCCTCGACGTCGTCGCTGGGTTCGGGCCCGCGGTGGACCGGGAACTGCTGCTCGCCCACGGCGTCCCGGACCGCCTCGCCCGGTTCGCCGGCACGCACGCCTCCTGGCAGTCGCCCGAGGCCGCCGTCGAGGACCTGCTCGTGAGCTTCGCCGACAAGATCTGGAAGAACAAGCGCGTCACCGACCTGGAGGACCTGGTCGTCGCCGAACTCTCGCGCGCCTGCGGCCGTCCCGTCCGGGAGGTCTTCATGGAACTCGACGAGGCCCTGACCCGCATCGGCGACGGCGCCGACCGCAGGCTCGCCTGGCAAGCCGAACACCCTGTCGCCCCCGGCCGGCCAGGAGGGGGTGACCGGTGAACGCCGCCGAGGCCGCTGTCGTCTGGCGCAACCGCGCGCTGACGCTCTTCGACCGCGTGACCGTTCCGGTCGCGGTGTGCGACGTGTACGGCGACGTCCTGCTCGCGAACCCCGCGATGGCCGCCGAGTGCGGGGCGACGCCGGGGCGGCTGCGCGGGCGGGCCGTGCTGGAGCTGTTCCGGCCCGTCGAGGCGGAGCAGGTCGAGCGGATCGCCCAGGCGCTGCGGCTGCGCCACCGCTCCCGCTATCAGGTGTCCGTCCGGTGGGACGCGCCCGACGGGCGGCTGCGGCACGGCGAACTCACCGCCGACCCCGTCAGCGACAGCGTCGGCCTCACCCCGGCGCTGCTGGTCATGCTGCGGGCGCACGGCGAGGAGACGCGCGCCTGTCCGCCGCCACCTGAGACCGTCACACCGGTCGAGACACGCATCCTCGCGCTGCTCGCCGGGGGCGCGACGACGGCACGGGCCGCCCGGGAGACGGGGCTCACGCCGGACGGGGTGAGCTATCACCTGCGGCGGCTGTCGGCGCGGTGGGGGGCGTCGAACCGTACGGAGCTGGTGGCTCGGGCTTACGCGGAAGGGGTGCTGGCTGCGGGGGTGTGGCCGCCGGAGGGGCGGGGTGGTGAGGGACGGGGGTGCTGAGGTCAGCCGAAAGAGGTGGTTTGGAACGGTGACGGCCGCAGAGGGTGCGTCGTCTCAGATTCCGGCCGCTCCCGTGCCCGCCGCCTGCGCGCGGGCCGTCCCCGCTCCCTCAGGTGCCCCGAAGCGAGCCAGCGTGTGCCAGACCATCTTCAGGTCCTGGAGTGCGTACCGGCCGCTGCGCGCGGCGTCCCCGATCACGCGCGGGTCGACGTGTCCGTCCTCGGCGATCTCCTCGCCCAGGGCGGCGTACTCGGGGCCCCGGTAGTCCGCGTGCGCGTGGAGGTCCGCGAGGGTGATGCGGTAGCCGGGGTGCCACTCCACGGCGCACGGGAGGCGGCGGGCGTCGTCCTCCACGCGCGTGCCCCGGTAGCAGGCGTCCAGGACGACGGCCTCGACGTCGCGCGCGAGGTCGACGCCGCCGTGGATCTGGGTCTCGATGTAGTCGTTGAGGGGGTCCTGCTCGTCGGACTCGGCGAGGGCGATCAGCGCCGAGGACGCCGCGACGCCGAAGTGGGCCGGTTCGGCGGCGCTGTCGGGGTAGCAGAACGTCGCGCGGGTGAGGGCGGCGGCGGTCAGCCGGAAGTGGGCGGAGCCGAAGCGCGGGGCGGCTCCGACGACCTGGCGGCGGAAGTTCAGGGCGCCGTAGACGGGCCGCTCGTGCGGCTCGGCGTCGTCGTACGCGCCGCCGAAGATCCGGCTCTCCCAGCGCCAGCGGTCGCCGCCCGGGTGCGCGGTCAGGCCGCCGTTGCTGGTACCGGTGACGAACTGGGAGTGGTAGGCGCCGTCCCGCGCGAGCGCGCGCAGAATCGGTTCGCCGTCCGCCGTCCGGTCGGGGTGGAAGTTGAGGGTGACGCGGAGGTCCACGGGGACGGCGGGGCCGACGGCCTGGGTGGTGACGTGGGCGACGGCGGCACGCGCGCGGGACGTCTGGATCTCGGCGTGCGCTGAGGGCGCGTCCCGGTAATCCACTGGCTCCTCCTGAACTCGGCTGCTTACTCTAGCCTCGAACCTAGTACTCCTAGGTTTGAGATTCCGACTCTCTGGAGGTTATCCATGCGCGCGTTGTCCGAGCACGAGATCCGCGGCTCCTTCGTGAACTGTTCGAAGGGCGAGGCCAAGCGGCTCGCGATCCCGCGCGACCTGGACGAACGTCCCTGGGACGAACTCGACTTCCTCGGCTGGCGCGACCCCGGCGCACCGGACCGCAGCTATCTCGTCACCGAGCACGCGGGCCGCCTCGTCGGCGTCACGCTGCGCTTCCCGTCGTCCCAGCGGGGCTTCCTGCACCGCAGCATGTGCTCCCTGTGCCTCACGACCCACCGGGGCGGCGGGGTCTCCCTCATGACCGCGCGCAAGGCCGGCGCGGCGGGCCGGGAGGGCAACTCGGTCGGCGTCTACATGTGCACCGACCTCGCCTGCTCGCTCTACATCCGGGGCCGCAAGGTCCCCGACTCGGGCAGCCGGTTCGAGGAGAGCCTGACGGTGGAGCAGCAGATCGACCGGACGACGGGGCTGCTGTCGGCGTTCCTGGACAAGCTCGCCGTCTGAAGTCACCGCGCGCGCAGCTCGGCCGGCGCCACCTCGCGGAGGTGGATCAGCACGTCGTACGCGCGCGCGAGGGCGATGTCCGAGGGGCCCTCGTCCGGGTAGGCCGTGCCGATGCTGCGCGTCGGGCGGGCCGTGTGCAGCCACCCTCGCGCGGGCGCGCCTGTGGTGCGCAGGTCGAGCAGGTAGTTCCGGTGGCGGACGCGGTCCAGGGTCTCCTCGTTGCTGCCGGGGGCGGGCGGGCCCACCGTCTGGGGCCTGGGCGTGCCCCCGTCGGGGCCGGTGGCCATGAACCCGCCGCTTCCGAAGGTCACGCCGACGCTGACGTAGCCGTCCCCGAGGCGGTCCCTCAGGAACGCGCCCTGCATCTTGGGGTAGTGCGCCGGGTCGACCGGGACGTATCCGATGTGCGCGTCGTGCGCCGACAGGAGCACCTTGGTGCCGGTGCGGCCGGCCCACCGCGCCACGTTCGCCGCCATCATGTCGTCCCGGTAGCGCATGCTCTTGGCGATCTCCCCGGTGCCTTTCTCGAAGGCGAACGCGTACTGGCGTGCCGTGCGGTCGATCGCCGTCGCGTTCTGGACGGCCGTGTCGTGGCCTGGTCCGGCGGGGGTCCGTTTCAGCAGCTTGAGGGCTTCCGTCGTGCGCCGGGCGCGTTCCGCGCGGGTCGCGTACGGGGTGGCGAGGTAGTCCTCGATGTACGCGCCCGTCTGCCGGGTCGGGCGCAGGTCCCGGTACAGGCGCGCGAGCCGTCCGCTCAGGTGGGGGCTGTGCTCGGCCACGTACCTCGCGACCTCGTCGTAGATCTCCGGGCCGGTCCAGGCGATGTCGTCGCCGAGGAAGCGGACGGGGTCGTGGGGGTGGCGGATGTTGTAGGCGCGCATCCACCTGACCAGGGCCAGGTAGTCGGTGTTGTCCGCCCAGAAGTAGTCCCGCTGGAACTCCTCGCGGAAGATCCGCTCGGGGTCGCCCTCGCCGTGCACGACGTAGGCGTCCAGGCGGCGGCCGGTGCTCCAGGGGGCCTCCAGGGCGAAGGTGCGGAAGCCTTTCGTCTCGACGAGGTGGCGGAAGACGCGGGCTTTCAGGGCGAAGAAGTCGTGCGTGCCGTGGGTGGCCTCGCCGAGGCCGACGATCCGGGCGTCGCCGACGGCCCGGTCCAGGGGGCGGAGGTCGCGGGTGTCGCCGCCGGGGTCGGTGGTGCGGAGGGGGTGGGCGGAGCGGGTGAGGGCGGCGGTGAGCGGGTCGGGGGCGGGGGGCGTTGCGGCGGTGGTCGTGGCGGCGGTCGTCGTTGCGAGGGTGAGGAGGGTGAGGGTCGTGGCCAGAAGGGCGCGGTTCATGATCACAGGGTTGCGTGGAGGGCGGGTGGGGGGACATCCGGTGGGCCGCCGTCGTGGGGTGGGGGTAACCGGCTTGTGGAGGCGGGGGGTTGCCTCAGGGTGGGGCTGAGCTGGGGCGGAAGGATTCGGGTTGGTTCGAACGGGTGATCGGGGCGGGGTGGGGAACTGGGTGGGGAGGGCCGGGCGTTCAGTGGGCAGCGGGGACGGTACCGGGCAGGGTGACGGCGGCAGGGAAGGGAGCGGAGGTCATGGCGGAGACGACGGTGCGGATCGACGGGGACACGGTGCGGTTGCCGGGCGGGGTGGCGGTGCGGTTCATGCGGACGCTGCGACTGCCGGAGACGGGGACGCATCCGCTGCCCCCGGGGCTCGGGGACTTCCCGGTGCGGCCGATCGCCGACTATCCGGACACGGCGCCCGCGCAGTGGCTCGCGCGGGGCGGGGTGATGCTGCCGATGTACCTCCGCGAGGCGATGTGGCTGAACTTCACGGGGACACGGGAACCGGCCGCGCTCCAGGTCGGGGTGGGGAAGGTGTGCGCGGTGTCGGGCAAGCCGTGGAGCGAGCGACTGTCCCGGGATCCGCAGAACTACGTCGTCCTGCCCCGCCAGCCCTGGCTCGACGGCATCAACTCCGGCAAGGGCACCGTCCGGCAGTTCGTCGCGGTGCCGCTCGGGCTCGGGGCGACGGTCGAGGGGCAGGTCACCGGTGAGGAGACCTGGGGCGGCGTCCAGCTCCAGTCCTTCGCGCTCACGGACGACAAACTCCGGGTGTGGCACGAGGCGCAGCGCCGCCACACGCCGCCCCGCTTCGGAGCCACCGGCTTCCTCGCGGAGGAGTCCGCCGCCGCGCCCGTCCGCGCCATGTCCGCCGCGCCCCGTGCCGGTGCCGCCCTCGGGCTCGGTGTCGGCGGCACCATGCGTCAGGAGGTCTACCGCGACGACCGCCCCCTCTCGGACTGGGCCCCCACCCCCGCCGGCCGCCTCTTCGTCCACCTCGTCACTCCCCCGGACTGGCACCGCATCACCGGCGAGGCTCCCCCGCCGTCGCCGGTCGACCGCGCGGCGTACACCGAGGCGGGGCTCCCCTGGTTCGACTACTACGACGAGAAGGCCGAGGACCTGCCGCCCACCTCACCCCTGAGCTCGGTGAAGCCCGTGGGCGACTGGGTCGGGGACGACCTCGACACCTGGAAGCCCCCATCCGAGGGGCAGGTCAAGCAGCTCAAGGACGAGAGGGGGAGGGCGGTGGAGGACGGGGAGTGGTGAGGCGGGGCGGGGAGGGGCGAGGCGGGGCAGGGAGGGGAGGGGCGGGAGAGAAAAGCCGGTTGGAGCGGGAGGGGCCACCCCGCATGATGGGCCGGTGGAACATCTGCCTGTCGACGTGCGCGCTTCGCTCCGGTTCTTCGCCTTCTACCTGGCGAACGGAACCATCGATCTCGATCTGCTCGACGGGATCGACTACCGGCCGGCTCTCTTCCAGTTCGGCTCCACCCTGGAACAGGTCTTCGCGATCTACTGCAACGTGCTTCAGGTCGACGAGAACGGGATGGTGCTGAACGCGGGAGACGCCGAGTACCGGGCCGCCCAGTGGATCCGCGCCCACTGCGACCAGACCTACCGGGTCGAGCCCCCTTTCGAGGCTTGGGAGACCGAACTCCACTGAACAGGCCGGGTGCCGCCGACGTCCCCGGCGCCCCAGCCCCAGCCCCGGCCCCGGTCCCGTCCCTGGCTCCAGCCCCCGCCCCGGCCCCCAGCAAGCCGACGTTCCGTTCGTCGCTCTCGTTTTGCGTCCGAGCCCTCCGGCGGGTCATGGTGGCAGGCGGCAGGTGTGGCGAGGATGTGAGGTGCGGGGCATGGGTGGCGAGTGGAGTCGGCGGCGGTTCGCGGGGTCGATGGGGGCTGTTGTCGGGGCCGGGGTCGTGGGGTGTTCCGGTGGTGAGGGGAACGGGGCAGGGGCTTCGGGGGGCGTTTCTTCCGGGGTGACCGGGTCCGTCGGCGGATCGTCGCCCGGCGGCTCGCCCGCAGGCCAAGGCTCCGCCAGTCGTGGCCCCGGCGCTCCCGACACCACCACCCCTGACACCGCCGTCCCCGACTCCTCCGCGCCGGACTCCACCACCCCCCGCCCCCTCTACATCGGCACCTACACCTCCCCCGACGGCGGCGGGGCAGGCATCCGGCTCGCGGCGTACCACCCGGTCACCGGGAGGATCAGGTCGACGGGCATGGTCACCGGCGTCCAGGACCCCTCGTTCCTGGCGACGCACCCCGACGGCCGGACGCTGTACGCGGTGAACGAGCGGGAGCGCGGCGCGGTGACCGCCGTGCGGATCAGGGACGGACGGGTACTGGGGAGCCGGCGGACGGGAGGCCGGCATCCGTGTCACCTCTCGGTGCACCCCGGCGGACGCTGGCTGCTGAGCGCGGAGTACGGCTCGGGCAGCGTGACCGTGCACCCGATCGGGAGCGACGGCGCGTTGGGCGGCCGCACCGAGTCGGTGACCCACGCCTCCCCCGCACCCGGCCCCGGCCAGGAGGGCCCGCACGCGCACCAGATCGTGACCGCGCCGGACGGCCGGCACGTGCTCGCGGTGGACCTGGGCACCGACACGGTCTACAGCTACCGCCTGGACGACAACGCGGGCACGCTCACGGAGGTCGCGCGGGCGCGGTCCCGTGCGGGGGCGGGCCCCCGGCATCTCGTGTTCCACCCCGGCGGCCGGTACGCGTACCTGGCGAACGAACTGGACGACACGGTCACGGTGTGCGCGTACGACGCGGCGTCGGGCCGGCTGACGATCGGCGAGCCGCTGCCGACGGGGTCGAAGCGGCGCCCCACCTACCCGTCCCAGTTGGCGGTGACCCCGGACGGGGCGTACGCGTACCTCGCGAACCGGGGTGACAACACGCTGGCCAGGTACGGCGTGGAGGCGGACGGCGCGAGGCTGCGGCTGCTGGGGACGGTCCCGGTGGGCGGCGACTTCCCCCGCCACGTCGCGATCGCGCCGGACGGCCGGCTGCTGTTCGCCTCGAACCAGCGCTCCGGCACGGTCACCGTCTTCCGGATCGACGAGGCGAGCGGCACCCTGACCCGGACCGGCGAACCGTTCACCTCACCGATGGCGGTCTGCGCCCTGCCCCTGTGACCGGGCCGCTCGGACGCCCTGCTCCCCAGGAAAAGACCTCACCCCTCCTCGCGCTGCCGCTGCAACGCCCGCGGGCACGACACCCCGCTCGCCTGCGTCAGCAACGCGTGCATCCGCTCGGTGAGTTGGGAGACGTCGTCGGCGGGAGCGTGGAACGCCAGCCGCACGTCCCCGTGCGTACGCGCGCGCTCGATGCGCAGGGTCAGCCCGTGCCGGTCGACGGCGAGGGGCTGGACGCGGACGGCGCCGTGGAGGCTGTCGCGGCCGACGAGACGCGTGAGGCGTTCGACCGCGTCGGGGTGGGAGTCGGCGAGGTGGGTGAGGAGTTGGGCCTCGGCGGTGGCGAGGGGGTCGGGCGCGGCGGTGGCGAACTCGTCGCGGTCCACGACGACCGCGCCGGTCGGCTGTTTGAGTACGATGCGCGTGGCGTGGAAGCCGAGGGCGCCGTCCTCGGGGGCGAACCAGCCGGCCAGCCAGAGGCGGGCGCGGATCCGGCCCCGGACGGGTACGGGTGCGACGTCGGCGAACTCCAGCACGGCGGACGGCTCGCCGCGCGGCGCGCAGATCGCGGCGGTGACGAGGGCGCTGTCCTCGGGCACGCACAGCAGGACCCGGCCGTCGTCGGTGACGGTGTGGGCGCCGACGAACTCCTCGCGTCCACCGTCCGCGGTGACCCCGCACGACCACGCGGTCGCGAGGATCGACCGGGCGCGCCGCGCCGCGGAAGGCGTGGCCGCCCAGCTCTGACTGTCACCCATCCGAAGACCTCCTTAGGTAAGCCTCACCTAACCTACCGAAGATCGAGGCCCACGCCAACCACGCCCCCCACACCAACCCCGCGATCCCACCCCCGCACACCCCCGCCCGAAGGCGAACCTCACGCCAGCACCCCCAGCAACGCCCGCGCGCACAACTCCCGCACCTGCCCCCGCGACAACTCACCCCCGCGCAGCCACTCCAGCGACACGGACGTCATGAACGCCAGCCACCCCCGCACCGCGAGCCGCACCTCCGGGCGTTCGCCGAAGAGCGGACCGAACTCGGGGTCGGCGGCGAGCGCGGCGAGGATCTGCCGCTCCTGCGCGGCCAGCGCCCGCTGGTAGACGCGGCGCACGGCCTGGTCGCCGGAGGCGTCGGCGCGGTGGAACGCCCGGAACCCGTGGGCGTGCTGCTCGACGTACCCGAGGAACACGTCGAGCCCGGCGGACAGTTGCTCGCGCACCGGCACCCCCGGCACCGCCGCCGTCAGCCGCAGCATCCGCTCGCTCTCCCGCTCGACGACCGCCGCGAAGAAGTCCCGTTTCGTCGGGAAGTAGTGGTAGAGCAGCCCCCGCGAGACCCCGGCGATCTCGGCGACGCGCTCGATCCGCACCTCGTCGTAGGGGCTCTCGGAGAACAGGCACGCGCCGACCGACAGCAACTGCTCGCGCCGCTCCCCCGTACTGAGCCGGCGCCGGACGCGCTCCCCCTGACCGTTCATGCCCGCACCTTACTTGACGCCGGTTCAACAAGCGGATCAGACTGAAACGCGTTATTGAATCCACGTACAACACCGCGTACAACACCACCTACACCACGCTCAACGCGCCGCAGGATCAAGGGAGATCACGTCATGGCGGGGACGACGACAGGCACCGGCAGCGGCCTGCCCAAGGGCTTCCGCGACGCCAAGGACGGCTGGCCCGAACTGCACCGCATACCGCACCCGAAGGGCCGGCTGCCCCTGCTCGGCGACGTCCGCAACGTCAACCGCAAGACCCCCCTCCAGGATTCCCTGCGCATCGGCGGCGAACTCGGCGCGATCTTCCGCCGCAAGGCGTTCGGCAAGGAGTTCGTCTTCGTCGGCGGCGCCCGCTACACCGCCGACCTCTCGGACGAGTCGAGGTTCGCCAAGCACGTCGGGCTCGGCATCGCCAACCTCCGCCCGGTCGCCGGGGACGCCCTGTTCACGGCGCACAACCACGAGCCCAACTGGCAGCTCGCCCACGACGTGCTGGCCCCCGGGTTCAGCCGGGACGCGATGGCCGCCTACCACCCGATGATGCTGGACGTGGCGGCGCGGCTCACCGGTCACTGGGACCGGGCGGCGGCGTCGGGCGAGCGCGTGGACGTCCCCGGGGACATGACGAAACTGACCCTGGAGACGATCTCCCGCACCGGTTTCGGCCACGACTTCGGCTCCTTCGAGCGGTCCCGCCCGCACCCCTTCGTCACCGCGATGGTCGGCGCCCTCAGCTACGCCCAGCGCCTCAACGGCCTGCCGTTCCCCTTCCTGTTCAAGAGCGCGGCCCGGCGCAACGAGGCCGACATCGCGTTCCTCAACGACACGGTCGACGGCCTCGTCCGCGAGCGCCGGGCGAGCGGCGGCGGGGACGGTGACCTGCTCGACCGGATGCTGGAGACGGCCCACCCCGAGACGGGCGAGCGGCTGTCCGCCGAGAACGTGCGCCGGCAGGTGATCACGTTCCTGATCGCGGGGCACGAGACGACGTCCGGGGCGCTCTCCTTCGCCCTGCACTACCTCTCCCTGCACCCCGAGATCGCCGCCCGCGCCCGCGCGGAGGTGGACCGGGTGTGGGGCGACACCGAGGTGCCGGGGTACGAGCAGGTCGCCAAGCTCCGGTACCTGCGCCGGGTGCTGGACGAGACCCTGCGCCTGTGGCCGACCGCGCCCGCGTTCGCCCGCGAGGCCAAGGAGGACACCGTGCTCGCCGGGGAGCACCCGATGCGGCGCGGCGCCTGGGCGCTCGTCCTGACGGCGATGCTGCACCGCGACCCCGAGGCGTGGGGCCCCGACGCCGAGCGGTTCGACCCCGACCGCTTCGACACGGCGGCCGTCCGCGCCCGCCCCGCGCACGCGTTCAAGCCCTGGGGCACGGGCGCGCGCGCCTGCATCGGCCGCCAGTTCGCCCTCCACGAGGCCACCCTCGTCCTCGGACTCCTGCTGCGCCGCTACGAGTTGACCCCGGACCCGGGCTACGAACTGCGGGTGACGGAACGGCTGACGCTGATGCCGGAGGGGCTACGGCTGGGCCTGGAGCGGCGAACAACCGCGCGGGCGAAGGACGTTGGACCGACGACCACGCCGGAAAGCCCCCGGGTGGCCACCCCCGAGAGCCCGTCGACGGCCGCCCCCAAGAACCCCGAAACGACCGACCCCGAAGCCACCGCCCCGGACACCGCCCCCGCCTCAGCCCCCGGCTGCCCAGTGCACCGGCCTGCCGACTGACCCCGGCAACCGCGTCCCCCCGTTCCCCCGAGCCGCGTCCAACTGCGGCTGCGTCAGAAAGAGCACCCCCCTGAGGTCGGCGTCCCCCAGCTCCGCGTCCCGCAGGTCCGCCCCGATCAGATCCGCGCCCCGCAGATCCGCCCCGGTGAGGTCGGCGGCGATCAGATAGGCGCCCCTCAGGTCGGCCCCGCGCAGATCGGCCCCCTTGAGCCGCGCTCCCATCAGATCCGCGCCCCGGCGCTGCTTCTTCCGCCCGGGAATCCTGGCCCGCGTCAACTCGCTGGCCTTGAAAAGCAGTTGAGCCACCGCCTGCCGGTGCGCACCGACGTCCAGGGCCGAAATCTCCTCCGGCGTCCCCCGCGTGAGCGCGTCCGTGCGGGCCAGGGCCGCACGGAGTTCGGCGTGGACCGGGCGCGCGTCCGGCAGGGCAAGGGCCTCGGTGAGGTACTTCAGCAGCTCGTGCAACTGCCGTACGACGGGGAAGACTTGGTGCATGCGCCGACCCCCGTCACGCCCCTCGAAGACGACCTGCGACACCTTCTGCCCGGCGCCGAAGCAGTCGTAGACAGTGCAGCCGTTCATGCCCCGCCGCCGCAGCTCGGTGTGGATGCCGCAGGTGTGGTCGGCGAGGAGGTTGCGGCAGGGCGTGCCGGCGGGCTTGTCGAAGGCGAAGTCCGCCGAGCGCGCGAAGGGCAGTGCCACACAGCACAGCCCGAAGCAGCTTCCGCAGTCGCCGCGCAGGTCGTCGGGGGCGGGCTCGGTCCGGTCCAGCCCCTGGGTCTCTTCCATCCCGCCACCCTAATGACCTGCGCACTTGTCGGGCGAACCGGCTACCGGACGACCTCCTCCGGCAGGCGGAGCGCGGCGAGCCTGCCGGGGTCGGCCAGGATGTGCAGGGCCACGATCCGGTCGTCGACGACCGAGACGCCCATGACCGAGCGCACCCGCCCGTCGGCCACGTGGACGACGCCGACCTCGCCGCCGATCAGCGCGAGCCGGCCGAGCGGCGCGAACTCGCGGAACAGCAGCGCCTGTCCGGCGACACGGGCGGCGCCGCGCACCAGCTTGGAGGCGGCGGGCCCGTGCGCCAGGGCGCCCGCGTCGGCGCGCAGGACGACGTCCGGGTCGAGGACGGTGAGCAGCGCGTCGAAGTCGCCGGCGCGGGCGGCGGTCAGGAACGCCTCGACGGCCCGGCGCTGGCGTGCCGGGTCCGGCGGGGCGGGGGTCGCGTCCTGGACCTTGCGGCGGGCGCGGCTCGCGAGCTGCCGGGTCGTCGCCGGGGTGCGTTCCACGATCTCGGCGATGTCGTCGAAGGGCACGGCGAACAGGTCGTGCAGGACGAACGCGACGCGTTCCGCCGGGTCCAGGGTCTCCAGGACGAT
This sequence comes from Streptomyces roseirectus, assembly GCF_014489635.1. Lineage (NCBI taxonomy): Bacteria > Bacillati > Actinomycetota > Actinomycetes > Kitasatosporales > Streptomycetaceae > Streptomyces > Streptomyces roseirectus. The sequence continues at coordinate 8,452,237 of NZ_CP060828.1, read as the reverse complement.
CAGCAGGGCGAGGCCCACCGAGTCCGTGCGCACCGCCTCGGCCTCGGGGTCCGTGGAGGTCAGCGGGGTGATGACGGGGTCCGGGACGAACGTCTCGTCGATCGGCTGCTCCCCGCGTGCCGTGCGGGCGTTCAGGAGGTCCAGGCAGATGCGGCTGGTGACGGTCGTCAGCCAGGCGGCCAGGCTGCGGATCTCCCGGATGCCTGCCGGGTCCTGGCGGGCCAGGCGCAGCCAGGTCTCCTGGACGGCGTCCTCGGCCTCGGTCAGCGAGCCGAGCATGCGGTAGGCGACCGCCCGCAGGTGCGGGCGGTGCTCCTCGAAACGGGCGGCCAGCGCCTCGGTCATCTCTCCCCCAGCCAACGCCTCGGTCATCGTGTGAACACCTCGAACGCCACCGCCGGGCGGCCCCCGAACCGCTCCCCGACCGTCCCCGCCACGTCCGTCAGGAACGCCCGCGCGTACGTGCGCGGGTCCTCGTCGGTCAGTGCCTCTATGTACGTGCGGTGGGCCACCAGCGACTCGACGGCGCGCTCCAGGCCGGTCGTCGCGTCCACGGCGTGGGTCGGTGTCGACGAGCCCGCGACGGCGACCCACTTCACGCCGTTCCAGGGTTCGAGGCCGCGTTCCCGCAGCTCGGGGAAGATCCACCGGTTGCCGGCATCGGCGGCCGCGTCGAGGGTCGCCCGGCCGACGGCGACGTGGTCGGGGGTGTTCCAGGCGACCTCGCCCCAGGTGTCGCGGTGGTTGAGGGTGATCACCAGCTCGGGGCGGTGCTCGCGGATGGCCGCCGCGATGTCGCGCCGCAGCGGCGGGCCGTACTCGATCACGCCGTCCCTGTGGTCCAGGAACTCGACGGAGGTGACGCCGACGACGGCCGCGCTGGCGCGCTGTTCCCGCTCCCGCAGGGGCGCGCACTCCTGCGGGGAGAGGGTGTCGATGCCCGCCTCGCCCCGGGTGGCGAGGAGGTAGGCGACCTCCTTGCCGGCGTCCGTCCAGGCGGCGACGGCGGCGGAGCAGCCGTATTCGAGGTCGTCGGGGTGGGCCACCACCGCGAGGGCCTTGTGCCAGTCGGTGGGCATGGCTTGCAGCTGGGTCGTCATCACGCCTCGTCCCGGGTCAGTGCGAGCAGTCGGTCCAGCACCCTGGGTCCGCCTGCCCGGATTCCGTCGTGTTCGAACTCGTCCGTCACCCAGGTGCGCAGGCCCTTGATCGCGCGGGCGGTCTCCAGGGAGTGCGGGGTGTGGACGTAGAGGTCGTCGTGGTAGACCGCCGCCGCGACCGGGACCTCGTTGGCGGCCAGGCGGGCGCGGTCGTACAGCGGGGTCCAGTCGGTACGGGCGGCCAGCAGGTGGGCCGTCTCCTTCAGGGGGCGCAGGGCGGGGTCGTGGTCGAACATCCACGGGTGGATCGTCTCGCCCGTGAACAGGAACGGGTCCGTTCCCTCGAACTGGGGGAACTCGGCGCGGACCCGGTCCGCCGACCAGGCCGTGGGGCGGGTGTCCTGGCCGTAGATCGACTCGTGGACGAGCGCGTAGAGGGGGTTCTTCGCGTAGGAGAGGTGGTTCTGCAGGTTCTCCTGGAACTCGTCGGAGAGCGCGTCGCCGGCGACGGTCGGGACGAACGCGTCCTCCAAGAGGTGGTGGAGGCGGTGGCTGCCCTCGCCGCCGCCGAGGAGGATGCCGAGGGTGCGGAAGCCGTCGACGGTGAGGAGGGCGCCGTTCGGCAGGGTCAGCGGGCGTTCGGCCAGGTGCTCGGCGATGCGGCGGGCCCGGGCGGCGTCCTGCGGGTAGCGGGCGTAGTGCGCGGCGACCTTGCGTTCCATGCGCGGGTAGGCCGCCCGGTACACGTCGTCCGCGTGGGCGTCGAGGGACGGCAGCCCGCCCGTGATGACGGCGGCGGTCAGGCCCTCCGGGGCCAGCGACAGGTAGCTGACCGTGCAGAACCCGCCGTAGCTCTGCCCGAGCACGGTCCAGGGAGCCCCGCCGGTCAGCTCGCGGCGGATCAGTTCGCAGTCGCGGACGATGGAGTCGGCGCGGAAGTGGGTGAGGTAGGCGGCCTGTTCGGCGGGGCCGCCGCGCAGGGGGAGCGTCTGCCGGGTGGCGGGCGTCGAGTGGCCGGTGCCGCGCTGGTCCAGCATCAGCACCCGGTACTCGCGCAGCGCGCGCCCCAGCCAGCCGGGCCGGCCCACGCTCCGGTCCGCGCCGAACCCGGGGCCGCCCTGGAGGTACACCAGCCAGGGCAGTTCCTGCCCCGCTTTCTCCCCGGCGACGATCTCCCGGGCGTACAGGGAGATCGTCTCGCCGCCGGGGTCGGCGTGGTCGAGGGGGACGGTGAAGCGGTGGTCGGTGAGGAGAAGGCCGGGCTGGCGGTAGCGGTCGGCTGTCACAGGGGCTCCCGGGGCGGTGGGTCGGTCCGACCCATGATCACTCACCGCGCCGACAGACTCGACCTCCGCACCACCAGCTCCGGCTGGAGCACCACCCCGCGGTGCTCGTGGGCCCGCTTCGGGGTGTCCTCGTCGGTCTCCTCCAGCAGCAGTTCCGCCGCCAACGCGCCCATGGTGACGGCGGGTTGGCGCACCGACGTCAGCGGGACGGCCGCCGCCGCCGCGAACTCGATGTCGTCGTAGCCGACGATCGCGAGGTCGTCGGGGACGTTGACGCCGGCCGCGTACATCGCCTGGAGGACGCCGAGCGCCAGCAGGTCGTTCGCGCAGAACACGGCCGTCGGCCGGTCCGCGAGGCCAAGGAGGCGGGCGCCCGCGTCGCGTCCGGCGGCGACGTCGAGGCGTTCCGTCGGGAGTTCCCGCAGCCGTTCGGGGCCGAGCCCCGCCTCCGCGAGCGCCTGGAGCGCGCCGGTGCGGCGGTCGCGGACCTGGGTGAAGCCGGGCGGGCCGCTGACGTAGGCGAGGGAGCGGTGTCCGGCGTCGAGGAGGTGGCGGACGGCGAGGGCGCCGCCGGCGACGTCGTCGACGGAGACGGAGCACTCCGTCGTCCCGTCCGAGACCCGGTCGACCAGCACGAACGGGATGCCGTGCCGCCGGAACGACGCTATGTTGCGGCCCGTCGCGTCGGCCGGGGTGAACAGGACGCCCCGCACCCGCTGCTCGGCGAAGAGGGACAGGTACTCGGCCTCCTCGGTGACGCTCTCGGCGCTGTTGCAGACCATGACGCCGAGCCCGGCGTCGCGGGCGGCGCGCTCGGCGCCCCGGGCGACGTCGACGAAGAAGGGGTTGCCCATGTCGAGGACGAGCAGCCCCATGATCCGGCTGCGCCCGGCGCGCAACTGCCGCGCGGACTCGCTGCGGACGTACCCGAGGCGGTCGATCGCGGACAGCACCCGGGCCCGGGTCTCGGTCGCGACCGTGTCCGGGCGGTTGATGACGTTGGAGACCGTGCCGACGGAGACTCCGGCGGCGCGGGCGACGTCCTTGATACCCACCGACTGGGCCATCGGGCGGAGACCTCCAGGTGAACGGGGTACGGCGGGCGGACCCTCACATTATCGTCAGATCGCCGCCGTACCCCTGGCGGATCAGGCGGGCAGGGTGAAGTCGACGACGCGCAGCGCCGACGGCGTCGTCCCGCTCGACTTCTCCTGGTACATGAAGGACAGGACGTTGTCGGCGGCGATCCGGGACTCGTCGATGACGACCTCGCCGAAGGCGTTCAGTCCGGAGCCGTCGTACAGCAGCGCCCAGTCGGAGTAGCCGGACGCCTTGGAGGCGGCGGCGATCCGGCCGAAGGGGAAGATCGCGTAGGCGTTGCCGTACTTGTCCAGGACCAGCTTGGTGCGCTGGCTGGAGTTGAGCGGGATCGGGATCTCGGTCTTCTGCCAGGTGCCGGAGCTGTTCTTGCGCAGGTGGAAGGCGCGTCCGTTGGCGGTGCGGTCGGCGACGTAGTTCGTCGTGCACTGGCCGAAGCGGCCGGGGACGTAGGAGATGATCGCGTGCGGCAGGCCGGCCGCGTCGGTGGTCTGGCTCTCCTGGTTCATCAGGGAGTGGTCGGGGTTCAGGGCGTCGACCACGAGCCCGCTGTCGGTGACGGCGACCTTGTCGGAGCCGCCGGTGGTGCCGACGACGGTGCCCGCGTCGTTGCGCCAGGTGCGGCCCCGGTCGTCGGAGTAGACGTAGCCGGTGTCGTGGTTGGTGATGCCGCCCGAGGAGCACATCACGGCGCCGTTCTGCTCCCGCCAGGTGAAGAAGGAGTGCAGGCGGCCGTTACGGTCGTAGTCGATGCCGTGGAGGTACATGTTGCGGGCGATCGAGGAGCCGTGCTCGCTGGTGTAGGTCCCCGTCGAGCTGGACCACTCCCCCAGCGCCGTCCACGAGGAACCGTCGTACTCGGCGAGGGCGTTGCGGCCGTTGCCGGAGACCGCGACGCGGTAGCTCAGCTGGAGCTTGCCCTCGGGCGTGGAGACGAACTGCGGGTAGGTGAACTGCGAGGTGAGGGCGAGGCCGTCGAGGGTGGTCTGGACGGCGCCGAACGCGGCCGAAGTCCACGCCGTGGTACCGGGGTTGTCCATCAGCCCGGCGACCGACTTCACGTAGAAGAAGCCGTCGCTGTGGGAGTCCATGTTGAGGTGGAGGCGGCCGTCCACCTTGGAGACGCCCATGGAGATGACGTTGTGGGAGTCGTTCGCCTTGAGCTGGTGGGAGAGCGTGACCGTGGACCACGTCGAGGAGTTCAGGGCGCGGCGGGCGACGACCGCGTTGCGGGCGGCCGTGTACCAGACGGCGTACTGGTAGCCCTTGTAGGTCAACAGGCCGTTCTTCTGGAAGGAGTTGTTGTTGACCAGGCCGTCGTAGGAGACGAAGAAGACGGCCTGCGCGTCGAGTTGGGTACGGCTCTTGAGTGTGACGGAGGGGCCGGGGTCGGCCGCCCGTGCGATGCCCGGCGTGCTCACGGCGGCCAGTATGGCGGTCGTGAGGACGGTACGTCTTTTCATGCGCGGCTCCTGCTAGGCGAGGTGGAAGACCTCGGTGAGGGGTTTCATGGCCTCGTCGGGCCGGGCGCCGTCCAGCGACTCGAAGAACGGCGCCATCTCGGCCTGCCAGCGGGCGTTGACGTCGGTGGCCTCCATGCCGGCCTGCGCGGCGGCGAAGTCGTCGGTCTCCAAGTAGCCGACGAGGAGGCCGTCCTCGCGCAGGAACAGCGAGTAGTTGTGCCAGCCGGTGGCGCTCAGCGCCGCCAGCATCTCGGGCCACACCCGCGCGTGGCGCTCGCGGTACTCGTCGAGCCGGTCGGCACGGACCTTGAGGAGAAAACAGACTCGCTGCATCAACGCCCCCTGGCTGATCAGAAGTTGAACTGGTCGATGTTCTTCGCGTCGAACACGGTCGGCTTGCCCAGCGTGATCACGCCGTTCGCGCCGATCGTGTAGGACGCCCCGCCGGCCTTGAAGGTCTCGCCCTCCTTGCCGGTGATCTGCCCGGAGGACAGCGCGACGGCGGTCTGCGCGGCCAGCGCGCCGAGCTTCGCCGGGTCCCACAGCTCGAACGCGTCGACGGTGCCGTTCTTGACGTACTTGCGCATGTCGTTGGGGGTGCCGAGGCCGGTCAGCTTGACCTTGCCCTTGTACTTGGAGCCGGAGAGGTACTGGGCGGCGGCCTTGATGCCGACGGTGGTCGGGGAGATGATCCCCTTCAGGTTCGGGTACTCCTGGAGGAGGCCCTGGGTCTGCTGGAAGGACTGCTGCGCGTCGTCGTTGCCGTAGGCGACCTTGACGAGCTTGACGTCCTTGTACTTCGGGTCCTTGAGCTCTTCCTTCATGAACCCGATCCAGGCGTTCTGGTTCGTCGCGGTCTGCGCGGCCGACAGGATCGCGATCTCGCCCTTGTAGCCGATCTGCTGGGCGAGCAGTTGGACCTCGGTGCGGCCCAGGTCCTCGCCGCTGGCCTGCGAGATGAAGGCGTTGCGGCACTCGGGGTTGGTGTCCGAGTCGTAGGTGACGACCTTGATGCCGTTGCTCATGGCCTGCTTGAGCGCGGTGCACAGGGCGCCCGGGTCCTGCGCGGAGACGGCCATCGCGTCGACCTGCTGCTGGGTCAGCGTGTTGACGTAGCTGACCTGCCCGGCCGTGTCGGTGGCGCTGGAGGGGCCGACCTCCTTGTAGGAGGAGCCGAGTTCCTTCAGCGCGGCCTCGCCGCCCTTGTCGGCTGAGGTGAAGTAGGGGTTGTTGACCTGCTTCGGCAGGAACCCGACGGTCAGCCCCTTCTTCGTCGCCGCGTTCGGGTCGGCCTTGCCGCCGGTGTTCGCGCCGCCGCTGTTCTCCGACTTCACGTCCTCCTTGGTGGTCCCGCCGCACGCGGTGGCGGTGAGGGCGAGCGAGGAGACGGCGGCGAGCGCGACACAGGCGCGGCGCAGGGTTCGCTTGTTCATGGCGGGTTCCTTTACGAGGGTGAGCGGAGTGACGGCGTCGGTGTCGAGGCGGCTTGTCTGCCCGCCCTCGCGACGGAGATCTGGCGTGCGACGCGGGGGGCGAGCACGGAGATGACCAGCAGGACGCCGGTGACGACGATCTGCGACTGCGCGGAGACGTCCTGGAGGCTCATGACGTTCTGCGCGGTGCCCAGCAGGAACACGCCGGCGATGGCGCCGCCCAGGGTGCCCTTGCCGCCGTCGAAGTCGATCCCGCCGAGCAGGACGGCGGCGATGACGGAGAGTTCGAGGCCGGTGGCGTTGTCGTAGCGGGCGCTGGCGTAGTGCAGGGCCCAGAAGATCCCGGTCAGCGAGGCCATCAGGCCGGTGACGGTGAACAGGATCAGCTTGTTGCGCCGGACCCTGATGCCCGCGAACCGGGCGGCCTCCTCGCTGGCCCCGATCGCGAACACGGACCGCCCGAAGGGGGTGGCGTGCAGGACGACGACGGCGATGGCCAGCAGCACGAGGAACGGCAGGAACGCCTGGGGCAGGAAGCTGTCGCCGACCCGTCCGGCGGCGAAGTCGAGGTACTGGGACGGGAAGTCGGTGACCGCGTCGGAGCCGAGCACGATCTGCGCGATCCCCCGGTAGGCGGCGAGCGTCCCGATGGTGACGGCCAGCGACGGCAGGCCGAGCCGGGTGACGAGCAGCCCGTTGACCAGCCCGCAGACGACGCCGAGCGCGAGGCAGATCGGGATGATCGTCTCGATCGTCATCCCCTCGTTCCACAGCGCCCCCATGACGGCCCCGGAGAGCCCGGCGGTGGACGCCACGGACAGGTCGATCTCGCCGGAGACGACGAGCATCGTCATCGGCAGCGCGACGAGCGCGATCGGCAGCGTGTTGCCCAGCAGGAACGACAGGTTGAGCGCGTTGCCGAAGCCGTCCACGGTGGTGAAGGAGAGCAGGAGCAAGGCGATCAGCAGGGCACCGACGACGGTGTCCCAGCGGACCGCACGGTTCAGGGACTCAGGCATGGCGCTCTCCTGTCTTCTGCGCGGCCGTGCGGGTGCCCGCCGACTTCTTCTTCAGCGCGGCGGCGACCCGCAGCGCGACCACCCGGTCCACGGCGATGGCGAGCAGCAGCAGGACGCCGTTGATGGCGAGCACCCACACGGAGCTGACGCCGAGCGCGGGCAGGACGCTGTTGACGGACGTCAGCAGCAGCGCGCCGAGCGCGGCGCCGTAGACGCTGCCGGAGCCGCCGGTGAAGACGACGCCGCCGACGACGACGGCGCTGACGACGGTCAGCTCGTAGCCGTTGCCGGTCCCGGAGTCGACGTTGCCGAACCGGGCCAGGTACAGGGCGCCCGCGAGTCCGGCGAGGGCCCCGCAGAAGGTGTAGGCGGCGAGGATCCGCTTGCGGACGGGGATGCCGGCGAGGCGGGCGGCCTCGGGGTTGGAACCGAGCGCGTACAGCTCGCGTCCGCTGCCGAAGTGCTTGAGGTAGTAGGCGGTCCCGACGAGCACGGCGAGCGCGATCAGCGCGAGGTAGGGGATCGCGGAGATGCCGCCGGAGCCGAAGTCGACGAATCCGCCGGGCAGGTCGGCGGCGGTGATCTGGCGGGAGCCGACCCAGATGGAGTCGATGCCCCGGATGATGTAGAGGGTGCCGAGGGTGACGACGAGGGCGGGCACCTGGCCGAGGCTGACGAGCAGCCCGTTGAGCAGCCCGAACCCGATGCCCATGAGCACCGCGAGGGCGATCGCGACGACCGCGTTGCCGCCGCCGTGCAGGTAGGTGCCGGCGGCGAAGGCGCTGATGCCGAGGGTGGAGCCGACGGACAGGTCGACGTTGCGGGTGATGACGACCAGGGACTGGCCGGTGGCGACCAGGACGAGGATCGTCGCGTTGAGCAGGAGGTCCTTGATGCCCTGCTCGGACAGGAACTCGCTGTTGCCGGCCTGCGTGATGGCGATCATCACCAGGAAGACGACCAGGATGGCGAGTTCGCGCATCTTGAAGACACGGTCGACGAGCCGGGTCCCGGAGGACTTCGGCACCTCGACGGGCAGGGCGCTCATGCGGCCCTCCCGGTGGCTGCGGCCATCACGGTTTCCTCGGTGGCGTCGGAGCGGGAGATCTCGGCGGTGAGCCGGCCCTCGTGCATGACGAGCACGCGGTCGGCCATGCCGAGGATCTCGGGCAGGTCGGAGGAGATCATCAGGACGGCGACCCCGTCGGCGGCCAGCTCACTGAGCAGCCGGTGCACCTCGGCCTTGGTGCCGACGTCGATGCCCCGGGTGGGTTCGTCGACGATGAGGACCTGCGGGCGGGTGGCCAGCCATTTCGCGAGGACGACCTTCTGCTGGTTCCCACCCGAAAGAGTGTTGACGGTGTCGGCCAGCCGGGCGTACTTGACCTGGAGCTTGACGGCCCAGTCGAGGGAGCGGCTGCGCTCGGCGCCCCGGTCCATGAGGCCCGCCCTGACGGTCGTCCGCAGACCCGTGAGGCCGATGTTGCGTTCGATGGACATGTCCATCACAAGGCCCTGGGCGCGGCGGTCCTCGGGGACCAGGGCGAGCCCGGAGGCCATGGCGACGGAGGGGGCGCCGTTGGTGAGGGGCCTGCCGTCGACGGTGACCTCACCGGCGTCCCAGCGGTCGATGCCGAACACGGCGCGCGCGACCTCGGTGCGGCCGGCGCCGACGAGTCCGGCGAGGCCGACGATCTCGCCGCGCCGGACGTCGAAGGAGACGTCGGTGAAGACGCCCTCGCGGGTCAGGCGGCGCACGCTGAGAGCGACGGCGCCGGGGGTGACGTCCTGCTTGGGGTACAGCTCGTCGAGGTCGCGGCCGACCATGCGGCGCACGAGGTCGTCCTCGGTCATGCCGTCGACGCTCTCGCTGGCGATCCAGGCGCCGTCGCGCAGGGTCGTCACCTTCTGGCAGATCTGGAAGATCTCCTCCAGACGGTGCGAGATGAACAGCACGGCCGCGCCCTGTTCGCGCAGGGTGCGCACGACGCCGAAGAGGCGGGCGACCTCGCTGCCGGTGAGGGCGGCGGTCGGCTCGTCCATGATCAGGACGCGGGCGTCGAAGGAGAGGGCCTTGGCGATCTCGACGATCTGCTGGTCGGCGATGGACAGGCCGCGCGCGGGGCGGTCGGGGTCGAGGGCGACGCCGAGCCGGGCCATCAGGGCGGCGGTCGCGTCGTGGGTGGCCTTGTGGTCGATGCGGCCGAGGGCGCGGCGCGGCTGGCGGCCCATGAAGATGTTCTCGGCGATCGACAGGTCGGGGAAGAGCGTCGGCTCCTGGTAGATCACGGCGATCCCGGCGTCGCGGGCGTCGCCGGGGCCGTGGAAGGCGACCGGCGCGCCGTCGAGGAGCACCTGGCCGGCGTCGGGTCGGTGCACCCCGGCGAGCGTCTTGATCAGCGTCGACTTGCCCGCGCCGTTCTCCCCGGCGAGCGCGTGCACCTCGCCGGGGAACAGCTCCAGGGAGACGCCGCGCAGGGCCCGGACGGCGCCGAAGGACTTGGCGACGTCCTTGAGCGCCAGCACCGGGGCGGGTCCCGCGTCGGACGGGTGGGTCATGGGAACTCCTCGACGACGACGCCGGCGGTGAGCCCCACGACGTCGTGAAAGGTTTCAACTGGATTGCCGGGACCGTAGGCACCACGGGCATGTCACGTCAATGGGTCCGTCTCGAAAAAATTTCGATAGCCGAAGGTCACACGATGGTCACGGAGAACGAGCCTGACCGAAGGGGTTGACACTCCTCCGGCCCGCCCATAGCTTCCCCTTCTGAATCGTTTCATCCGATGCCTGCCTCAGGAGCCCCACGTGACCGATCTCGCCGCGGTGAAGGCCGCACTGAAGAACCAGGCCGTCGAGACGCCGTCCTGGGCGTACGGGAACTCGGGGACCAGGTTCAAGGTGTTCGCCCAGCAGGGGGTGCCGCGCTCGCCCTGGGAGAAGCTGGACGACGCCGCCCAGGTCCACGCGTTCACCGGCGTGGCGCCGACCGTCGCACTCCACATTCCCTGGGACAAGGTCGAGGACTACGCGGCACTTGCGAAACATGCCGAGGAGCGCGGGCTGAAGCTCGGCGCGATCAACTCGAACACGTTTCAGGACGACGACTTCAAGCTCGGCAGCGTCTGCCACGCGGACGCCGCGGTGCGCCGCAAGGCCGTCGCGCATCTCCTCGAGTGCGTCGACATCATGGACGCCACCGGGTCCCGCGATCTGAAGCTCTGGTTCGCCGACGGGACGAACTACCCCGGGCAGGACGACATCGTCGCCCGGCAGGAACGGCTCGGCGAGGCCCTCGCGGAGGTGTACGCGCGGCTCGGCGACGAGCAGCGGATGCTCCTCGAATACAAGTTCTTCGAGCCGGCCTTCTACACGACCGACGTCCCCGACTGGGGCACCGCCTACGCGCACTGCCTCAAGCTCGGGCCCAAGGCGCGGGTCGTCGTCGACACCGGGCACCACGCGCCGGGCACCAACATCGAGTTCATCGTCGCGCTGCTGCTGCGGGAGGGGAAGCTCGGCGGGTTCGACTTCAACTCCCGGTTCTACGCGGACGACGATCTGATGGTGGGGGCCGCGGACCCGTTCCAGCTGTTCCGGATCATGTACGAGGTCTCGCGGGGCGGGGGGTTCTCGGCCGACGTCGCGTTCATGCTGGACCAGTGCCACAACCTGGAGGCGAAGATCCCGGCGATCATCCGGTCCGTGATGAATGTGCAGGAGGCGACGGCGAAGGCGCTGCTGGTGGACCGGGAGGCGCTGGGCGCGGCCCAGGTCGCCGGGGACGTGCTGGCCGCCAACGCCGTGCTGATGGACGCGTTCAACACGGACGTGCGGCCGCTGCTGCGGGAGGTCCGCGAGGAGATGGGGCTGGACGCGGATCCCATCGCCGCGTACGCCCGGTCCGGGTGGGCGGAGAAGATCGTGGCGGAGCGTGTTGGTGGGCAGCAGGCCGGGTGGGGTGCCTGAGCCGCCGACCGAATCCCGAGTGACGACCGTCCCGTCCCCTTTTTCTCCGAGAAGCCGAGGAACGCACATGTCCACCCATCCCGAAGCCGCCGCTCTGCTCGCCCGGTCCCATCGGCTCGGTGCCGATCCCCGGAACACCAACTACGCCGGGGGGAACGCCTCCGCGAAGGGGAGGGACACCGATCCCGTGACCGGGGGTGAGGTGGAGCTGATGTGGGTCAAGGGGTCCGGGGGTGACCTCGGGACGCTCACCGAGGCCGGGCTCGCCGTGCTGCGGCTGGACCGGCTGCGGGCGCTCACCTCGGTGTATCCGGGCGTGGAGCGCGAGGACGAGATGGTCGCCGCGTTCGACTACTGCCTGCACGGCAAGGGCGGGGCGGCGCCGTCCATCGACACCGCGATGCACGGTCTCGTCGACGCCGCGCACGTCGATCATCTGCACCCCGACTCCGGGATCGCGCTGGCCTGCGCGGCGGACGGGGAGAAGCTGACCGCCGAGTGTTTCGGGGACACGGTCGCCTGGGTGCCGTGGCGGCGCCCGGGGTTCCAGCTCGGCCTGGACATCGCCGCGATCAAGGAGGCGAACCCGCGGGCGATCGGCGTGATCCTCGGCGGGCACGGCATCACCGCGTGGGGCGGGACGGCGGAGGAGTGCGAGCGCAACTCGCTGCACATCATCCGCACGGCCGAGAAGTTCCTCGCGGACAAGGGCAGGCCCGAGCCGTTCGGTCCCGTGCTCGCGGGGTACGAGGCGCTGCCGGAGGCCGAGCGGCGTGAGCGGGCCGCCGCGCTCGCCCCGTACGTGCGGGCGCTCGCCTCGCAGGACAGGCCGCAGGTCGGTCACTTCACCGACACCGCGCCCGTCCTGGAGTTCCTGTCCCGCGCCGAGCACCCCCGCCTCGCCGCGCTCGGCACGTCCTGCCCGGACCACTTCCTGCGGACGAAGGTGCGCCCGCTCGTCCTCGACCTGCCGCCGTCCGCCCCGCTGGAGGAGGCGGTGGCGCGGCTGAAGGAGCTGCACGCCGAGTACCGCGAGGAGTACGCGGCCTACTACGCGCGGCACGCCGACGCGGACTCGCCCGCCCTGCGCGGCGCGGACCCGGCGATCGTGCTGGTCCCGGGCGTCGGGATGTTCTCCTTCGGCAAGGACAAGCAGACGGCCCGGGTCGCCGGGGAGTTCTACGTCAACGCGATCAACGTGATGCGCGGGGCCGAGGCGGTCTCGTCGTACGCGCCGATCGAGGAGTCGGAGAAGTTCCGCATCGAGTACTGGGCCCTTGAGGAGGCCAAGCTCCAGCGGATGCCGAAGCCGAAGGCGCTCGCCACGCGGGTCGCGCTGGTGACGGGCGCGGGCAGCGGCATCGGGAAGGCGATCGCCGAGCGGCTGGTCGCCGAGGGCGCGTGTGTCGTCGTCGCGGACCTGAACGCCGAGAACGCCGCCGCCGTCGCGCGGGACCTCGGGGGCGCCGACAAGGCGGTCGCCGTGACCGTGGACGTGACGTCCGAGGAGCAGATCGCCGAGGCGTTCAAGGCCGCCGTGCTCGCGTTCGGCGGGGTCGACCTGGTCGTCAACAACGCGGGGATCTCCATCTCCAAGCCGCTGCTCGAGACGTCGGCGAAGGACTGGGACCTCCAGCACGACATCATGGCGCGCGGGTCGTTCCTGGTGTCGCGGGAGGCGGCGCGGGTGATGACCGCGCAGGGCATCGGCGGGGACATCGTCTACATCGCCTCCAAGAACTCCGTCTTCGCCGGCCCGAACAACATCGCCTACTCCGCGACCAAGGCCGACCAGGCGCATCAAGTGCGGCTGTTGGCCGCTGAGTTGGGCGAGCACGGGATCCGTGTCAACGGCGTCAACCCGGACGGCGTCGTGCGCGGGTCCGGGATCTTCGCCGGCGGCTGGGGCGCTCAGCGGGCGGCGACGTACGGGATCGAGGAGGAGAAGCTGGGCGAGTTCTACGCGCAGCGCACCATCCTCAAGCGCGAGGTGCTGCCCGAGCACGTCGCGAACGCCGTGTTCGCGCTGACGGGCGGGGAGTTGACGCACACCACCGGGTTGCACGTCCCGGTCGACGCGGGTGTGGCGGCCGCTTTCCTCCGGTGAGCGGGCGTCAGAAGGCGTACGCCGCCGTCGACTTGGGCGCTTCCAGCGGCCGGGTGATGGCCGGGCGCGTGAGCCCCGAGTCGCTGGAGCTGACGGAGGCGCACCGGTTCACGAACCGGCCGGTGCGCGTTCCGGAGGGGCTGCGCTGGGACGTACTCGCCCTGTACGCCGGAGTGTTGGACGGCCTCAAGGCGGTCGGGCAGGTCGACTCCGTCGGCATCGACAGCTGGGCCGTGGACTACGGGCTGCTGAACGCGGACGGGGCGCTGCTCGGCAACCCCGTGCACTACCGGGACGCCCGCACCGAGGGGGTCGCGGAGAAGGTGTGGGCGAGCGTCCCGGCGGCGGAGCTGTATGCCGCGACCGGGTTGCAGTACGCGCCGTTCAACACCCTGTACCAGCTCGTCGCCGAGCGACTGCGCGGCGCCGAACGGCTGTTGCTGATCCCGGACCTGCTGACGTACTGGCTGACCGGGGAGCAGGGCACGGAGCTGACGAACGCCTCGACGACCCAGTTGATCGACCCCCGTACCCGGGACTGGTCGCACGACGTCGCCGAACGCGTCGGCATCGACCTGGGGTTGTTCGCACCGCTGCGGCAACCCGGCGACTTCGCGGGCGAGTTGCTGCCCGCCGTGCTGGAGGAGACGGGCCTCACCGGGCCCGTGCCGGTCACGGCGGTCGCGTCGCACGACACCGCGTCGGCCGTCGCCGCCGTGCCGGCCGGCACCGAGCGGTTCGCGTACATCAGCACGGGCACCTGGTCGCTGGCCGGCCTGGAGCTGGAGGCGCCGGTCCTCACCGAGGAGAGCCGCGCCGCCAACTTCACCAACGAGCTGGGCCTCGACGGGACCGTCCGCTACCTGCGCAACATCATGGGGCTCTGGCTGCTCCAGGAGTGCGTGCGGGCCTGGGGCGAGCCCGATCTCGGGCTGCTGCTGCGGGAGGCCGCCGCCGCGCCGGCGCTGCGGTCGGTGGTGGACGCGGGTGACGCCGCGTTCCTCGCGCCGGGCCGGATGCCGGAGCGGATCGCCGAGGCGTGCCGGGCGTCCGGACAGCCGGTGCCCGGGACGCGCGGCGAGATCACGCGGTGCATCCTCGACTCCCTCGCGCTCGCGCACCGCCGGGCGATCGAGGACGCCCAGCGGCTCGCCGACCACCCGGTGGACGTCGTCCACATCGTCGGCGGGGGCACGCGCAACGCGCTGCTGTGCCAACTGACGGCGGACGCCTGCGGGTTGCCGGTGGTGGCGGGGCCGACCGAGGCCGCCGCGCTCGGGAACGTGCTGGTCCAGGCGCGGGCCCACGGTCTGGTGGGCGACCGGACCGACATGCGGCGGCTGCTCGTCCGGAGTCTGCCGCTGACCCGGTACGAGCCCCAGGGGGGCACGGACCGGTGGCGCGCGGCGCAGGAGCGGTTGGGCGCACGATGAGAGCGGGGGCCGGTGGGGTGTTCCCGCCGGCCCCGCTCCCCTCCGACCCTGTCTCCGACTACCCTGCATCCATCCGATGACTGACCCCGAGGAGCCGCGATGCGTGTCGCTCTGTTCCTGACCTGTGTCAACGACACGCTGTATCCGGACACCGGCCGGGCCGTGGTGAAGCTGCTGACCAGACTGGGCGTCGAGGTGGACTTCCCGATGGCGCAGACGTGCTGCGGGCAGGCCCACTACAACACCGGGTACCGGCACCAGGCCGAGCCGCTGGCCCGGCATTTCTCCGATGTCTTCGGCGGGTACGACGCGATCGTGACGCCGTCGGGCTCGTGCGGGGCGATGGTGCGGGAGCTGTACCCGCGCATGGGCGAGCGGGCGCGGGCCGAGGGGCGCGGGGACGGGCTGGCGACGACGCTCGCGCCGGTCGTGCCGAAGACGTACGAGCTGACGGAGTTCCTGGTGGACGTGCTGGGGGTGACCGACGTGGGGGCGTACTACCCGCACACGGTGACCTACCACCCGACCTGCCACGGGCTGCGCAGTCTGGGCCTGGGCGGGCGGCCGTACCAACTCCTCAAGGCCGTCAAGGGACTTGAGCTGAAGGAGCTGCCGGGCGCGGAGGAGTGCTGCGGGTTCGGGGGGACCTTCGCGGTGAAGAACTCCGACGTCTCGGCGGCGATGGGCGCGGACAAGGTCCGCAACGCGGCGTCGACGGGCGCGGAGGTGCTGTGCGCCGCCGACAACTCGTGCCTGATGCACATCGGGGGGACGATGGCCCGGCTGAGCACGGGCATGCGGCCGGTGCACATCGCGGAGATCCTGGCGAGCACGGAGGAGGAACCCGCCGTATGAGCGGAACGTTCGTAGGAATGCCGGCGTTCCCGGTGGCCGCGAAGGAAGCCGTCGGCAATCCGACGCTGCGCGGGAACCTGCGCCACGCCACGCACACCATCCGCGCGAAGCGGGCCAAGGCCGTCGAGGAGGTGTCGGACTGGGCGGAGCTGCGCGAGGCGGGCAAGCGGATCAAGGACCACACGCTGCGCCATCTCGACCGCTACCTCGTCCAGTTGGAGGAGTCGGTCCGGGCCGCGGGCGGCACCGTGCACTGGGCGGCCGACGCCGACGAGGCGAACCGGATCGTGACACGCCTGGTCCAGGAGACCGGTGAGTCGGAGGTCGTCAAGGTCAAGTCGATGGCCACGCAGGAGATCGGGCTGAACGAGGCTCTGGAGGCGGCCGGGATCCGCGCCTACGAGACCGACCTCGCCGAGCTGATCGTCCAGTTGGGCAAGGACCGGCCCTCGCACATCCTGGTCCCGGCGATCCACCGCAACCGGGGCGAGATCCGGGACATCTTCCGCGCGGAGATGAGCGAGTGGGGCCGTCCCGCCCCCGACGGCCTCACCGACACCCCGGCCGAACTCGCCGAGGCGGCCCGCCTCCACCTGCGGGAGAAGTTCCTGCGGGCCAAGGTCGGCGTCTCCGGCGCGAACTTCATGGTCGCCGAGACCGGCACCCTCGTCGTCGTCGAGTCCGAGGGCAACGGCCGCATGTGCCTGACCCTCCCGGAGACGCTGATCTCGGTCGTCGGCATCGAGAAGACCGTCCCGACCTGGCGGGACCTGGAGGTCTTCCTCCAGACCCTGCCGCGCTCCTCGACGGCCGAGCGCATGAACCCGTACACCAGCACCTGGACGGGGACGACGGACGGCGACGGGCCGCGCGTCTTCCACCTCGTCCTGCTGGACAACGGCCGCACCGACACCCTCGCCGACGAGGTCGGCCGGCAGGCCCTGCGGTGCATCCGCTGCTCGGCGTGCCTGAACGTGTGCCCGGTGTACGAGCGGGCCGGGGGGCACGCCTACGGGTCGGTGTACCCGGGGCCGATCGGGGCGATCCTCAGTCCTCAACTCCGGGGCACGGGAAGCGAGATCGACGCCTCGCTGCCGTACGCGTCGTCGTTGTGCGGGGCGTGTTACGAGGTGTGCCCGGTCGCCATCGACATCCCCGAGGTGCTGGTGCACCTGCGGGAGCGGGTCGTGCAGGGCGGGCCGGTGGTTCGGGAGGGGAACCGGGTCGTGCTCAAGCCCGCGAAGGGGCACGCCGCCGAGCGGGCCGCGATGCGGGCGGCGGGGTGGGCCTTCGGGCGGCCGGGCGCGCTGCGGGCGGGGCAGCGGGTCGCGTCCCGGTCCCGGCGCTGGCATCCCCGGACCCTGCCGGGGCCCGGCAGGGCGTGGAGCGGGACCCGGGAGCTGCCGGCGGTGCCCGCCGAGCCGTTCCGGGACTGGTGGCAGCGGACGCAGGACGGAAAGGGCGACGCGAAGTGAGCAGCAGGGAACGGGTGTTGGGGCGGGTGCGGAGGGCTCTCGCGGATGTGCCGCGCGACGATGCGCCGGTCGAGCGGGGGTATCTGCGGGAGCACGGTGCGCGGAGTGTCGCGGAGAACGTGGAGTTGCTGGCGGAGAATCTGGCGGACTACCGGGCGCTCGTGCACCGGGCGAATGCCGAGGAGCTGCCGATGCTGATCATGCGGTTGCTGGCCGAGCGCGGCTCTCAACAGGTACTCGTCCCGCCAGGGTTGCCGCCGGAGTGGATGGCGGCGGCCGATCCCGTACGGATCCACGACCGTGCCGTGAGTACGCCTCACGAACTGGACAAGGTGGAGAGCGTTGTCACCGGCTGCGCCCTCGCCATCGCCGAGACCGGCACGATCGTCCTCGACGGCGGTCCTGATCAGGGCCGGCGCCGGATCACCCTCGTGCCCGACCACCACATCTGCGTCGTCCGCGTGCCGGATCAGGTCGTGTCGTCGGTGCCGCAGGCGCTCGAACGGCTGGACCCCTTGCGGCCGTTGACGTGGATCTCGGGCCCTTCGGCGACGAGTGACATCGAGCTGGACCGGGTGGAGGGGGTGCACGGGCCCCGGACGCTGGAGGTGATCCTGGTGACCGGGCACGACGGGGAGTGACAGCGGGGGTGAACAAGCGCTTAGATAGGCCGTGTTCCGTTCGGTGACCCCCTCGGAGGCCCCGTTGTTCACGTCCGTCGACGACGTCTCCGCCCGCCTCGCCGAGGCCGGGTACCTCGCCTCCCCGGCGATCGCCACGACCGTCTTCCTCGCCGACCGCCTCGGCAAGCCGCTGCTCGTCGAGGGCCCGGCCGGCGTCGGGAAGACGGAGCTGGCGAAGGCGGTCGCGGCGGTGGCCGGCGCCGAACTGGTCCGCCTCCAGTGCCACGAGGGCATCGACGAGTCCCGCGCGCTGTACGAGTGGAACCACGCCAAGCAGTTGCTGCGGATCAGCGCGGGGCGTGACGAGACGTGGGACGAGGCGCGCACCGACATCTTCGGCGAGGAGTTCCTGCTCCCCCGCCCGCTGCTGACGGCGATCCGCGGGGACGCGCGCAAGGTGCTGCTGATCGACGAGACCGACAAGGCGGACGTCGAGGTGGAGGGGCTGCTCCTGGAGGTGCTGAGCGACTTCCAGGTGACCGTCCCCGAACTCGGCACCGTCACCGCGACGCAGCGCCCCTTCGTCGTCCTCACCTCCAACGCGAGCCGTGAACTGTCCGAGGCGCTGCGGCGGCGCTGCCTGTTCCTGCACATCGGGTTCCCCGAGGAGGAGCTGGAGCGGCGCATCGTCCGCCTGAAGGTGCCCGGCGTCGAGGAGGCGCTGGCCGCGTCCGTCGTCCGGGTCGTCGGGGCGCTGCGGGCGATAGACCTGCGCAAGGCGCCCTCGGTCGCGGAGACCGTCGACTGGGCGCGCACCCTGCTGGCGCTCGGCGCGGACACGCTGGACGAGACCGTGGTGCGCGAGACCCTGGGCGTCGTCCTCAAGCACCAGGACGACATCCTCAAGGCCGCCGCCAAGCTGGAACTGGACGCGGTGTGAACGACGTCGCGGCGCGGCTGGCCGAGTTCGTGGGCGTGCTGCGCGAGCACGGCATGTCGGTCGGGACCGGGGAGACCGTGGACGCGGCCGAGGCGGTGGCGGTGCTCGGGTTCGACGACCGTGAGGTGCTGCGCGAGGGGCTGGCCGCGACGCTGCTGCACACGACCGGGCAACGGCCGGTGTTCGACGCCGTGTTCGACCTGTACTTCCCGCGCTCCGTCGGAGCACCGGGGCGGGCGCCGGGCGACCGGGAGTCGCTGCGGGACCGGCTCGCGGACGCCCTCGCGGACAACGACCGGGGGTTGATGGGGCAGTTGGCCGTCGAGGCGGTCGACGCCCTTGGCGGGTACGGGAGTTCGCCGGGGTCGGACGGGTGGTCGGCCCATCAGACTCTCGAACGGCTGCGCCCCCAGACCCTGTTGGCGCGGGTCCGTGACGACGTGCGCTCGCGCGGTGCCGGTACGGGGTTCGCGGACCGGCTCCTTGAGGACGAACTCCGGGAGCGCATCGAGGAGTTCCGGGCGCTGGTCGCCGCCGAGGCGCGGCGGCGGGTGGCCGAGCGGCGGGGGCGGGAGACGATCGCGCGGCGCGCGGTGGCGCCGACCGCGGACCGGGTGGACTTCCTGTACGCCGGGCGCGACCGGCTGGCCGAACTGCGGCGTACGGTACAGCCGTTGGCGCGCAAGCTCGCGACGCGGCTGGCGGCCCGGCGGCGGCGTGCCGCGCGGGGGGCGATCGATCTGCGGCGCACGCTGCGGGCGTCCCTCTCGACGGGCGGGGTTCCGGTGCGTCCGGTGCTGCGGCGACGGCGTCCGGTGCGGCCCGAGTTGGTGCTGCTGTGCGATGTGTCGGGGTCCGTGTCGGGGTTCTCCGACTTCACGATGCTGCTCGTGCAGGCCCTGCACGACCAGTTCTCGAAGGTCCGCGTCTTCGCGTTCGTCAACCGCGTCGACGAGGTGACCGGGCTGCTGCGGCACGGCGCCGCCGATCCGGCGGGGCTCGGTGCGGTGATCCGCGCGGAGGCCGAGCTGACGCGGTGGCACGGCAGCAGCGACTACGGGGCCGCCCTCGGCGAGTTCGCCGAGCGGTACGGGCTGACGCTGACGCCGCGCACCACCGTCTTCGTCCTCGGCGACGCCCGCACCAACATGGGCGACCCGAACCTCGCGGCCGTCCGCGAGATCGCCGGGCGCGTGCGGCGCGTGCACTGGCTGAACCCCGAGCCCCGGTCGCTGTGGGGGACGGGGGACTCGGCCGCCCCCGAGTACGCCGGACTGGTCGCGATGCACGAGTGCCGCACCGCGCGCCAGCTCGGTGACCTCGTGAGCCGGCTGTTGCCGGTCTGACCTCCCGCTGTTGCCCGTCCGGGCGGGGGGGATCGGGGCGGGGGATTGGGCCGATCCGCTGGCGTGCGGCCCTGTCGAGGCCGCCGGTGCGGGGTGTGACCGTGTGCGGGCGCTGTGATGGGAGCCGTCACGCCCCTTCTGCCTGTGAGTCCGCCCCATGCGCCTTGTCCCGACCGATCCGCATCTGCGCCGCAGTGGCCTGCTCGCGGTGTTCACCTTCGTCCTCGTGCTGGCCGTCTGCACGGGTGGCTTCCTGCTCTATCTCAACGAACGCCACACCCGCGGCCGGGACCTGCTGGTCGGCGAGGCCGGGTCCGCCAACCGCGTCGACATCCAGGTCACCGTCCAGAAGGTGGACGCCGCCGACCAGCGCGCCACCCTGCGCGTGACCGTCTCCCCCTCCGGCGTCTACGGCGACCCGGCGACCGGGGTGCCCGCCCGTTACCTTGAGCTGACGACGTCGGGGCTGGCCCGTGACCGGCTGGCCTTCCCCGCCGGGCGCCCCATCGCGGCGCAGGAGGTGTCCGTCGTCCTGTCCGGCGGGACGATCTCCGACTACCCCTTCGACCGGTACTCCGCCGACGTCTTCTTCAGCGCCGCGGTGGGCGGGCGCGAGGTGCCCGTGACTCTGTCGGTGGAGGACGCCGATCCGTTCTTCCTGCTCCGCCCGGCCGCCGCCGAGCAGTCCGGCGGTGTGGTGCAGGCCGAGGTGCGGTTCGTGCGCTCGCGCGGGTCGTTCATCCTGGCGTGGTTCATGATGGCCGCGATGTGGCTGCTCGGGCTCGGGGTGGCCTCGGCGGCCTGGATCATCGTCAGCCGGCGGCGTGGCCTGGTGTGGCCCGCGATGGGGTGGATGGCCGCCACCCTGTTCGCCCTGGTGGGCATGCGCAACGCCGCGCCCGGCAATCCGCCCGCGGGTTCGCTGTTCGACTACGCGTCCTTCTTCTGGGTCGAACTGCTCATCGCGGGCGGTCTGTGTGCCGTCGTGGTGCAGGGGCTGATCCTGGAGATGCGCGAACGCCGGGCCTGAGCTGCCTATCCCTGCTCGCCCGCGGCGACGACGTTCAGGGAGCCCATCATTCCGTTGTCCTCGTGTCCGGTGATGTGGCAGTGGAACATCCACTGCCCGGTGAAGTCCGTGAAGCGCATCCGGATCACCACTTTTCCGGGCTTTCCGTTGACCGAGTGGGGGACGATCACCTCGTCCCGGTAGTCGGCGGGAGGCTGGGGGACGCCGTTCACACTGAGGACCTGGAACGGGACGGTGTGGAGATGGAACGGATGGTTCTGGTTGGCCGTGTTGGTGAGCGTCCACTCCTCGACCGTGCCGAGCGTGGCCGGCTTGTCGAAGGTCGGCTTCATGTCGTACAGCTTGCCGTTGATGTAGAAGTTGTTGCCGCCGTCGTCGCTCAGGACCAGGCTCCGGGACTGGGCGACGGTTTCTCCGGACAGGTCGGGAAGGGCTCCGGTGAGCGGCCCGGTGAGCTGTGGCGAGGTGGCCGCGCCCGGCGGTGTATCGGCGGCGGCCGGTTCCGCGTCTCCGTCTCCTTGCTGGACGTTCACCTTCATGAGGGTGGTGTCCGGGTAGTCGTCGCCGTCCGACCCGGTCGAGTAGGCGAGCGTCCTGAGCCAGGTCGAGCCGGGGGCTCCCGCGGTCACCAGGACGTCGAAGCGTCCACCGGGCGGGATCAGGAGGTGTTTCACCCGGGTCGGCGTCGCGGAGGGGTTGCCGTCCTGGTTGACGACGGTGAAGGTGCCGCCGTCGAGCTGGAGGTCGTAGTCGATGGCGTAGCCCACGTTGGCGAGGCGCCACAGCTGGGTCTCACCGGCTTTCATGGTCAGCGTCGGCCGGTACTGGCCGTTGACCAGGCGAGTCGTCGGTGACGCGGGTTCGAGGACCCCGTCCGGGTAGACGATCGAGCTGGTGGAGCTGATCTGCGCGTCCTTGAGGGCCAGGGTGTGAGCGGTGACCCGGCGGTAGTCCGACGGCAGTGACGCGCGGCTGTCCCCGACGATGATGGTTCCCGACAGACCCGCCCCGACCTGGCTCTCGGTTCCGGCACAGCTCGCCTTCTTCGGGGCGGCGGGCATCGTCATCCCCGGCATGGACGCGCCGCTGTCCTTGGCGCACATGTCGTGGTCGTGGTACCAGTACGTCCCGAGCGGCTGGTCCTTGGGGATGTCGAGGTCGTAGGTGAGCGTCTGGCCGGGCTGGACGGACAGCTTGATGTTGTCCGCGTGCCCTTCCGGGGACAGGTGCAGCCCGTGGAAGTGCAGGTTGGTCGACGTGCGGAGCTTGTTGGTCAGCTTCAGGGTGACGTGCTGGCCGGGAACCACGTGGAGGGTCGGCCCGACGAGGCTGCCGTTGTAGGTCTCCGCGAGCACCTTCTTGCCCGAGATCGTCACCTCCTTCTCCACCGTGGTCAGCTCGACCGTCTGATCCTCGGGGGTCGCCTCGTTGAGGTCGGGCGGTTCCACCAGCGCGGCACCTGGCACCATGCCGACCGTCTGCTTCTCGGTGGTCGGCAGTGGCTTTCCGGCAACCGCCCGGGGCGGCTCCTTCTCACCGGCTGCCGGGGCCGACTTCGCGCTCTCGCAGCCCGCGAGACAGGAGAACACGACAGTGGCCCCGACAGCGAGGACTCCGAGGCGGGCGGCGGGCGACCGGCTCACGGTCGAGCGTGCGGACAACAAAGGCTCTTTCTCTCGTGCGTGACTGCTGGAAGAAGCAGGCGGCCGGGGCAGGGGGAATGCCCCGGCCGCCGCCCATCCTGCTGCTCGCGGCCGTCCGGCCCCATCCCCTGACCGGCGGAGATGTCCCCGCCGAGCGGCGGGGGAGGCCACGGGCTAGTCCGCCTTCGCGTACTCCTTCGCCATCGATCCCGCGAAGTCGTACACGATGACCTGTTCGTCGCCCACCACCCACGCGTCGTGGCCGGGCGAGCAGACGAACACGTCGCCGGGGCCGACCTCGCCCTCGGCGCCGTCGTCCATCCGGATGCGCATGCGCCCCTGGACGACGTAACCGTTGTGGTGGATCTCGCAGCTGTCCGTGCCCGCGAGGGGGGCCACCGACTCGGACCAGCGCCAGCCCGGCTCGAAGGTCGCCACGGCGAAGTCGAGCCCCGTGAGGTGGACGGCTTCGAGGTGACCGCGCGGGAAATCGCGCCGTTCGTCGGGCTTGTCGAGCGTCTTCACTTCCAGCATGACGCTCCTCCCTTCCGGCCACACCGGCATCACGACCGGGCCCGCCCCGAGACCGCGTCCGGCCTTACGCCTTCATGGTCCGCCTGTTCAGTGGAGGCCGCCATTCAGGAGAACCGGCGCCACCGAGAGGGCGCCTCTCACGCCCCTCCCCCGCACAGCCCCGCGAACCTCTCCGCGTCCACGTTCCCGCCCGACACGATCAGCCCGACCCTCCCGGACACCCCCTGCACCCGCCCCGCGAGCAGCGCGGCCAGCGGTGTCGCCCCGCTCGGCTCGACCACGATCTTCAGGCGCTCGAACGCGAACCGCATCGCCGCGCTGATCTCGTCGTCCGAGACCAGCTCCACGGCGTCCACCAGCCGCTGGATCACCGCGAACGTCAGCTCCCCCGGCGTGTCCAGCGCCTGCCCGTCCGCGATCGTGCGGGGGATCGGGACGCTGACACGGTGACCGGCGTCGAGGGACCGCTTCGTGTCGTCCCCGGCCTCGGGTTCCACGCCGATCACCCGGACGTCCGGCGCGAGCCCCTTCGCGGCGGTCGCGCACCCGGCGATCAGTCCGCCACCGCCGACCGGCACGAGCAGGGCGTCCAACTCGCCGACCTCTTCGAGGAGTTCGAGCGCTGCCGTGCCCTGGCCCGCCATCACGTGGGGGTGGTTGTAGGGCGGGATCAGGGTCAGGCCGCGCTCCTCGGCAAGCGCCTCGCTGATGGCCTCGCGGTCGCCGGTGTACCGGTCGTACGTGACGATCTCGGCGCCGTACCCGGCCGTCGCCTCGACCTTGGAGCGCGGGGCGTCCTCCGGCATGAGGATCACGGCCGTGGTGCCGAGTTCACGCGCGGCGAGGGCGACCGCCTGGGCGTGGTTGCCGGAGGAGTACGCGGCGAGCCCCCGCCGCAGTTCCTCCGGCGTCAGCCGGGACGCCGCGTTGTAGGCGCCCCGGAACTTGAACGCGCCGATCCGCTGGAAGTTCTCGCACTTCAGGTACACCTCGGCCCCGACCAGCTCGTCCAGCGTCCGCGAGCGCAGGACGGGGGTGCGGTGCGCGACCCCCTTCAGCCTGACGGCCGCCTCACGGACGTCGTCGAAGCTGATCGGCAGGTCTGTGATCGTCATGGGTGGTCCACCTCTCGAGTCGTTCACGCGCATGTCGTTCACGCGCATTCGGTGCGGCGCTTCCGCTTCAGCGCGGCTCTTCCGCTCTCGCCTGCGACAGATAGCTGTACGCCGAGGCCCTGGAGATCCCGAGCCGGGAGGCGACCTGCTCCACGGAGTGCCGCACGGCGAACACCCCCCGCGCGTCGAGGCTGCGGAACAGCGCCAGCCGGCGCGGGCGGTCGAGGTCGGACCAGGTGCCCTCACGGGCCGGGAGATGCGTGTCGACCAGGACGTCCACCACGGAGTCGATGCCGTGCTCGAACGTCGTCACCGGCGTCTGCGCCACCGGCACGGCCGGTCCGGCGAGCGCGCCGAGCAGGTTCTGCACCTTGGCGACCTCGGTGATGTCCACGTTGACACAGAGCGCGCCGAAGACGGTACCCCCCGAGTCCCGCAGCACCATCGTGGACGACTTCACCAGCTTCCCGCCGACCGTACGCGTCACGTAGTTCAGGTCGTCCGCCGCCTCGTCGCCCCCGGCGAGCACCCTGAGGCCGATCTCGCTCATCGCCGAGCCGACCTCGCGCCCGGTGACGTCGCCCGCGACGGCCACGACCGAGTGTTCGGGGTGCCGGTAGTCGTGCAGCACCACCTCGCACACCGGTCCGAACGTCGCCACGAGGCCGTCCACCACCGGCTTCAGCGCCGCGAGGATCGCGTCCCACTCGGCGTCCCTGCTCCCGCTTCCCATCGTCGGCCTCCTCCCGCCTGCCGTCTAGACTACACATCCAGCATCTGGACGAACAGTCCACTTTCGAGTGACGCCCCCACCCCCGGGCGAACCCCGCCCGGACCCCTGGCGCCCCCGATTCCCGCTTCCCTACGATGAGTCCGCCTCCGCGCCCCGGCGGAGCAGGACTGGGGGGTACACGCATGCGGCCAGGTGAACGGCTGTCCATGGACATCGACGCGGCGGTGCCGACCGCGGCCCGGATGTACGACCACTACCTGGGCGGCAAGGACAACTACGCGGCGGACCGGGCGGCCTGCGAACAGCTCGACAAGGTCGTGCCGAGCACGCGCGTGCTCGCGCTGAACAACCGCCGCTTCCTCCAGCGGGTCGTCCGCACGCTCGCGCGGGAGCACGGCATCCGCCAGTTCCTGGACCACGGGTCGGGCCTGCCGACGCAGGACAACGTCCACCAGGTCGCCCAGCGCGTCGACCCCACGGCGCACGTCGTGTACGTCGACAACGACCCCATGGTCCTCGTGCACGGGCGCGCGCTGCTCGAACAGGACGAGCGGACCGCGGTCGTCCACGCGGACATGCGGCGCACGGAGGAGATCTTCGCCCACCCCGAGACGCGGCGCCTGATCGACTTCGCGCAGCCGGTGGCCGTCCTGTTCAACTCGGTGTTCCACTGCATTCCGGACGACGAACAGGACGGTCCGGCGGCCGTGGTCCGCAGGGTCGTCGAACGGCTCGCGCCCGGCAGTTTCCTGGTGATGTGCCAGCTCGTCAGCGAGGACCCCGAGGTGCGGGAGTTCGTCACCGGCTTCATGGACCAGGCCACGCACGGGAACTGGGGCCGGGTGCGGCAGGAGCGGGACGTCGCCGAGTGGTTCGAGGGGCTGGAGATCCAGGAGCCGGGTCTGGTCGAGGTGTCCACGTGGCGCCCGGACAGCGAGGTCGCACCGCGCCAACAGACCCTGGAATGGATCGAGTTCGGCGGCCTGGCCCGCGTCCCGTGAACGCCCGCGTGCCGTGAGGACCCGGCCGCCCCTCACTCCCCGGGATACCGCTCCGCCATGACCCCCTTCACCAGTTCCACCGACTCCCGGGGATTCAGCGCCTGGTCCGCCAGCCGGTCCAGCGCCGCCCGGTACTCCTCCGTCTCCTCGCTCGCCTCCACGAACACCGCGCCCGCGAGGTGTTCCAGGTAGACGATGTCGGGCAGGTCGACGCCGCCGAAGCGCAGGTATGTCACCGGCAGGGGCGGCGCGGCGGCGTGCGTCGCGTCCAGCGGGACGACCTGGAGGGTGACATGGGGCCGCCCGGTCATCTCGACGAGGTGGGCGAGCTGTTCGCGCATCACGTCCCGCCCGCCGAGCACCCGCAGCAGGACGGACTCGTCGACGATCGCCCACAGCGAGGGCGCGTCCGCGCGGTGCAGGAGCCGGGCGCGCCGCATCCGGAGGTCGACGCGGCGTTCGACCTCGCGCGCGGGCGCGCGGGGCAGCCCGCGTTCGACGACGGCGCGCGCGTACGCGTGGGTCTGGAGCAGGCCGGGCACGTACTGGATCTCGAAGGTGCGGATGCCGGTGGCGCCCTCCTGGAGGCCGACGAGCCGGTCGAACCACTCGGGCATGAGCCGCTTGTCGTACCGCTGCCACCAGCCGGGCTCCCCCGCCCGGCGCAGGAGCTGGACGAGGACGGACCCCTCGTAGGCGTCGGCCTCGTAGAGCCGCAGCAGGAGGTGGACGTCGGCCTCGGCGGGGGGTCTACGGCCCTTGCCGGACTCGATGCGGGAGAGCTTGGCGGGGCTGAACCCGACGGCGCGGGCCGCCTCTTCCTGGGCGAGGCCCGCGTCCTCGCGCATGCCGGCGAGCTGGAGGCCGACGAGGGTCTTGAGGAGGGTCGGGGCGGGCTCCTGCCGGTGCAGATACGGTTCGAGACGGGAGACGCGAGGGGACTCCGCAGGCATCCTGACTCCTCAGGGCCGGGCACATGACGGGGTTGCGCTTTCCCGACGGGATTATCCCATCACCGGCGCGCGGCGCACCTGCCGACGGCACATGCCCGAACGCCCGGCCGGGACACGGCCGTTCACACCGGGCGCCTCAACTGCCGGGTTTTTCACAGGAGATGGTCGAACTCGCCGTCCTTCACGCCCGCGAGGAACGCCGTGATCTCCTCCGGCGTGTAGACGAGCGCGGGCCCGTCGGGGTCGCGGGAGTTGCGCAGGGCGACGTAGCCGCCGGGCAGGGCGGCGGCCTCGACGCAGTTGCCGGTCGCGTTGCTGTGGCGGCTCTTGGTCCAGCGGGCGTCCAGCGAGCTCGCCCGTACTCCGTTCTCCACCGGCACGGCTGCCTCCTAGGCGGTGAGGGCAATTTCCCGTGAAATTGCACGGGGCCATCGACACCGTGGATAATAAACAGGCCGTCAACCGGTGTGCCAGAGCCCTGTTCCGACGTCGTCCCAGGGAGAAACCGTGCCGCCACGCGCCCAGTTCCCCGCCGCGAAGTCCGCGACCCTGGATCTCACGGGCAGCCGGGAGGGCTTCGCCGAGGCCCGTGACTTCACCCATCGCACGCTGGACGACTGGCAGTTGGACCACTGTCTGGACGACGCGGTCATGGTCGTCACCGAACTCGCCGCCAACGCCGTCCTGCACGCGCTGCCGCACGCCGACACCTGTGACGTACGCCTGCGGCTCACCCTGCGTCCCGCGCACCTGATGTGCGCCGTCACGGACCAGAGCGACGACGTGCCGGTGTACCCGCCCACCGTCGACCCGCTCCTCGAACACGGCCGGGGACTCAGGATCGTCGAGGCGCTGTCGGAGCACTGGGGGTGGACGAAACGCTCGCCTGTGGGCAAGACCGTCTGGGCCATGCTCGCGACCCGGGGTCCGGCCTGATCCGATCGGTGGAATCACCGGCGTCACCTGCGACACTGGGCTAGCCTCGTAGCTCCCGTCCAAACGAACTGACGTACGGCGAACATCACTTCGGGGTTGATCTGTGTCAGACCAGAAACCGGTCCCACCCGGCTCGGTGACCAACGAGGCCGGTGCCCTCCGGCGGACCGGCGCCGCGCCGCTGCGGCCGGGGGACCCGCGGCGGGTCGGCCCGTACGTGACCCTCGCGCTGCTCGGCAGCGGCGGCATGGGCCGGGTGTATCTGGGGCGCGCGGCGGACGACGGCCCGGGGCTCTTCGCGGTCAAGGTGATCCGGCCCGAGTACGCCGAGGACCCCCGTTTCCGCCGCCGGTTCGAGCGCGAGGCGCTGGTCCACGACCGGATCCGCACACCGCGCGCGCCGCGCTTACGGGGTACCGGCTTCGAGGCCGAACTCCTGTGGATGGCCACCGAGTACCTGCCCGCGCTCGACCTCGCCGACTCCGTGCGGGAGGACGGCGCGCTGCCGACGGCCGCCGTGTGGCGGCTCGTCGCCGAACTCGGCGAGGCGCTGGGGGTGTTGGCCGAGGCTCATGTCGTGCACCGCGACCTGAAGCCGTCCAACGTGCTGCTCTCGGACCAGGGGACGCACGTCATCGACTTCGGCATCGCCAAGGCCGTCGACGTCAGCGCGATCACGGGGACGGGCAACCGGGTCGGCACGCCCGCGTACATGTCGCCGGAGTACCTGCGCACGGGGCACTGCGACGCGGCGTCCGACGTGTTCTCGCTCGCCGGGACGCTGATCTACGCGGCCGTGGGCCGGGCGCCGTTCGGGGACGGCACCGGGGTGGACGTCATGCACCGGGTGGCGTTCGAGGAACCCGACGCGGAAGTCCTCGCCAAAGTCTCCGCGTCCGACCCCGAGTTGGGCGCGCTGCTGGCGTCCTGCCTCGCCAAGGACCCCGCCGAGCGTCCCGTCCCGCAGGCCCTGACCGAGGCCGCCGCGCCGCGTCTGGGCACCGCGCTGTGGCCCGAGCCGCTGGCCACGCGGGTGCGTGAACTGCGCGAGGCGTACGACGTGTTGCACGAGATGCCGGTGGAGCGGGTGCCGTTGCTGCGGCCGCGCGGTCACCGTCCGCCGCTGGGCGCGACGCCTCCGCCGGGGCCGGTGAGCCGTCCGGCGCCGCCGGCCGTCGTCATCCCGGACGTCGCGGACAACGGGGTCGCGCAGACGCCGGGTTCGCTGGCGTACGAGGCGGCGGAACCGGCGGTCGAGAAGGGGTCGGGGGCGGCTGCGGGGTCCGGGGAAGCGACGGGGCCCGGCGGGAAGGCGGCGTCCGGGGAGAAGGGGCCCGCTGTCGCCGGTCCCGGTCGTCGGCGTCGCAAGCGGCTGATCATCGCCACCACCGGCGTCTCCCTGTGCGCGGTCGCGGCGGGGACGTTCGTCCTGACCCGCCCCGGCACCCCCGCGGCGGCGGCCCCGCCGAAGAGCGTCGTGACCGCCGACGGCGGCAGCCCTTCCCCGGGCGCGTCGGCGTCGCGCTCGCCGGGCGGCAAGGCGATCTCCGACCCGCAGGGCGGGTCCCAGACCGGCACGGACGGCGGCGAGAGCCCCACGACACCCGTCTCGGACGGTCCGGACGCCACGCCCGAGCACAGCCCGTCCGCCTCCGCCGACCCGGGCGCCTCGCCCGACCCCGGCGGCCCGGAGCCCTCCGCGACCGCCGGGTCGCCGACCCCGGAACCCGAACCGGCCGGCTGCGCCTACTACGCGGGCAACGGCCCGGTCGGTCCCGGCGCCAGCGGCAAGAAGGTGCAGCAGGCGCAGTGCCTACTGGTGGCGAAGGGCTACAGCACCGGCGGCGAGGACGGCGGTTACGGGCCGGGGACGGAGGCGGCGGTGCGGCGTTTCCAGCGCGCGGCGGGGCTCGCGGAGACCGGCTCCGTGGACCGCGCGACGTGGAGCGCGCTGCGCTCCGGGTGAGCTGCCCGCCGACCTGACACGCAGGTCGAGGGCACCGGCCGGTTTATGTGAAACTTGGACGGCTTGGGCCGAACGATGCACATGGGCGATCGCTCGATGCTAAGAATTGGCCACGTCAGATCGAGCCCCGCCCCACCCCGTCCGGACGCGTGACGGCTCGGAACCGAATGGGACGCACTTGCCGAACACCGCAGCAGACGCGCCGGGGACCGAGCCCCGGAGCAGATCCCTCACCCGCAACTGGCCTGTGGCCAGGCGGCTTCGGGCCGCGCTGCTGCTCCCGGTGCTCGTGACCCTGGTGCTCGGCTCCATCCGCGTCAACGCCTCCCTCCAGACGTGGCGGGACGCCGACGACGCGGTCCGGGTGGCCGAACTCGTGCGCGCCGCGAGCCAGTACGCCAGCGACGCGATCAACGAGCGGGACGTGTCCGTCGTGCCGCTGCTGAACGGCGAGCGGGACGCACCGGTCGTCGTCCAGGCGCGCCAGGTCACCGACGCCGACGCGAAGGCGTTCACCGAGGCGGTCGAACGGATGCCGCAGGAGGACCGGTTGATACGCCGGGTCGCGCTGGTGCGGGCCGGGGAGCGGCAGTTGCCGAAGGTGCGGGCCGCCGCCTTCACCGAGCGGACGTTCGGCGTGCAGACCGAGGAGAGCTACTACGCCGTCCAGCACCCGCTGATGGAGATGTCCAACGAGCTGGGGTACGGCCGCTCCAACCAGTCGAGCTTCGGCCGCTCCCTGTACGCGATCTCCCTCACGCAGGCCGCCGAGTCGCTGATCCGGTCCATCGGCACCCACCTCCTGGTCGGCGACCGGGGCAAGCTCGGCCGGGGTGAACTCGCCGCCCAGCTCACGGCGTTCAGGTCGTACGCCTATCTCGAACAGGTCGCGCTGCGGGAGTACGCGGCGGCCGGCACCCCCGACGACACGACCCGCCTCCAGCAGGCGCTCGCGACGGCGCAGGCGCGCGGTCAGGAGCGCAACGCCCAGGCCGCCGCCGAGGCGAAGGCGGCGGGGCGCGCCTATGTGCCGCCACCGACGATCGCCACGATGATCGAGCGGATCTCCTCGGGGGCGAGCGCGGACGAACTCGCGCGGGAGGGCATCACCGCCGAGTCGTTCTTCGCGTCGTCCACGCTCGGCTTCGACGCCTACCGCAGCGTCCAGGTGCAGCTGGTGGACAGCGCGCTCGCCAACTCCATGGCGATCGCGGACAGTTCGCGCGACGACGCGATCCTCACGGGCGCGCTGGTGCTGGCGGCGATCCTCCTCGCGTTCGTGTTCGCGGCCTGGATGGCGCGCCTCACGAGCCGTGGCATGCGCAGCCTGAGCGCGTCCGCCATCGACATCGCCGAACGCCAACTGCCCGCGCTCCTCGACCAGTTGTCGCGCAACGACCCGCACACTGTGGACCCCCGGGTGGCGCCGATCCCGATCACCTCCACGGACGAGATCGGCGAAGTGGCCCGCGCCTTCGACCACGTGCACCGCGAGGCGGCCCATCTCGCCGCCGTCCAGGCCCGGTTGCGCGGGCAGGTCAGCGCCATCTTCACCAACCTGTCGCAGCGCAACCAGTCGCTCGTGGAGCGCCAGCTCGCCCTGATCGGCGAGTTGGAGGACCACGAGACCGACCCGCAGCAGCTGGAGAACCTGTTCCGGCTCGACCACCTCGCCACGCGGGTGCGGCGCAACGGCGAGAACCTGCTCGTCCTCGGCGGCGACCGGCCCTCCCAGCAGTGGGACCGGCCGCTGCCCCTGGTCGACGTGGTGCGCGCGGCCTGCTCCGAGGTGGAGAGCTACGAGCGGATCGAGCTGGCGGGCATCCCGGACGTCGGGATCGGCGGCCCGGCCGTCACCGACCTGGTCCACCTGCTGGCCGAACTCCTGGAGAACGCCACGTCGTTCTCCTCGCCCAAGGCGCCGGTGCGGGTGCTGGCGACACGGCTCCCGGACGGCGGTGTCATGGTCGAGATCCACGACCAGGGCATCGGGCTGCGCCCCGAGGACTTCGCCACGATCAACCGCAAGCTCGCCGATCCCCCGGCGCCGGACGAGACCGCCTCCCAGCGCATGGGCCTCTTCGTCGTCAGCCGCCTCGCCCACCGCCACGGCGTGCGGGTCCAACTGCGGCCTTCCGCCGCCCGGTCCGGCACGACGTCCCTCGTGCTGCTCCCGGCGACGGTCACCGACCAGGCTCTCCCGGACTCCGACACGCTGACCCTGCGCCGCACGGACACGGCGCGGGGGGCCGTGGCGGACCCGTTCTCGGCGTACGAGTCGTGGAGCGACCACACGCCGGCGGACCCGGCGGAGAAGGTCGAGCAGGTGGAGCGTCCTCAACTGCTGGCGCGCCGGCGGAAGAAGAAGGCACCCGCCAAAGCGCCCGCCAAGGCACCCACGAAGGACTGACGGGGGCCGGGGCGCGCCGCGCACGCCCCGGCTGTCTGTGACGGACCGTCAACTCTTCGCGCAGCTCGTCCCGTTGAGGGTGAACGAGGCCGGAGCGCTGTTCGTGGCGCCCTTGTTCGCGATGAACCCGACGGTCACCGACCCGGCGGCCGGGATGGTGGCGGTGTAATTGGCGGGCTTCACGGTGACGGCGCCCGCGGACTGGGTGGCGGTGCCGCCCCACATGTTGCTGATGGTCTGCCCGTCGGCGAAGGAGAAGCCGAGCGTCCAGCCGTTGACGACGGTCGTGTCGGTGTTCCTGATGACGATCTCGCCCTGGAAGCCGCCCTGCCACTCCCCCACCGCCCGGTAGCCGACGGAGCAGGACTGGCCGGGTGCGGGCGGGCCCGTGGTCACGTTCACGGTGCCGGACCGGGTGGAGCGGTTGCCGGCGGCGTCGCGCGCGTACACCGCGAACGTGTACGCGGTGGCCGGCGAGAGCCCGGACACGGTCGCCGAGTTGGTGGTGGAGGCGGCCGCTGCCGTCTCCGTGCCGCCGTTCACCCGGACGACGTCGTAAGCGCTCACGCCAACGTTGTCGGAGGACGCGGCCCAGGTCAGCGCCACGGAGTTGGCGGCCACCGAGGAGGCCGTGGGCGTGCCGGGCGCGGTCGGCGCCTGGGTGTCGCCGCCGGGACCACCGCCGAAGATCGTCGCCTCCTTGGAGGTGCTGACGATGCCGTTGGCGCCGTTGAAGATCCGCTGACCCCAGGAACTCAGGTTGTTCTTGTCGAAGTTGAGGGCGAGGTCGAGGATCGGATCGGTGTTGCCGCTCCAACTCCACGCCAGGTAGCCCAGTTCGAGCTGCTGGGCGGTGGCCATCATCGTGTCCTCGTCGGGGTCGCCGTACTGGTCGGCGGGGCCGCCGAACTCGCCGATGAGGAGCGGGAGTTTGGCTGCGACGAAGGCGTTCAGGTAGTCGGTGATCTCGGCCGCCGTGTCGAACACGCTGTACATGTGGATGGAGAAGATGAGGTTGCCGGTGGTGTCGGCGGCGTACACGGACTGGGCGTTGGCGCGCATGACGCCCTGCCAGTCCTGGCCCCAGTTGGGGGCGTCGACCATCAGGAGGTGCTGGAATCCGGCCGCGCGGAGCTTCTTGACGGCGGCGATGGTGGGGGCGGTCCAGCCGTCGGGGTTGGTGTTGCCCCAGGGCTCGTTGCCGATGTTGATGGCGATGTAGTCCTCTTGTCCGGCGAGGACGCTCTTGAGGCCGATCCAGTAGTCGGCGGCCTGGTCGAGGGTGCCGGCGGCGGCCTCCTCGCCGTAGCCGGTGGTGTCGTGCACCTCCAGGACGCAGATGACGCGGTTGGCCTTGCACTGGGCGATGACGTTCGCGACGTCGGAGGCGGTGTTGGCGGTCCAGCGGTGGCCGTCGGCGAGGACGACGCGGACGGTGTTGGCGCCGAACGCCTTGATATCGGCGAGGGACTGGTTCAGGCGGGTCGGGTACCAGGTGTGGGCGTGGTTGACGCCGCGCATGACGAAATCGTTGCCATTGGACTCCAGCAGGCGGCCGTTGCTGATGTGCAGGCCGGTCGCCCTGACGCCCGGCGCGGTCGCCGCCTGGGCGGCTGCGGGGGCGAGTGCGCCGAGCAGGAGCGCCCCGAGGAGGGCGGCCAGCACTTTCCGGCAGAGGGCTCTGGTTGTTCTCGCTGCGGCTGTTGTTCTCACTGCGGCTCCAGTAAGTGAGCGCCAAGAGGTTCAGGCTGCGGGACAGTGACATGGGAGCGCTCCCATAAACCCACTTGGCCAAGTACACGTCAAGAGAGGCGGCACGGGCTCATCCGTGCACCGTCGGGACCTGCGGAGATTCGATGCGGCCGGTCGGCATATTCCGGCCGTGAGATGGGGATGACCGGCCCCAAGAAGGTCAACACGCCCGAGCGCACGGCAGTCGGGAACGGCCCGTGCTGCGGGGGACGAGGAGGCGGACGTGAAGAGGATCCAGTTGAACAGGCATCCCCGTGGCCCCCGCCGACCGGAGCCGCAGGACCTGCGGACCCCGTCGGGGCGCACGCTTCCCTACTGAGCTCGGAGCAGACACGCAAGGCGGCGCGGCCGGGGTGGAATCCCCGGCCGCGCCGCCGCTTTCTGTCCTCCTGTGGTCCAACGGCCCGGCGTGTCGGGACTGTTGGACCCCGTCCCGGTGACGGTCGGGGCGGAGCACGTCGGTCGGGTGCTCCGGCCGTCATGTCACGTCACCGGGACGGGAGCCTGTCTCCCCGCCTGAGCTGCAACGGCCGTGCGCCGCCCGCCAGTTCGAGGGCTTCGAGGTGGGCCTCGATGTACGGGACGGCCACCAGCGGGAGTTCGCCGTCCACGAAGGCGGGCTGCACGTTCACCTCGAAGACGACGCCGCCGTTCTCGACCGCCAGGTCCACCCCGGCGAACGGCAGGCCCACGGACGCCGTCGCGGCGATCGCCAGTTCGGCGAGGCGGGGCGGCAGGCCATGCGGGCCCAGGTGGACCGGCGTCGCGCCCTGGCAGGTGTTGCAGGGGGTGTCGTCCTCGGGCTGGAGGTGTTCACGGGCGTGCACGATCCGGCCGCCGAGGACGAAGACGCGGAACTGGTGGCGCTGCCCGTCGGCGGTGACGTTCCCGGCGTCCTTCGACAGCAGCCAGTCGGTGTCCAGGCCCGCATAGTAGGCGACGGCCTCCGCGAGCCGGTCCGGGGTCGTGACGTGGAAGGTGTCGTTGCCGCCGGTGCCGACGACCGGGCGGGCCCAGGTGTCGCCGCCCAGGCGCTCGAAGGCGTCCCGGGCCTCGGCGGCGGTCGGGCGGGACAGGACGGCCGTCTCCATCTGGGCGATGCCGTCGCGCCGGAAGCGCTCCACCGTGAGGTTCTTCTCCGTCGCCGTGCGCCAGGCGTCGGGGCCGGTGCCCAGGGTGACCGTGCCGCAGCGTTCCAGCAGGAGCTGGAAGTCGGCGAGGGCGGCGCGTCGGTGCGGCGGGATCTCGTAGAGGACGACGACGTCGGGGACCAGGTCCAGGTCCTCCTGCGGGACCTGGAGGCGTAACCGGTCGCCGTCGCGTACGCCCCGTCCGCCGCCGCCCCGCTCGAAGTGCCGGGAGTCGATGCGGACGGGCGGGGTGCCGGTGAGCAGTTCGGCCGCCTCGGCGAGGTATTCCCGGCAGCCTTCGGGCGACGTGGGGTCGGCGATCAGGGCGATGCGGGGTCGGGACACAGCGGCCTCCTGATGCTCTCGGCGCGCGCTCGCGGCGCGGGTGGTCGGCGCCGTGGCGCGTGCGGTGTCACGGATGGTGCCTGTCGCGCGGGGTGTCCGTGTCCCGTCCGCCGGGGGCGGCGACGCGGGCACGGCTTCGGGGGCGGGTCCGGCCGGCCTGGCCGTGGCCGGGGTCCGCCGGGGTCCGCCAGGTGTTGCGGATCGCCCCGCCGGTCCCGCGCCGCAGGGCTGTGGCGCCACAGTAGGCGCCCGGTGGCGGACCGGGCCAGGGCGCACGCGCCCCGGCGCTCTGACCCTGCCTCTGCGCCGGACGCACCTGCCGTGCGCCCCGCGAAACTCCGGATGCCCCGCGGCGACCCCTGAGCCCCTTCCCGCCCCAACTCCCGCTTGCCTCACGGCGTTTGACGCCACACGGTCGGCCTACAACAGACGGCTTCCCCGGATCGCGTGTTTGAGTACACGTACCGGGGAGACCGTGGTGAGCCGGGTCGCCGTGGCCGCCTCCGGGATCGTCAAGGCGCCCGCTCGTGGGGGGCGGGGCCGTCGGTGCTGCTGCACCACGCGTTGCGCGGACGGTTGTGGGTGCGGTTCGACGACATCGGCGTCACCGTCTCGCACCCCTGGTCCCGGCGTCGGGTCGCCCGGGGCGAGGTCGACGCCGGCCGGCCCACACGCCTTCGCCGACCAGCTCCCTCTGCGTGCCGGCCGCGCAGGGCTCCTCCTGTGGCGCGATGCGGGTCGGCGGGGGCAGATCTCGGCGACCGGTTTCGAACAGGGGTGGCGGGCTCTGCCGTGTCCGGGCCGCTCAGGCGGCCCCGCCGAGAGCGTCGTCCGTCTCGGTGACGCTGACGCCGCTGCCGTCCAGGGTGTTGACGTGGGCGACGTTCAGGCGGTCGTCCTCGTCGCCGCTCGGGACGGCCGCGAACCAGGCGTCCAGGATCTCCTTCAGGACCGGTTCTGAGGTCAGGCGCAGGCCGAGGGCGAGGACGTTGGCGTCGTTCCAGCGGCGGGCGCCGTCGGCGGTGTAGGCGTCGCCGCACAGGGCGGCCCGGACGCCGGGCACCTTGTTCGCGGCGAGGGACGCCCCCGTCCCGGTCCAGCAGCACACGACGGCCTGCTCGGCGCGCCCCTCGGCCACATCCCGCGCGGCGGCCTCGGAGCAGAACGCCCACTGCGGGTCGGCCCCCTCGCGCAGCGCGCCGTGCGTGATCACGTCGTGGCCCCGCCGCCGCAGCTCGGCGACGAGGGCGCGGGCGACGGGTTCGTCCATGTCGGAGGAGGCTGAGATACGCATGAGGCCAGCCTACTGAGGGGCCGCTCCTACCAGTCCTCGTCGCCGAACGGCAGTTTGTCCAGGTCGCCGTCGAATTCGGGGAAGAGGGGGAGGAAGTCGGGGGCGGTGAGGGGCTGTTCGGTCCAGATGCACTTGCCGGTGGCGGTGTAGCGGGTGCCCCAGCGGTGGGCGAGGGCGGTGACCAGTTGGAGGCCGCGTCCACCTTCGTCCGTGTCGGTGGCGCGGCGGATGCGGGGCATGGTGAGGCTGCCGTCGAAGACCTCGCAGACGAGGTCGGTGCCGTGCAGGAGACGCAGGCGGGCGGGGCCGCGGGCGTGGCGGACGACGTTGCCGACGAGTTCGCTGACGAGGAGTTCGGTGGTGGGGATGAGGTCGTCGAGGTGCCAGGCGGCGAGTTGGTCGCGGACGTGTCCGCGGGCCTGGCCGGCGGCGCGCGGGTCGTCGGGGAGCCACCAGGAGGCGATCTTCTCGGCGGGCAGCGCGTGGAGGCGGGCGACGAGGAACGCGGCGTCGTCGGCGGCCTGTTGGTCGGCGGGCAGCAGCCGCGCGGTGATCCTGTCGCAGAGCTTTTCGAGGTCGGCGGCGCTCCCGTCGCGGTGCGCGGCGCGCAGCAGCCCGCCGAGGTCGGCCATCCCCTGGTCGACCTCGCGGGTCGCGGACTCCACGAGCCCGTCCGTGTAGAGGACCAGCAGACTCCCCTCGGGCACGGCGAGTTCGGCGGACTCGAAGGGCGGCTTCGCGGCCCCGAGCGGCGGGTTGACGGCGGTGTCGGGGAAGTGGACGGTCCCGTCGGGGTGGACCAGCGCCGGCGGCGGATGCCCCGCGCGGACGAGGGAACAGGTCTGGTTCGTCGAGTCGTACAGGGCGTACAGGCAGGTGACGTAGGAGCGTTCGCCCATCGCGCCGACGATGTCGTTGAGGTGGCCCATGATCTCGTCGGGCGGCAGTTCGAGGTCCGCGAGGGTGTGGACGGCCGTCCGCAGCCGCCCCATGGTGACGGCCTCCGGCAGCCCGTGTCCCATGACGTCGCCGACGACGAGGGCGACCTGCCCGCCGGACAGCGGGATCACGTCGTACCAGTCGCCGCCGACGTCCATGCCCTCACCGGCGGGCAGGTAGCGGGCGGCGGTCGTGCAGGCGGGCAGGTCGGGCAGCGCGTCCGGCAGGAGGCTGCGCTGGAGTTCGCGGGACCGGGTGTGCTCGGCGTCGTAGAGGCGGGCGCGTTCCAGGGCCTGGGCGACGAGGGCGCTGATGGTGGCGAGCAGGGTGCGTTCCTCGTCGGTGAGGCGGCGCGGCCGGTCGAAGGAGACGACGCAGATCCCGAAGGTGTGCCCGGACGCGGTGAGCGGCAGGAACGCCCACGCCTCCTTGCCCGCCCGCTCCGGCATGCCCGCCAACTGCGGTGAGCGTTCGACGAGTTCGCGGACGCTGGACAGGAACAGCGGGGTGCCGTGGGTGAGGGCGTCCCAGGACGGGTCGCGCGGTGCCCGGCGGCGCCCCTCGATCTCGGCGAGGAACCGCTCGGGGTAGCCGACGGCGCCGACGTTGTGCAGCCGTTCGTCCTCGATGACCTGGACGAGGAGCCCGGAGGCGGCGAACGGGGGCAGCACCCGGCGCGCGACCGCCTCGACGACGTCCTTCGAGGTGCTGGCCTTGGCGAGCGCGGCCGTCAGCTCGGCGATGCGGGCGGCCCGTTGGGAGGCGGCGCGTTCGCCCGCGCGGCGTTCGTCGGCCAGCCTGCGCTTCTCGGTGACGTCGGTGAAGTAGAGCGTGCACCCGTCGGGGCCGGGGACGAGCCGCAGGTGGTAGCGGCGGCACGTGTCATTGGGGTGGATGTCGAACTCGCTGGGTCTGTCCTCGGCGGCGGCCTTGCGGCAGCGCTGTTCGAGCCCGGGGACGTACCGGACGGCGGGGACGTCCCACAGGGTCCGCCCGAACAGCTCCTCCTCGGTGAGGCCGAGGGTGCGTTCGGCCTCCAGGTTGGCGAAGGTGATCCGCCAGTCGTCGTCGACGGCGACGAAACCGTCGCTCATGTGCCGCAGGGCGCGGCCGAGGGCGTCGCGGCCGGGGCGGGAGTCGTCGCTGTCCCAGCCCATGCCGATGATCCGGTGCGGCTCGCCGTCCGCGCGGTACGTGGCCTTGCCGCGGGTGCGGGTCCAGCCCCAGCCGCCGTCGAGTTTGCGGACCCGGTACTCGGCCTCGAACACCTCGTGCTCGCGCACGGCGCGTTCGGCGAGGGCGAGGGTGGGGGCGAGGTCGTCGGGGTGGACGACGCGGATCCAGCTGTCGATGTGGCCGGTGAAGTCGGCGGGGTGGGTGCCGTACAGCTCCATCGCCGCCTCGTCCCACAGCAGCGCGCCGGTGGTGAGGTCCCAGTCCCAGGAGCCGACGCGGGCCTCCTTGAGGGCCTGCCGCAGCCGGGCGTGCTGTTCGGTGCGCGGGCGGGGAGCGGGCGGCGGGGCCTGGCCCATGCGTTCCTCGGCCCAGGCGACCAGGGCGCGCAGGTAGGTCCACTGCGCGGCGGTCGGCTGTCCGGCGTCGCCGGTGAGGAGGGTGAGCGCGCCGATGCTGCGTTCGCCCCGGTACAGCGGGAGGGCGGCGAGGCCGGTGCCGGGCCAGGCGGGGTCGGTGGTGTCGCCGGGCAGCGGGTCCCACACGCCGCTGCCCCGGTGCAGGGCGCGGGCCGGGGCGAGCGGCCCGTTCTGGTCGATCATCTCCCAGGCGCGGGTGAGGGGTTCGGGCAGGCCGGTCGAGGAGACCAGGCGCAGCGGGGACTTGAGGCCGCGCAGGTGGATGGTGCCACCGAGGGCGCCCAGCTCGGCCACGGCGTGCTGGAGGGCCAGTCGGAAGACTTCGCTCTCCGGGATGCCTGGGCCTACCGTGCCGAGCAAAGCCAACCGCGCGTTCATGCTGGGAACCTTATCGTTCACGTCTCGGACGAAAGCGTGCTTCGCAGAATTCTCACCGGTCACGGGGGTCTTGCGCCATGCGGAGGGCAACCCCGTTTCGTTCCCGGGGACTTCGTGACAGGTGTTGTTCGGGCGTCAGAGGGTGCCGTCGTACAGTCCGCGCTCCAGCGGGGTGCGGAAACTCGCGCGGATCCGGGTGTCGCCGAAGAAGGCGGCGAGGCGTTCGGTCTCGGCGGCGAGATCCGCCGCGCTGACGTCCGCGTCGAACAGGTGGGTCGCGATCTCGCCGTCCGCGCGCTGCGACCAGGCGCCGACGATCCGGCCGTCCCACCAGATCGTCGGGCCGATGTTGCCGTTGGTGTCGAACAGGCCGGCGGTGCGGGCGGGGTCGAGGTACCAGTCGCGGTGGCGCCAGCCCATCGGGGTCGGGTCGAGGGCGGGCAGGAGGGCGACGCCGGGGTCGGCCGGGGCGGGGGGTTCGAGGTCGGCGGGCAGGGCGTGGCCCTCGCCGTGGTCGAGGGCGACGGGCAGGGCGCCGGTCTCCGCGAGGGCCTTGCGGGTGTCGGTGAGGTTCCAGCCCGTCCACCACTTGACGTCCTCGGTGGTCGCGGGGCCGAACACCTCCAGGTAGCGGGTGACCAGCGCGGCCCTCGCCTGCGCGGGCGGCAGCTCCGGGTGCGGTTCGACCAGCCGCCAGCGGAACTGCGACGACGCCCAACTGCCCAGCGGGCGCCCGCGCCTGATCCTGTTCTCCGCCGCCATGACACCGAGGAACCGGTTGGCGATCTTCGGCCGCGCCTCGTACGCCTTGCCGGGCGCCAGGAGGATCCGCTCGCCCAACTCCGGTACGGCCTCCCCGAGCTGAGCGGCCGTCGCCTCGCCCAGGGCGGCGAGCGCGGTGGTGACCTCGCGTTCGACGGCCGTGAACTTGGCCTCGTCGTAGCCGAGTTGTTCGGCCAGCACCTTGAGGAGGTCCCGGCGCAGCCGGGCGGCGACCGGGCGGGCCGCCGCCGCGTCGACGACCGGGGCGAGGTCCCTGGGGACCACGAACACCGTGCGCCGCATGCACAGCATCCGCACCAGGGTGCCGTCTTCGTACTGGGCCCGCTCCAACTCCCCGACGGACGCTTCCTTCTGACGGGCCGCCACCGAGAGGTACACGGACGCCGGGTCCGTCGCGTGCAGAGCCAGGACCGAGGCGGTGGCCTCCTCGGGGGTGGTGGCGCGCAGGGGCGGGGTGAGGCGGTGGCGGGTGGTGAGGAGGGCGCGGCGGTGGGCGTCGGTGAGTCTCGGGAGGGGGGTGGTCATGGCGCGGAGAGTACCGGCTCACCGGCGGAGGCCGCCCGTCCGCACCCGGCTCGTCACTCGTCAGCGGAGGGTTCCCGTCCGCACCGCCGCGCCCAGCGCCGTGACGCTCAGCAGCGCCGTCGCGAGGAGGTAGTACCCGGGAGCCACGCCGGAGCCTGTCGCCCGGGTCAGGGCCGCCGCGATCGTCGGGGTGAAGCCGCCGAAGACGGCGACCGTCGTGTTGTAGCTGAAGGAGAGGCCGGTGGCGCGCGCGTGCGGCGGGAACGCGTCGGCCATGACCGACGGGAGCGTGCCGAAGTAGACGGCCTTCAGCAGGCCCAGGATCGTCGTGCACAGGGCGAGGGTCAGGAACGAGGGGACGGCCGTCAGCCACAGGAACAGGGGGACCGCCGTGGCACCGAGCAGCAGCGCGGCCGGGACCATCAGGCGCAGCCGGCCGTAGCGGTCGCCGAGGAGGCCGACGACGGGGGTGACGAAGGTGAGGACGGCGCCGGCGATGAGGAGCGCGGTGAAGGAGAGGGAGTCGTCGAGGCCGAGTTCGTCGATGCCGTAGGCCGGCAGGTACTGGAGCATGAAGTTGACGGCGGTGGAGACGACCAGGACGCCTCCCGCGATCAGCAGGCCGCGCCAGTGGTCGCGGAACACCGTCACCATCGGGGACCTGTCCCGGGGCTCCCGCGCGGCGGCGACGGCCGGGGAGTCCTCGACGTAGCGGCGGACGACATAGCCGACCGGGCCGATCAGCAGGCCGAAGACGAAGGGGACCCGCCAGCCCCAGGCGTCCATCTGCTGACGGGACAGCACGGCGGTGAGGCCGGCCGCGAACCCGGCGGCCATCAGCGTCGACAGGCCCTGGCTCGCGAACTGGAAGCTGCCGAGGAAGCTCTTCCTGCGCTCGTCCTGCTCGACGAGGAACGAGGTCGCCGCCCCGAACTCCCCGCCCGCCGCGAACCCTTGGAGCAGACGCGCGAGCACGACCCCCACGGGCGCGGCGATACCGAGCGTACCGTAGCCCGGCATGACCGCGAGCAGCAGTGTGCCGAGGACCATGAGCCGGATCGACAGCATCAGGGCCTTCTTGCGGCCGCGGCGGTCCGCGTACGCGCCGAGCAGGAGCCCGCCGAGGGGGCGGACCAGGTAGGTCACGCCGAACACGGCGTACGCCTGGACGAGTTGGACGCCGGGGTCGTCGCCGGGGAAGAAGGCGCGGCCGATGTGCGCGGCCATCAGCGCGTACACCGCGAGGTCGAACCATTCGAGGGCGTTGCCTATGGTGGCCGCCGCGATGGCCCGGGTGGTGCTCCGGGAGGCGGGGGCGCGGGTGGGGGCGGGGGTGGGCGTGGGCTGCGGGGCGGGAGCGGTCACGGGGAGGGGTCCTTCCGGCGGTCAGCGGCGGGGAGGGGGAGAAGCCGGAGGTATTACGGGGAGTACGGGTCGGGTGTTACAGGTACTACGGGTATGACGCCGTCACCGGCAGCGGGTGGTCCTGCGTCGGGTTGCCCAGCGCGTGCAGCAGTCCCACCGTCAGGACCAGGCCCTCGCGGGCGACGGCCATCGGCAGGTGTTCGTCGGTGGCGTGCTGGCGGCAGCCGGGGTAGGAGTGCGGGAGCCAGAGGGTGGACAGGCCGAGGACGTCCGTGAAGACCGCGTTGGGCAGGCCGCCGCCGATGTTGGGGAGGACGGCGACGGGGCGCCCGGCGGCGCGGTCGAGGACGGGCCGGGCCCAGCGCACCCAGGGGTCGTCGAGCGGCGTACGACTCGCGGGGTACGCCCCCCGGGTGCTGACGTCGATCATCGGGTAGCCGTGCGCGGCGAGGTGCGCGGCGACGGCGGCCGCGGCGTTCTCCGCGTCCGTGCCGACGACGTGCCTCAGTTGGAGGATCGCGCGGGCCCGG
The DNA here is from genome assembly GCF_014489635.1 of Streptomyces roseirectus. Taxonomy (NCBI): domain Bacteria; kingdom Bacillati; phylum Actinomycetota; class Actinomycetes; order Kitasatosporales; family Streptomycetaceae; genus Streptomyces; species Streptomyces roseirectus. Next base: position 8,409,136 of record NZ_CP060828.1, on the reverse strand, counting down.
CCGGGGATCGCGCCCACGGGCCGGTCGGCGTCGCCGGCCGAGAGGGCGAGGACTTCGAGGGTGTTCCAGGCGTAGAGGCGTTCGGCGGGCGTGAGCGAGGGCTCACCCCAGTAGGGGTCGGCCTCGACCTCGACGCCGGCCAGCGCCGCGCGGACCTCGGGGCCGACCGGTGGGGGCAGCAGCTCGGGGACGAGGATGCGGCCGTGGCCGTCGACGAGGGTGGCGATGGCCCCGGCGAGGGTGGTGGCCGGGTTGCGCAGGACACCGCCCCGGTTGCCGGAGTGGTGGGCGCCGGGCCGCAGATCGGCGTCGAGCAGGAGCTGTACGCCGCCCCGGGCGCCGAGGAACAGCGTCGGCGTCGTCTCGTCCAGGCGTGGTCCGTCGGAGCCGAGGAAGACGTCGGCGCGCAGCAACTCCCGGTGGGCGGCGGCGAATTCGGCGAGGCCGGGGGAGCCGATCTCCTCGCCGGGGTCGAACAGGAACGTCAGGTTGAAGCCGAGGGCGCCCTGTTCGGCGAGCAGCAGGCGCAACGCGGCGAGGTTGACGAGGTGTTGGCCCTTGTTGTCGGCCGCGCCGCGCCCGTACCAGCGGTCGCCGTCGGCCGTGAGGGTCCACGGGTCGCGGTCCTCGCTCCACTGTCCGGCCATGCCCTCGACGACGTCGGCGTGGCCGTAGCACAGGACGGTCGGCAGGGCGGGGTCCTCGATCCGGCGGCCGACCAGGAAGGGGCCGGCCGCCGGTGAGGGGTTCTCGTGGCGGGTGACGGCGCAGCCGAGGTGTGTCAGGGCGGGCGTCAGGACCTCGTCCAGGTATGCCTCCAGGGCAAGGCGGCCCTCGGGGCGGGCACTCTCCGTGGCGTAGGAGACCATCGTCGCGAGCTGCGCGAAGAAGGCCCCGGAGTCGATGAACTCCTCGGCCGCGCGGACCAGTTTCTCGGGCGTCACGGGGGCTTTGCTCCAGCCGTTCGGGAGGTGTGGCATCAGCAGAGTAGGGTGCTCGCGCGTCTGCGACCATTGCCGTTTGTGACGCCCCGCGTTCTCTTTCCGGCAACCCTCGGGAGGTCTTGATGCAGTTGCTGCCGGTGAACCTGGCCTATTTCCTCGAAGTCGCCCGCGCGGGTTCGGTGACGGAGGCGGCGCAGGGTCTCAACGTCGCGCCGTCGGCGGTCAGCCGGCAGATCGCCAAGCTGGAGTCGGGGCTCGGGGTGGCGCTGTTCGCGCGGCATCCGCGCGGGATGACACCGACCGAGGCGGGCCTGCGGCTGCTGGCCCACGCGCGCCGCACGGAGGCCGAATCGGCGTCGCTGGTCGAGGAGTTGAGGACGGGCGGGGGCGCGGCGGCGCGCAGTGTGACGGTCGCCTGCGCGGAGGGGTTCGCGCGGCGCCTGGTGCCGCTGGCGGTCGCCGCGCTGCGCCGTGAGCGGCCCGACGTCTCGTTCCGTGTCGACGTCGTCCCGCGTCAGGAGGCGACGCGGCGGGTGGTGGAAGGGCTCGCGGACATCGCGGTGACCTATGCGATGGGGCCGCAGGCCGACGTCCGTGTGGAGTGCGCGGTGGTGGTGCCGGTGACCGCGGTCGTGCCGTGCGGGCACGAGCTGGCCGGGCGGGAGCGGGTGGGGCTCGCGGAGCTGTGCGGGTATCCGCTGGCGCTGGCCAGTCCGGGGACCAGTCAGCGGGAGCTGTTCGACATCGGGGTGCGGCTGGAGGGGCTGAGCGTGCGTGCGGCGCTGGTGTGCGACGCGCTCGCCCCGCAGTACGCGTTCGTGCGCGCGGGCGGCGGGGTCGCGCTGGTGGGGGACCTGGGTGACCTCGACGACACGGGGCTGGCGCACGTCCGGGTGGACCATCCGGTGTTCCGGCAGCGGGAGGCGCAGGTGCAGACGGCGGCGGTGCGGCGGCCGTCGTGGGCGGCGACGCGGTGCGCGGAGCTGCTGGCGGAGGCGTTGTCGAGGGTGCCGGGGGTGTAGGTGTGTCGTACTTCGGGCTTAGGCCGGTCCGTCTTCCGGCTTAAGCCGATCCGCCTGACTCTCCTCGGTCGCAAGGTCCTTACCGGGGCGTGCTCCCGTCACTAGCCTGAGCCCTCCCCCATCCCCCCTTCCCTGAGATTCCCTGCGATTCCCTGCGATTCCCTGCGAGGAGAACGGTGCCCGAGAGCGGTTTCATCGACCTGTGTGCGCTGGACGTGCTGGAGGAGGACGTCCCCAGGCGGTTCGAGGCGGCGGGGGTGCCGCTCGCCGTCGTGCGGACGGCGTCCGAGGTGTTCGCGATCCACGACATCTGCTCGCACAGCGCGGTGTCCCTCTCGGAGGGGGAGGTGGAGGGGCGCAGCGTCTCGTGCTGGCTGCACGGTTCGCGGTTCGACCTCGGCACCGGCAAGCCCCTCGATCCCCCGGCGACCCGGCCGGTGCCGGTGTATCCGGTGCGGGTGGCCGACGGGCGCGTGTACGTGCGCGTGGCCGGGGAGTTCTGATGGAGACGGCCTCCGACTCCGCTCGCTCCGACGCCGCGCGCAACCGGGAGCGGCTGCTGGAGGCCGCGCGCCGGCTCGTCGTCGAGCACGGGCCCGAGCACGTGACCATGCGGGAGGTCGCCGCCGAGGCCGGTGTCGGGAAGGGCACGCTGTTCCGGCGGTTCGGGGACCGGGACGGGCTGCTGCTCGCGCTGCTCGACGACGCCGAGGCGGACTTCCTGGAGGCGTACACGGCCGGGCCGCCGCCGCTGGGGCCCGGTGCGCCGGCGCCCGAACGGCTCGTCACGTTCGGGCAGGCGCTGATCCAACGCACGGTCACCGAGGGGGACTTGGGGTCCGCTCTCGCGCGTGAGCTGCTGCCGGGGCACCGCAACGACTCCGGGGCGGGGACCGCGTTCCGGGCTCATGTCGCCGGTCTGCTGCGGGAGTCGGGGGTCGAGGCCGACCATGAGCTGCTGGCCCTGGTGCTGTTGTCGTCGGTCAGCTTCGAGACGCTGGACCACCTGCGTGGGCGGGGGGTCTCGGAGGAGCGGCTGCACGGGGTGTGGGCGGATCTGGTGCGGCGGGTGACTCACGTGGCGTGAGGGGGCGTCCGGTTCGTGCCGGTGCCTCGCCGCGCCGGTCTGGCCCGCTCCAGCACGCCCGCCGCCGCGCGGTTGCGGGCGTGCGGGCGCAGGCGGGAGATCAGGGTGTGCAGACGGGTGTCGACCCGGGCGCTGGCGACGGTGAGGTGGGCGTCCAGGAAGGCGTGGGCCGCCGCGCAGGCCCGGTCCAGGTGGCCCACGGCCAGGTGCGTGAGGGCGAGGTCCGCCAACGTGATGGCCGTGGACCGCCGTTCGTCCGGGGGACGGTGGCGCAGCGAGGTCTCCAGGGCGGTGACGGCCGCCCGGTGGTCGCCCCTGGCCCGGTGGACGTACGCCTGTTGCAGCGCGAGCGCGCCGGGGTGGAACGCGCCGACCGGCAACTCCCCCGCGTCGCCCGCCCGTTCGAGGCAGCGTTCGGCGCGGGCCAGGTGGGCGAGGCTGGCGGTGTCACCGGGGGCGGCTTCGGCGAGCGCCAACTGGCCGATGAAGAAGGCATGTTGACCCGGCGGCGCGTGCCGGACACCGATGCGGGCCGCCTCCGCCGCGAGGCCCCGCGCGTGGGCGGTGTACCCCAACTGGTGGGCCTGCACGCTCAGTCCGCGCAGCGCGACCGCGTGACCGACCTCGTCCCCCGCCTCCCGCGCGAGGCGCGCCGCCGCCCCGTACATCCGCTGCGCCGACGCGTGCCGTCCGCCGTCGTACGCCGCGAAGCCGCACAGGTACGCCAACTGCGCGGCCACCGTGAACAGTTCGCGGCGCACGCCGGGGGTCATGGCGCCCCGTAGCCACGGCAGCAGCGTCGTCGTGAGGAACCTCCGCAGGGGTTCACGCACGGCACCGGAGCCGAAGACGTCGTCGCTGCGGGAGAGGACGACGAGGAGGTGGCGGGCGGATTCGACGTGGGCGAGGGTGATGCGGGGGCCGTGGGGCGGGGTGCCGTCCCCGAGGAACGCCCCGGCGTTGAAGGTCGGCCCGGCGTTGAGGGCGGCGTCGGATTTCAGGGTCACGCCCGTCCTCGGGACCGTCTCCCCCGCGCCTCCCGGCAGGTACGCCTCCCGTCTCCCGAGCCCGCTCAACGCCCCGTCGAGACACGCCACTCCACCGCCCACGGCCCCCCGCTCCCCCACCGGGCCGAGCCCCATGTCCCCCGTCCGCACCCGTCTCCCCAGCCGTGCCGACAGCGCCTGCGCCACCAACTCCGGTACCGGTGGCCGGGGTCTGCTGCCGCCGAGCCAGTGGGCGACCGAGGTGCGGTCGTAGCTCAGCGCGAGCCCCTGTGCCGCGCCGAGCGAGTTGACCTCGCGGGCGAGGCGCGCGCCGGACCAGCCGGCCTCGGCGAGGAGTGCGCGCAGGGCGCGGTTGGGTGTACGGAGCCGTCGCACGGTCACCCCCGACGGACGTTCAACGTCCGCTCATGTTCAACACACCGGTCAGCGGTACGCCCGCCGTACGGGGCCGGCGTCGTCCAAGCTCAGCTTGTGCCCGCACGGGTGGTCGCTCGCAGTGCGCATCACCGGCGCGCGCGACGGCCCGGCACGCCGTCCACCGGGGCATGAGTGGCGGCCGGGTCCACCGTTCCCCCGTAGTACCCGTCCCCCCCAGGTCTCCCCCCTTTCCGAGAGGACCCCCCATGGCCACCTCCCTCGACCTGTTCCGTCTCGACGGTGCCCGCGCTCTCGTCACCGGTGCCTCGCGGGGCATCGGCAAGGCGGTCGCCGTGTCGCTGGCCGAAGCGGGGTGCGACGTCGTCGTGACCGCGCGGACCCTGGGCGCGCTGGAGGAGACCGTGCGGGACGTCGAGGAGCGGGGGCGCAAGGCGGTGGCGCTGGCCGGGGACCTGGGCGAGGCCGGGGTCACGGCGCGGCTCGTGGACGCCGCCGCACAGGCGCTCGGGGGGCTGGACGTCGTCGTGCACAACGCCGGGGTGACCCCGGCGGACGCGGACGGCGGCATGCTGCTGGCGCCGCTCCAGGAGCTGCCCGAGGCGGCGTGGGACACGGTCATGTCCGTCAACCTCGACGCCACGGGCGCGCTGTGCCGGGCCGCCCACCCCCACCTCGCCGAGTCGTCGCGGGCCAGCCTGATCCTCATGTCGTCCACGGCGGCCGTCCTCGGCGCCCCGCTCCTCGACTCGTACGCGGCGACGAAGGCGGCCCAGGTGTCCCTCGCCAAGAGCCTCGCCGTGGGCTGGGCGCGGCAGGGCATCCGGGTCAACGCGGTGTGCCCCGGCTGGACACTGACCGACATGACGGCGTTCGCGAGCGAGGTCGCCCCGGTCTCGGAGTGGCTGATGGCGCACGTCCCGATGGGCCGTTGGGCGAGCGTCGAGGAGATCACCGGCTCGGTCCTCTTCCTCGCCTCCCCGGCCGCCTCGTACGTGACCGGCCACGCCCTGATCGTCGACGGCGGGCTCTCCGTCCCGGACGGCGGTCTCGCGGGCTACGCGAAGCCGCCGTCGCCGCTCGCGTCCTGACCTCCCACCGCCCGCAGCACGAACGGCAGCAGGCGGTCCGCCGTCCCGCGCGCGTCCTGCGTGTCCTGCGTGTCCGAGGGGTGCGCGGTGAGCAGGAAGCGGCTCACCATCGGGCCGATGACGAGGTCGGCGACGAGGTCGACGTCCGGGAGGGGGGCGATCTCGCCCCGGGCGACAGCGCGCCGTACCGCCTCGGCGACGCGGTCGCGGACGGGGTCGATCAGCGCGGCGGTCAGGGCCTCGGCGAGGGCGACGTTGTGGGCGGCCTCGCCGATGAGCGCGCGCATGAGGCGGCCGCTCTCGCCGGTGAGGCCGGCGGCCTTGTCGCGCAGCAGGATGCGGAGGTCGCCTTCGAGGGTACCGGTGTCGGGGCGCTGTTCGAGGTCGGCGGCGAAGGCGGCGGACGCCGCGAGGACGAGGGCTTCCTTGGAGGACCAGCGGCGGTAGAGCGTGGCGGTGGAGACGCCGGCGCGGGCGGCGACGGCGGCGGTGGTCAGCCCGCCGTACCCGCTCTCGGCGAGGACCGCGAGGGTCGCCGCGAGGAGCGCGCGGTCGCGGGCGGCGTCGCGGGGGCGGCCCCGGCGGACGGCGACCGCCGGGGACTCAGTGCCGGACACCGGTCAGGCCCGGCAGGTGCTCGGCGAGGTGGAAGGCGTGCAGGCGCGCGTACTCGTCGTGGGTGCACGTGCCGTACGCGGGGTGCGGGGCGTGCGGGCCGGTGTGCTCGGTGAAGAGGGCGACTGCGGAGACGAGGTCGGCGGCGGCCTCGGCGACCGGGAGGCCGGCGCGCAGGGGCGGCGCGCCGTCGATCTCGGCGGCGAGGGAGTGCTTCATGGCGCCCCGGCTCAGGAAGACCTTCTTCGCGAGCGCGCCTGCGGTGGCGCGGAACAGGGCCGGCTTGAGGCGGGGGTAGCCGGTGACCGAGTAGCGGACGGTCTGGGTGCAGTGCTGGAGGGTCTGGGAGAGGTTCCAGACGGCGTCGCGTTCCAGCAGGTCGCTCTCGGGGCGGTCGAGCTGTTCCAGGAGGCTGTCGGTGAGGGCTGCGAGGGATGGGGTCACAGGGACGAGGATACACACATGCGAAACGAAACAATTTCGTTTTGTATATCCTGGCTCCATGCGCCTCGACACCCAGCCCACGCCCGACGCCGACCCCGCACCCGACGCGCCCGACGCACCGGACGCCGCCTCCGACGCCGCCGCGACCGTCGCCCGTCTGCACACCGTCTTCGCCACCGGCCGCACCCGCCCCGCCGCCTGGCGCAGGGCGCAGCTCCGCGCCCTGCGCGCGTTCCTGGTCGACCACCAGAGCGAGATCTCGGACGCCCTCCACGCCGACCTCGGCAAGAGCCCCCTGGAGTCGTACCTCACCGAACTCGGCTTCGTCGTCAACGAGATCGACCACACGCTGCGCCACCTGAACCGCTGGATGCGCCCGCGCCGCGTCGGCGTCCCCCTGTCGCTGGCCCCCGCCCGCGCGCGGACCGTGCGCGAGCCGCTGGGGACGGTGCTGATCATCAGCCCCTGGAACTACCCGCTCCAGCTGGCCCTGGGGCCGCTCGTCGGCGCGCTCGCGGCGGGCAACTGCGCGGTCGTCAAGCCCAGCGAGCTGGCCCCGGCGACCTCGGCGCTGCTCGCGCGCCGGCTGCCGCGCGTGCTGGACCCCGAGGCGGTGGCCGTCGTCGAGGGCGGGGTGCCGGAGACGACCGCGCTCCTGGAGCAGCGGTTCGACCACGTCTTCTACACCGGCAACGGCGCGGTCGGGCGGATCGTCATGACCGCCGCCGCCCGTCATCTCACGCCGGTCACCCTGGAGCTGGGCGGCAAGTCGCCGGCCGTCGTCGAGCCCGGCGCCGACCTCGCGACCGCCGCGCGCCGGATCGCCTGGGGCAAATTCATGAACGCCGGGCAGACCTGTGTGGCCCCCGACTACGTCCTCGCGGTCGGGGACGCGGCGGACGAGATCGAGGGGCATCTCGCGGCGGCCGTGCGGGAGATGTACGGGGAGCGGCCCGCCGAGAGCGCGGACTACGGGCGGATCGTCAACGAGCGGCACTTCGACCGGCTCACCGGGCTGCTCGGGGACGGGCGGACCGTGGTGGGCGGGGAGCACGACAGGGCGGCGCGGTTCATCGCGCCGACCGTCCTCGCCGACGTCTCCCCCGAGTCGGCCGTCATGCGCGAGGAGATCTTCGGGCCGGTGCTGCCGATCGTGCGCGTGCCCGATCTCGACGCCGCGATCTCCTTCATCACCGGGCGCGACAAGCCGCTCGCGGTGTACGCGTTCGTCGGGTCCGCGCGGTCCAAGCGGCGGCTCGAGGCCGAGACGTCGTCGGGCGCGCTGGCGTTCGGCGTCCCCAACGCCCATGTCACCGTCCCCGGGCTGCCGTTCGGCGGGGTCGGGGAGAGCGGGGTCGGGCGCTATCACGGGGCCCACTCCGTCGACACGTTCAGCCACACGAAGGCCGTGCTGGACAAGCCGCTCCTGCTCGACCCGCTGCGGGTGGCGTACCCGCCGTTCACCCAGGTCAAGGAGCGGATCCTGCGCCGGCTGGTGTGACGTCCGCGCCCCGGCGGTCCCTCGCCGACGGGCCGTTGTCAGTGGGCCGCGTTACGGTGCGAGCAACCGCACTCCTTGGAGGGTCCCATGGCTTCTCGGCTCAACCCCTACCTCACGTTCACCGGCGAGGCCCGGCAGGCGATGGAGTTCTACGAGCAGGTCTTCGGCGGCACCCTGACGCTGAACACCTACGGCGCCTTCAACCAGGACGTCGGCCCGGACTTCGCCGACAAGGTCATGCACGGCATGCTGGAGACCCCCGCCGGCTTCACCCTGATGGGCGCCGACACCCCGCCCGGCATGCCCCAGCCCGCCGAGCACCGCTACTCGATCAGCCTCAGCGGTGACGACGAGGCCGAGCTGCGCGGCTACTGGGAACAGCTCTCCGCCGGCGGCACCGTCTCCGTCCCCCTCGACAAGCAGATGTGGGGCGACGTCTTCGGCATGTGCACGGACCGCTTCGGCGTGCCGTGGATGGTCAATATCGCGGGCTGAGGCGCGCCTGGCCGCCCTGTCAGTCGAGGCAGAACTCGTTGCCCTCCGGGTCCGCCATGACCAGGAAGCCGCCGCTCAGCGGAGGCCGGCCGGGATCGCGGCGCAGGAGGGTCGCGCCGAGGGCGGTCAGACGGGCGCACTCGGCCTCCAGGGCGGCCATGCGGGCGTCGCCCTGGAGGCCGGGGGCCGCGCGGACGTCGAGGTGGACGCGGTTCTTGGCGGTCTTGCCCTCCGGGACGCGCTGGAAGAAGACGCGGGGGCCGTGGCCGTCGGGATCCTCGATGGCGGCCTTGGACTCGCGTTCCGCCTCCGGGACGCCGACCCGGGCGAGGAACGTGTGCCACGCGGCCCACACGTCGGCGCCGTCGGGGAGTTCGACGCCGGGCGGGGCGGGGGTGATGTAGCCGAGGGCTTCGCGCCAGAAGTCCGCGAGGGCGCGGGGGTCGTGGGCGTCGAAGGTGATCTGGACGTGGCGGCTCAAAGGGACGCTCCGTTCGGTGCGGGGGTTCGGCTGTGCGGTCACTGTGACACCGGAGTAGGTCAGATTCTGTCCTAGTGGGGGCCGACACGCCCGGCCGTCGCTGTCCGGCCGTCACTGTATGGAGTCGGACAGAAGGGGTACTCCGGAGCCGCGACGACCACCACGGCAAGGAGGACGGCTCATGCCACCCCTGGATCACGAAGACCGCAAGCAGCAGCGCGAGGAGTCCACCGCCGACGACCCGGCCACCGGCCCCCTCACCACCGACCAGGGCGTCGACGTCGACCGCACCGACGACTCCCTCACGGCCGGCGAGCGCGGCCCGACGCTCCTGGAGGACTTCCACTTCCGGGAGAAGCTGACCCACTTCGACCACGAACGCATCCCCGAGCGGGTCGTGCACGCGCGCGGCGCGGGCGCCTACGGCTGGTTCGAACCGTACGAGTCCTGCGCGGAGTTCACCCGCGCCGCGTTCCTCCAGGACCCCTCGGTGCGCACCCCGGTGTTCGTGCGGTTCTCCACGGTGCAGGGCCCCAAGGGCTCCGCCGACACCGTCCGGGACGTCCGTGGCTTCGCGGTCAAGTTCTATACGTCGGAGGGGAATTACGACCTGGTCGGCAACAACTTCCCGGTCTTCTTCATCCAGGACGGCATCAAGTTCCCCGATTTCGTGCACGCGTTGAAGCCGGAGCCGGACACCGACATCCCCACCGGCGCCTCCGCGCACGACACGCTGTGGGACTTCGTCTCGCTCCAGCCGGAGACACTGCACGCGATCATGTGGCTGATGTCGGACCGGGCGATCCCGCGCAGCTACCGCATGATGCAGGGCTTCGGCGTGCACACCTTCCGGTTCGTGGACGCCGCAGGGCGGGCCACGTTCGTGAAGTTCCACTGGAAGCCGAAGCTCGGGGTGCACTCGCTGGTGTGGGACGAGGCGCAGGAGTGCCAGGGCCGCGACCCCGACTTCAACCGGCGCGACCTGTGGGAGGCGATCGCCGCCGGCGAGTACCCGGAGTGGGAGCTGGGCGTCCAACTCGTACCGGAGGAGGACGAGTTCGCGTTCGACTTCGACCTGCTGGACGCGACGAAGCTGATCCCGGAGGAGCTGGTGCCGATCCGCCCGATCGGCCGGATGGTCCTGGACCGCAACCCGGAGAGTTTCTTCGCCGAGACCGAACAGGTCGCCTTCCACACCGCGAACCTCGTACCCGGCATCGACTTCACCGACGACCCGCTGCTCCAGGCCCGCAACTTCTCCTACCTGGACACCCAGTTGCTGCGGCTCGGCGGCCCCAACTTCTCCCAGCTCCCCGTGAACCGGCCCGTCGCGCCCGTCCGCACGAACCAGCGCGACGGCTTCCACCAAGGCCGCATCCACCGGGGCGCCAACTACTTCCCGAGCTCGCTGGGCGGCGGCCACCCCGACGTCTCGGGCCCCCGCATGCACCACCCCCAGCAGGTGCACGGCCCCAAGACCCGTACGCGCGCGGTGAGTTTCACCGACCACTACAGCCAGGCCGCGCTGTTCTGGCACAGCATGAGCGACTGGGAGCGCGAGCACATCGTCGCCGCGTTCCGCTTCGAACTGGGCAAGGTCACCGCGATGCAGGTGCGCACGCGGACGGTGGCGGAGCTGGCGCACGTCGACCTGGACCTCGCCCAGCGCGTCGCCCGGGGCATCGGCGTGCCCGAACCCGCCGAGAAGGGGCCGGAGTTCGGGGCCGTCTCCCCCGCGCTGAGCATCGAGGCGCTGCCGGGCGACGGCTCGGTGCGCACCCGGACGGTCGCGGTGCTCGCGCACGACGGGGTGGACGGCCGTCACCTCACGTCCGTGCGCGAGGCGTTGGCCGCGCGGGGCGCCGTCGTCGAGGTGATCGCGCCGGAGGCGGGGAGCCTGGACACGACGTCCGAGGGGCCGTATCCGGTGGACCGCGCGCTGCCCACGGTGGCGTCGGTGCTGTACGACGCGGTGCTGCTGCCGGGCGGGCCCGTCGGCACGCCCGATCTGATCACCGATCCGGACGTGATCCGCTTCGCCCGCGACGCCTACCGGCACGGCAAGCCGCTCGCCGCGCTCGGCTCCGGCGTCGGCGTGCTGTCGGCCGTCGTCCCGGACACGGTGCGGCTGGCGACGCCGACGAGCGGTGCGGTCGCCGACCGGGGCGTGGTGAGCGACGCGGCGGCGGGGCCGGCCCGTGCGGAGTTCGTCGAGGCGTTCACGCGGGCGCTGGCCGCGCACCGGCATCCGCAGCGGCCGCCGGTTCGGTACTAACCCGTACACACCGAGGGGCGGGCCCGTTCTGCACGGGCCCGCCCCTCATCTCACCTCGTACCCCTCAGGGGCTACCTCCCGTAGTTCTCCGGTTCTACCGACACCCCGCCCCACACCCCCGACCGCTGATGCGTCTCGCGCGCCCACTCCGCGCACCTCACCGCGACCGGGCAGCGTCGGCACACCGCTCGGGCCCGTTCCACCTGGCGGGCGCCCGGCCCGTTGAGGCTGATCGGGAAGAACAGGTCAGGGTCGTCGGTGTCCGCGCAGGCGGCGTCGCGCTGCCAGTCCATCCGATGGTGCCCGCCGGTCTCGACGTACCGTGCTCCGGGCTTGGCCCTCATGGGATCGGTCCTCCTTAACCGATGGTGCCGAACAGTGCCGATCGCGTACGGACGGTCACGGTCTCGCCTGCCTGCCATTTCCGTTCGTCCTCACCCGCGCCCACAGCGGCAGCAGCAGCCAGCACACCGCGAGCCAGCCGACCACCGGCACCGTCAGCCAGGCGGCGAGCGTGTCGTCGGTGACCGCGCGCAGGACGAGCAGCAGCGCCGTCGTCATCGTCCCGAGCAGCAGGAACAGGCCGATGACGGTGAGCCGGGCCGCCCAGTCCACGGTCTGCGGTTTGACCCGGCGGCCGGTGAGGATGCGGTGGAGCGCGACGGGCCCGATCAGCGCGCCGGTGCTGCCCGCCGCGAGAACGACCGTGACGACGTACAACGCCCGGTCGGTGTCGGAGACGTCCGCGAACCGGGGCTGGAAGACGACCGCCAGCAGGAACGCGAAGAGGACCTGGACGCCGGTGAGGGCGACCCGCACCTCCTGGAGCAGGTCGTTCCAGCGGCGGTCGGCCCGCTCCTCCGGGGTCTCCCGGCGCCCCCAGTCGTTCGTCACGTCCTTCGTCTCGCTGTCCACCCCGGCCTCCTTCACGGCGTGACGGCCCGTTCCGTCAGCAGCATCACGGCCGCCGCGATGGCCTCGGCGTCGATCCCTGCCGTCCGCAGCTGTTCCTTCAGCGTCGCCGAACCGGGCATCGTCCGCACCGCGAGCCGGACCAGCCTGGGCTGGGGGCGGCCGTCGGCGAAGACGGCGGCCACGGCGTCGCCGAGCCCGCCCTCGGGCCGGTGGTCCTCGACGGTGAGCAGGCAGCCGGTCTCCTCGGCCGCCGTCCGCAGCGCGACCTCGTCGACGGGTTTCACGGAGTACAGGTCGATGACACGGACGGCGATCCCGGCGACCGCGAGGGAGTCGGCGGCGCGCAGCGCCTCGTGGACGGTGGTGCCCGCGCCGATCACGGTGACCTTGTCGTCGGGCCCGGAGCGCAGCGTCTTGCAGCCGCCGACCGGGAACTGCTCGCCGGGCCCGTACAGGACCGGCATCGGGGCGCGGCAGGTACGCAGGTATCCGATACCGGGGAGGTCCGCCATGGTCCTCACGAGGTACGCCGTCTGGTGGGCGTCGCAGGGGTGCAGGACGGTCGAGCCGTGGACGGCGCGCATCATCGCGAGGTCTTCGAGGCCCATCTGCGAGGGCCCGTCCTCCCCGATGGCGACCCCGGCGTGCGAGCCGCACAGCTGGACGCCGAGCCCGCTGACGGCGGCCATGCGGACGAAGTCGTGCGCCCGCGTGAGGAACGCGGCGAACGTCGCGGCGAACGGGGTGTGGCCGCGCGCCCGCATCCCCACGGCGGCGGCGACGAGCTGCTGTTCGGCGATGTAGCACTCGAAGTACCGGTCGGGGTGGGCCTCCTGGAAGACCCCGGCCTTCGTCGAGTCGCCGACCTCCCCGTCGAGGACGACGACGTCGTCGCGTTCGGAGCCGAGGGCGGCGAGGGCGTCGCCGAACGCGGCCCGGGTGGCGACCTCCTCCCCCAACTCGTAGCGGGGCCAGTCCACTTGGGCCGCCTTGGGGGTCTCCTCGGGCCGGCTGCCGACCGGCAGGGCGACACCGACCTGGACGGAGCGGACCCCGCCCAGTTCCTCGATCGCGCGCTCGGCGTCGGGCAGCGGCTTGCCGTGCCGGCCCTCCGCGTCCTCGACGGCGGCGACGCCCCGGCCCTTGCGGGTGCGGGCCAGCACCGCCGTCGGCCGGCGGCGGGCCGTCGTCGCCTCCCGGTAGGCGGCGTCGACGGCGGCGACGTCGTGGCCGTCGACGGTGACCGTGTGCCAGCCGAAGGCCGCGAGGCGGGCCGCGTACGTGTCGAGGTCCCAGCCGAGGCGGGTCGGACCGCGCTGGCCCAGCCGGTTGACGTCGACGATCATCGTGAGGTTGTCGAGGTGTTCGTGCCCGGCGTGCTCAACGGCCTCCCACACCGAGCCCTCCGCCAGTTCGCTGTCCCCGCACAGCACCCACACCCGGTACGGCAGCCGGTCGAGCCGTTTCCCGGCGAGGGCCATGCCGACGCCGACGGGCAGGCCCTGGCCGAGCGAGCCGGTCGCCACGTCCACCCAGGGCAGCCGGGGCGTGGGGTGGCCCTCGAGCCGGCTGCCCTGGCGGCGGAAGGTGAGCAGTTCCTCCTCGTCGACCACGCCGGCCGCCCGGTACAGGGCGTACAGCAGGGGTGAGGCGTGGCCCTTGGAGAGGATCAGCCGGTCGTTGCCCGGGTGGGCGGGGCGGGCGAAGTCGTAGCGCAGGTGGTGGGCCAGCAGGACCGCGCCGAGGTCCGCCGCCGACATCGACGAGGTCGGGTGGCCGGAGCCGGCCGCCTGCGCGGCGCGTACCGCGTCCACCCTCAACTGCTGTCCCAGCTCGGCCAGTTCGTCGTACCGCATGGTGGTCCTCACTCGTACGGGCGGGTTTCGCGCTGGTCGACGACAGGGGTGGACGGCGGGACGATCACCCGCCTGCGGCGCGCGATGCTCGCGAAGGTGACCGTGCCGATCAGGCCGACCGCCATGAGGATCACCCCGATCAGGTCGAGGTTGGCTCCCTGCACCTCCCAGTCCGTGGCGAACGTGAGGATCGCTCCTACGGCGATCAGGGCGAGACACCCTCCCAGTCCCATGAGCCGTGCTCCTTCCCTCCGGCACGCATCACCGGATCAGCCCCGGGTACCCGCCGTGCGGCCACCGACACCGAGGAGTGGATCCACGTGAACATCGCTTTCCTGGCCGCGCCCGAGGGCACCGAGCAGATCGAGCTGACCGAGCCGTGGCAGGCGGTCCTCGCGACCGGGGACCGGCCGTCGCTGCTGTCCACCTCGCCGGGGTCGCTCCAGGCGTTCCGCCACCTCGACCGGGGCGACACGTTCCCGGTGGACGGGACGGTCGCCGAGGCGGACCCTGGTGAGTACGGAGCGCTCGTCCTGCCGGGTGGCGTCGCCAACCCCGACGCGCTGCGGCTCGACGCGGACGCCGTCGCGTTCGTCCGCGCGTTCTTCGACGCCGGGAAGCCGGTCGCGGCGATCTGTCACGCGCCGTGGGTGCTGGTGGAGGCGGGGGTCGTGGACGGGCGTGTCCTCACGTCCTGGCCCAGTCTGCGCACCGACATCACCAACGCCGGGGGGCGCTGGGTCGACGTCCCCGTCCAGGTCTGCGACCACGGGCCCAACCTGCTGATCACCAGCCGCAAGCCGGACGATCTGCCCGACTTCACACACACGTTCACCGAGGTCTTCGCGAAGGTCTGAACGATTCCGAACCGCTCCGAACTCTGGAGGCACACCATGCCACGAGGCTCGAACTCCAAACGGGAACGCCAGTACGAGCACGTCAAGGAGTCCGCCAAGAAGCGCGGCGAGTCCGACTCCCGCGCCTCGGAGATCGCCGCCCGCACGGTCAACAAGGAGCGCGCGCGGTCCGGCGAGTCCAAGTCCGCGAGCCGTACATCCGTCCGCGACCCCAAGTCGGCCTCCCAGCGCGGCGGCAAACGCTCGCACAAGGGCTCCCAGGGCCCGACCCGCGACCAGCTCTACGAGGAGGCCCGCAAGCGGGGGATCGAGGGGCGGTCGGGGATGAACAAGGCGGAACTGGCACGGGCGTTGGGGAAGTAGGGGCGCGGGGGGTGCGAGCGTTTCCGGCCATAATCGTTTCGCACCTCCTGCCCTGATCTGCCCACACGTGATCTGTCCAGCAATTCGCTCACTCCTTTTTAGTCAAGTCTCGAAGGGCCCTCTGGACTCCGGCATTCCGGCGGCATCTAATGGTGGGCCTCCCCCTTTCTTCCAGGTAAATCCAGATCGCCCTCGTGCGGTTTACCTCACGGTTTTAACCGACCGATTCCAGAAAGACGAGGCTTGTGGACACGCTGAAATCCGCCGCGGTCGCTCTCCCGGCAACGGACTTTGCCGCCCATCCGTTCTTCGGCCCGCTGGACCGCAGGCCCTCCCGTTACCGCGGTCCGCACCGGCTCAGCCACCACGGGTGGCTCAACTTCGTCGAGCGTCTGGAACGCCGCGAGGAGGTCTCCGCGGTCCTCGCCGCCGTCGCCACCAGCCGCCGGGTGCTGGACGTCGGCGGCGGCACCGGTGAACTCACCCGCGCGGTCGCGGCCCGGGTCGAGCGCTGCGTCACGGTGGAGCCGCACGCCCGCCGCGTCGAGGTGCTTCAGGCCCCCGACGGCTCCGCTCAGGCCCCGGACGTGCCGCGCACCGGCGGGATCGAGGTCTTACCCGGGCACGCCGAGGCCCTGCCCTTCCCGGACGCGTCCTTCGACGCGGTGCTGGCCTGCTGGGTGCTGCCCTACGCGGAGGATCCCGACCGCGCGGTCAGGGAGATGGCCCGGGTCTGTGACCGGAGCGCGCCCGGCGGCCGTGTCGTGCTGATCGGCGGGGCCCCGGACAACGAGCTCGTCAGTCTCCTCAACGAGGTGTGCGTCCCGCTCGCCGGGGAGCCGCACGACCATCAGGGCCATCTGCTCGCCGACGCCGTCCGCACGCTGAGCGGACTCGGCTTCACCGACATTTCGCTGCACCGCACCGAAGCCGCGCTGCACTTCTCCGAGCCCGACCTGGAGGAGCGCATTACCGCCGCTGCCGCCCTCTTGACGGATTTCTGGTACGAGGGTCATCCGCGCGCGGCCGAAATGCGGGAGGCGCTGCGGCCGGCACTTCACCGGCACTTCGCTCTCCGGCCCTACGCCATAGGAGACCAGGGCATTGTCCTGGTGGCCGTATGATTCGAACGGTCATCACCGGGAAAAAGGCGTTCGTCGGCCGTCATGACGTGCTTCAGGCGCTGTACCGGGCCCTTGACGACACCGTCGAGGAAGGCATGGTGCGGTGTGTGGTCTCAGGGGAGACCGGCATCGGACGCACCGCGCTGCTGGGCGCTTTCCTCAGCGGATGCCGGGCCCGCGGTGTCCCCGTGATGGAGTCGGCCGACCAGACGCGGGCCGAGCGCGGACCCCGTGTGCCGGCCGGCTGTTTCCACTCACCGGCCCTGGTGGCCGGGTCCTCGCTCACCGGCAGGGGGACGAGCCTGATCGGCGTCGCCGGGGACCCGCACGCACCCGTCCCGGTCGGGCCGAAGGGTGCCCTGGTGGCGGCGCTGCGCGGCAGGGAGCCGGCGGTCCTCATGGTGGACGACGCCAACTGCGCCGGTGCCGTCCGCCTTCAGCGGGTGCTGCGCGTCATGGCGGAGTCCGTGCGGCTGCCGCTGCTCGTGCTGCTCACCGAGCGGGCGGGAGAAGCGCCGTCGGCCCCTGACACGTACCGGGAGCTGACGCTGGGCGCGCGGCGGCTGACGCTGGAGGGGCTGACGCCCCGGGAGACCGGTGAGCTGCTTCGGCCGCTTCTCGCCGGGCGCCCCGGCAGCCGTCTCACCGCCGCGTGCCATCGGCTGACCGCGGGAAACCCCTATCTGCTGGCCGCGCTCGCGGCTCATCTGCGCGACGCGTCCCCCCGGCCTGGCCCCGACGAGCTGGACTCCGTGGTCCTCCCGGCCGCCGGCGACCTGTTCGTCGGACGGGCCGCACGGCAGCACACGCACGCGGTGCGCCTCGCCGAGACCGTCGCGGTGGCCGGGAACTCCGGTGGCGCCGATCCCGCTCTGATCGCGCACCTCAGCGGGCTCGGCCTGGTGGAGACCCTGGAAGGGCTCGACGTGCTGGCACGCGCCGGGTTGATCACGGACGGCGACGAGCCGGCGCTGCGGCATCCCCTGGTCGCGCACGCCTTGCTCGGCTCCATGACACGACTGGCCCGCAACGCCGTCAGTCTCTCCGCCGCCGCTTATCTGCACGAGCGTCACGCGCCCGCGCAACAGGTGGCCGATCACCTCAGCGCCTCCACCGTGCCCCACCACGAGAACTGGTCGGCCGACGTGATGCTGCGCGCGGCCGGCGCCGCGCGGCAGGCGGGCCACGACGGCACCGCCCGCCGCTACCTGGAGATCGTCGCGGGCAGCGCCGCCGGCGACGAGCGGCACCGGGCCATCCTCGCGCTCGCCGACCTCCGCATGAACCACGATGCCGACGGCGGCCCGCACGCTCTGGCCGCTCTGCTCAGCTGCGCCAGGGAGGATGCGACCCGCAGCGCCCTGCTTGCCCGTCTCGGGCGCGTGCTCTCGGCGCCCGGCGCCGCCACCACCGGCACCGCCGTCCTCGACGCGGTCGCCTCGGCGCTGCACCACACCGTGTTCGAGGACTGGCCCCGGGTGCACCGGCTGGCCCTCCGGCTCGACAAGGTGCCACCGGCCGAGGCGTCGCACCTCTTGCGCGGCCTGCCCGCGCATCTGCGGCCCGACGCCGGCCTGGCGCGTCGCCGCGCGAGCGACGCTCCTGCCGACCCGCATGGCGGCGGACCCTTGCAGACCGTCGTGGAGGCCGTCGCCGCCTACTACGAGTACCTCGTCGACGACAGCCCGCGTCACTCGGTCGACCGCGCCCGCGCCGCTCTCGCCCGCGGCGGCCGCTGGTCCGACGTGTGTCCGACGGCGTTCACCGCCGCGCTGACCGTGCTCACCGACAGCGGCCACCCCGCCGAGGCCGCCTCCCACCTGAACCGGATCGCGGGCACCCCGGCGGAGGCGTCCGCCGCCGCGCCCTACGGCGGGCGGGCGGAACTGCTGTACGTCGCCGGGCAGATAGCGTGCGTCCAGGGCGACCTCGACGCCGCCTGCCGATCACTCACCGCGGCCCTCACCGTCCTCGACGGCCCGGACGGCGCTCCCGCCCTGCGCGCCGACACGGCGGGCATGCTCGCCAACGTCCTGGTCGGCCGGGGAGAACTCGACAAGGCTCAGAACCTGCTGCGCGACGGCGGCTGGCTCGGCCGCCTGCCCGCGGGGCACCGGCATCAGGATCTGCTGCTGGCCCGCGCCCGGTGCGCCGTAGGACTCGGCGCGCTGCCGGACGCCGCACGCGACCTCGGGGAACTGCGGCGCCGTGCTCGCGCGGACGGCCTGCGCCGCACCGGAACGAGCCTGTGGCGCGCGCACGGCGTCGAACTCCTCGACCAGATCGGTGCCGTCGTCGAGGCCCGTACCCTGGCCGAGCAGCAGCTCCGGTTCGCCCGTGCCAGTGGCTCCGCCTTCGAACTGGGCCGTGCCCTGCGCGCCGCGGCGCGGGTCGACGCCCACGGCGCCGAGGCGCTGCTGCGCGAGGCCGTCACGGTATTGACGCCGGACCACGCTCCGCTGGACCTCGCCGCGGCCCTCACGGACCTGGCCGACCTCGACGCACGGCAGGGGCGCCGGAGAGAGTCGGTGGACGCGCTCACGCGCGCGGTGGAACTGGCCGAGCGCTGCGGCGCCGGAGAACTCGCGCTCCGCGCCGGCCAGCGCATCCTGGTCCTCAACGGCGACACGGCTCTGCACGCCTCGCTGGGCGGAGTGCTCTCGCTCACCCCGCGCGAGCGCGAGATCCTGGTGGACGCCATGCGCGGCCTGACCAACAGGCGTATCTCCCAGAAGCGGACCATCACCCGCCGCACCGTCGAACTTCACCTCTCCAGCGCCTACCGCAAGCTCGCCATCTCCGGGCGCGACGGCTTTCCCGGCCTGTTCCGCGCCCCCGGCCTGTGGACCCTGCTCACCAGCGCCCCCGACGCTCGTCGGACCTAGGCCGGCCGCCCGGCGACGTGGCCGGTGCCTGTCTTCCTTCGGTGGGCGGGGGCACCGCCTTCGGACCCGGCCGTGATGTGCCGGGGCAGGGGCCCGGCACAGACTCGCAGGACGCGAGGCACTGACCGGCGCCCCGGTCCGGCGGAACGGTTCCCCCCGTCCGCCGGATGCCGCACCGGTCCGCCCGACTCCCGTGACCGGCCAGAGAGAGGCACACGATGACCGCAGACCCCGCCACGCCGGACGCCGGCGACGGCAAGGACGCGCCGGACCCCTTCCTCACCCTCGTCGTCCTGTCCGGCGGCATGGACTCCACCACCTTGATGGCCCACTACACGGCGCTGCGGCACCGGCTGGTGGCACTCACCGTCGACTACGGCCAGCGCCACCGGAAGGAGATCGAGTCGGCCCGCCGGGTCGCCGCGCACTACGGCGCCGCCCACCATGTCCTCGACCTCACCGGACTCGGCGCGCTCCTGAGCGGTTCCGCGCTCACCGACGGAGGTGTCGACGTCCCCGACGGCCACTACGCCGAGCAGTCCATGCGGGCCACGGTGGTGCCGAACCGCAACGCGGTCCTCGCCAATGCCGCCGTGTCCGTGGCGGTCGCCCGCCGGGCCGGGACCGTCGCGCTCGGCATGCACGCCGGGGACCACTTCATCTACCCCGACTGCCGCCCGGTCTTCCTGACCGCGCTGCGGGAGCTGGTCACCGTCGCCAACGAGGGCTTCCCGACGCCACGCGTGGAGGCGCCCTTCATGACCTGGACCAAGGGACAGATCGCCGGGCACGGCACGCGGCTCGGCGCGCCGCTGGAGCTCAGCTGGTCCTGCTACAAGGGCGGCGAGGCCCACTGCGGCACCTGCGGCACCTGCTACGAGCGCCGTGAGGCGTTCCGGGAGGCCAAGGTCCCCGACCCCACGCGCTACCTGGACGACACCACCCTCTTCGCCCCGCCGGCGGCCCGGTGAGCGCCGTCGCCGCCGGCACCGGTCCGCACAAGGTCGAGCTGGCCGCCGGCACCTGGTTCTGGGTCCCCCACGAGGCCGAGGCCCGCTGGCAGTACGCGGAGATGTTCCAGGAGGGCTGCTACGACGACGTGCGGCTGCCGGCCGACGCGCTCGTCCTGGACGTCGGCGCCAACATCGGCCTCTTCAGCTACTTCGTGCACCGGGCCGCCCCCACGGCACGGATCCTCGCCTTCGAGCCCATGCCGCACACATTGGCCGCGCTGCGCCGCAATCTCGCCCTGCACGGCATGGCGGAGACGGTGACGGTGCGGGAGTGCGCGCTCGGCGCCCGGACGGAGGAGTCCGTGCCCTTCGTCTACTACCCGAGGGCACCCGGCAACTCCACCCGCTATCCCGAGCAGAAGGAACTCCAGATCGACGTCCTGTCCCGCGAGGGCTCACCGGACTACGTCCGCCGGCACTACACCGGCACCCGGGTCCCGGTGCGCGTGGAGCGCCTGTCCGCCTTCCTGTCCGGCGGTGAGCCGGTCGCGCTGCTGAAGATCGACGTGGAGGGCGCCGAACTCGACGTGCTGCAAGGCATCGACGCCGCCCACTGGCCGCTCATCGGCCAGATCGTGCTGGAGGTGCAGGACCTGGACGGCCGGCTCGACGCGGTCCTCGCGCTGCTGGAGCTGCGGGGCCTGACCGCCACCGCGCGTCCCGCTCCGCTCATCCCGGCCGACATCCGCACGTATCTCGTCCACGCGGTCCGCGCGGTACCCCGGGCCGCCTGAGCGTGGTGCCCGGCGACGCGTGTCGCCGGGCACCACGCCCACCCGAACCGGCTACCGGACGGTCCGGCTCAGGAAGGGGACGTCCACCTGGGCCCCCAGCCGGCGTCCTTCCGCCAGGATGTGCGCCTGCCAGCGCTCCCACAGACCCGACAGCCGGGAGGTGACCAGGATCCGGTCCACCGAACCGTCGGCGAAGGGCAGCCGGACCCCGAGAGCGTGCCCCACCCGTCCCCCCGGGCCGGAGAGCCCCGCGAGCCGGCCGTCGAAGTCGAACAGCCGGACGCCGGCGGCGAGGCCGGTGGGCGGCTCGGCGCCGCAGCCCAGGACGACGACCCGCTGATCGCCGGCGACCTCGCGCAGCGGGGCGAGTTCGGCGCGTACGTCGGTGCCGCGCGCCTGCTCGGCGGCCGCCAGGACGAGGCGGTACTCGTCCTCGACGTTCCACTCGTGGCGGATCTCGAACCGGTCGGCGGGCCGGGCGAAGAAGGCCCACAGCAGCTCCGTCACCGGTTCGGGGTGCTTGTCGGCGAGCATCCCGATGTTGGCCGCGTTGCTGGCCAGGTCGGCGCCCGTGGACCGCTCGTGCGGGGTGTCCAGCGCCCAGGCCGCCCGGCTGACCGTGAAGGCGGTGCCGCCCCGGTGCAGCCGGTAGCCGAGGTCGAGGTCCTCGCCGCCCCAGCTGCGGAAGTCCTCGTCGAAGCCGCCGGCGGCCCGGAAGTCCGAGGTGTTCACCGAGCAGTTGACGGACCAGAACCACTGCCACGGCACCAGCGCGTCCGCCAGGTCGTACCCGAACCGTTCGAACACCGGCTGCCGGACGTCGCGCAGCGCGTCCGCGTCGCCGTGCCGGCGCACCGCCTCGGCGGGGGCGAGGTCCCGCCGGGCGGCGGCGAGGACGTCCGGCGGGCTCAGGTCCGGCCGGTAGCCGTGGGTGTAGCCGATCACCGCGCGGCGCCCGCGGGCGTGGGCGGCCAGGTGGGCGCGGACGAAGTCGGGACCGGGCCGCACTCCCGCGTCGAGGAAGACCAGCACCGGTGCCGAGGCCGGCCGGGCACCGGCGTTGCGCGCGGCGGCGGCCCGGAAGCCCCGGTCCTCCTGGAAGACGTGGCGCACCGTCAGCCGGTCGCCGGACTCCCGGACCACCTCCCGTGTGTGGTCGGTCGATCCGTCGTCGGCCACCACCACCTCGAAGGGGCCCTCGTCGGGCGGCCGGTTCGCGGCCAGCGCCGTCAGGGTGCCCCGCAGCAGTTCCGCGCGGTTGTAGGTCGGTATGACGACGGTGGCCGAGGGGCGCGCCGCCATGTCTACTCCCCGCCCGGTGCGCGAGCGGGTGCCGGTGCGCCGGCCGTGAGCCGCAGGAACTCGGCGGCCACGGCCTCGGGCGACAGCGGCGCCACCTGGCGCAGCGCCTGCCGCGCGGCGGCCCGGTAGGCGTCCGGGTCGGCCAGCAGGTCGGTGGCGGCCTGCCAGAGACGGCCGGCGCCGGCGGTGAAGTCGTTGGTCCGCAGCGTGCTGCCGGTCAGCGCCGGCAGGTGGCCGAAGCCGTGCACCACGTCGAGGTCCACCAGCCGTCCCGCCCCGCCGACCAGCACCGGCAGGTGGCCGAAGCCGTAGCCGACCACCGGCGTGCCGGCCGACAGGGACTCCGCGGCGACGTTGCCGAAGGTCTCCGGGCTCGTGGAGGGCACCAGCGTGAGGGCGGCCCCGGCCAGGAAGGGCTGCACCTCCTGCCAGGGGATCGCGGGCAGCACCTCGACGTCCGGCAGGGCCGCGGCCCGTGACCGGGCGGCCTCGATCATGTCGGCCTGCATGCCCGGCCACAGCTCGAATCCCGCCTCGGCGATGACGATCTGGACCGGCCTGCCGAGGTCGCGGGGGCAGGCGTCCAGCAGTTCCGTGATGCCCTTGGACGGGTCGGCGCGGGTGACGATCCGCACCGGGCCGGTCCGGCGCAGCCGTTCACGTTCCGCGGCGTCCGGCACGGTGCCGTGCCCGGCCCGCCCGCCGGGCAGGGCGTTGGGCAGCGCACGCCAGTCGGTGGTGTCGAGTCCGGCGCGCACCGCCTCGTCGATCATGAACGGGCTGACCGGGAGGACCACGTCGGGACGGTGTGCCAGGGCGCGCCGCATGTGGTCGTCCACGCGCAGGAAGTGCACCATGAGCGCGGTGCGCGCGCCGGGCGGTGCGGGGTTGAGGAAGCCGAGGCCCACCACGGCGTCGGCCCAGCACACGACGTCGGCCTCGAACCGGCCGAGGATGTCCAGCACCTCGCGGCGCACCGGCGCGGAGTGCTCGAAGAGCTGGGGCAGGTCGTCGAAGAGCAGCGGGCGGGGAAGGGTGACCGAGTCGAGCCGGACCACGTGGGGGCCGTCCCCGGGGTGGGCCGGTCCGGCCGCGATGATCAGTGCGTCGTGGCCGGCCGCGCGCAGGCCGTCCGCGAGCGAGTCGACGGCCCGTTCGACTCCTGCGGGTTCGTCGGGGGCGTAGGTCAGCAGGACGAAGGCGACGTTCATCTGGGACTCCTCACGAGGGCGGGGGCCGTCCGGCGGAGTGTCACCGGCGGCCCCCGCGCTCAGCCGGGGAAGGCGATGGCGATCAGTTCCTGGCGGACCGGGCCGTACTCCTCGAAGACTCCCCGGAAGACCGAGGAGGTCATCCGGGCCGGGGTCCGGATCCCGCGCATGCTCATGCACAGGTGCTCGCCCTGGGCGACCACCGCGACGTCCGGTGAACCGGTCACCGCGCCGACCTCGTCGGCGATGTCCTGTACAAGCCGCTCCTGCACCTGGAGCCGGTGCGCGTGGCGATGCGCGATGCGGGCGAACTTGGACAGGCCGAGGACGTCGCCCAGCGGCCGGTAGGCGATGGTGACCGAACAGTTGAACGGCAGCAGATGGTGCTCGCACAGCGACCACAGCCGGATGTCTCCCACCATGACCATCTGACCGCTGGTGGAGATCGGGAAGCTGGTGCTGGTGTTGCCGGCGTCGTACTGGCTGAACTCCCGCCACCAGCGGGCGAACCGGGCCGGTGTCTCCTTCAGGCCGTCACGGTCCGGGTTCTCACCGATCTCCACCAGCAGTTGTCGTGCGATGTCCTCCAACGGGTCGCGGGTCTGTTCCGGCTCGTTCGCCGTGCCGGTGCGTTCGTCGTGCGTCGTCGTCATGTACCCCTCCGGTCACCCCACACCGAGATGTGCAGCCGAGTTGTCAGATTCCATCCACGGGCCACCACAGCGTCGCCGAGCGCGGCGAGATTGCGGTCCAGCTCTGCCCGCGACCGCGCCGCGGGCATGATCCACACAGGAGCGCCGCCGAGGTGCGCCGTGATCTCCGCGACCTCGTCCAGGTCCCCGGGACCCCGGCAGACGAACTTGAACGCCGTGCCCGGCAGCGCCGCCAGCGCGGCCAGCGCCTCCGGCACGATGCGCCGTGCCCGCGGCTCACCGGAGTGGGCGAGCTTGGGGGACACGTTGAAGCGGACCAGCGCCGCCACTTCGGGGGCGGGCACCACCGTGCCGTTCGTCTCGATCTCCACCAGGTGTCCGTGCCCGGTCAGGTCGCGCAGCAGCGGCACCAGGCGGCGCTGCTGGTTCAGCGGCTCCCCGCCGGACACCACGATCAGCTCCGCCGCGAAGGCCCGCAGCAGTCCGGCGACCTCCTGCCACGGCATCGCGTGCAGCTCCGCGCGGGGGTCCCACGCCCTCCCGGAGTCGCCACTGCCGGTCCAGTCCCAGGTGTACGGCGTGTCGCACCACGAACAGCCCAGGTTGCAGCCGCCGAGCCGGACGAAGGCGCAGCGCCGGCCCAGTGAGGGCCCTTCTCCCTGCACGGCCCTCAAGTCGGGCCGAAGATCTCGTTCACGACGAGCTTCGGTTCCACGACGGCACCACCCCCTGTCCGCGTCGACGGGCTGGCGTCGCGTGCGGTCACCTGCGGTACTCCGCCCATGTCTTGGGGGTCTCCGCCACCCGGACCGCCACCAGTTCCGGGTAGCGTCCGCGCCATCGCTCGAACAGCCAGCGCGCGAGGTTCTCGGCGGTCGGGTTGCGGTCCCCGACGACCTTGTTGAGGTGCTGGTGGTCCACCTCGTCGTCCAGCCAGACCTTGAAATCCCTCAGGTCTCCGTAGTCGCGCACGAAACCGACGTCGTCCAGTTCGTCCGTGAGTGCGGAGAGCTCCATCGACACCACGTAGTTGTGCCCGTGCAGCCGTCCGCAGGGGTGGTCACCAGGCAACCCGTCGAGCTGATGGCTCGCCGAGAAGTGGAACTCCTTGCTGATGCAGTAGGTCATCGCTCACCTCCTGCCCTCAGGCTGGACCAACCGGCCGGGCAGCACATCACGGGCAGGTACCGAGAGACTTCGGGCAGCGAACCGAAGGGTTGCCCCAGGTGGGCTGGGGTCGCACGGGTGCCGGACGGTTCGGGGCTGCCGGTGCCGGGCCCGTTCGCGCGTGTCCGTCGGGCGCGCCGACGCCCTCAGGGCCGTACAGATGCGCTCTGTACGGCCCTGAGGGCGTCGCGATGTGGGGTCGGTTCGGTGCCCGGCCGTGTCCCCTGCTGATGCTGGTGTGACCTCAGTCCTTGCCCCGGCCCGTCAGGGCGTCCCGCAGGCGGTCGACCATGCCGGCGCCGGGGGCGAGGAGTTTGTTGGCCGGGGGTGTGGAGGGGGACGAGGGGTGGGGGCGGGTGGGGGCGATGCTCTTGGCGCGGCGGACCTGTTCGCCGAGTTTGGCGAGGTCGTCGGGGGTGGTGCTCTCCCGGAGGCGGGGGAAGAGGGTGTCCTCCTCGTCCCGGATGTGCGCGCGGACCTCGGCGATGAGTTCGCGGACCAGGCGGTCGAACTCGGGCACGCCTGCGTCCAGCGATTCGAGGTCCTTCATCGTGCGCTCGGCGCCCGAGTGGTCGGCGATCTCCTTGTCGGCGACCCGGTCGCCGTCGGGCAGGGCCGAGCGGACCGCCGGGTACAGGTACATCTCCTCGGCGACCGAGTGCCGGACGAGTTCCCGCACGGCCGCGTCGGTGAGTTCCCGGCGCCGCGCGTCCCCCGGCGGCAGCGCCTCGATACGGGCGAACAGCTCTTCCACCTCGCGGTGGTCGGTGGTCAGCTCGGCGATGACGTCTCCGCCGTGGCCCATGGCCGCTCCTCCTTCGTACGACGTGACCGACACGTGGGGCCTGCCCGCTCCGTCCGGCGTGCCCATCACGTGCCGCGGACGCCCGCCGGGTATCCCGGCCGCCCTGCGGCAAACCGGCCGGACGACGGCACGGCCGAGAGCCACTCCGTGGCCGGGAGGGCGGGCCTCGCTCGGAGAGGGCGACGGCCGGGCCGACGTGCCGACGACGGCCGTGTCCCCGGGGACGGACGTGCCGCTCGTGCCCCCGTGCACCCCACGGGCGGCGCAGCCGGTCGTCGGCTCACCCGGCGTGGGACGACACCGCAGGTCGGCGGCTTCGGGCGGGCGAACGGACGGATGGGGCAGCCGTCGGGCGTCCCTGCTCGTCGGTCTCGCCGGCTCGCCCGGCGCCGGCCCTCCGGCGGGGGTTCGACGTCGGCCCTCTGGGTACCCGGCGGCCATGAAGCGCATGGACCATCTCGAACATCTCGACAAGCACCTGGTCGAGGAGCTGACGGAGGTCGCCCGCGAGACGATCCGCGAGGAACTTCGCGAGCAGACCCGCAGGCAGCGCCGCAGGGCCACGCTGTACGCCGCGTCGGGCGCGGTCGCCCTGTACGCGGGCGGCGCCCTCGCGTTCGCCCTCGGCCTCGCCCTCGACGCCGGGCTCCCCGCGTGGGCCGCCGCGCTGATCACGTCCGCGGTCCTCGGCATCACCGCCTACCTGCTGCGCGGCGCGGCCCGCCCCCACCACCCGACCGGCCCCACCCCCGAAGCCGAGGCCGAACTCCGCAACCGCGCCCGCGAAGACGCCCTGCGCGGACCCATGCCGACCGGCGGCCCCGGCATCCCCTACCCCCCGTCCCCTCCGATGACGACCCCCCAGCCGGAGAGCACCCCGGACCCCCGGCAACGCCCGATCTGACCGAGGCCGAGCGGCACAGCTCCGGAGGCGGAGGCGGAGGCGGAGGCGGAGCCGGAAGCCAGGGACGGGGACGGGGACGGGGACGGGGACGGAGGACCGGACACCGGGGAACCGGAGTCCGGGAGGCCGACGGCCGAAAGGGCTGCGGGCCGGGGTTTCCGGGGCCGGAAGGAGGCCCGGAAACCCCGGGCACGGCGGGGCCGGCGGCCGAGCCGACCGGCGCTGGAACGGGTCGGCGCCCGCCCTGTGCCGGACAGGAGCAAGTGGCCGGGGCCGGTGACACGGTTCGCGCCGAAACCCCGCGCCCGGAAGCCCAGAAGCCCGGAACTCCGCAGGCCCCGCTGCCTCGGCGTCACCCAGTCGCGGAGCCCACGGCCCGCACCCCGCGAGCCAGCGCCAGACACCACGTCGTCCACCCCCGGCCCGGCACCTCACCGGAAGCGCAACGGCCCGGCCCCACAGAACGCCCCCGTCACCCTGACCACCTCCGCCCACCCCGACTCCCCGCGCTCTCTCTCCCTCTCCCCCGGCGCCCCACCGCCCCGATCCCCCCGCCCCACCCCTCCGCACCCCGACCACCCCCAGGAGGCACACCGTGAGCCGCCCCCGCATCGTGATCGTCGGAGCCGGTTTCGCCGGGTATCAGGCAGCTCGTCAGCTCACCAGGGCGGCGAGGGGCCGGGCCGAGGTGACCGTGCTGAACCCGACGGACCACTTCCTGTACCTGCCGTTGCTGCCGCAGGTGGCGACGGGGGTGCTGGAGCCGAGGCGGATCACCGTCTCGCTGCCCGCCACTCTGAGGGACGCCCGTGTGGTGCTGGGCCAGGCGGAGCACGTGGACCTGGACGGACGGACGGTGCGTTACCGGGGCCCCGAGGGGAACACGGGGCACCTCCCGTACGACCGCCTCGTCCTGGCCGTCGGCAGTGTCAACAAGCTCCTCCCGGTCCCCGGGGTCGCCGAGCACGCGCACGGTTTCCGGGGGCTGCCCGAGGCGCTGTACCTGAGGGACCACATCACTCGGCAGATGGAGCTCGCGGCGACGGAGGACGAGGACGACGCGGCGGCGAGGTGCACGTTCGTGGTGGTGGGCGCCGGCTACACCGGCACCGAAGTCGCCGCGCAGGGACGCCTGTTCACGGACGCCCTGATGCGCGCCCGCCCTCGGCACGAGGCGCTGACGACCCGCTGGCTCCTCGTGGACGTCGCCCCGCGCATCCTCCCGGAGCTGGACGAACGCCTGTCCCGCACGGCGACGCGGGTCCTGGGCGAGCGCGGCGTGGAGGTGCGGACGGGCACGTCCGTGAAGGAGGCGACCGGCGACGGAGTCCTGCTGACGGACGGCGAGTCCGTCCCCACCCGCACGCTCGTGTGGTGCGTGGGCGTCCGCCCGGATCCGCTCGCCGAGTCCCTGGGCCTGCCCCTGGAGCGGGGCCGCGTCCTGGTCGAGCCGACGCTCCAAGTCCCCGGCAGGCCGGAGGTGTTCGCCTGTGGCGACGTCGCGGCCGTCCCGGATGTCGAACGTCCGGGCGAGTTCACCGCGATGACGGCCCAACACGCCTGGCGGCAGGGCAAGTCGGTCGCGGAGAACGTCGCCGCGTCGCTCACCTCCCGCACGCTTCGTCCGTACCGCCACAAGGACTTGGGCTTCGTGGTGGACCTGGGCGGCGGCGAGGCCGCGGCGAACCCGCTGGGCCTGCCCCTCTCCGGCCTGCCCGCCGGTCTCGTCACCCGCGGCTACCACCTCGCCGCGATGCCCGGCAACCGCGTCCGCGTCGCCGCCGACTGGCTCCTGGACGCCGTACTCCCCCGCCAGAGCGTCCAGTTGGGCCTCGTCCGCTCCTGGTCGGTCCCCCTGGACACGGCATCCCCGGAGCTGGCGCGGGTACCGGGCGAGCCGGAGAAGCAACGGGAGGCGGGGAAGGGTCCGGGCCCCAAGAACGCCCCCAAGACCACCCCCGCCCCCGACACCACCTCCCCCATCGTCGCCCCCACCCCCGACCAGGCCAAGGAGTGACCCGTGTCCGTCGAGATCCACCGCCCGGACAAGGTCCTCCTCCCGGCCGGCCCCGACGGCGCGCAGCTCACGAAGGCCGGCCTCGCCGAGTACCACCGCGCGCTCGCGTCGTTCATGCTGCCCCACCTCAGGGGCCGCCCGTTGATGCTGGAGCGCCACCCCGACGGTTTGGACGGTCCGACGTTCATGCAGAAGAACACCCCGGACCACTACCCGAGTTGGATCCCCCGCGCGGAGGTCGACAAGGAGGGCGGCACGGTCCTGCACACCGTGTGCGACGACCGCTCCACCCTGGCCTACCTCACCGACCAGGCGTGCCTGACCCTGCACCGCTGGCTGTCGCGCGCCGCCCGCCCCGACCGCCCGGACGTGATGGTCTTCGACCTGGACCCGCCGGACGACGGCGACTTCGCCTCCGTCCGGGACGCGGCGCACCGGCTCGGGGAACTCCTCGACACCCTGGGCCTCCCGTCGGCTCCGATGACGACCGGCTCGCGGGGCGTGCACATCGTCGTCCCGCTGGACGGTCACCAAGTCTTCGACGAGGTACGGGCGTTCGCCCGTGACACCGCCGAACTGCTCGCCGCGGGCCGGCCGGACCGGCTCACCACGGCCGTCCGCAAGCAGGCCCGCGGCGGGCGCCTGTACCTGGACGTGCAGCGCAACGCGTACGCGCAGACGGCCGTCGCCCCGTTCACGGTCCGGGCCCGCCCGGGTGCCCCGGTGGCCGTGCCGATCGGGTGGGACCAGCTCGACGAGCCGGGCGCGGGCCCGCGCAGGTGGACGGTGACGAACGCGCTGGAGCAGGCCCGGCGCAGGCCGTGGAAGGGCCTGCCGAGGCGGGGCAGGGCCCTGGGCCCGGCACGCCGACGGCTGGACTCGCTGCGGGGCGACTGAAGGTTTGGCCAGGGGAGTTCGGGCCACTCGGCAGGGGTCGGGCACACGCCCTTCACGATGTTCACGAAACGCACTGGATGAAACGCACTCGACGAGACGCGCGGGACGGCAGGCATGGCCGATGAGGAACGACCGGGCGCCATGGAGGTGTTGCGCGAGGCGCGCACCCAGCTCGCGGAGCTGACCGGCATGGCCGCCGAGACCGTGTCGTCCTTCGAACGCACCGAGGACGGCTGGTCGTTGGAGATCGAGGTGCTCGAACTCGCCCGGGTGCCCGACACGATGAGTCTGATGGCGGGTTACCGGGTCGACCTCGACCCGGACGGGCGGCTCACGTCCTACCGGCGCGTTCGCCGTTACGAACGCGGGCGGGCCGACGCACATCGGCCCGGCGGCCGCTAGGCCGCCGCACGCCCGTCCCTACCCCATGCGAGGAGGCATGGCCGACATGACCGTCGTCCCGGCACAGTCCGGCGGTGGAGGAGGCACGAGCGGCCTCTACGACGTCCTGGAACTCGTCCTCGACAGGGGGCTCGTGATCGACGCGTTCGTGCGGGTCTCCCTGGTCGGTATCGAGATCCTGAAGATCGACGTACGGGTCGTCGTGGCCAGCGTCGACACCTATCTGCGGTTCGCCGAGGCGTGCAACCGCCTCGACCTGGAGGCGGGCCCGCACCGCAACCCGGGCCTGCCCGACCTGGTCGGGGAGATGACCGAGTCGGGGGCGCGCGGCAAGTCCAAGGGCGCGCTGTCGGGCGCGGCCGAGACGGTCTCGGACGCCTTCCGGCAGGCCCGTGACGAGCGCGACGAGAAGGAGGGCGAGCCGAGGCCGCGCCGCAAGACCGCCGCCGCGCGCCGGAAGGAGGAGCAGGAGTGAGCACCTACGTCTACGGCATCGCCGCGAGCACGCATCCGGCCCTGCCCGAGGGCGGCAAGGGGGTGGGCGACCCGCCGACGACCGTGCGCGTGCTGCGCGAGGGCCCGCTGGCGGCGGTCGTCAGCGACGCGCCCGAGGGGCTGCGGCCCAAGCGGCGCGACCTGCTCGCCCACCAGGAGGTGCTGGCGGTCGCGGGCGCCGAGGGCTGTGTCCTGCCGATGCGGTTCGGGAGCGTCGCCCCGGACGACGGCGCGGTCACCGAGGTCCTGGCGCAGCGTGCCGAGCACTACCGGGAGCGGCTGCGGGCGCTGGACCACAAGGTCGAGTACAACGTGAAGGCCAGCCATCTGGAGGAGGCCGTGCTGCACCGGGTGCTGGCCGACACCCCGGAGCTGCGCGCCCTCGCGGAGGCCAACCGGCAGGAGGGCGGCGGGAGTTACGAGCAGAAGCTGCGCCTGGGCGAGATGATCGCGGCCGCCGTGCGGGCCCGTGAGGCGGAGGACGCCGCGACGGTGCGCCAGGCGCTGGAGCCGCTGGCCGCCACCTCCTCGCCGGGCCCGGAGTCGACGGGCTGGCTGACCAACGTGTCCTTCCTGGTCGACCGGGACAACTCGGCGGCGTTCGCGGAGGCCGTGGAGGCGTTCCGCAAGACTCACGCGCACCTGGAGGTGCGGCTGAACGGCCCGCTGCCGCCGTACAGCTTCGTCGAACCCGGGCCGGAGTGACGACCCGATGGGGCTGCTCTCGGA
Source organism: Streptomyces roseirectus (assembly GCF_014489635.1). NCBI lineage: Bacteria > Bacillati > Actinomycetota > Actinomycetes > Kitasatosporales > Streptomycetaceae > Streptomyces > Streptomyces roseirectus. The sequence continues at coordinate 8,377,470 of NZ_CP060828.1, read as the reverse complement.
GGTGCTGCTGCTGCCGTTCGCGCCGGTGCGCGGCAGCGCGTGGGTGATCGGGCAGGTGCTGCGCGAGGCGGAGCGGATCTACTACGACCCGGCCGCGATCCGCGCCGAACTGGCCCGCCTCGAACAGCTTCTGACGGACGGTGAGATCACGGCGGAGGAATTCGACCGGGCGGAGGACGAACTCCTCGACCGGCTGGAGACGAGTACGGCGACAGGCGACGGGACGACACGATGAACCGAACGGCTATGGGCCTCGCGATCGGGGCCGGTTATCTCCTCGGCCGCACAAGGAAGTTGAAGCTGGCGCTCGCCGTCGGCTCCGTGGTGGCCGGCAAGCGGCTGAACCTGACCCCGAAGGCCCTCGCCGAGACGCTGTCCCACCAACTGCGTGACAACCCGCAGTTCAAGGAGATCGGCGATCAGCTCCGCGAGGACCTGCGGGGTGTCGGCCGCGCCGCGACCGGCGCGGTCGTGGAACGCCAACTGGACTCGCTCGCGGGCCGCCTGCACGGGCGTACGGCCCAGGTGCGCGACCGGCTGGACGGGATCGTGCCCGAGACGGAGCCCGAAGCAGAGGGGGACGACGACGAGGCGGCGCGCGAGCTGACCGAGTCGCCCCGGAAGAAGGCGAGTTCGAAGACACCGTCCGCGTCCGGCACCGCGAAGAAGACGGCCGGCGCGGGGAAGACGGCCGGCGCGCAGAAGACAGCCGCGCAGAAGACGGCCGCGCAGAAGACCGCCTCGCCCGCGCGCACCGCGAAGAAGACGGCGCACGGCGCGAAGCAGCGGGCCTCCCAGAAGGGCGGGGAGCGATGAGCCAGAGCCTCGGCCCGCTGCACGGCGAGGCCGCCGACCGCCTCAAGGCCGAACTGCGCGACTACGCCGCGGCCCAGGCCCAGCGGCTGCTGGTCGGCGTCGGCCACAAACTCGGCGAGACCACGGTCAAGCTGGACGACATCGCGTCCGGCAACAGCCCCGGCTTCGCCCGCCTCGCGCTCGACGGCGGGCGCAAACTCGCCGAGGGCAAGGGCCCGTTGCGCACCGCGCTGGAAGTCGGCGCGCACCGCGCCAAGGACAACGTGAAGGAAGCCCTCAAGGGGATCGGCGCCAAGGGCAAGGGGAAGAGCAAGGGGGCGGCGGGCAAGAAGCCGACGGTCGTGATGGAGCACATCGACGTCGGCGTCCCCGTGCGCACCGCCTACGACCAGTGGACCCGCTTCCAGGACTTCGGCTCCTTCGCGAAGGGCGTCAGGAGCGCCGACCGCGCGGACGACACCCGCTCCGACTGGCGCCTCAAGGTCTTCTGGTCCAGCCGCAGTTGGCAGGCGCGCACCACCGAGCAGGTGCCGGACGAGCGGATCGCCTGGACCTCCCAGGGCGCCAAGGGCACCACCAAGGGCGCGGTCACCTTCCACCGCCTCGCCGACAACCTCACCCGTGTCCTGCTGGTCATCGAGTACTACCCCGCGGGTCTCTTCGAGCGCACCGGCAACCTCTGGCGCGCCCAGGGCCGCCGCGCCCGCCTCGACCTCAAGAACTACGCCCGCTTCATCACCCTCAAGGGGGAGGCCGAGGATGGCTGGCGCGGCGAGATCCACGACGGCGAGGTCACCGTCACCCACGAGGACGCCCTCGCGCAGGAGGAGGACGAGATCGAGGAGACGGAGGACCCGGAGTACGACGAGACCGACGCCGCCTATGAGGATGACGACGAGGGCGAGGACGTCGCCGAGGACGAGTACGACGAGGAGCCCGCGGACGACGTCGAGGACGTCGAGGACGTCGAGGACGTCGAGGACGTCGAGGACGTCGAGGACGTCGAGACCGCCGAGACCGCCGAAGACACGGACGACACCGAGCCCGCCGGTGCCCGGAGCCGGGCGTGAGTATGCCGAGCCGGCTCCCGGAGCCCTACGGCAACAACGGCGGCGCCAACCTCGCCGACATCCTGGAGCGCGTCCTGGACAAGGGAGTCGTCATCGCGGGCGACATCCGGATCAACCTCCTGGACATCGAACTCCTCACCGTCAAGCTCCGCCTGGTCGTCGTCTCCGTCGACAAGGCGAAGGAGATGGGCATCGACTGGTGGGAGGACGACCCGGCGCTGTCCACGAGGGCCCGCCGTGACGAACTCGCCCGCGAGAACGCCGAGTTGCGGGCCCGTCTCCAGGCGCTGGAGGAGCCCTCGTGAGTGACCTGCGCTATGTCTACGCCGTCTGCCCGCCGTTCGGCACACCGCTTCCGGCGGACCTCACCGGCGTCGTGGGCGAGCCACCCGCCCGGCTCGCCCACGGCTCGCTCGTCGCGGTCGTCAGCCGGGTCCCCGAAGGCGACTTCGCCGAGGAGCCGCTGCGCCGGCACCTGGAGGACCTGGACTGGCTGACCGCGACGGCGCGCGCCCACGAGCGGGTCGTCGACGCGCTGACCGCCGTCACGACCCCGCTGCCGCTGCGCCTGGCCACCGTGTTCCGGGACGACAGCGGCGTCCGCGTGATGCTGGAGGAGGGCGAGGCGCGCTTCCGGGCGGCGCTGGAGCGGATCGCGGGGCGGGTGGAGTGGGGGGTGAAGGTGTATGTGACCCCGCAGGACGCGCCGCGCGCGGCACAGGCTCAGGCTCAGGCGGGGGCTCCGGCGTCCGGGCGGGACTATCTGCGCCGGCGGCGGCAGGAGAGCCGGTCGCAGGAGGAGGCGTGGCAGCGCGCGGAGCGGTTCTCCGAGCGGTTGCACGACGCGCTGCGGGAACACGCGGACGCGGTGCGGCTGCGGCCGCCGCAGAATTCGCCGATCTCGCCGGACGGGCAGCACGCGGGACAGAATGTTTTCAACGCCGCTTTTCTGGTGCGGCGGGAACTCTCCGAGGGTTTCGTGGAAACCGTGGACGCGACAAAGGACGAGGCGACACAGGACGGAGATCCGGGAATTCGCGTGGAACTCACCGGACCGTGGGCGGCCTATTCCTTCGTCGCGAACATCACGGAAACGGAAACAGAAGAACCGGGGGGCGGGCCGTGACCGTCATCGAGCGCCGCGAGGTCGCCCTCGTGGACCTGCTGGACCGTCTGCTCGCCGGTGGTGTGGTCATCACCGGCGACATCACGTTGCGCATCGCGGACGTGGACCTCGTCAGGATCGACCTGAACGCCCTGATCAGTTCGGTGACGGCACGCGTGCGGTCGCCGTGGGAGGAGCCGCCGTGACCCACCGCCTGGACCTCGAACCGGACACGGTCGAGCGCGATCTGATCAAACTCGTGCTCACCGTGGTCGAACTGTTGCGCCAGCTCATGGAGCGCCAGGCCGTGCGCCGCTTCGACCAGGGCGATCTCACCGAGGAGCAGGAGGAGCGCGTCGGGCTCACCCTGATGCTCCTGGAGGACCGGATGGCCGAGCTGCGGGAGCGGTACGGACTGCGGCCCGAGGACCTGAATCTGGACCTCGGGCCGCTCGGACCGCTGCTCCCGCGGAGCTGACGCTCGGACTATGTACGGACGATCAGGTCACCACCGGTACCAGCGACCCCGGTGCCCCGCGGTCGTCGTCCCGCGCACCAGGAAACCCAGCAGCCAGACGGCGAGCACGATGAGGGCTATCCACCAGAGAACTTTCACCGCGAATCCGGCGCCGAAGAGAAGAAGCGCCAGAAGCAGTACGAGAAGGATGGGAACCATAGTGTGAACCTCCTTCCTTTCGAGTTTCCCATACTCCACAGTTCATTCGCACTCCGGCGATTCCCGGGGTTTCGGCTGGGTATCCGGCAGCCATGAGAGTGAGCGTGGTGGACGCGGGTTCGAACACGGTACGGCTGGTGGTGACCGACGCGCGGGACGGTGTTCCGCTGCCGGTGCACACGGCGAAATGGCGGCTGCGCCTGTCGGAACAGGTGGGCGCGGACGGGCGGCTCGGGCAGCGGGCCACGGAGCAGTTGGTGGCGGCGGTCGACGCCGCCGCCCGTACGGCACGGCGGTGGGGGGCGCCGGATCCGCTGGCGTTCGCGACGGCCGTCGTGCGCGGGGCACCGGACCGCGAGGAGGTGCTGACGGCCGTGCGGGAGCGGACGGGGGTGCGGCTGCGGGTGCTGCCGGGCGAGCTGGAGGCCGAGCTGACGTTCCTCGCGGTGCGCCGCTGGACGGGCTGGTGCGCGGGCCCGCTGGCCCTGTTCGACATCGGCGGCGGCTCCCTCGAAGTGGCGTTCGGGCGAGGCCGGATGCCGGAGTTCGCGGCGTCGCTGCCACTGGGCGCGAACCGGCTGACGACCGACTTCCTGGAGTCCGCCGACCCGCCCTCCGAGGCCGAGATCCAGGCGCTGCGCCGCCACGTCCGGCACTCCCTGCGCGACGCCACCGCCCGCATCCGCTGGGAGCGCCCGCAGACGTCGCTGGCGACCTCACGGACGTTCCAGCAGCTCGCGCGGCTGTGCGGGGCCCCGCCGGGCAGGCACGGCCCGTTCGTGGAGCGGGTCCTGCGCCGCGCGGACTTGCGCCGCGCCGTCGACCGGCTCGCGGCCCTGCCCGTCGCCGGGCGCGCGGCGCTGCCCGGGATCTCGGCGCCACGCGCCCGCCAGAGCCTCGCGGGCGCGATCGTCGCGCACAGCGTGCTGAAGCTGAGCGGGGTGCGGTCGGTGACGATCTGCCCGTGGGCGGTGCGCGAGGGCATCCTGCTGCGCCTCCTGGAGGACGGCACGGACTGGTGGCACGCCGAGGCCCCGGCCCGCCCTCACCTCGCCAGCATCCCCAAGACGGCCGAGCCGAGCAGCACCCAGGCCACGTAGTCCCCGGGGTGCCCCGACTGGAGCCGCCGCAGCCACCCCGCCCGCCCCGGCCCCGGCCGGTACACGGACGCCCAGGCGAGCCCGACGGCGAGCAGCGTCGCGAGGAGCCCGGACAGCACCCCGGACAGCGTCCAGTGGCCCAGCAGGCCGGGGACGAGGGCGGCGGCGATGAGCAGCGCCGGGACGGCCGTCATGCTGTCCGGGACGCCGCGCAGCCGCCGCCCGGTCTCGGGGCGTTCACGCGAGCCGGTGGTCTCCGCGCCGGCGGAGCCGGGCGGGCGCGGCCCGAGTCCCCAGAAGACGCGGGCGGTCACCCTGAGGACGGCCCCCGCGGTGATCGCCGGGACGACGACGTACAGCGGCGCGAGCCACACCCCCGCGCTCTCCTCGACGGCCGCCTTCCCGAGCCCGGTGAGGAACGGCGGCAGCCCGGCGAGGCCCAGCGCGGCGAGCGCGCACAGCACGCCGACGGTTCTCATCTCCCGTGCGCAGCCGTGCAGTTCGTGTTCGTCGACGCTGCCGTACCGGTTCAGGAGGGCGCCCGCGCAGGCGAACAGGGCGACCTTCACGCCGGCGTGGCCGAGGACGTACAGGGCGACACCCTCGTCGGACTCGGGGGTGAGCAGGCCGACGCCGGTCAGGAAGAGACCGGTGTGGGCGATCGTCGAGCACGCCAACAGGCGTTTGACGTGCCGCTGTTGACGGCACAGCACGGCTCCGGTGACGGCGGTCAGCGTGCCGAGGACGACCAGCGCGCGGGTGAACCCGGCCTCCGGGACGCCGCCCGGCCCGGCGAAGACGGTGCCGTACACGCGCCACACGCCGTACACGCCGAGTTCGACCATCACGCCGGACAGCAGCACGCACACGGGCGTGGGGGCGACGGCGTGCGCGTCCGGGAGCCAGAAGTGGAAGGGGACGGCGGCGGCCTTGACGAGCAGCCCGGTCGCCACCAGCGTGAACGCGGCCGACACAAGGGCGTCCGGCGGGCCTTGGGCGTCCAGGGTCGCACCGGCGCGGGCCATCGCCAGCTCCCCGGTGCGCGCGTACAGCAGCCCGACGCCCAGCAACAGGGCGTAGCCGCCGAGGGAGTTGACGATCCCGAACGTCAACGCGCCCTGGACCGCCTTGGGCTCGTCGATGCGGTAGCCGGTGAGGGCGTAGGCGACGACGCCCATCAGCTCGAAGAACACGAACGCGTTGAACAGGTCCCCGGCGACCGCGAACCCGCACATCCCGGCCTGGAACACCAGCATCAGCGCCGGAAAGACGCCCGTGTGCCCGCGCGGCGGCTCCTCGAAGTACCGCCAGGAGTAGGCGAGCGCGGCGAAGGTGAGCGTCGAGGCGAGTGCGGCGGCGGCCAGCGCGGGCCGGTCGCCGACCAGGACGATCCCGGTGCGCGGCCGGTCCCCGGCCCACTCCGCGAGAGGCGCCTCCCGCAGCAGCGCCAGCGACAGCGCGGCCCCGGCGCCCGACACCGCGCAGCCGATCCCCTCGGCGACCGCCCGCCGCAGCCGCCGTCCGGCGCCCGCGAGAACCGCCGCCCCCAGCAGGGGCAGCACGGCAACGAGGGGCAGCAGGCGGTGCATCAGCCGCGCAGCTCCGACAGCTCGTCGGGGTCCACCGTGCCGTGCGTGGCGGCGACTTGGACGACGAGGGCGAGCAGCAGCGCGGTGACGGTCGCGCCGACGACGACGTCCGTGAGGGTGAGCGCCTGCACGACCGGGTCGACGACGGGGCGGCTGGCGGGGGTGACGTCGGAGAAGACGGGCGCGGTCGCGTCTGCGCGGTAGCCGACGGCCAGCAGCAGGACGTACGTCGAGGACTGGCACACGGTCAGGCAGCCGACGGCGTGGATGAGGTTGCGGCTGGCCGCGAGGCCGTACACGCCGGCGAGGAAGATCCAGGCGGCGACCAGGTAGGGGAAGACGTCCATCAGCCCTCGATCTCGACGGTCTGTTCCAGGAAGCGGGCGAGCAGCACCACCACGGCGCAGGTGACCTCCACGCCGACGGCCGCGTTCAGCAGCGGTACGGTTCCCCCTGACGCGAGCGTGTTGAACTCCCCGTACGGCAGCAGGGAGTTGGTGAGGAACGCGGCGCCGCCGAACAGGGCCGCGAGGCCGACGGCCAGGTAGGCGAAGACGGCCAGCGCGTCGGCGGCCTCGTACGCGGCGAGCGGTCTGATCCGCTCCAGCGCCCGGTAGTCGGCGCCGAGGTACAGCAGGTGCAGCGCCGTCGCGGCGACCACCCCGCCCTGGAAACCGCCGCCGGGGCTGAGCTGCCCGTGGGCGACGACGTACCCGCCGGTCAGCAGGGCGACGGGGAGGACCAGCAGGGCGTATCGCCGTACAGGCGGGGCGACTTCGGCCGTGGCGGGCGGTTCTCGGTGCTCGCCGCGGGCCTGCCGGAGCAGGACGACGCAGCCGAGGACCGCCGTGAACATGATGGCGACCTCGCCGAGCGTGTCGTACGCGCGCGGGTCGAAGTTGAGGAACGCGACGGTGTTCGCTGTGTGCCGGTCGAGGGAGACGGTGACGGCTCTGGCCCCGTACGGGTGCCGACTCCCGCCGAACGCGGGCAGGTTCAGACATGCCGCGACGAGCAGGAAGGCCACTCCCACGCCGCCGACCGCCAACACCCCGGCCCGTGCACGCCGGTTCACTTCCGGCCACTCTTCCGGCCGCTCTTCCTGCCGACCGTCCGCACGGTCAGCATGATCAGCAGCGGCGTCAGCGCCGAACCCACGGCGAGCTGCGAGAGCGCGACGTCCGGGGCCTGCAACACCGTGAACAGCACGGCGAGATCGACACCGAGCACGGACAGGACGAGGGCCTGCCGGACGGGGTCACGGGTGAGGACGGCGGCGGTCGCGGTGCCGGCGACGAGGACCAGGACGACGGCGATCAGAGGCTCGGCCACGGGCAACTCCCCTCGCCTGGGCCGCCGTTGCCCATGCGCCGCGTCTCACTCATCCCGCGCCTCCCCCACCGCCCGGTATCCCCCCGCCAGCGCCCGCGAGGCCACCAGGTTCCCCCCGATCAGCAGCGCCCCCACGACCAGTACCTTCACCATCGCCCGCCCCGGCCCGGTCGCCGCGCACACCGCGACCACCACACCCGCGCTCACCCCGACGGCCGCCCAGGTCAGCCCCGTCGCCCCGCGCGGCCCCTCGGCCAACTCGTCGGCGAGCAGCCGGGCGAAGACGAGGGTGCCGACGGGACCGAGCAGCGCCGTCAGGAGGGCGACGTCGACGTAGGAGGGCCGGGCATACCCCTGGGCCAGCAGAAGCAGGCCGGGACAGGCGACGGACGTGGTGAGGTTCTGCGCGAGCACTCGCCGCGCGAGCGACCCGGCGACGACTCCCCAGAGCGCCCCCGCGAGCCCGGCCCCGATCAACACGGTCGCGGCGACGACCCACCCGTTCACCCCGGCGTCGCGAGCAACCGCCCAGCTGAACACCCCGGCGTAACGGGCCGCCGCCCACCCTGACGCCCCCGCCTCCCCGGCCGGCGCTGCGGCCGCCACGGACCACCCGCTCACCCCCGCCCCACCGCCCGCCGCCCCGCCCGCGCGGCCCACGCCCCGACCCCGGCCGCGACCGCCCCCGCGCTCACCTCAAGGACGTCGACGGTGCTGACGTACACCAGCCACAGCGCACCGAGCGCCGCCCACCAGGCGATCAGCTCTCCGGCGGCGGCGAGGACCCTGCGCGCGTTCCTGTCCGGCACCCCCTCCGAGTGCCCGGCCCCCGAAGACGAAACCGGCGGCCGTCAGGAGGCACGGGGCACCCTCACCACTCCGGTGCGAGGCCCCCTCACCGCTCCCGCACCCCCTCGCTCACCCTCTCCTTCCGTTCCGCCTCGTCCCTGACCAGCATCGACAGGAGGGAGGCGACGGTGAGGCCGGCCTCGGCGGGATGGCGGAGGATCTTGCTGGGGTCGATCTCGTAGTCATTGCTGCGCCCCCGGCGGGTATGCGAGAGATAACCGCCCTCTTCGAGGTCCGCGATGATCTTCTGCACGGCGCGCTCGGTGAGGCGGCAGCGGGCGGCGATGTCGCGGATACGCGCGCTGTGGTTGTCGGCGATGGCCGCGAGTACGCGGGCGTGATTGGTGACGAACGTCCATCCGGTGTGCGGCTCAGGCACCCCATCCACTCCAGACATGGGTAAATCCTACGGCCAACCATTCACGTGTTCAAAAGGACGAATTTGAATTCAGGTATCGCTTGACGTGTCACCGGTGACGGGGCGACGCTGGGAAACAGGGAGTTGTCGGCGAGTACCCACCACAGAGAGGCAGCCATGCCGAACCCGCCCGACGAAGCGCAGCGAGGCCGCGCGACGCCGACCCTGAGCACACGCCGCGACGGCGACCGGATCGTCGTCACTGTCGCCGGCGAACTGTGCCTGGACGACAGCGGGATCCTCGAACGCACCTTGCGCGCGGCCCTGCGCGAACCGGTCACCCGGGTGGAACTGGACCTGGAGAAGCTGGAGTTCTGGGACTGCTCGGCGCTGAACGTGCTGCTGACGGCGCGCAGACAAGCCCTCGCCGACGGAAAGGAGCTGACGGTGACAGCCGCGAGCCCGGCGGCCGAGCGCCTGCTGTCCCTGACGGACACCCGCCCGCTGCTGGTCGAGGAGCGTGAGAAGGTGGACGACGAACTGCGCACCGAGGTCGTGCAGTTGCGCCGCGCCATGCAGACCCGGCCGGAGATCGACCTCGCCCGGGGCATCCTGATGGCGTCGTTCGGGCTGAGTCCGGACGAGGCGTGGGAGGTGCTGGTGATGGCGTCGCAGAACACCAACACGAAGCTGCACCGGCTGGCGTCGACCGTGGTGACCACCGTGCAGGGCACGCCGCTGCCCGACCCGGTCCGCCGTCACCTCACGGAAGCCGTCGCGAGCGTCAGCGCGCCCGCAGACACCGGCGAAGCTCCTCCGCGTACGGCAGCGCCACCCCCGTCCCGATGACGGCGGCGAGCGCCGCCAAGTAGCGGGCGGGCAGCGGCCGTTCGCGCGGGCGCAGCCGCCACTCGCCGCGCCCGCGCACCGCGTCCCGCACCTGATCGGCGTGCAGGCACGCGGTGAACGCGAGCGCGGTGAGCGGCAGCACCTCGAGGAAGCTGTGGACGTGCTGCTCGACCGGGCTCACCTCGCGCCGGCCGGTCGCGTACGTCACGTCGTACACGGCCGTCGCGCCATGGGCGAGCGCCGCGCCGCCCATCACGGACAGCACCAGCGGGTTGACGCGGGCCACGAGGCCGAGGACGACGGGCACGCCGGCCTCGGTCATCATCGCCGCGTGGACGGCCGACTCCCGTACGCCACTGGTGTGTTCGATGCCGGTGCGGCGGTGCAGCCACCAGTCGGCGAGGCCCGGCACGACCCACAGCGGCAGGATCCCGTAGAGCAGGAACCTGCGGCTCGCGTCCTGCGCGTCGGTCGACCGCGTCGGGATCCGCTCCGGCTCGCCGCGCCGCCAGTGGCGCCAACTCCGCGTCACGAGATGCCTCCTGAGGCCGTCCGTCGGGGGCGGTCCGGGTACCCCGGCGCACGGCGGGTACTCGGGCGGCCGGTTACCGCACGACACACACCCAGGAGGCGCTGTGACCGACTTCGGCTACTTCCTCGCCTGCGAGGAGCACCCGCCCGCCGCCCTCGTCGACCAGGCCCGGATGGCGGAACAGGCGGGTTTCGACGCGCTGTGGATCTCCGACCACTACCACCCGTGGAACGACGCCCAGGGGCAGAGCCCGTTCGTGTGGTCGGTGATCGGCGCCCTGTCGCAGGCGGTGTCGCTGCCCGTGGAGACGGCGGTGACCTGCCCCCTCGTGCGCACCCACCCGGCGGTGATCGCGCAGGCCGCCGCGACCAGCGCGACCCTGCTCGACGGGCGTTTCCGGCTCGGTGTCGGCACCGGCGAAGCCCTCAACGAGCATGTCCTGGGCTCCGGTTGGCCCGAGGCGCCGGTGCGGCTGAGCATGCTGGAGGAGGCGCTTCAGGTCATCCGCAAGCTGCTGACGGGCGAGCGGATCAGCCACTACGGCCGCCACTACACCGTCGAGAACGCCCGCCTCTACACCCTCCCCGAGACCGAACTGCCCATCGACGTCTCCGCGTTCGGGCCGCTCGCCGCCGAGACGGCCGCCCGGATCGGCGACGGCCTGATCACGATGGCGCCGGACGCCGGGGTCGTCGAGCGGTTCCGGCGCGCCGGGGGCGGCGCCAAGCCGGTGTACGGCGGGCTCAAGGTCTGCTGGGGCACCGACCGCGAGGAGGCCGTGCGCACCGCGCACCGCCTGTGGGCCAACCAGCTGCTCCCCGGTGAACTCGCCCAACTCCTGCCCACCCCCCGCCACTTCGAGCAGGCGTCGCAGCTCGTGACGCCCGAGCGGACGGCGGGGGCGATCCCCTGCGGCGACGATCCGGACGTCCACGTGGCGGCGCTGCGGGCCTATGCCGACGCCGGGTTCGACACCGTGTACGTCAGTCAGATCGGCCCGGACCAGCAGGGTTTCTTCGACTTCTACCGGACGAAGATCCTCCCCCGGGTCCGCGACTGAACTACGGTCCGCGGGTTACCCGGCGGCCATGAGCACACGTGACCTGGCCGAGGCGCTGCGCGCCGAGACCGACGCCGAGGTCCGCTTCGACGCGGGCAGCAGGGCCGCGTACGCCACCGACGGCTCCAACTACCGCCGCGTCCCCCTGGGTCTGGTGGTGCCGAGGAGCGTGGAGGCGGGGGCCCGCGCGGTCGAGGTGTGCGCCGCCTTCGACGCGCCGGTGCTGTCCCGGGGCGGCGGCACCAGCCTCGCCGGGCAGAGCGCCAACGCGGCCGTGGTGATCGACTGGAGCAAGTACTGCGACGCCGTGCTCGCCGTCGACCCCGACGCCCGCACCTGCGTCGTGGAGCCCGGCATCGTCCTCGACGCGCTCGACGCCCGACTGGCCGACCACCGGCTGCGGTTCGGGCCGAAGCCCTCGACGCACAGCCACTGCGCGCTCGGCGGCATGATCGGCAACAACTCCTGCGGCGCCTCCGCCCAGGCGTACGGCAAGACCGTCGACCACGTGCGCCGCCTGGAGGTGGTGACGTACGACGGGATGCGCGCCTGGGTCGGCCCGACGGGGCGCGCCGAACGGGCCCGGATCCGCGCCGGGGGCGGCCGGAGGGCGGAGCTGTACGACGGGCTCGACCGGCTCGTCTCGGCCAACCTCGCCGAGATCAGACGGGGTTACCCGAAGATCCCGCGCCGGGTCTCCGGGTACAACCTCGACTCGCTGCTGCCCGAGAACGGCTTCGACGTCGCCAAGGCGCTCGTCGGCAGCGAGGGCACCCTCGTCACCGTCCTGCGCGCCGAGCTGGACCTCGTCCCCGTCGATCCGTGCGAGTCGCTGCTGGTCCTCGGGTACGACGACATCTGCCGTGCCGCCGACGACGTGCCGCGTCTGCTCGACCACTGCTCGCCGGCCCAACTGGAGGCGCTGGACGGGCGGATGGCGCGGTTGATGCGCGAGGAGCGCGTCCACACCGACTCCCTCGCCACGCTTCCCGAGGGGGACGCCTGGCTGCTGCTCCAGTTCGGCGGGGCGAGCCGGGAGGAGGTCGACGAGCAGGCGTACGCGCTGCTCAAGGCGGTCGGGCGGGACGCCGGTGACTCCTCGGTCGCGTTCTCCGACGACCCCGCGCGGGAGCGGCGGATGCTGCGGGCGCGGGAGGCCGGGCTCGGGGTGACCGCGCGTCCGCCGGACGGGCGGGACACCTGGGAGGGGTGGGAGGACTCCGCCGTGCCGCCCGAGCGGCTGGGCGCGTATCTCCGGGACCTGAAAGGGCTGTTCGCCGAGTTCGACTACGACCACCCCACGTTGTACGGGCACTTCGGGCAGGGGTGCGTGCACACGCGGATCCCGTTCGAGCTGCGCACGGGCCAAGGGGTCGCGGATTTCCGGGAGTTCGTGGAGCGGGCGGCGGATCTCGTGGTGGGGTACGGGGGTTCGCTGTCCGGGGAGCACGGGGACGGGCAGGCCCGCGGTGAGCTGCTGCGGCGCATGTACGGGGACCGACTCGTCGCGGCGTTCGGCGAGTTCAAGGCACTGTTCGATCCCCGGGGGCGGATGAACCCCGGGAAGATCGTCGACCCCGAGCCGCTGGACGAACGGCTGCGGGTCGGGCCGCTGTGGCAACCGGCCGCCGTCAGCACGCACTTCGGGTACCCCGACGACAAGGGGTCCTTCACGCGCGCGGTCCTGCGGTGCGTCGGCATCGGGGAGTGCCGGACCCACGAGGGGGGCGTGATGTGCCCCTCGTACCGGGCCACGCGGGAGGAGGAGCACTCCACCCGGGGGCGGGCCCGGATGCTGTTCGAGATGCTGGACGGGCATCCCGACTCGGCGATCACCGACGGCTGGCGTTCCACCGAGGTGCGGAACGCGCTCGATCTGTGCCTGGCCTGCAAGGGGTGCAAGTCGGACTGCCCGACCGGGGTCGACATGGCCACGTACAAGGCGGAATTCCTCGCCCACCACTACGCCGGGCGGCTGCGCCCGCTGTCCCACTACTCCCTCGGCTGGCTCCCCCTGTGGACCCGACTCGCCCAGCACGCGCCCTCCTTGGCCAACCTCGCGGTCCGCACCCGCCCCGCGAAGTGGCTCGCCGGCGTCGACACCGCCCGCCAGGCGCCCCGGTTCGCGGCCCGGCCGTACATCCGGCGCCGGCGGGCCCGGGGCGCCGAGCGTCCGACGCCGGGCGACCCCTCGACGGTCGTGCTCTGGCCGGACACCTTCTCCAACTTCTTCCACCCGTCGGTGGCCCGCTCGGCGGTACGGGTGCTCCAGGCCGCCGGCTACCGGGTGGCCGTCCCGACGACGCCCGTCTGCTGCGGCCTGACCTGGCTCTCGACGGGCCAACTCGACGTCGCGAAACGGGTGTTGCGCCGCACACTGCGCGTCCTGCGCCCCTACCTGGACGCCGGAACCCCCGTGATCGGCCTCGAACCCTCCTGCACGGCCGTCTTCCGCGGCGACCTCCCCGAACTCCTCCCCGACGACCCCGACGCCCGCCGCCTCACCTCCCTCACCCGCACCTTCGCCGAACAACTCGCCGACTGGCAGCCCCCGTCGATCCCCCGCCGGGCCACCGTCCAGACCCACTGCCACCAACACGCGATCACCGGCACCGACGCCGACCACGCCCTCATGCGGCGAGCCGGCCTCACCCCGACCGTCCTCGACGCCGGCTGCTGCGGCCTCGCCGGCAACTTCGGCTTCGAACGCGGCCACCACGACGTATCCCTGCGAGTAGGCGAGTTGGGCGTCCTCCCCGCCGTCCGCCACACCGACCCCGCCTCCCTCGTCCTCGCCGACGGCTTCAGCTGCCGCACCCAGATCGAACAGTCCGACACCGGCCGCCGCGCCCTGCACCTCGCGGAAGCCCTGTCCCTCGCCCTCGACGGCCCCCTCCCCGCGACCCACCCCGAACGCGCGGCCGGCGAGCCGGACCCCCCGCGAAGCCGCCCCAGGCTCCACCTCACCAACCGACTACAGGGCCGGGGCCTCCCCCGCGTCCCCGGCACGCCGTGGGGCCGGCACACCCCCGTCGCCGACAGCGGCACAGAGGACCGGAACAGCTCAGGAGGCCGGAACGGCTCGGAGGGCCAGGGAGGCTCGGAAGCCCGGGGCGCCCCGGCCGACCGGAACCCCCCGCGAAACGACGACCGCCCGGAGGAGCGGAGCGGCCCGGAGGGCCGGAATCACCCCGCACCCCAGAGCAACCCCGACACCCGAAGCACCCCGGGGACTCCCGCCGCCCCGAGGGACACGACCTCCCCGTAGGGCCTGGCCATGCTGAGCGAAACGGCTGCCGTGAGCACCTGCCCGCACACCAAGGGGGTCGCCCGCCCGACAGGCCCTGGGCCACTCTCCGGGCCGACCCCGCCCCTCAGCGCCCCGCGCAACCCGCCACCCCCGAGCAACGCCCCACGCCAGTCGGCACCCCCGAGCCCACCCACCCGACTCCCCGAAAGGACGTCACCATGAAGGTCTCCGATCACCTCCTGTCCCGTCTGCGTGAATGGGACGTCGAGTACGTCTTCGCGTACCCCGGCGACGGCATCAACGGGCTGCTCGCGGCGTGGGGGCGGGCGGAGGACCGGCCAAGGTTCGTGCAGGCGCGGCATGAGGAGATGTCGGCGTTCGAGGCCGTGGGGTACGCGAAGTTCTCCGGGCGGGTCGGGGTGTGCGCGGCGACCTCGGGGCCGGGGGCGATCCACCTGCTCAACGGGCTCTACGACGCGAAGCTGGACCATGTGCCGGTCGTCGCGATCGTGGGTCAGACGAACCGGAGCGCGATGGGCGGCTCGTACCAGCAGGAGGTGGACCTGCTGAGCCTGTTCAAGGACGTCGCGTCGGACTACTGCGAGATGGTCACCGTGCCCCAGCAGTTGCCGAACGTCCTGGACCGGGCGATCCGGACGGCGTACGCGCGCCGGTCGGTGACGGCGGTGATCGTCCCGGCGGACGTGCAGGAGCTGACGTACGAACCGCCGGAGCACGCGTTCAAGATGGTCCCCTCCAGCCTGGGCCTGCCGCGCTACGCCCCGGTCCCGGACGACACGGACCTCCAGCGCGCCGCCGACGTCCTCAACTCGGGCGGGAAACCGGCCCTGTTGATCGGCCAGGGCGCGCGCGGCGCCCGTACCGAGGTCACGGCGGTGGCCGAACGCCTCGGCGCGGGCGTCGCGAAGGCGCTGCTCGGCAAGGACGCCCTGGACGACGGCCTGCCGTACTCGACGGGTTCGATCGGCCTGCTCGGCACCCGCCCCTCGTACGAGATGATGCGGGACTGCGACACCCTCCTGGTCGTCGGTTCGTCGTTCCCGTACACCCAGTTCCTTCCGGAGTTCGGCAAGGCGAGGGCCGTGCAGATCGACATCGACCCGCACATGGTGGGCCTGCGCTACCCCTTCGAGGTCAACCTCGTCGGCGACGCGGCCCGCACCCTGGAACGCCTGCTCCCCCTCCTCGACCAGGTCAAGGACTTCTCGTGGCGGGAGAAGATCGAGGCGAACGTGGCCCGCTGGCGCCGCGTGATGGTCCGGCGCGCCGAGGTGAGCGCGGACCCGGTGAACCCGGAGTACGTCGCGCACGAACTGAGCGGACTCCTCCCGGACGACGCGATCCTCACCGCCGACTCGGGTTCCGCCGCCAACTGGTACGCCCGCCACATCGACCTGCGGGCCGGCATGCGCGGCTCCCTGTCGGGCACGCTCGCGACGATGGGCCCCGGCGTCCCGTACGCGATCGGCGCGAAGTTCGCGCACGGCGACCGTCCGGTGATCGCGCTGGTCGGCGACGGCGCGATGCAGATGAACGGGCTGGCGGAGCTGATCACGGTCGCCAAGTACTGGCGGGAGTGGGCGGACCCGCGCCTGGTGGTCGCCGTGTTCAACAACCGTGACCTGAACCAGGTGACGTGGGAGATGCGGGCCATGGAGGGGGCGCCGCAGTTCCTGCCGTCGCAGGCGATCCCGGACGTCGCGTACGCCGACTTCGCGCGCTCGCTCGGGCTGACCGGGATGCGGATCGAGAAGCCGGACCAGGTGACCGGCGCGTGGGAGGCGGCGCTGGCCGCGCACGAACCCTGCGTCCTCGACTTCGTCACCGACCCGGCCGTCCCGCCGATCCCCCCGCACGCCACCCTCGACCAGATCGAGGCAGCGGCGGCGGCCGTCCTGAAGGGCGACAGCGACCGCGCCGCGATGGTCAAGCAGGGCTTCAAGGCGAAGGTCCAGGAGTTCCTGCCGGGCAGGCACAACGGCCACCGCTGAGGGCCGACCGGCCCGGCGGCCGTCACGGCGAACGTCTCGGCAGGGCGCACGAGCGGCTGGTCTGGCGCATGACCAGCGTTTGCGGGGCGAGTCGGAGCCTTCTGGACGATCCTCGGCCCTTCGGCCTCGGTGGGCTTCTCCGGAGAACGTTGACAAGCCGGAGCAGTGAACTGATGATTCAATCAGTCCTGCGGAGATGGTCAGAAAGTGGGGATCATCCCGCTTGCACGCCACCCCGCGGTGGCCTATTTATGGCGATACGCACAGTATTGCCGCCCACACCCAAGGAGAGGCGCCATGAGCGAGACAGACCTGCACGCCAAGTTCCAGCAGTTCCCCGACGCCGTCCGCGAGAAGGTCGACACCGCACTGTCGGACGCCGTGATCGCTCTCAAACTCAAGGCCGCCGAGGTGCTGGCCGACAAGGCGGAGATGGCCGAACACGCCGTCACCACCGCCGGCCGGATCGGCGCCAAGAGCGGTGAGGTGTCCGAGCTGACGACGATCCTGCCGCTGAAGCCGAACGGCGCAGCGCGGCTGCGGAAGTTCTTCAGCCTGGTCGGCGGGAACCTGGCGGGTGCAGGCCAGGTCGGCACCCTGCACAACATGCGGTTCGTGTTCCTCGACAACGACACGAAGCTGCTGTTCGCGACCGCCTTCGACGGCGAGTGGGACCCCTACATCGACGACTTCGCCACCAAGATCCCCGAGTTCATGGACTACCTGTTCGGCAACGTCGAGGGCTGGCCCGGCATCACCTCGCCGGACGTGAAGGACTTCATCGTCAAGTACCAGATCCCGGCGGAGGCGTGGTTCGTCGCCCACCCGGGCCTCACCGTCGCGGAGGGCCACCGGCTCAAGCGGCAGGAGGCCGCCGTCCAGCGTTTCCTGTCGGACCTCAACTGAGAAGGCAGGCACACCATGCCTTCCCCGCCCCCGCTGTTCCGGCGGCTGCGCCGCCCGCCCACCCTGGACCTCGACGACATCCAGGCGACGTTGCTGCGGGCCCGGCCCGAGCCCTACTTCGGCACCCACGCGATCCTGGAGATCACCGAACCGGCCGCGGGCAGGGAACTGCTGCGCCGGCTGGCCCCACGGGTGACCTCGGCGGCGCGCTGGGACGAACCGCGGCCGTCCTGGCTGGCCCTCGCCCTCAGCTATCAGGGGCTGGTCGCACTGGGGCTGCCGGAGACGTCACTGGCCTCCTTCCCCGCCAACTTCCGCGCCGGGATGGCGGCCCGCGCCGAGCGGCTGCGGGACACCGGCGTGAACGCGCCGGACCGCTGGGAGTTCCCCTTCGGCACCCCGCGCGTGCATGTCGCCGTCACGGTGCATGCCGCGAGCGAGGACGACTGGCGGGCCGAAGTCGCCGCCTACGAAAAGGAACTGGGCGAGGTCCCGGGCGTAAAGCTGCTGTCGCACCAGGACTTCGCGGCCGACGGGTTCAACGTCTTCGGCTACCGGGACGGTTTCAGCCAGCCGGTGGTCGAGGGCAGCGGCGCCGAACCCCTGCCCGGCGACGGACGGCCCATCAAGGCCGGCGAGTTCGTCCTCGGCCACCCCAGCGAGACCGGCGTACCGCTGCCCGTGCCGGCTCCGGACGTCCTGGGCCGCAACGGCACGTACGTCGTCTTCCGCAAGTACCACTCCCACGTCGCGGCCTTCAACAAGTGGCTGCACGACAACGCCTCCACCGAGGCCGAACGCGAGCTGCTGGCCGCCAAGCTGGTCGGCCGCTGGCGCAGCGGCGCACCCCTCGCCCTGTCCCCGGAGCGCGACACCCCCGCGATCGGCGAGGACCCGAACCGGATCAACGACTTCGACTACTCCGCCGACCCGCGCGGCCTGCGCACCCCGCTCGGCTCCCACATCCGCCGGATGAACCCGCGCGACACCAAGCTGACGGTCCTCAGCGACGTCAACATCCGCCGCATCATCCGGCGCGGCACCTCCTACGGCACCCCACTGCCCCCCGACCGCCTCAAGGACGACGGCACACCGCGCGGCCTGGACTTCATCGCCCTCGGCGCCCGAGCCATCGACAACGTCGAGTTCCTGCAGAGCGAATGGGTCGACTCCGGCAACTTCATGGGCCTGGGCAAGGAGAAGGACCCGATGATCTCGCTCCAGGACAAGGGTGCCTACTTCACGGTGCCCGGGACCCCGCCGCGCCGGGTGCGGAACATCCAGTCCTTCAACACCCTCCTCGGCGGCGAGTACTTCTTCATGCCGAGCCTGTCCGCCATCCGCTGGCTCGCCGGCAACTGACCCCACCTCGCGCGAAGGCATTCCCCATGACCTCGTACGTCCGCTACAGCCCCGACCTCGAACAGCCCTTTCCGGACGAGGACGAACTCGTCCGCCAGGTCGTCGCGGCCATGGGCAAGGCCAACCAGCAGGTCGCCGACAAGCACCGGCACGGCCTGCGCGACGCCCACGCCAAGAGCCACGGCGTCCTCGCCGGCGAGCTGCGCGTCCAGCCCGGCCTGCCCGCCCACCTCGCCCAGGGCCTCTTCGCCGAACCGGTCACCTACCCGGTGATCGTCCGCTTCTCCTCCGCCCCCGGCGACCTGCGCTCCGACCAGGTGCCCGTCCAGCGCGGCCTCGCGATGAAGGTGATCGGCGCCCCCGGGCCCCGCGCCCTCGACGACGGCTTCACCACCCAGGACTTCCTCCTCGTCAACCACCCCACCCTGCCCTTCGGCAACATCGCCGAATACGCAAAACTCCAGGGCATCCTGGAGAAACAGCCCGGCCAGAGCGACCAGCAGCTCCAGCTCACCGGCGCGGCCGCCCGCGTGGCCGCCAAGGCCCTCACGCGCGTCGGACGTCCGCTGCCGCCCGCCGTCGAGACCCTGGCCGCCGCCAACGACCACATCCTCGGCGAGACCTTCCACTCCATGGCCGCGCTGCGCTACGGCGACCACGTGGCGAAGATGTCCGCCGCGCCCCGGTCGGCGAACGTCAGGGCCCTCACCGGCAGCCACGTCGACAAGAAGGCCGGCGAGTCGGCCCTGCGCGACCTCGTCATCGACTTCTTCGCGGACAACAGCGCCGAGTACGACATCCGCGCCCAGCTGTGCACGGACATCGACCGGATGCCGGTGGAGGACGCCTCGGTCCTGTGGCCCGAGGAACTGTCACCGCACCAGACCGTGGCCGTGCTGCACCTGCCCGCCCAGGACGCCTACAGCGACGCCCGCCGCCGCTACGCCGACGACGTCCTCTCCTTCAGCCCCTGGCACGCCCTGGAGGCCCACCGCCCGCTGGGCTCGATCATGCGCTCCCGGCGCGCCGCGTACCCCGCGTCCAGCGACTTCCGGCACCGCTTCAACGGCGTCGAGCCGCAGGAGCCGTCCGGCATCGAGGAGCTGCCCGCCTGACCAGGTCCCGACCGACCCAGGACGCGGCCGCGGGTCGGTCGGGACGCGCGTGCCAGAATGGCGAGGTCCATTCTCCGCCCTGGCTTCTTCGAGGTTCCTTTCGTGTCTCCGCCCGTCGGCCGTGTGCCCCAGCGACGCAACGCACGGTCCAACCGGGCCCGCATCCTGGCCACCGCTCGCCAGGAGCTCGGGCGGAATCCCGACATCACCCTGGAGGAACTTGCCCGCGCCTCCGGTGTCGTGCGGCGCACGCTGTTCGGGCACTTCCCCGGCCGGGCGGCGCTGCTGGACGCGCTGGCCGAGGAGGCCACCGAGGCGCTTCAGGCCGCCGTCGCGGCCGGCACGGGGGAAACGGAGCCGGCCGACCGGGCGCTCGCCCACTTCACGTTGGCGCTCTGGCCCGTGGGCGACCGCTACCGGATGCTCCTGGCGCTGGCCCGGCGGGACCTCGGCATGGACCGGGTCGCCGGGATCCTGGAACCGGCCCGGGTCAGGGTCACGGCCATCGTGGAGCAGGGACAACGGGACGGGATCTTCCACTCCCACCTGCCGGCCCCGGTGCTGAGCGCCGGCCTGGAGGCGATGACGGTCGCCCTGCTGGAAGAGGTCAACACCGGGGCGCTGGAGGACGACGGCACCCGGGTGGCCGTCACCACGCTCATCGCGGCCGGTGTGCCGGAGAAGCGGGCGCAGAGCGTCGTCGACGAGGTGGCCGCCGCCGAGGGGTGAGATCGCCCCCGCAGTCCGACGTGACCCCGGTGCGGAGCGCCGGGGTCTTTCCATGTCCGCCCCCACTTCTTTAGTTACCCCTAGATGTGCAATTATCTTGGGTATGAACTTCGGCGGACCAGACGATCTGGCCTTCCCCCAGCCCGCGCCGGTGGCGCTCCTCGGCGACAGGTACGAACTGCGGCTGCTGCTCGGCTCCGGAGGCATGGCCGAGGTGCATCTCGCGCACGATCTCCGACTCGACCGCGGCGTCGCGGTGAAGACTCCGCGCACCGACCTCGCCCACGATCCGGCACTCCAGGAGCGGTTCCGGCGGGAGGCCCAGTCCACCGCCTCGCTCAACCACCCGGCCATCGCCGCCGTCTACGACACGGGCGAACACATCTCGTACGGGGCGCAGTTGCCGTACCTCGTGATGGAGTACGTCGACGGCATGACCCTGCGCGAGGCCCTGCACTCCGGGCCACCGCTGACCGTCGAACGCGCCTTGGAGGTGACGGCGGACGTCCTGGAGGCGCTCGCGCACTCCCACCAGCACGGCATCGTGCACCGGGACATCAAGCCGGCCAACGTCATGGTGACCTGGTCCGGTCAGGTGAAGGTCATGGACTTCGGCATCGCCCGTGACGCACGGGACGTCAGCATGACCCAGACCTCCATGGTGATCGGCACCGCACAGTACATCTCCCCGGAGCAGGCGATGGGACACGCCATCGACGCCCGCTCCGACCTGTACTCGGTGGGCTGCCTTCTGTACGAACTCCTCACCCTGCGCACGCCGTTCACCGGTGATTCGCCGATGGCGGTGATGTACCAGCACGTCCAGGAGGAGCCACGGCCGCCGAGCCTCTACAACCCCGAGGTGGGCCCGCAGGTCGACGCGATCGTCCTGCGGGCACTGTCGAAGGACCCCGCGTATCGCTACCAGTCCGCGCGGGAGATGCACGCCGACGTCGAGGCGTGCCTCGTGGCGCGAACCGTCCCGGACGGGGGGTTCGACGGCGGCGACGAGGAGCCCGACGGCGATGACGCGGCGGAGAAGGGCCGCCGCAGAGGCGGTGCCGCGCTGATCGGGACGGGTGTCGCGGTCGTCGTCGTGGCGCTCGCGCTCGGCTGGTTCGTGTTCGGGCGCGGTACGGCCGACGACGGCAAGGCGGACGTACCCGATCTCGTCGGCCAGACCCTGGCGGAGGCCCGGCGCACGGCGGACAACGTCGGACTCACGCTCACCGTGACCAAGCAGGAGCCCTGCGCGGACCAGCCCAAGGGGCACGTCTGCGAGCAGACCCCGCTGGACGGCCGGCTCGACAAGGGAGAGGCGGTGTCGGTCATCGTCTCCACCGGCGCGCCGAAGGCCGAGGTGCCGGACGTCACGGACAAGGACGAGGACGACGCGTCCCGCATCCTGGAGGACAAGGGCTTCAAGGTGAAGCTCCGGCACAAGGTGTCCACCGAGGACGCCGGGACCGTCCTGGAGCAGGATCCGGCAGGCGGCGAGAGCGTCGAGAAGGGCACCGAGATCACGCTCACGGTGGCCAAGGAGGCCGAGAAGGCCACGGTTCCCGACCTCACCGGCAGCACCCTGGGCGAGGCCCGCAAGCTGCTCGCCGAGCACGACCTCGAGCTGGGCGACACCACCGAGGTGGAAAGCAGCGCGGAGGCCGGTACCGTCGTCGGACAGAGCATCACCGCGGGAGATGAGGTCGAGCCCGGTTCGTCGGTCGGTGTCCGGATCGCCAAGTCGGTGCGGACCGTGCGGATTCCGGCGGACATCATCGGCAAGACCCTGGGGGAGGTCCAGAACGAACTGGGTGGCCTCGGCCTCCAGGTGACCGTCGCCTCCGGGTACTCCCAGGCTTCCGACGCCGTGGTCACCTCCAGCACCCCGGCGGCCGGGAGCGAGGTCGAGGAGGGCAGCACGGTGGTCGTCGTCACCGAGGAGGCCCAGGACGCGCCGTCGGACGACGGGACACCCGCCGACGACACGGCGACGACGCCGGAGGCGACGCCAGGTGCGACGGACGGCGGCCAGTGAGACGTCGCTGACACCGGACAGCATCGAGCCCTCAGCCGGCCACGCCCGGCTGAGGGCCCTTTGCCGTCTTCCTCGGGAAGGTCACTCAGTGAGCTGCTGACGGGGTTCGGCGAGAGCGCCGTCGTCCCGCCCGGACTCCCGGCCCCTGAATGGCGCCTGCGCAGTGCGCTCCACCGCGAGCAGCCCGGCGGACGCGTCTTCAGCGCCTGATCTTCGACCATCACCCTGGAACCGGGCCCGGTCGGGGTCACCTCGGAGGTCCACTGAACGCCACCCCAGCCACCCGGGACGAACAACCAAAAAAGGGACGGTGCCGGGTGTCCCCTCCCGGCACCGTCCCGGGGCCGTGCGCCGCTCAAGGCACGGCCCGTCCTGGGGGTGGAGGAGGCCGGAATCCAGATTCCGGCCTCCGGTGTACAGGGCTCAGGCGCCCATGGTCTCGGCCTGCTCCTCGGTCGCCGGCGTCGCTTCTTCCTCACCGTGCCTGGTGGTGTGCCCCCGGCCGGGCAGGACGGCGACGACGATCAGGGTTCCGACGGCCATGATGATGCCGCCGATGAGGCTGGTGTGGGCGATGGCGTGGGCGAAGGACTCGTGGACCGCTCCGAGCAGGGTCTGGGCCTGCTCGGCACCGCCCTGGGGGTTCTTGGCGACCTGCTCGGCGACCGCGATGCCACCGCCGACGGAGTCCTTGGCGACGTCCATGGCCTCGGCCGGGAGGTGGCCGCCGGCCAGGTCGGTGAGCTTGTCCTTGTAGGACGTGGCGAGCAGCGAGCCGAGGATGGCGATGCCCAGCGAGGCGCCGAGTTCCAGGGCGGTGTCGTTGGCGCCGCCGCCGACGCCCAGTTCCGACTCGGGGAAGGAGCCCATGATGGTGTCGGTGGCCGGGGACAGGCTCAGGCCGATGGCGAAGCCGAGCAGCAGCAGCGGGGCCAGGAAGTCGGTGTAGGCGGAGCCGGAGTCGATCCGGGTGAGCAGGAAGACGCCCACGGTGCCGATCACCATGCCGCTGCCCACCACGGTCTTCACACCGAGCTTCGGAGCCAGCTTGCCGGTGACGGCGGCGCCGACGAAGACGGCTCCGGCCAGCGGCAGCAGGCGGATGCCGGTCTCCAGGGCGTCGTAGCCGAGGACGAACTGCAGGAACTGGGTGGAGTAGTAGATCGAGCCGAAGGTGCCGAAGAAGAAGAACAGCACCGCGAGCATCGAGCCGCTGAAGGGACGCTCGGCGAACTTGCGCACGTTCAGCATGGGGTTGGGGTGCTTCAACTCCCAGGCGACGAAGGCCAGCAGGCCCACACCGGCGACGACGGCCGCGGTGATCGGGCCGGTGCCCCAGCCGAAGTGCGGGCCCTCGATGGTCGCGTAGACCAGGGAGCCGACCGAGACGATCGACAGCAGACCGCCGACGTAGTCGATCCGGCCCATGTCCTCCGCCTTCGACGGCGGTACGAGCAGCAGCGCGCCGACGACGCCGAGGACGGCCAGGGGGACGTTCATCAGGAACGTCGAGCCCCAGGCGTGGTTCTCCAGCAGCCAGCCGGCGGTCAGTGGACCGGCGGCGATGGCGAGACCGGAGGTCGCGGACCAGGCGGTGATCGCCTTGGCGCGCTCGGCGCGCGGGAAGATCGCGACCAGCAGCGAGAGGGTGGCCGGCATGACGACGGCGGCGCCGACCCCCATGATCGCGCGGGCCGTGATGACGAGGTTCGTCTCGTCGACCAGGCCGCCCATCACCGAGCCTCCGGCGAAGATCAGCAGGCCGAGGACGAGGGCGCCACGGCGGCTGTACTTGTCGCCGATCGCGCCCAGCACCAGCATCAGCGCGGCGTAGGGGACGGTGTAGCCGTCGATGACCCACTGCAGGTCGCTGCTGCTCAGCCCGAGGTCCTTGGTCATGTCGGGGGCGGCCACGATCAGTGACGTGTTCGCCATGACGACGATCAGCAGGCTCAGACACAGAACCAGCAGGGCCCACCAGCGGCGGTGGTAGGGCTCCGTCATCTTCTCGACGGGTGTGTTCGGAAAGAGCGGCATGGCGGGGCTCCTCGGCAGGAGGTGAAGCGGAGGCTTCGGGGGTGCGGAATCGATGGGATCGGTGCACGTGGGACCAAGAAGGCTCGGCACCAGGGGCAACTAATTGCCCGTTAATGTGCAGACTAGTTTATTGCCCGTCGATGTGCAACTATCGAGTCGCCCTCCCCCGTCCACTGGAGGTTCGACATGATCCACGCACACCTGGCAGCCGCCCCGGAACGCAGCCGCGCCCTGCTCACGCGGGCCCGCATCCTGGAGGCGGCCCGGCAGGAACTCGGGCGCGACCCCGACAGCAGCCTCGGTGACATCGCCGAGGCGGCAGGGGTGGTACGCCGTACGGTTTACGGCCACTTCAACGGCCGGGCCGCACTGATGGAGGGGCTGGTGGAGGAGGCCACGTGGGCCTTGCGGCAGGCGCTCGCGGCCCCGCGCGCACCGACCGCGGACGCCGTCACGGAGCTGGCGCGCTTCGTCCTCGCGGTGTGGCCCGTCGGAGATCGCCACCGCATCCTGCTCCGCCTCGCTCCCCAGGACCTCGGGGCCGATCGGCCGGCTGAAGTCCCGGCCCCCGCGCGGGACATGGCGGAGGCGATCATCGGCCGGGGGCAACGGCAGGGCGCCTTCCAGACCGGCATCCCCCCGGTCGTCCTGACCCGGGCGCTGGAGGGGCACCTGCTGGGGCTTCTCGACTGCGTGAACAGCGAGGCCTGGAGTGACGACGGCACCGGCACCGCGACCGCCGCCCTGATCGCGATGGGCGTGGCCGGAGACAGCGCCGCGGCGTGCGTCCACGGACTCGTCCACCCCGCGGGCGACGCCGCGTAGGCGCGCACCTACCAAGCACCACCCGAAGAGGAGAACCATGTACCAGTCCCACCGCGACAAGGAGTACGTCGGCGAGCCCTACTACGGCGACGGCTCCGTATACGCGAGCCCTCCGGCCCGGACCAGGCGGCGCATGATCATCACCGCCGCGTCCCTGGTGGCCCTGCTGGTCGGCGGAGTCTCGGTCGACCGGATCGCCGCGGCTCACGCGGAGAGCCGTACGGCCGAGGCGTTCCAGGACGGCATGGGAACCGCCGATCGGCCGTCGGTGCACGTCAGGGGCTTTCCCGTACTGAACCAACTGGCCGCGGGCAGCCTGGACCATGTCGACCTGACCGCCCACGACATTCCGGCCGACGGCACCACCCGGCCGCTCCCGGTGACGAGGCTGACGGTCGGGATGGACGGGCTGAAGACCTCGGGGAGCGCCGACGAGGCTCACGCGGACGGCGTCACGGCGACCGCGTTCCTGTCGTACGCGGACGTGTCGAGCGCGCTCGGCGTGCGGGTGTCACCCGGGGACGGGCCCGGCCGGGTCGACGCGACCGCGAGTCTGCCGTTCGTCGGCGACGTGACCGTGAGCGCGGCCGTCTCGGCGGCCGACGGCAACCGTCTCGCCTTCACGGACGTACGCGCGGAGCAGGGTGAACCGCCCCCTCCGCTGAGATCACTGCTCGACAAGGCCCTGGACGAGCCCATTCCGCTGCGGAACGTGCCCGAAGGGCTCCGGCTGCGGTCGGTCACCACCACCGAGGACGGGATCGACGCCCGCTTCACGGGCCGCTCGGTCACGTTCCACCCGGACTCGTCGTCCGCGTGAGGTCAGGCGGCGTCGGGCAAGGGGCGTCGGGCGATCTCGCGGGCGTCGTCCGCGGGCAGGCCCAGCATCCGCAGGACCATCTCGGCGAGGTCGGCCGCGGCCTCGTCGCCGTCCACCTCGGGGCGGGCGAAACGCAGCTCCACCAGGGACAGCAGGGTGCCGCCCAGTGCGGACAGGGCGACCACGGGGTCGAGGGGGGCGAAGCGGCCCGAGGCGATGCCGACCTGGAGATCCCGCAGTGCCCGGCGGCCCAGGCCGTTGGCCGAGTGGACGTGACCGAGACCGCGA
Organism: Streptomyces roseirectus; assembly: GCF_014489635.1. Classification (NCBI taxonomy): domain Bacteria; kingdom Bacillati; phylum Actinomycetota; class Actinomycetes; order Kitasatosporales; family Streptomycetaceae; genus Streptomyces; species Streptomyces roseirectus. The sequence continues at coordinate 8,350,755 of NZ_CP060828.1, read as the reverse complement.
CGGCGCAGGACCTGCATCAGCTCCGGGTGGGAGTCGGCCATGCGCGCGCTCAGCCGGAAGCCGGCCGCAAGCAGCTCCGCCGGGTCGTCGATCCCCGTCAGGCCCTCGTCGAACGCCTGGCCGAACTCCTCAAGAGCGTCGGCCACCGCCGCCTCGAACAGCTCCGTCTTGGAGTCGAAGTGGTTGTAGAAGGAGCCGAAGCCGACGTCCGCGCGCTCGGCGATCGTCTGGATGCTCGCGCCGGTGTCGCCGCTCTCGGCGAGGATCTGCCGGGCCGCTCGCACGAGAGCCCTGCGGGTCTCCGCACGACGCCGCTCGAACCGGTTGCTGGGCGGGGCTGACGTAGACATGCGCAAAGCCTACCCGCCGGGACGAAGGGGATCGCAGTCCTGATGAATTCATCATTTACCGCGGTGAACGCCTTGACGATGAAACAGTCACAGTTGATGATTTCCTCATCAAGGCAATGCCGCTCGGAGGGCACCATGTCTGAAACACGCGTCGACGGGGACGTCATCACGGCCCACCAGAACCTCCACAGCGCGCAGGGCGCCCTGCGCGGCGAACACCCCGGCCGCTCCCGGAACCCCGCGATCAAGGTGGCCGACCTGGCCTGGCTGGAGTTCGAGAAGCCCGACCTGGACCGGGCGGAGGTCTTCGCCCGCGACTTCGGCTTCGGCGTCGCCGCCCGCACCGCGAGCGAGCTGTGGCTGCGCGGCACCTTCGCCGGCTCGCCCTGCATGGTGATCCGACGCGGCCGTACGTCCCGCTTCATCGGTCCGGCGTTCCGCGCCGCCGAGCGGGGCGACCTGGACCGGCTGGCCCGCGCCACCGGATCGTCCGTGCGGGACGCCGACGTTCCCGGCGGCGGCAAGGCGGTCGACCTGCTCGACCCGTCGGGCTTCCCGGTCCGGGTCGTGCACTGCGCCGCACCGCTTCCCGCACTGCCGGAACAGCGGCCACTGCTGCTCAACTTCGGCACGGATCACCGGCGTACCAACGCCACCCAGCGGCCGCCTCGGGAGCCGTCCCGCATCCAGCGGCTCGGCCATGTGGTGCTGGAGACGCGGGTGTTCGGCCGGGCCCTGGACTGGTACCTGGACACCCTCGGGATGATCGTGTCCGACTTCCTGTTCCTGGACGGGCAGCGCGGACGCGGTCCCACGATGGCGTTCATCCGCTGCGACCTCGGCGGCGTGCCGGCCGACCACCACACCCTGGCCATGCACCTCGGGCCGGGCACCGGATACGTCCACTCCGCCTACCAGGTCACCGATCTGGACTCCATCGCGGCCGGCGGCGAATACCTCAAGGAGCGCGGATACAAGCGCAGTTGGGGCATCGGCCGGCACATCCAGGGCAGTCAGCTCTTCGACTACTGGCGCGACCCCGACCACTTCATGCTGGAGCACTTCGCCGACGGCGACCTGTTCTCCTGCGACGTCGAGCCCGGCTGGGCGCCCATGTCGACCAGCGGCCTCGCCCAGTGGGGCCCGCCGGCCACCCGCGACTTCCTCGGCGCGAGCCCTTCCCCGCAGCGGGTCCGCGATGTCGTCGAGGCCCTGCGCGGCGACAACGAGATGGACCCGGCACGACTGTTCGGCCTGCTCAAGGCCGCCAAATCCTGAACCCGACCCCCCTGATGAAGGCAACGACATGAGTACGAACGTCCTGCGCACCGCCGACGGCTGGTGGGCGGTCCTCGGTGACCGCGCCGTCCCCGTCGAGACCAAGGCCGCCACCACCGCCGAGCTGCTGGCCGACCGCGACGCCGTACGAGAGGCGGCCCTCTCAGGCGAGGCGGGCACACCCGTCGCCGACCTGGCTGCCCTCTCACCGGTCACCACCCCCTGCCGGGTGGTCGCCCAGATGGTCAACTACCGCAGCCACGCCCGCGATTCGGGCTTCACCGGCGACATCCCGCCCGCCTTCTTCCGCAAGGCGTCCGGCTCGGTCAGCGGCCCCGGCGACGCCGTCGTCCGGCCGTCGCACGTGAAATTCCTCGACTACGAGATCGAGTTGGGCCTCGTCATGGGCGCGCCGCTGCCCGTCGGCACCGTCGTCGAGGAGCGGGACCTGCCGTCGTACGTCGCCGGGCTGGTGATCACCAACGACGTCAGCGCCCGTGAGGTGCAGCTGACCAAGACACAGTTCTACGAGAGCAAGTCGTACCCCACCTTCACGCCGACCGGTCCGTACCTGTCGTTGCTGGAGCCGGAGGACTTCGCCCATCTCCTGGACCTGCGGCTGAGGTTGAGTGTCAACGGCGAGCCGCGCCAGGACCGCACCCTGGCCGACATGATCGTCCGCCCGGCGCGGGCACTCACCCTGCTGGCCCGCTTCCAGACCCTGGACGCCGGCGATCTGCTGCTCACCGGCACCCCCGGCGGCACGGCCCTGAAGGCGCCGCCGAAGGCCGTCGAGAAGATCGGCGCGCTGCTGCCGCCCGCCGTGAAATGGAAGGCGTTCTTCAGGAGCCAGGCGAAGAACCCGCACTACCTGAATCCGGGCGACGTGATCACGGCGACGATCGCGACCCCCGACGGCCGCATCGACCTCGGCGAGCAGCGCACGCCCGTCGCGGCCGCGAACTGACATCCGAGGTGAGCCGCACATGACCGTCGATGAAGCCGCACGTGTGCCCGTCGTGATCGTCGGGGCCGGGCCGGTGGGCGTGACCGCCGCCCTTCTCCTGGCCCGGCGCGGCGTCCGCAGCGTCGTCCTCGAACGCCACCAGGACGTCTACCCCCTCCCCCGCGCCGTCGCGGCCGATGACGAGGTCCGCCGGATCCTCCAAGCGGCGGGCGTCGGTGAGGAGTTCACCGCGATCTCCCGCCCGGCGAAGGGACTGCGGCTGCTGGACGCCCGGCACCGGGTGATGGCAGAGTTCCCGCGCACCCGGCACGGCCTGCACGGCTACCCGCAGACCAGCATGTTCGACCAGCCCGAGCTGGAACGCGTACTGCGCGACGCCCTGGCCCGGCGCCCCGAGTGCGAACTGCGCGGTGGTGTGGAGGTCACCGGCGTCGGCCCCGACTCCGCCGGCCCCGTCCGTGTCACCTACCGCGACGGCACCGGCGACCACGAGCTGTGGGCCGACGCGGTCCTCGGCTGCGACGGCGCGGGCAGCCTCACCCGCGAGGCGATCGGCGGCGCGTGGGAGGACCTGCGCTTCGAGGAACGCTGGACGGTCATCGACGTCGACACGACGGGCCCCGTCCGCTGCTGGGAAGGCGTCGACCAGATCTGCGACCCGGCCCGTCCGGCCACCTTCATGCGCGTGAGCGAGAACCGCTACCGCTGGGAGTTCAGGCTCGGGGAAGGACAAGAGACGGTCCGTGAGCTGGTCACCCCGTGGCTGCCGCCCTCGTACGACGGTGACTTCGAGGTCGTCCGCGAGACGCGGTACACCTTCCGGGCCCGCGTCGCCGACCGCTGGCGCGACGGACGGGTCTTCCTGCTCGGCGACGCCGCCCACCTCACCCCGCCGTTCGTCGGCCAGGGCCTGTGCTCAGGGCTGCGGGACGCCTACAACCTCACCTGGAAACTCGCCCGCGTCCTCCAGCAGGGCGGCGACGAACGGCTGTTGGACACCTACGAGAGCGAACGCAAGCCGCACGCACGGCATGTGGTCCGCCTCGCGGTCGCCATGGGCTGGGCCATGACCGGCGGCCAGGACGGTGCCGCCGCGCTCCGCCGGCGGGCGCTGGCCGCCGCCTGCCGCATACCCGGCCTGACCGAGCTGGCCGGCCGCGACCTCAGCCCGCCCCTGACCGCCGGACCGCTGGTGTGGCGCGGGGTCCGCCGACGCCTGGCGGGCACGCACTGCCCCCAACCGTGGGTGAGCGTCGACGGACGGCGTACCCGTCTCGACGAACTGCTCGGCGACTCCTTCACCGTACTGACCGCCACCGAACCCGGCCCCTCCCTGACCGCGCTCGCCCACAGCCTCGGCATACGCGCGCGCTGCGTGGCCGACCTCGGTGACGACGGCACCCTCGCGGCCTGGCTGCGCGGCGGACGCGCGGACGCGGTCCTGGTGCGGCCCGACCGCGTCGTGCTGGACGTCCTCCCCTCGGGCGGTCAGGACTTCACGTCGACCGCCGCCTGGGCCTCCCTGCTGCACACCACCCGGCGCCCCGTCCCTTCCGGGCGGACGGCCCCGAAACGCCTGTCGAGGAGTACGACGCGATGAGTACGCCCTTCTTCACCCCCGATCCGCAGACGGCGGCCGCCAGTCGCATCGCGGACTTCGCCCGGCTCCAGGGCATGGACCCGCGGGACTACGCCGCCCTGCACCAGTGGTCGGTCGCCGACCTGGAGGGCTTCTGGAGCGCGGTGTGGCAGTACTTCGACATCGACGCCGACACCCCCTACGAGCAGGTGCTGGCCGAGGAGCGGATGCCGGGCGCCCGCTGGTTCCCCGGCGCCACCCTCAACTACGCCCACCACGCCCTGCGCAACGTCCGCGACGACGGCACGGCGATCATCGCCCTCGACGAGACCGGTGCCGGATACGAGGTGACCGGCGCCCGGCTGCGTGCCCTGGTGGCCTCCGTGACCGCCACCCTGCGCGATCTCGGGGTCGGCAAGGGCGACCGGGTCGTCGGCTATCTGCCCAACACCCCGCACGCCGTCGTCGCGTTCCTCGCCGCCGCGAGCCTGGGCGCCGTGTGGTCGGTGTGCGGTCAGGACTACGCCCCCAAGGCCGCCGCCGACCGCTTCGCCCAGCTCGAACCCACCGTGCTGATCGCCGCCGACGGCTACCTGTTCAACGGCACCGCCCACGACCGCCGCGACGCCGTCCTCGAACTCGCCCACGCCCTCCCCACGTTGAAGGCGACCCTGCTGGTGGACCACATGGGCCTGCCCTGGCCGTCGCGGGCGTACCCGTCGCTGGTCATCCCCTGGGAGGACGCCTCCGCCCGCGCCGAAGATCTCACCTGTGTACCGGTCCCGTTCGACCATCCGCTGTGGGTCGTGTTCTCCTCCGGCACCACCGGCCCGCCCAAGGGCATCGTGCACGGCCACGGCGGCGTGCTGCTTGAGCACCTGAAAACCCTGGGGCTCCACTCGGACCTGGGCCCCGGCGACCGCCTCCTCTGGTACACCACCACCCACTGGATGATGTGGAACCTGGTCGTCTCCACCCTCCTCACCGGCGCGACGACCTGTACGTACGACGGCAGCCCGGCCCCCTTCGCCAAGCCCGACGTGCTGTGGGAACTGGCCGCCCGCCATCGGGTCACCGTCTTCGGCACCAGCCCCCAATACCTGCTGGGTATGGCCAAGTTCGGCATCGACCCGTCCGTCCACGACCTGTCGGCCGTCCGCGTCGTCGGCTGCACGGGCTCGGCCCTGCCCGCCTCCGCCTACCCCTGGATCCGCGACCACGTCGGCGACCACCTCCTGCCGGCCTCCATCAGCGGCGGCACCGACATCGTCTCCGGGTTCGCGGGCAGCGCCCCCAACACCCCGGTCTGGGCAGGCGAGTTGTCCGCGCCGCACCTGGGCGTGGCATTGGCCGCGTACGACGCCGAGGGCTTCCCCGTCATCGACCGGGTCGGCGAGCTGGTCGTCACGCGCCCCATGCCCTCGATGCCGCTGTGCTTCTGGAACGACCCGGAGGGCACCCGTTACCGCGACGCCTACTTCTCGGCGTACCCCGGGGTGTGGCGACACGGCGACTGGATCACGGTCACGGGGCACGGCTCGGTGATCGTCCACGGCCGCTCCGACTCGACGCTCAACCGCAACGGTGTGCGGCTCGGCAGCGCCGACATCCATGACGTCGTCGAAGGTCTCCCCGAGATCGCCGAGGCCCTGGTCATCGGCGCGGAGGAACCCGACGGCGGCTACTGGATGCCGCTGTTCGTGGTCCCGGCGGCCGGGGTCGAGCTGGACGACGCCCTGCGCGACCGTATCCGCGACGCGGTCCGCACCGGCGCCTCACCCCGCCACGTCCCCGACGAGATCCTCGCAGTGCCGGGCATCCCGCACACCCGCACCGGCAAGAAGCTGGAGGTCCCCATCAAGCGGCTGCTCCAGGGCGCCGCGGCGGAGCAGGTCGTCGATCCGGCCACGGTGGACCGCCCCGAACTCATCGACCACTACGCCCTGCTGGGCGAGGAGCGCCGCAAGAGCAGGTCCGCCTCATGACCACCGCGCTCGCCGCGGCGCCGTTCATGCGCCGGGCGGCGGACCATCTCGGCATGCCGGTACGGCTCTATCGCGTCGTCGGCGCGCTGGAGGTGGCCGGGGTCGCCGGTCTGCTGACGGGGCTGACCTGGGTGCCACTGGGCGTGGCCGCCGCGATAGAGCCGTCCCGGCCGCCGTCATGGCCCTGCTCTCCTTGACGTACGCGGCAACGGCGATGACCGCCGGTTGACGCGTCCTGCGCGGCCGGGCACGGGCAGCCCCGGGTGGGGGTGACGGCCGCCCCTCCCCGGCTCCGCGCGGGCCGTCATCGCACACCGGCCTTCCCCTCCCCCCGAGGCCGGGGCAGCCCGCGCCGACGTCCGGGGCCCGCGAGCGGCAAACCGGTCAACGAAGGCGAATGACCCGCTCCCGGGACCGAACTTTTTTCTTTCGTCCGTCATGAGCCGGGGAACACGACAGCCATCGCTGAACGGAGACACCCCAGGAGGCCCCCCGATGACCGACGAACCCGTGGTCGACCGAGTCGACAGCGCCGTCTGCACGATCCCCACCGAGACCCCCGAAGCCGACGGCACCCTCTCCTGGGACCACACGGCGCTGTGGGACGCGAAGTCCCGGCTGCTCGACGTCCCGCTCGGCGGCTACGGCGCGAAGCAGGCGGTGCGGCTGTCGGCCGCGCTGGAGGGCGAGGGCGTGACCTGGTTCGAGGAGCCGGTCTCCGCCGACCGGCCGGCCACGCTCGCGGAGATCCGGGGCCGGGTCGAGGCGGAGGTCACCGCCGGGGAGTACGGGTACACCCTGCCGTACTTCCGGGCGATGCCCGACACGGGCACGGTGGACTGCCTCCAGGCGGACGTGACCACGGGCTGGCTGCGGGTCGCCGCGCCGGCCCTCGCGCACGGTCTGGAGATCTCCGCGCACTGCGCCCCGCACGCCCACGCGCACGCCGCTGCCGCCGTGCCGAACCTGCGGCACATCGAGTGGTTCCACGACCACGTCCGCGTGGAGCGCCTGCTGTTCGACGGTGTCCTCGATCCGCTCGGCGGCGCGGTCACCGTCCACGGTCCCGGCCTCGGGCTCCGTCTCGACGCCGAGCAGGCCCGCCCGTTCAGGACCCGCTGATGGCCGCCCCGACGACGGTCGTCGTCACCGGAGCGAGCGGCGGCGTGGGCCGCGCGGTCGCCCGCCTGTACGCGGAGCGCGGCGCCCGCGTCGCCCTGGTCGCCCGGGGCAAGGCGGGCCTGGACGCGGCGGCGCGCGAGGTGCGCGAGCGGGGCGGGCTGCCGTACGTGTACGAGGCGGACGTCGCCGACGCGGACGCCGTGGAGGCGGCGGCGCGCGGCGCGGAGGAGGCGCTGGGCCCGCTGGACGTGTGGGTGAACTGCGCGTTCGCCTCCGTGTTCGCGCCGTTCACCGCGATCACGCCCGCCGAGTACGAGCGGGTGACCTCGGTGACCTACCTCGGCTACGTCAACGGCACGCGGGCCGCCCTCGCCCGCATGCTGCCGCGCGACCATGGCACGGTCGTCCAGGTCGGTTCGGCGCTCGGTGAGCGTTCGGTGCCGTTGCAGTCGGCGTACTGCGGGGCCAAGCACGCCATCAACGGCTTCACGTCGGCCGTCCGGCTCGAACTGCTGCACCGGGGCAGCCGGGTCCGGGTCACGGTCGCGCAGCTCCCGGCCGTCGACACGCCCCAGTTCACGTGGGTGCGCTCGCGGCTGCCGCGCCGGCCGCAGCCGATCCCGCCCGTCTATACGCCGGAGACGGCCGCGCGCGGTGTCCTGCGCGCCGCCGACCGGCCGGGCCGCCGTCAGCGCTGGGTCGGCGCGAGCACCCGGGCGACCCTGCTGGCCAACCGGCTGGCGCCGGCCCTCCTCGACCGCTACCTGGCCCGCACCGGGTACGCGTCCCAGCAGACCGACGAGCCGGACGGCCCGAGGCGCGACAACCTGTACGCGCCGGTGGACGACGACCGGGACCACGGCGCGCACGGCGGCCTCAACCGATAGGCCCCGCTAGGTCAGTCTCAGCTCCGTCTCCGCGCCGCCCTCCGGCCGGTTGCGGAACGTCAACTGAGCGCCGAGCAGCCGGGCCTGGCCGGTCGCGATGGTCAGGCCGAGGCCGGTGCCGCCGGTCCGGTCCCCGGTGCGGAACCGCTGGGGCCCGGACGCGTGCAGGACCGTCAGGAGGTCGTCGGGGAAGCCGGGCCCGTGGTCGCGGACGCGGACGACGGGGCCGTCGACGGTCATCACGACCGGCGGCGCGCCGTGCCGCAGCGCGTTGGCGGCGAGGTTGGTGAGGATGCGCTCGACGCGCCGGGGGTCGGTCGAGACGACCGTGTCGGTGACGATCTCCACGCTCACCCCGGCCAGTCCCGCCACCGCGCGCCGCGCCATGGCGCTGACCTCGCGCTGCTCGCGTTCCACGGCGGCGACCTGCGCGTCCATGCGGGCGACTTCGAGGACGTCCTCCACGAGGCCGCGCAGCTTGGTCACGCTGTCCGCGATGAGTTCCGAGGGGCGGCCCGGCGGCAGCAGGCCCACGGCCGTGGACATGCCGGCGACGGGGGTGCGCAGTTCGTGCGCGATGTCCGCGGTGACCCGGCGTTCCGCTTCGAGGCGGGCGCCGAGCGCGTCGGCCATGGTGTTGACGGAGGCGGCGAGGCGGGCGATCTCGTCGTGGCCGCGCGGGTGGACGCGGGCGTCGAGGTCGCCCTCGGCGATGCGTTCGGCGGTGCGGGCGGCGGCGGTGGCCCGGCGGCCCATGCGCATGCCGAGCAGCAGGCCGGCGAGGGAGACCACGAGGGTCGCGGCGGCGCCGGTCGCCAGGAGAGTGCGGTCGAGGGTGGACAGGGCCTGTTCCTGGGGACTGTACGAGCGTTTCAGCGCGAGGACCTTGCCGCCGGCGATGGGGGTCGCCGCCCACAGGACGCCGTCGTGCAGGTAGGTGACGCGGACCTTGCCGCGTACCGCGCGGGCGACCGGCGCGGGCAGGTCGGGACGGTTGACGCGAGCGTCGTTGCGGCGCCCGGCGGCGTGGTCGTAGGCGGCCGTCACCATCTCGCGGTCGATCGCGGCGCGGGCCGTGGCGAGCTGGTCGGCGGCGGTGAGGCGGTGCACGAGGACGCCGACGGCGCCCGCGACGCAGGCCGCCGCGACGGCGACCGCGAGGGCGACCTTGGTGCCGAGACTGCGGCCGGGGCGGGTCATACGCGCAGCTTGTAGCCGAAGCCGCGCACGGTCTCGATCCGTTCCCGGCCGATCTTGGCGCGCAGGCGCTGGACGTGGACGTCGACCACGCGGGTGTCCCCGGACCAGGCGTAGTCCCAGACGCGTTCGAGGAGGAGGTCGCGGGAGAGCACCGCGCCGGGGGCGGCGGCGAACTCGCTCAGCAGTCGCAGCTCGGTCGCGGTGAGCGCGAGGGGCTGTCCGCCGCGTTCGACGGTCATCGAGTCGGGGCAGAACTCCAGGTCGCCGAAGGTCAGCCGGGTGCCCGGCGCCTCCTCGGTGGGCACGGCGCGGCGCAGCAGGGAGCGGATCCGGGCGACGAGGACGGGGCCGTCGAACGGCTTGGTGACGTAGTCGTCCGCGCCGGCCTCCAGGCCCATGACGACGTCTATCGGGTCGTTGCGCGCGGAGATCAGCAGCACCGGCACGCGGGACTCCTCCCGGATGCGTCCGGCGAGGCTGACGCCGTTGAGGCCGGGCAGCATGATGTCGAGCACGGCGACGTCGGGCCGCTTCTCCCGGAACAGGGCGAGTCCGCTCACCCCGTCGGCGGCGGTCCGCACCCGGTAGCCGCGTGCCTCCAGCGTGAGCTGGGTCGCCTCGCGGATCAGGTCGTCGTCCTCGACCAGCAGCACCTCAGGCACGGTGGTCCCCTTCACTCATCGGGCACGTCCAGATACGTGTCCTCGTTGCCCTCGGCCCAGAACGGGGCCGGCGGTTTCTCCGGTGTGATCGCCGCGTGCCCGTAGAAGGCGACGTCGCCGCGCCGCACGAGCCCGCTCAGCACCACCACGACGCGGTACTCGGCGAGCTTCCCGTCGGAACACCCCGCCAGGCACCCGGTGTCCTGCGCGATGCCGGTGGCGCGCGGCCGGGCGGTCCCCCATCCCGTCCACCGCAGGTCCAGGAGGTAGACGCTGTTCTGGACGGCGATCTCCTCGGGCCGCTTCCAGGCCCGCCCGTACGCGTCGCTGATGTACGTGGGCCCCGACCACTGCACGGACGCGACCGCGGGCCCTTCCACCTTGACGCCGCCGTCGGGCCGCCCGCACGCCGCGAGCCCGACCGCGAGCACCCCGCAGGCGGCCACCCGCCAGAACCTCATCACCGCTCCTTCCGACCACGCGGAGTGATCGCGAGGACCGGCACATCGTACGTATCGCCTCACCCCCGGCTTGTAACAACCTTCCGGCGATCCGCCATCAGAAGAACTCGTCCAGCAGCACGTAGTACGCCAGCCGCTCCTCGTCGACGCGCCCCGCCCCGTACGCCTCCAGGAACCGCCACCCGCGCCCGCCGGTCAACTCCCGCAGGACGAGCGCGAGATCGGCGTGGCGGTCGGCGACCCCGAGCCGCCCGACGTCGATCACCCCGCTCACCCGGCCCGTCCTCGGGTCGACGAGGACGTTGTCGGGGCACAGGTCGCCGTGACAGACCACCAGGTCCTCCACCACCGGCCGGGTCCGCTCCAGTTCGGCGAGCAGGCGTTCCCCGGACCAGCCCGTGTACTCCTCCTCCAGGTCGTCGAGCCGTACCAGCCCGTCCCGGACGCGGCGGCGCGCCTCGTCCGTCGTGGTGTCGAGCCGCCGGTCGAAGGGGCAGGTCGCGGCGGGGAGCGCGTGCAGGGCGCGGGCGAGGTCGGCGAGGGCTTCCGGGGCGTCGTCCGCGGGCACGCCCTCGACGGCCTCGGTGACCAGCCAACGCTCGTCGCTCGCGACGATCGCCGGGACGGGGATCCCGGTGCCGGTGAGCCAGCGCAGGCGCTCGGTCTCCTCGGGGACCTCGGGGCCGGTCTTGGCGTAGAGGGTGGGGCCGGCTCCGGTGAGGCGGAAGACGTCGGCGCCGGACTCGCCCTCGGTGACGGGGGTCCAGGTGTGGTGCGGGAACAGGCTGCGCATGCCCCGCATCATCACCGGCGCTCCCCCGCGTCGCGCACACGTGTTTCCAGCGGTCCTCGACCGGGTGTGCAGGGCGCGCACGCACGATGCGCGCCCAAGGGTCCGGCCGGGAGGGGCGGTTGTCGATGGTGCTGCGGTTCCTCAAGAGCTTCGTGCGGGAACTGGTCAGGAGCGCTCAGGTGATGGGGGCGCTGGCGGTGGGGATGTCACCGGCGGTGCTGGACGAGGAACGCGAGCCGGCGCCTTCCGGTGAAGCGCTCGACGGTCTCCCGGGCCCCGGCCACCCCGAACGCCCCGTCCCGCACGTCCCCCCGACCCCCGAGGAGCGCTCCCTCTGGTCCCGCCTGCGCTGAGCGGTCACCACCCCGTCCCGAGCGCCACCGGCTCCTCGCGCCCCGGCGCCTGTGTGGCCAGCCCGTACAGCAGGTCGTGCGCGACGGGAACGAGCCGGCACCCCCGGTGGTGCCGGTTGGCGACGGCGACGACGGCCGTCCCCGACGCGGGGTGGAACCCGGCGAACGCCTGCTGCCCGAACGTCGCCCCGCTGTGGAAGAGCAGCGGCCCTCGCGGTGTCTCGTGCACGAACCAGGTCAGCGTGTGCCCCTCCCCGTGCCGGCCGCGCCGCAGCTGCGGGACGACGACCCGGCGCAGCGCGTCGGCGAGCGGGCCGGACGGGGCGAGGTGGGCCTCGGTGTAGGTCAGGAGGTCGCCCGGCGTGGCCCGTACCGACGCGGCCGGCGCGAACGCCCCCATCGAGGTGCACGGCACCCGCGTCGTGCCGTCCTTGCGGTGCCCGACGGCGTCCGTGGGGGCGGGGGTCGCGCTGGTCCGGGTCAGCCCCAGCGGGGTCAGCACCCGCTCGTCGAGGAGCCGCGCGTACGGCGTCCCGGTCGTCCGGCTGAGCGCCAGGCCGAGGAGGGAGACGCCGAAGTTGGAGTAGTTCCAGCGGGTGCCGGGCGCGTGCCGGGGGCGGGCCCGGGAGAACGCGGCGAGCAGCCGTCCGGTGCCGTACCCGGTGTACGGGTTGCGCCGGGGGTGCAGCAGCGCCCCCGGCAGCAGGTCGTACGGCACCCTGGGCAGGCCCGAGGTGTGCGTCGCGAGGTGGCGCAGGGTGATCGGGGTCGCCCGTACGGGCAGGTGCGCGCTGAGCGGGTCGTCGAGCCCGAGCACCCCGTCCTGCGCGAGCCGCGCGGCGAGCAGCACCGTGAACGTCTTGGTCAGCGACCCGAGTTCGTACCGCAGCGCCCGCACCCGGCCGTCCGCGCCGGCGAGCGTCCGTCGCCCGTGCCGGGAGACGCCGACGACGGCGTCGGGCGCGTCGATCATCCGCAGCGCCTCGTCGAGGCGGGCGTCGGGGGGCATCAGCCGAGCGCCCGTGAGGTGGCCATCGCGGAGGCGAACGCGGCGACCAGCGTGGGGTGGTGGAGGAGGTCGAAGACGTCGCCGGGGTCGCCCTCGGGCATCGCGCCGTGCACCGGCATCGCCCCGGACGGCGCCTGCGCGCCCGCGTACCGCTCCCAGATCTCGGCGTCCAGCGCGGGGCGGGGCAGACAGGCGTCGACGACGAGGAGTTCCCCGAGCAGGTCCCAGTGTTCGAGGTCGGCCCAGGTCTCCAGCCACGCCGGGAGGTAGCGGTCGAGGTAGTCGGCGATGTCGGCCGGGAGCGCGTCCGGTCGCTCGCCCCAGTTGGTGACGTGGAAGACGGTGTGGGTGATGTCGTAGGCGATGTGCAGTTGCACGGTCCAGGGTTCGGGGAGCTGTCCCAGCCAGGTGCGGCGCAGCGTCTCGTCGAAGCTCGCGCTCGGTCTCACCCCGATCCGCCGCTCGGCGCTGAGCAGGGCGAGCTGCCGGTTGGGGGGCTTCTCGACGGCGGCCCAGCTGCGGGTGCGGCGCGAGACGGCGATCATCTCCTCCAGGCCGGGGTGCCGGTACCCGCTCTCGTGGAAGGGCACGTACACCTCCAGCGCGACCGGTGTGTGCGGCTCCTGCGCCTGGAGGGCCGCCAACACCCCGCCGCCGTCGAGGAGTTCACGCCACGCGAAGTCGAGCAGGGCCCCGGCCCGCTCCCGCTGCCGCGACCCGGCGACGCCCTCGCGGAACAACACGCGGGTGTTGACGGCGAGTTCGCCGACGGGCTTCAGCCGCTCCCCCAGCGCCAGCCCCGACGCGTGGTCCTCCGGGGTGATCCGGAAGCGGTCCCGGTTGGTGTCGAGCCAGTCGAGCGCCCGCTCCCCGACCCGGTGCAGCAGGGCCGGCGAGGCTGCCGTCACGGTCATCACGCGGTGGTCCTTCCCAGAAGGGCGCCAGGGGCGTCGGGGGCATCAAGGTCGTCGTCGCGGGCCTCGGCGTCGTCCCGCGCGTCGGCCGCCTCGCGCGCCAGCGTCGCCGCGAACGCCGTGGCCAGCGTCGAGTGGTAGCAGGCCCGGAAGGAGTCCCGGGGAAAGTTCTCGTGCTCGGGCACCGCGCCGTCCGCCGACTGGGCCTCGGCGAGCCGCGCCCAGGCGGTGTCGTATCCCTCGTGTCCGCCGCCGTCCGGCAAGCAGGCGCCGACGGCGAGGAGTTCGGCGACGAGGTCCCACTCGCCCTCCGTGAGCCACCCGTCCAGCCAGGCCGGCAGCCACAGCCGGAGGTAGCCGGCGGCGTCGGCGGGGAGGGCGGACCGGTCGGCGCCCCAGTCGGTGACGTGGAAGACGTCGTGGGTGAGCCCGTACGCCGTGCGCCGGTCCAGCGCCCAGGGTTCCGGGCGCAACCCGAGCCAGGTGCGGGCGAGTTCGGCGGCGGGGTCGTCGTGCGGGGCGAGCCCGACGCGCCGCTCGGCGATCAGCAGTCCGAGCGTGCGGGTGGGGGTGTCGCGGGCGATGGCGCGGGCCCGCGACCGGGCGGTGGCGCCGAGGAGTTCGTCGACGGCCGGGTGGCGCAGCCCGGCCTGCGCGAAGACGCCGTAGATCTCGACCGGGTAGGTCGCGTGGGGTTCACGGTGGACGAGTTCCGCGAACAACGCGCCCTCGCGGGTCTCGGCCCACGCGAACGCGAACAGGTCGGCGGCGATCGCGCGCAAGTCCGCGCGGGGGTGGCCGGCGGCGATCCGCCGGGTGAGCTGGGCGAGTTCGCCGAGCGGCTTCCAGGTGAGGTCGCGGTCGGCGTCGGTCGTGGCGTCCGGCGGGAGCCGGAAGTCGTCGCGGTGCGCGGCCAGCCAGCCCAACGCCCGCTCGGCCACCCGGTCGACGTCGGCGGCGCGGGCGGTCACGGTCCGGTCGGCGTCGGTAGTGCGGGCCGTCACCCCCCGCTCGGCATCGGCTGCGCCGGCAGTCACCGTCCGGTCGGCGGCGGCGCGGGCCGTACCCGTCCGCTCGGCGTCGGCACGGGCCGTCACCGTCCGGTCCCGAAGAGCCGGCGGGCCGCCTCCACCTGGAGCACGACGCGGGGGTCGGCCGCGCCCCAGTGCGCCACGAACACGAGCCCCGCGTCGAGCCCGAGCGAGTCGGGCACCCCGGGCAGCCGGGCGAGCCAGCGTCCGACCCCGGCGGCCTGGAGCCAGTCGCGGCGGCGCACGGCGCGCACGAACCCGCGCGACAGGTCGACGGTCCGCTCGGCGAGCCGCGCCTCCAGGGCGGGCGCGAGTCCGGGCGTCGCCAGGGAGGCGAGCTGGGATACCTGGTGGGAGAGGCGCGGCCAGGTTTCGCGCGCGGTCCAGTCGGTGTCGGGTTCCCCGCCTGCGGGCCACGGGCCGGGCAGCAGGGTGCGCGCGGCCTGCGCGAGCCCGTGGTGACTCCACGCGGACACGGCGGAACCGGCGGTCGGCGGATAGGCGGCCAGCGCCTGCCGGACGAGGGGCCCGTCGTCGCCGGCCGGGCCGTGGCCCAGCGTGTAGGGGACGAGGGTGTCGGCGCCCAGCACGCGGACGGCGGCCGGGGTCAGGGGGTCTTCGGGGCGCAGGACGCGGGACACGGCGTAAGGGCCACCCTCGCGCAGGGCGAGGGTGACCCCGGTTGCCGCGTCGGCGACCGCAGTGTGCAGGGGGACCGCTTCCTGGGCCTGCTCTGCCAACGCGGCTCCCCTCAGCTCTTCGCCGGCAGCTTCGGGCGGGGGGTCGGCGGCGAGAGCAGCAGCAGACCGCCGACGAGAAGGAGGGCCGCGCATTCGGCGCTGTCGCGGTAGACGGCGTCCTGCTCGGGCGCGTCCACCAGGTGGTCCACCTGGACGGTCAGTTCGGTCGGCAACGTGCGTTCCATGCCCATGGAAATCAGCTCCTAGAGAGGGGATGACACCTCAAAGCCTATATTCGGGACAAATCACCGCAAGTTGACCATCAGGGGGTTACTGCACCCGAGTTGCCCGCGTCGACGCGGAGTCGGCGCGGCCGGTGACCGAACTCCGCTGGGAACAGGGCCTGTTCGAGGGTCAGTCGGCCGGCGTCCAGGTTCCGTCCGCCAGGGCCGCCAGTACCTCGCGTTTCAGCGCGGCCCGTCGAGGGCTGGAGACCAGGGCGGCCGGCAGCACGCCCGCGCTCTCCTCGTAGGGGGCGAGCGCGGCAAGGACGTACGCGTACTCCCCCGGGTGCCGGGCGGCGAGGAGCGCGCCGGCGTTGGTCTTCGCCTCGGCCGCGGCGACGACGTACGGGTTCTCGCGGGCCCGCTCGCGCAGCACCTGGGTGAGCTGGCGGACGTACCGCTTGTACTCCAGGCGCCGCTGGAGAAGGGCGGCGAGGAAGCGGCGGGCGTTGAGGACGCCGGTCGCCTCGGGGCGGGGCAGCGCGTAGAAGTCGGCGGGGAGGGTGCCGAGCGCGTGCGGGGTCTCGGCGCGGGCCCGCCCCGCCGTCATCCGCCCCAGCTCCCGCAGCGCGTTCTCCCAGCGCCCGAGGAGCAGCGGGTGGCGGAGCGCGGCGTTGCGGCCCTCCTGGTCCTTGGCGTCGGCTGCGGCGGCGTGGCGGACGACGGCGTCGGCGGCGGCCAGCAGGGCGTCGACCTCGGGGGTGCGGGGTGCGGTGAGCGTGCCGTGGGCGCAGGCGTACTCGATCTGTTCGTGGACGTCGCGGAAGGACGGCTCGCCGCCCTCCTCGGCGACGTCGAGCCGGGCCCGCTCGTCCGCGAGCAGGGCGGCGTACTCCTCGGGGAACGCGATCCTGAGCCAGCCCTGCGCGGTGAGCCGTGAGTCGGCGCCCGTCCTGCGCTCCACGCTGCCCAGGAAGTCGTGCCGGCGCAGCTCCTTGACCAGGACGCTCGCCTCGTTGCGCCGGACGCGGACCCTGCGCAGCCGGTGCTCGGTGGTCTCCAGGCGCCGGTCCCCGCTGTAGCGCATGCGTTCCGTAGCGACCTGGAGTTCACCGTCCGCGCACAGCAGCGCGTCCTGCCAGTCCTGCCGCCACTCCGGGCCGCGCAGCAGCCGGCGCGTGCGCTGCGGAACCCGGCCGCTGACGGCGTCAGCCACGGCGACGGTGACCAGGTTGTCGAACCTGTCACTGATCAGGGGCACCAGCGCGTCCGTCGGCACCCGCGCGACGTCCGCGAGACGGATCTTCTCCACCACGGCCCCGGAGCCTACCCACCGCGGCTGTGCCGCACCGGCCCAGCACGCTTTCCGCACAAGGGAGTTCGCCTGGTGTCCGGGTGAAGTCGGTTTCTGCGCACAGCCGATCGGGCGCGGATCGTCAGGCCATGGCTTCGAGGGTTTCCCAGACGGTCAGGTGGGGCCGCGTGGAGTCGGGGGGACCGATCCGGTGGTGGAAGTACAGGCCGGATGCGTCGGGGCCGTGGTGGGCAGACGTGGTGACCACGCAGGGGTCGTACACGAACATCGGGCGGCGGAAGACGGCGCGCAGGGTGCGCGTCGGGGTGCCGATCACCTGGCGGGGCGGCAGCGGGGCGTGCAGTCCCTCGGCGAACAGCCGGTCCCGGGCCTGGGTGGCCAGTTCGATCATCTCGATGAACGACCACTGGTCGGCGACCTCGGCGTGGCTGCGGCTGATGAACGTGCGCCATTCCCTGGGCGGCAGCACGGCCGTCGCCCCCGCTGGATACGGGTCGGGCGGGGGCGGGGTGGCGACGGTCTCGGCCGGGGTGAACGCCTTGCGGAGTTCGGGGTGCAGGACGCCGGGGCTCGCGGACAGGCTGTCGCCGTCGGCCACCGCGAGGACGCGCATCGTGGTGGAGACGTGTGCGACGGGCCGGCCGTCGGCCGTGCAGTCGATCTCCACGTGCATCCACTTCCCGCTCGGATGGACGCGGAGGCCGAACTGGACGGTCAGCCACGGCGCGTCGGAGAACCCCGGGCAGGGGGTGGCGTAGTCGATCCGCACCGAGGTGACCACGACCGCGCTGCCGTAGGTGTCCACCATCGACGGGAACGGGGTGACGTACTCGGCGAGCCAGCGGGAGAGGCCCGACGCGACGTGGCCCAGCAGCGTCCGCGGGCGCAGTTGCAGCGGGCTGAACATGGTGGTGGTGCTGGGTTCGGTGTAGCTGATCCGGCGGGGCACGGTCACCCGCCCGCGACCGCAGTCAGGAATTCCAGCCGGTCGGTGTCCCGCAGGGGGTGGGCGGCGTCGACGGGGACGACCTCGCCGTTCACGATGAGGCGGTGGACCTGCCGCAGGTCGCCCCGGTCGTCCCACAGGACGGGGCCCAGCCGGGGGAAGCGCAGGCGCAGGGCCTCCATCGCGTCCCCGACGGTGTCGGCCCGGACGCTGACGGTGCGTTCGTAGTCGGTGAAGCGGAGCAGCAGGCCGGAGAAGTGTACGTCCATGAACGGGCTCGCCTTCGTCGCCGCGGGAACGGTCAGATCAGGTGCTTGGCCACCATGTTTCCGATGGTGATCTCCAGGGAGTGCTGGGTGCCGCCCGCGGGGATCAGGCCGGTGCAGTCCCGCAGGTACCGTCCGTAGAACTCGTCGCCGTAGAAGGCGTGGCCGCCCAGCACGCGCAGGGCCTCGTGGGCGATGAGCATCGACTGCTCGGCGGAGAAGTGCTTGGCCGCCGAGATCTTCGCGTCGTAGGTCAGGTCCGTCTCGCCGCGTGCCTGCCGGTCGAGGACGTCGTGCGTCATGGTCCGGGCCGCGTCCGTGACGATGTGCATCCGTCCGAGCCCCGCCGCCACGTTCGGGTAGTCCAGCACCGGCCGGCCCTGCCGGGTCGCGGTGCGCAGGCGGGCCGCGCAGCGGTCGACGAGGGCGCGCATCCTGCCGACGGTCCACGCCGCCTGCATGCTCCGGCGCTCGTTCAGGTACAGCTGGGAGTGGTCCAGGCCGTCGGTCCAGGTCAGGATCCGTTCCGGGGCGAGCCGGACCCCGTCCATGGTCAGGACGGCCATGCCGGCGGACTGGAAGCCGATGCCGTTCGCGGGGGTCAGCGTCACCCCCGGGTCGTCGTGACGTACCAGGCAGGCGGCGAGCCGTCCCTCGCCGGAGCCGGCGTACACCAGGAAGACGTCGGACAAGAGCCCTCCCGTCACGTACGACTTCCTCCCTGACAGCACCCCGCCCTCCCCGTCGCGGGTCAGCTCCGTCTCCCAGGACCAGAAGTCGGCGTCCTCGGTGAAGCCCAGGGTCGCCGTCAGCTCGCCGGCCACCAGCGGCCTCACGTAGTTCTCCGCCAAGGCGGCGTCCCCGGACTGGTACAAGGTGAACGCGATACTCGTCGACATGCTCACCACCAGGGGAAACGCCGCCTCGTCACACTGCCGGGTCACCTCCTCCAACACCCGGCCCCACACGTTCGACCCCATCCCCTCACCACCGACATCCTTCGGCATCGAAAGCCGATGCAGCCCCTCCCGCGCGGCCCGCGCCAAAAACCCCCTGGGAAACGCCTCCCCCGCCGCATACCGCTCACCAGCCCCGGCCCCGATCTCCTCCAGCAGCCCGCCCCACCGCTCTCTGACGAAGTCACCGACCGCGTCGCCGGACAGGTCATGGAGCCGCGTCGTCATGATCTGATGCCCTTTCGGCCGACCGCCTCTTCCTCCAGATCACCGCCACGCTGACACACACCGAACCGGCGCGGACAGAGCGCACACCCAGGCGCACGAAGCCCTCTCCCCACAGAGGGCGGCTCTTTCTCCGCCGCAGGGCAAGGCAGCCGGCGAAGGACTCCGGGCAGACCCGTTCCCCGGGTTCACGCGCCCCGGCTTGTGTGTCATCGGATGCTTCGGCAGCTACGTCGCGCTCCTGTTCTTCCTCACCCAGTGGCTCCAGCAGGTCGGCGGCTACGCGCCATTGAGCGCCGGGCTCTCCCTGATGCCGCCGGCCGCAGCCAACGCGGCCGGCGCGGTCACCGCACCCCGCGTGTCGGCCCGCTTCGGCAACCGCTGGTCGCTCACCGGCGCCCTGCTCCTCTTCGCCGCCGCCTGCGCCGCGATCGCCGCCGTGGGGGACACCGCGCGCTACGGGATGCTCCTGCTGCCGCTGCTGTGCGCGGGGTACGGCGCCGGGATCGTGATGACCCTGGGCGCCGACTCCATCATGAGCGCCGCCCGGCCCGAGCGGTCGGGGGAGGCCGCCGCCATCCAGGAGACGTCGTTCGAGCTCGGCGCGGGACTCGGCGTCGCCGTCCTCGGCTCCGCGCTGGCCCTCGTCCACCGCACCGGCCTGCCCGAGGTGCCCGGTCTGAGCGCGGGGGACCGGGCCCACGCGGAGGAGTCCTTCGCCGCCGCCGAGGACGTCGTCGCCCGCCTGCCGTCGGCCACCGCCGACGCCGTCCTCGACGCGGCCCGGCAGGCGTACGACCGGGGCTTCACCGTCGTCGCGGTGATCGCGGCAGCGGTGCTGGCCGGGACGGCGGCGATGGCGGCGGTGATGCTGCGGCCGCGCAGTCCGAACCCGCCTCAGTGAGGTATTTCAGCGCACCCTTCCCCGCGGCTTCAGCGGCGTCGGCGGAAGCTCGGGGGCGGGCAGTGGCGCCCCGTCGTATCCCTTGACCTCTCCGAATCGGGACCCGGTCATCCAGTCCTCGCGGGCTTGGACGATCTCTTCCTGGGAGCGGCCGATCCAGTTCCAGAACATGACCAGTTCCTCCTCGAAGGGCTCGCCGCCGAGGAGCATGACGCTCGCGTCGGAGCCCGCGCGCAGGGGGAGTTCGGTGCGGCCGCAGCCGAGGTAGAGCATGGAGCCGGGGAGGACGGGGACGCCGTCGACGTGGGTCTCGCCGGACATGGCGAGGACGGCGTACTCGAAGTCGGGGTCGAGGGGGAGACGGACGTCCGCGCCCTCGGCGAGGGTGAGGTCCGCGCCGGTGATGGGGGTGTAGGCGGTGCCCGGGGACGTCGTGCCGTCGAGGGTGCCGAGGATCAGGGTCGCGGTGAGGCCGGGCGCGGTCACCTGCGGGAGCGCGGCGTGGTGTTCGAACCCCGGTTCCGTGTGGCGGTGCGCGTCCGGGAGCGCGACCCAGAGCTGGGCGCCGTGCAGGAGGCGGGCGTGGTCGCGGGGGCTCTCCTCGGAGTGGCTGATCGCCCGGCCCGAGGTCATCAGGCCCAGCTCGCGGGGGCGGATCGTCTGGAGGCTGCCGGTGGAGTCGCGGTGCAGGACCTCGCCCTCGTGCAGCCAG
Organism: Streptomyces roseirectus; assembly: GCF_014489635.1. Taxonomy (NCBI): domain Bacteria; kingdom Bacillati; phylum Actinomycetota; class Actinomycetes; order Kitasatosporales; family Streptomycetaceae; genus Streptomyces; species Streptomyces roseirectus. Next base: position 8,329,936 of record NZ_CP060828.1, on the reverse strand, counting down.
CTCACCGTCTGGAGGCCCATGTGGGGGTGCGGGGGCACCTGCATGCCGGGTTCGTCGGCGATGTCGTCCGGACCGTAGTGGTCGACGAAACACCACGCGCCGACCATCCGCCGCCCCAGGTTCGGCAGCAGCCGCCGCACCTCGGTGGAGTCGCCCAGCTGCACCGTGCGGGGCGTGAGGAGTTCACGCACCGGTTCCGCCACCACGAATCCCCGGCCACCACAGACCGCCGGAGCGGGGGCCCGATCAAGGTTGCTCATGGGGCACAACCTAGACCCGTGACGGGGGCTCGGGATACCTCCGCATGCCTCCACCCTGATAGTAGCCATGGCTACAGTAGCCATGTACGGTATCGAGGCATGAGCACGGGAACCGACAGAGCGACCCACGGCCAACTGGTCTGGCGGCTCGCGAACAAGTGGCGGGTGGCCGTCGACCGGGCGCTGGCCCCGCTGGGCCTCACCCACGCCCAGTACGTCGTCCTCGCCTCGCTGCACGGCATGCGCCGCGAGGGCCGTACGCCCAGTCAGCGGCAGCTCGCCGACCGGACGGGGCTCGAAGCGCTGTACGTCTCGAAACTCGCCCGCGCGCTGGAGTCGGCGGGGCTCCTCGCCCGGGAGAAGGACCCGCGTGACCCGCGCGCGATGCGGCTCACGCTCACCGAGGAGGGTGCCGCCGTCACCGGGCGCGCGATCACCCTCGTCCAGAGCCTCCTCGACCGGCTGCTCGATCCGCTCGGCGGTCAGGACAGCGAGCGGGCCCGGGTCTTCAAGGCGGAGCTGCGGGCGCTGCTCGACACCCCGCTCACCCTTTCCGGCGACACCCCTCAGGAGACGTCATGACCTCTGTCAACGGCCGTGTCATCGGTCTCGCCCACCACGCCGGACGCGCGGTCGCCGAGCGGGTCGTCGGCCGGCACGGGCTCTCCTTCCTCGGCCACCTCGCGCTGCGCGCGGCGATCACACAGGACGGCCCCCTCGCCCCGGAGGAGCTGGCGGGACGCCTCACCCACGACCTCAAGGGGGACCACACCCTGTCCCAGCAGGCCGTCGACTCGCTCACCGCGCAGGGGTACCTGGAGTACGACGACGCCTGGCTGTTGCGGCCCACCGACGCGGGGCGCGACCTGTTCGCGACGGTCACCACGGAGGTCGCGGAGGTGTCGGCCCGCCTGTACGCGGGCCTCTCCGAGGAGGAACTGGCCGTCACGGGGCGGGTGTTGGAGCTGGTGACGGAACGGGCGAACGCGGAACTGGCGGAGCCGGCGGCGTAGTTCCCCTCACGCCGGCCGCACCAGAGCGTCCGCCCCTCAGACCGACGCCGCCCTCTTCCTCCGGTGCGCGATCTCCCCCAGCACCACGTCCACCACGATGAACCCGGCCAGCGGAATGCCGAGCAGCGGCACGAAGTAGCCGAGCGCGGCGACGAGGGCCAGCGCCGGGACGAGGACGTACGGCGGGACGTCCGCCCACGCACCCCTCGGGACCGGGCGCCCGAAGGAGGTGCCCCGCCCTCGCTGCCACCACATCCGGTACCCCAGGACGATCATCAGGATCAGCGCGAGGGCGAGCAGCATCAGGGCGATCTGGTTGACGAGCCCGAAGAGGATGCCGGTGTGCAGGTCGATGCCCCAGCGGGTCAGCTTGGCCAGCACCGGGTAGTCGGCGAACCGGACGGTGTCGGTGACGACGCCGGTCGCGGGGTCGACGGCCACCGAGTCCTGCTTCTCGGGCCAGCTGCGCTGGATCTGCCGGACGACGTACGCGGACTCGGCGTCCGCCGGCGGGACGATCTCGACGGGGTCGCCCAGCCCCTTGGCGCGGGCCGCGTCCAGAACCTTGTCCAGGCCGACGCCGTGCTCGCCCGTACCGCCGGACGCCGACGCGGAGCCGTGGCCCGCGTGTTCACCGCCGGACGCCGCCGAGGAGACCGTGGGGGTGGACTGGCCGAGGGAGGTGCGCAACCGCGTCACGCTCTCGCCGGCGTACTTGGACCAGGTGAGGCCGGTCGCGGAGAGGAAGACGAGGCCGAGGGCGATCCAGACGCCGAGGGCGCCGTGCAGACCGAGGGTGCGCCTGCGCCCGCTGGTGCCGCGCACCTTGCGCAGCGCCCTGCGGCGCGAGAACCACAGCACGACGCCGCCCAGCGCTATGACCCACAGCCAGCTCGCCGCGAACTCGCTGTAGAGACGGCCGTTCTCGCCGAGGTGGAGATCCCGGTGGAACTCGTCGATCCACGTGCGGACGGGGAGCGCGCCGGTCGAGCCGTACTGCTCCAGCGCGCCGCGGACCTTCGCGGTGTAGGGGTCCACGAACACGGCGAGGGTGTGGGTGGGGTCGACGCCCTTGACGCCGGACAGCAGCACGCGGGTCGTCGCGTCGTCCTGCGGGGAGGGGCGTACCGCCGAGACCGTTCCCTCGGGGTGCGCCTTGCGGGCGGCCTCGACCTGCTGGGAGATCGGGAGTTTGGTGTCGCCGACGGGGACGGTGAGTTCGTGGGCGTACACCGCCTTCTCGACCTGGAACGAGGCCGCGTACAGCAGGCCCGTCGTCGCGGAGACCAGCAGGAACGGGGCGACCAGGATTCCGGCGTAGAAGTGCAGCCGCAGGATCAGCGGGCGCAGGGGTGCCCAGGGGCCCCGCTTCTTCGGCGCCGCTTCTGCTGTCGGGGCGTCGTCGTGCGGGGCCTCGTCCGTCGTGGGCGAGGGTGCGGTGGACATCGGCGGGGTTCTCCGTGGGCTGGGGACGGGTGGCTGTAGCCGTGGTGTCCCAGAAGTCGGGGAGAAGGGTCCGTAAGTTCCCGGCCCCTCCAGTGACCCGCGTCACACTCCCGACCTCTCATGGCATCCTGACCCGATGGACACCCTCCTCACCGACCGGATCGAACAACTCCTCGCGCCCGGTGGCCCGTTGCCGATCGTCACCGCGGGCGACCCCGTCCTGCGCGCCGGCACCGCCCCCTACGAGGGTCAGCTCGGCCCCGCCCTCCTCGCCCGCTTCGTCGCCGCCCTCCGCGAGACGATGCGCGCGGCGCCCGGCGTGGGGCTCGCCGCTCCCCAGGTCGGCGTGGGCCTGCGCATCGCCGTCATCGAGGACCCCGCGACCGTCCCGGACGAGATCCGCGCGGCCCGCGCGCGCGTCCCCCAGCCGTTCCGGGTCCTGGTCAACCCCTCGTACACCGGCTCCGGGCACGCCTCCTTCTACGAGGGCTGCCTCAGCGTCCCCGGCTACCAGGCGGTCGTGACCCGCCACGCCGAGGTCCGGCTGCGCGCCGAGGACGAGACCGGCCGCCCCGTCGACGAGGTCTTCTCCGGCTGGCCCGCCCGCATCGTCCAGCACGAGACGGACCACCTCGACGGCCTCCTGTACCTCGACCGCGCCGAACCGAGGTCGCTGACCTCGAACGAGTCCCACACGAAGCACTGGGCCCAGCCCACACCGGAGGAGGCGGCGAAGGGGCTGGGCTTCGAACTGCCGTAGGGGCCGACGGGAAGCACGCCCCTGCCGGCATCTCAACCCCGCCCCCTCACCCCCTACTTGTCCCGGTACGCCTCCAGCAGCCGCAGCCACACCTCACTGATCGTCGGATACGCGGGCACCGCGTGCCACAGCCGGTCCACCGGCACCCGCCCGGCGACGGCGATGGTCGCGGAGTGGATCAGCTCACCCACGCCGGGTCCGACGAAGGTCACCCCGCGGACGATCTCCTCCTCCAGGTCGACGACCATCCGGGCCCGCCCCCGATATCCCTCGGCGTACAGCCCCGCCCCCGCGACGGAGGAGAACTCGACGTCGACCGCGCGGACGCGGTGCCCGGCGGACTCCGCTTCCGCGAGGGTGAGCCCCGCCGAGGCCGCCTCGGGGTCGGTGAAGACGACCTGCGGGACGGCGTGATGGTCGGCGGTGGCCGTGTGCGCGTCGTTGAGCGGCCCCCCGGAGACCCGCGCGGTGATGGCGGCACCGGCGATCCGGGCCTGGTACTTGCCCTGGTGGGTGAGGAGGGCGCGGTGGTTGACGTCGCCGACGGCGTAGAGCCAGTCCGTGCCGGTCACGAGCAGCGTGTCGTCGACGTCGAGCCAGTCCCCCGGCGTCAGTCCGACCGTCTCCAGCCCGAGGTCGTCGGTGCGCGGCGCGCGTCCGGTCGCGAACAGGATCTCGTCGGCCTCGACCACCTCGCCGGTGTCGAGCCCGACCCGTACGGCCGCGCCTTCCCGGGCCACCGACGCGACGCTGACCCCCGTCCGGATCTCCGCCCCAGCCTCGGTCAGCGCCTCCGCCACCAACTCCCCGGCGAACGGTTCCATCCGCCCCAGCAGCCCCCCGTCCCCCCGCACCAGCACGGTCACCTGGGATCCGAGCGCCTGATAGGCCGTGGCCATCTCGACGGCCACCACTCCCCCGCCGACGACGACCAGCCGCCCCGGCACGCGCTGCGCGCTCGTGGCCTCACGGCTGGTCCAGGGACGGACGTCCGCGAGCCCCGGCAGCGGTGGCAGCGCGGCCCGTGACCCGGTGGCCACGACGACCGCGTGCCGTGCGCGCAGCGTCCGCTCCCCGACCGTCACCGTCCGCTCCCCGGCGATCCGCCCCTGCCCCCGGAAGAGGTCGACGCCGATGCCCTCCACCCAGCCGACCTGGCCGTCGTCCTTCCAGTGGGAGGTGAAGGAGTCCCGGCTGGCGAGCACGGCCGGCACGTCCAGCTCCCCCGGGGCGACGCCCGGCACCCGCCGCGCGTCCGCCCGTGCGATCACCGGCCGCAGCAGGGCCTTGCTCGGCATGCACGCCCAGTACGAACACTCACCCCCCACCAGCTCGCTCTCCACGATCGCGGTCGACAGCCCCGCCGCCTTCGTCCGGTCGGCCACGTTCTCGCCGACCGGTCCCGCCCCGATGATCACCACGTCGTAGTCAAGGGTTTCCGATTCGCTCATGGGCCCAGTCTGGTGGGTGGCGTACGCCGGGGCCACAGGGGTAGGCGGCCGGAATACCGCCGCCCCGGACCGTGTTGGCCGGGACGGACGCCCCCTTACGGAAGAGGTTGGACACCATGAGCAGCACGGTCGAACTGACCAAGGAGAACTTCGACACGACGGTCACGGAGAACGAGTTCGTGCTGATCGACTTCTGGGCGGCGTGGTGCGGGCCGTGCCGGTCGTTCGCGCCGGTCTACGAGAAGGCGGCGGAGGCGAACCCGGACCTGGTGTTCGGGAAGATCGACACGGAGGCGCAGCCGGAGCTGGCGGCGGCGTTCGGGATCCAGTCGATCCCGACGCTGATGATCGTGCGGGACCAGGTCGCCGTGTTCGCGCAGCCGGGCGCGCTGCCCGAGGCCGCCCTCGCGGACGTCATCGGGCAGGCGCGCAACCTGGACATGGACGAGGTCCGCAAGTCGATCGCCGAGCAGCAGGCCAAGTCGGAGAACGAGTAGGGCTCAGAACGGGTACCCGGCGACGTCCCCGCGCACGGTCGTCCACCGCACCTCGGTGAACGCGTCGAGGTTGGCGTCGCCCCCGAACCGGGCGCCGTTGCCGGAGGCGGCGAGTCCGCCGAAGGGGGCGACGGCCTCGTCGTTCACGGTCTGGTCGTTGATGTGGACGATCCCGGTGGGGATGCGGGCGGCGAGGTCGAGCCCGCGGGTGACGTCGGGGGTGACGATGCCGAGGGAGAGGCCGTACGTGCTCGCGCCGGCGAGGGCGACGGCCTCTTCGTCGCTGTCGAAGGGCCGCACGGGTGCGACGGGCCCGAAGACCTCGTCGGTGTAGGCGGGGGTGGTGTCGCCGGTGTCGGCGAGGACGGTCGGCCGGTAGAAACGCCCCTCGTGGGTGCCTCCGGCGGCGAGCTTGGCGCCGGCCGCGGTGGACGCGGTGACCAGCCCGTGGACCTTGGCGAGCTGGCCGTCGTCGATGAGCGGCCCGAGGTGGACCCGCTCGCGGTGGGGGTCGCCGACGGCGAGGGAGTCGGCCTTGGCGGCGAGGCGGTCGACGTACTCGTCGTACAGGGAGCGGTGGACGAGGTGGCGTCCGGTGGTCATGCAGATCTGGCCCTGGTGGAAGAAGGAGCCCCAAGCCGCGGTGGAGATGACGGCGTCGAGGTCGGCGTCCGCCAGGACGAGCAGCGCGGAGTTCCCGCCGAGTTCGAGGTGGGCCCGCTTGAGGTGGCGTCCGGCGAGTTCCCCGACGGCCCGTCCGGCGCCGGTGGACCCGGTGAACGACAGGACGGGCACGCGGGGGTCGGCGACGAGCGCGGCCCCGGTGTCGGCGCCGCCCGGCAGCACGTGCAGCAGCCCCTCGGGCAGCCCCGCTTCGGCGAACACGTCGGCGAGGGCGTACCCGCCGCAGACGGCCGTGCGCGGGTCCGGTTTGAGGACGACGGCGTTGCCGAGCGCGAGCGCGGGCGCGACCGAGCGGATGGAGAGGATCAGCGGCGCGTTGAAGGGCGCGATGACCCCGACGACGCCGACGGGCAGCCGGCGCGTGTAGGAGAGCCGGGGCTGTTCGCTGGGCAGGAGCTGTCCGGTGGGCCGGGAGGCGAGGGCGGCGGCCTCGTAGCACTCCTGGGCGGCGACGTGGAGTTCGAAGTCGGCCTTGCCGGGTATGGAGCCGGCCTCACGCACGAGCCAGTCGCGCAACTCGTCGGCGTGCGCGGTGAACAGGTCCCCGGCCCGGCGCAGGACGGCCGCGCGGACGTGGTGCGGGGCGGCGGCCCACTCCCGCTGGGCATCCTGGGCCGCCTCGGTGGCGCGGGGGACGTCTTCAGGCGCGGCGAGGGTCAGCAGTGCGAGCCGGTCGCCCGTGGCGGGTTCGACGACGGGGTGTTCGGGGCCCGTGAGGGGCGGCCGGGTCGAGGGGTCGCGCAGCAGCGGCATGTCGGCTCTCCGTTCGACGGCTCGCGGGCGTACGGGGGCGCGCGTGGACGGCGGCCCGCGAGCGGTGGGGCACGCGTGCGTCAGGGCGCGCGACGGTGTCGGGCACGCACCCCGATTGGTTGAGCGCGCAACAGCTTAGGCGCGTCGAACGCGATTGCGATGCCCCTGTGCCACGGTTTCACCGCCGATCTTCAGCTGGACTCCCGCACCACGAGGGCGACTTGGATGGCGCCTGGGTGCTCGGCCTCGGTGCCGGGCCGGTGCACGGCGCGGTCGACCAGGTCGGCGAGGGCGGGCCCGGCGGGCAGCCGGATCGCGACGGAGGTGAGGCGGGGCCGGGCGAGGCGGGCGATCAGGAGGTCGTCGGCGCCGACGACGGCGACGTCCCCGGGGATGTCCACGCCCCGGTCCTGGAGGGCGCGCGCGAGCGGCAGCGCGTACTCGTCGTTGTAGCCGAACACCGCGTCGAGGCCCAGTTCGGGCCAGCGGGCGGCGAGTTCGGCGGCGGACTCCTCGGTGTGGGCCATCGGCAGCGCCACCACCTCGGCGCCGGTGCCCGCCAGTTCCTCGCGCACCCCGGCCAGCCGGGGCCCGGAGAACATGTCCATCCCGCGTTCGACGGGCACCACGACACCGATCCGGCGCCGGCCGCGCTCGTGGAGGTGGCGGGCGGCGAGGCGGCCGACGTCGGCGTGGTCGAGGATCAGCGTGTGGGCGCCCGGCACGTGCTCGGCGGCGAGCACGACGACCGCCTTGGCGCCGGAGCGCTTGAGGACGGCGACGCCCTCGGCACTGATCCCGTTGCCGGGCACCAGCACGGCCACCGGCCGCAGTTCGGCCCAGGAGCGGACGGCCTCCTGGCCGTGCATGCCGCTCGCGCCGTACTGGACGACGGTGTAGCCGATCTGGCTCAGCGCCTGCTGGAGGTCGTGGACGAACTGGCTGTAGAGGGGTCCCGCGGCGACCGCCGGGGCCGGCATCAGCACCATGCGGCTGTGCCCGGCGCGCAGGCTGCGGGCCGCCGCGTGGGGCACGTACCCGAGTTCGCGGGCCGCGTCGTGGACGCGCTGCCGGGTGGGCTCGCTGATCCGGACGGCGCTGGTGTTGTTCAGGACATAGGAGACGGTCGCCCGGGAGACTCCGGCGAGGCGGGCGACATCGGCGCTGGTGGGCACGGGCCGGGGCGCGGGGGGCGTCGGCGGCGCGGGCGTTGTGGGTATCTGCACCATGACGTACGGCATCTTGGCAGACGTGGCGCGCAGGTGGCCGGGCGGGGGCAAGTGGAATTCAGGCCGAGGTCCCCTGGGTGGGTCCGCGCCCCGTGTGACCAGGGTCGCGCGATGTGACGAGAGGTTCGTCACACAGGCGCCGGGGCGGTGCGGGTGACGCGGTCCACGAGGTCGTCCCAGCCCGCTTCGAGCCGTTCCAGCGGCTGTCCGCACTGGCGGACCATGTGGTGGATGAACGCCGGGCTCAGGTAGCCCATGAGGGCGTGGGCGAGGAGTTCGTGGTCGGCGTCGGGCACGGACTGGCGCAGCAGCAGGGTGACGTGGGTGTGCAGGAAGCGGCCGGCGCCGACGGCGTACCGGCGTTCGGCGGGGGCCTCGGCGGCGAGCTGGAGGTCGAGGTGGTCGAGGCTGGCGCGCAGCAGCGCGCGCCCGAAGGCGTGCAGGCGCTCGACGGGCGGGGCGCCGGGGCCCAGCGGCGGGGGTCCGGAGAGGAACGCGGCCTGGAAGGTGTGCGCGGAGTGGTCGAGGAGCGCGGTGAGCAGGCCCGTGCGGTCGCCGAAGCGCCGGAAGACGGTGCCCTTGCCGACGTTCGCCTCGACGGCGACGGCCTCCATCGTGACGCCGGCGGCGCCGTGCCGGGCGACGAGCTTGGCCGCCGCGTCCAGCAGTCTGGCCCGGTTGCGCGCGGCGTCCGCCCGCAGGCACGGCTCGTCGGCGGGGTTGTCGAGCTGGAGGAGTTCGGGCTCGGTGGGGGTGTCGTCCGAGGGGTTCACGAAGGGCGGCAGGAGGGCGGACATGAACTCAGCGTAAAGCACCGGGAATCAAACTGGACCCTGGTCCGGTTATGGTGGTAGAACCTTAAACGGACCTCGGTCCGGATCCCCACCGCCTTGTTTCGCACCTCTGGGAGTACCCATGTCTGTCCGTATCCTCGCGCTCGTCGGCAGCCTCCGCGCCGGTTCGACCAACCGCCAGCTCGCCGAGGCCGCCGTCAAGGTCGCTCCCGAGGGCGCCGAGGTCGTGCTGTACGAGGGCCTTGCCGACATCCCGTTCTACAACGAGGACATCGACGTCGAGGGCAGCGTCCCGGCCGCCGCGACCGCGCTGCGCGAGGCCGCCGGCGCCTCCGACGCGTTCCTGCTCGTCTCCCCCGAGTACAACGGCACCATCCCGGCCGTCCTCAAGAACGCCATCGACTGGCTGTCCCGCCCGTACGGCGCCGGCGCCATGTCCGGCAAGCCGGTCGCCGTCGTCGGCACCGCCTTCGGCCAGTTCGGCGGCGTCTGGGCGCAGGACGAGGCCCGCAAGGCCGCCGGCATCGCGGGCGGCAAGGTCCTGGAGGACGCCAAGCTCTCCGTCCCCGGCTCCCTGACCCGCTTCGCCGAGACCCACCCGTCGGACGACGCCGAGGTCGCCGCCCAGCTGACCGAGGTCGTCGCCGCCCTGCACGGCCAGGCCGTGGAGCCGGCCGCCGCCTGAGGCGCGGCGCGGTGAGGTCGCGCACACGCGGCACATCTCCGCGGAGGCCGGAGCTTCCCCAAGCCCCGGCCCACCTCACGAGGCCGGAGCTTCCCGCAAGCCCCGGCCCACCACCCCACGCGGCCGAAGCTGTCGCCCAGCCCCGGCCCACCGTGCGGGGCCGGAGCCCGCACCCGGGTTCCGGCCCCGCACGTGTTTTTTCGCGCGCCCCCGCTCAGTCCAGCTCCGCCAGCCTCGGTGCCGCGCGGCCCACGAACTCCTCGATCCAGCGCGCCGGGTCGCCCACCGTCGGCCCCAGGATCACCGTGTCGATGCCGAGCTTCGCGTACCCGGCGATGTCGCCGAGGAACCCGTCGAGGTCACCCTCTCCGGCCGCCCCGCCCATGTACGTGAGCGTCTTGGTGACGGTGTCGTAGTCCCGCCCCTCCGCCTCGCAGTGCCCGCGCAGCACGTCGAGCTTGTGCCGCACCTCCTGCGGGGACGAGACGATCAGGTTGCAGGCGTCGCCGTAGCGGGCGACCAGGCGCAGCGTCTTCTTCTCACCCCCGCCGCCGATCAGGATCTCGGGGTGCGGGGAGCTGACCGGCGCCGGGACGCACAGGGTCTCGGCGAGCCGGTAGTGGGCGCCCTCGAAGGGCCCGTCGTCCCGCGGGTCCCACATCTGCCGGCAGATCCGCAGCGTCTCCTCCAGCCACTCGAACCGCTCGGCGACCGCCGGGTACGGCACGCCGAGGCCCGCGTGCTCACGGTCGTACCAGGCCGCGCCGATCCCGAGCCAGGCCCGCCCGCCGGAGAGGACGTCGAGGGTGGTGGCGATCTTCGCGAGGAGCCCGGGGTGGCGGTAGGTCACGCCGGTCACCAGCGCGCCGAGCCGGACGGTGGAGGTGTGCGCGGCGAGGAAGCCGAGCGTCGTGTACGCCTCCAGCATCGGGGCCTCGGCGCCGCCGTTGAACTCCATCTGGAAGTAGTGGTCCATGACCGACAGCCGGCTCACCCCGGCCGCCTCCGCCGCGGCCCCGACGGCGGCGAGTTCGGCCCCGAGAGCGGCCGGACCCCCGGGATGGTCGAAACGATTGATGTGCACACCGACGCGCATGGTCCGTCTCCGCTCACCGGACGTTCACTGACACACACGACGCTAGAACTTCGAGCGCTCTCGAAGTCAAGACAGGCGGGGCGAGCCGGAGAGGCAACAGAAAAGGCAAGGAGGTGAAAGCTCTCCTTGCCACTCTCAACTTATAGCGCAAGGGGGGCCTTGCGGCAAGGCCCCCTCCGTCCCGCACAATCACCGACCTGACCAGTTTCACCAGCGTTTTTTGGGGGGCGTAGACATGCGTGTGCTGTTGATGTCGTTCGGGTCACGAGGAGACGTGGAGCCGATGGCCGCGCTCGCCGCGAGCCTGCGGACGCGCGGCGCGGAGGTCCGGGTGTGTGTTCCGCCGGACGAGGAGTTCGCGCGGCTCCTGGAGGCCGTCGGCGCGGAGGTCGTGCCGTTCGGGATGTCGGTGCGGGCACTGGTGTCGGGCCCGAAGCCCGTGGACCCGTTCCAGACGGCGAAGGCGCTCGTCGCCGAGCACTTCGAGACGGTCGGCGCGGCGGCCGAGGGCTGCGACGTGGTGCTGGCGAGTGGGCTGCTGCCCGCCGGGATCCGCTCGGTGGCCGAGCTGCGGGGCATCCCGTACGTGTTCGCGCTGTTCCAGCCGACGTCGATCCCCTCCCCCGACTATCCGCCGCTGCCCCGGCCGGGCAAGCCGTTCCCGCCGGACGAGAAGGACAACATGGTCCTGTGGGGCCTGGACGGCGAGAAGGTGAACGCCCTGTACGGCGAGGCGCTGAACACCCACCGCGCGGCACGCGGCCTGCCGCCGGTGGACAGCGTCCGCGACCACGTCTTCACCGACCGACCCTGGCTCGCGGCCGACACGACGCTCGCGCCGACGGACCGGCAGGTCGTGCACACCGGCGCGTGGATCCTGCCCGACACCCGCCCGCTGGCGGCCGACCTGGAGGCGTTCCTGGCGGCCGGGGAGCCGCCGGTGTACGTCGGCTTCGGCAGCATGGCGCTGCGGGGCGCCTCCGCCGAGGTCGCGCAGGCGGCCGTCGCGGCGGTGCGGGCACAGGGGCGCCGGGTGCTGCTGGCGCGCGGCTGGGCCGAGCTGATGCCGGTCGACGACCTCGCCGACTGCCACACCGTCGGCGAGGTCAACCACCAGGCCCTGTTCCGCCGGGTCGCCGCCGTCGTCCACCACGGAGGCGCCGGTACGACCACGACGGCCGCGCTCGCCGGGGCACCGCAGGTCGTCGTCCCGCAGATCGTGGACCAGCCCTACTGGGCGTCGCGGGTCGCGGACCTCGGCATCGGGGCGGCGCACGACGGGCCGGTGCCGACCTTCGAGTCCCTGACGGCGGCACTGGAGACGGCGCTGGCGCCGGAAACGGCCGTGCGGGCGAAGGCGGTCGCCGCGCAGGTGCGCGCGGATGGCGCGGACGTGGCCGCGAAACTTCTCATCGAACAGGCGGGCTGAGCCTCGGAACGTACGGAGACTGTGATGAACCCCCTCACCACCAGCGCCTTCGACCTGCCGGAGCGGCTGGCCGCGAAGGCCGACCCGGCGTTGATCGCCGAGGACGAGCGGCACTTCGCGGCCGTCGCGGAGAACCTGCGGACGTCGATCGCGGAGACGTCGCGGCTGCTGAACGCCGAGCTGAAGGCGCCCGGCGGGAGCGGGCAGGCGGCGATGGACCGCGACATCGAGGTGCACCGGCTCGGCGGCCGGCTGCGCACCCTGCGCCGGTTCGGCCTCGATCTGTGCCTGGGGCGGATGGTGACGGCGGAGGGGATCGTGTACGTCGGACGGCTCGGGCTGACCGGCGACGACGGGCAGCGGCTGCTGGTCGACTGGCGCTCCCCGGCGGCGGAGCCGTTCTTCGCGGCGACCCACGCGAACCCGATGGGCCTGCTCTCCCGGCGCCGCTACCGCTGGCACGGCGGGCGGGTCGGCGACTACTGGGACGAGGTGTTCACGGCCGACGGCCTGGAGCGCGGCGTCGCCCTCGACGACCAGTCGGCGTTCGTCGCGTCGCTGGGTTCCAACCGCTCGGAGCGGATGCGGGACGTCCTCGCGACGATCCAGGCCGACCAGGACGCGATCATCCGCGCCGGTTCGCGCGGCGCGCTCGTCGTGGACGGCGGTCCCGGCACCGGCAAGACCGTCGTCGCCCTGCACCGCACCGCGCACCTCCTGTACGCCGACCCGAGGCTCGGGCACCGGCGCGGCGGGGTGCTGTTCGTCGGCCCGCACCGGCCCTACCTCGACTACGTCTCCGACGTGCTGCCGAGCCTCGGCGAGGAGGGCGTGCAGACGTGCGTCCTGCGCGACCTGGTCGCCGAGGGCGCGCGGGCGGGCGTCGAGGACGATCCGGAGGTGGCCCGCCTCAAGTCGTCCGCCGCGCTGGTGAAGGGCATCGAGAAGGCCGTCCGCTTCTACGAGGAGCCGCCCGCCGAGGGGATGACGGTCGCCGTCGACCGGTCGCTGCTGCGGCTGACGGCCGCCGACTGGGCGGAGGCGTTCGACGCCCCCGAGCCCGGCACCCCGCACAACGAGGGCCGCGACGAGGTGTGGGCGAAGCTCGTCGAGATCCTGTGGGACAAGTACGACGGCGACGTGCCGCAGCAGATGTTCGAGCGGATGCTGCGCCAGATCGAGGGGCTGACCTCGGAACTGTCGCGGGCGTGGCCGCTGATCGAGGCGGCCGACCTGGTCGGCGACCTGTGGACGGTCCCGGCGTACCTGCGGCTGGCCGCGCCCTGGCTGACGGCCGACGAGGTGCGCCGCCTCCAGCGCGCGGACGCGCACGCGTGGACGGTGTCCGACCTGCCGCTCCTGGACGCCGCCCGGCAGCGGCTGGGCGACCCGAAGGCGTCCGGGCGCAGACGGCGTCAGGAGGCGGAGGCCGCCGCCGAGCGGGAGTACCGGGCGCAGGTCACCGAGAACCTCCAGCGCAGCGACGACGACTGGGAGGGCATGCTGATGACGATGCTCTCCGGCCAGGATCTACAGAACTCCCTCGCCACCCCACAGGCGCCGGTCACCGAACCCGACCTGCTCGCCGGGCCGTTCGCGCACATCGTCGTCGACGAGGCGCAGGAACTCACCGACGCCGAATGGCAGATGCTGCTCCTGCGGTGTCCGTCACGGAGTTTCACGATCGTCGGGGACCGGGCGCAGACGCGGCGCGGGTTCACGGAGTCGTGGCAGGAGCGGCTGGAGCGGGCCGGTTTCGACCGGGTGACCATGACCTCCCTGAGCGTCAACTACCGGACGCCGCAGGAGATCATGACCGAGGCCGAGCCGGTGATCCGCGCGGCGCTGCCGGACGCGAACGTGCCGACGTCCGTGCGGAGTTCGGGTCTGCCGGTGAGGTACGGGACGGTGCGGGAGCTGGAGTCGGTGGTCGCGGCGTGGGTCGCCGAGAGCGACGAGGGGACGGCGTGTGTGATCGGGGCGCCGTCGTTCGCCGGGGACGCCCGGGTGCGGTCGCTGTCGCCGGACCTGGTGAAGGGGCTCGAGTTCGACTTCGTCGTCCTCGTGGACCCGGAGCGGTTCGGCGCCGTCGACCACTATGTGGCGATGACCCGGGCGACCCGTCAGCTGGTGGTCCTCAGCTCGTAAGTTCCGCCTTCTTCGATGCCCGCAGGCTCGTGAACGTCGTCACCGCGAGGACGAGGACGATGAAGCCGAGGGAGAAGGGGATGCTGATCTCGGGGACGTGGACGCCGGACTCGTGCAGCGCGTGCAGGAGGAGTTTGACGCCGATGAAACCGAGGATGATCGACAGGCCGTAGCTGAGGTGGACCAGCTTCTTCAGCAGGCCGCCGATGAGGAAGTACAGCTGGCGCAGGCCCATCAGCGCGAAGGCGTTGGCGGTGAACACGATGTACGGGTCGTCGGTCAGGCCGTAGATCGCGGGGATGGAGTCGAGGGCGAACAGGATGTCCGTGGAACCGATGGCGAGCATCACGACCAGCATGGGGGTCATGACCTTCTTGCCGTTCTCCTCGATCCACAGCTTGGTGCCGTGGTAGCGGTCGGCGACGCCGAAGCGCTCCTCGACCATCTTGAGCATCTTGCTCTCCTCGTACTCCTCCTCCCCGTGCCCGCCCTTGCGGGCGTCCTGCACGAGCTTCCACGCGGTCCAGATCAGGAAGGCGCCGAAGAGGTAGAAGACCCACGAGAACGCGGAGATGATCGCCGCGCCGGCCGCGATGAAGCCGGCGCGCAGGACCAGGGCGACCAGGACGCCGACCATCAGCACGCGCTGCTGGTACTGCGGGGGGACGGCGAACTTGGACATGATCAGCACGAACACGAAGAGGTTGTCGACGCTGAGGGACTTCTCGGTGATGTACCCGGCGAAGAACTCGCCGGCGGACTGGCCGCCGCCGTAGAGCCAGACGCCGATGCCGAAGACGACCGCGAGCACCACCCATACGACCGTCCAGGTGCCGGCCTCCTTCAGGGAGACCTCGTGGGGTTTGCGGCCGATGAAGAAGTCGACGGCGACCAGGACGCACAGGGCGGCCACGGTCACCAGCCAGACGGTGAGGGAGACGTTCACGGGGGGACACTCCTGGATGCCGGTGGGGCGGCTGGGGTTGTTGAGGTGGGGGGTCGGGAATTCGCCATGATTCTCGAACGGCGTGATCCTTTCTACTTCACGTACGTCAACAAAGAGTAAACGAACGGCAATGTTGCCAGGTCAGGGCGTGTCACCCGCCGTTCGGCGGACAGCTTCCGCCGGACGGCGGCCACCGGACCGGGGTCCGCTGGCCGGAACATGTCGTCAGGAGCCGCCGGTTCACCGGTCCGCCGGTTCACCGACCGAGGAGAAGCCATGACGACGACGTCCCCGCCGCCCTTCGACCCCGAGCTGTCCGCCGCGCTCGAACTGATCAAGGAGTCGATCCCGCCGAGTCTCACCATCGAGGACATCCGGGCCATCCGGCGCGGGGACGGGCCCCAGCTGATCGCCGAGACCGACGTCACCCTCGGCGGGGCGTTCTCGGTCGAGGACCGGGTGGTGCCGGGGCCCGAGGGCGCGCCGGACATCTCCCTGCTGATCTGCCGGCCCACCACGCCCGCGCCGGAGAGGCCCCGCGCGGTGATCTACCACTCCCACGGCGGCGGCATGGTCCTCGGCGACAAGCGAACCGGCATCGAGCCGGTGCTGGAGTGGGGGCGCGAGCTGGACCTCGTCGTCGTGTCCGTGGAGTACCGGCTGGCGCCGGAACACCCCCACCCGGCGCCCATCGAGGATGTCTACGCCGGTCTGGTCTGGACGGTCGACCACGCGGCCGAGCTGGACATCGACCCCGAGCGCGTCGTCATCGCCGGCGGCAGCGCGGGCGGCGGCCTCACCGCCGCGCTCGCGCTCCTCCTCCGCGACCGCAAAGGGCCCCGCCCCCTCGGCCAGCTCCTCCTGTGCCCCATGCTCGACGACCGCAACGACACGGTCTCCGCCCACCAGATGGCGGGCCTGGGAGTCTGGGACCGCACCTCGAACGACACCGGCTGGACGGCCCTCCTGGGCGACGCCCGGGGCGGCCCCGACGTCTCCCCCTACGCCGCCCCCGCCCGCGCCACCGACCTCTCCGACCTCCCCCCTGCCTTCATCGACGTCGGCTCCGCCGAGACCTTCCGCGACGAGGACGTCACCTACGCCACCCGCATCTGGCAGTCCGGCGGCACCGCCGAACTCCACGTCTGGCCCGGCGCCTTCCACGGCTTCGACGGCTTCGCCCCCCAGGCCCTCCTGTCCCAAGCCGCCCGCTCCGCCCAGGTGGGGTGGCTGCGGAGGTTGCTGGCGGAGTAGGGGGGGGACGGGGGGCACCCAGGAAGCGGCTGACGCCGGGCCCCGCCGTCGGCGGACTGGGGTCGGTCGCTGAGGCGGGGCGGCGAAGGCGGCGACCGGGGAGTAGCTGACACCGGGCACGGCCACCGGCTGGCCGGAGGGCGGTCGCCGAAGCAGGCCGGGCGGGGTCGGTTGGCGAGATGGGGCCGACAAGGGCAGCGGCCTGGGAACGGCTGACGCGCCAGACACGGCCATCGGCCGACTGAAGGACGCGCACCGGGCCGGATCGGGCAGGTCGGTTGCCCAGGCAAACCCGGCGCGGGACAGCGACCGGACAGCGACTGACACGCCAGACACGGCCATCGGCCGACTGAAGAGCGGGCGCCGGCCGGATCGGGCAGGTCGGTTGCCCAGGCAAACCCGACGCGGGGCAGCGACCGGACAGCGACTGACACGCCAGACACGGCCATCGGCCGACTGAAGAGCGGGCGCCAGCCGGATCAGGCAGGTCGGTTGCCCAGGCAAACCCGACGCGGGGCAGCGACCGGACAGCGACTGACACGCCAGACACGGCCATCGGCCGACTGAAGAGCGGGCGCCAGCCGGATCAGGCGGGTCGGTTGCCCAGGCAGACCCGACGCGGGGCAGCGACCGGACAGCAGCTGACACGCCAGACACGGCCATCGGCCGACTGAAGAGCGGTTGCCGGAGCAGGTCGGGCGAGGTCGGCCGCTGAGGCGGGCCCGGCGCAGGGTGGCGGCATGGGAGCGGCTGACGCCGGGCACGGCCGCAGGTCGACCGGAAGGCGGTCACCGATGGTGTCCCGCCGGGTGGTGTGGCGATGCGGGGTCGTCGGGCGCCGCCCGGAGTCGAAGCGGTGCCTGTCGACCCGCCCGTCCGGCCATGGCGTGGGCTGCTCACCGGCGTCGGTACGCCTACGCGATGCGCCGACGCCTCCCCAGCAGGCCGACCTGCGGAGTCGTCGGCTCTACGCCGGTACACCGTCCAACGGGACGTGACCCGGTCACCGGAGCAGGACGGGTGAGGTCGGCCGCCGAGACAGGAGCGGCGTGGGCAGCAGTCTGGGAGGGACTGGCGCCGGGCACGGCCGCCGGGCGGCTGGAGGGTGGGCGCCGGAGCAGGTCGAGCAAGGTCGGCCGCCGAGGCGGGCCCGGTGCGGTGCGGCGGCGGGGACTCGTTGCGGTGCGGGTCTCGCTGCGCGGCTTCGGGGGTGTCGGCCGCTCGTGGGTCCGTTCGTGCCGATGTGGCTCGGGTGGCTGTGCCCGCTCGGTGGATGCCATGAGTGCCGGTCGGGCTTGTGGTGGTCGCTCTGTCGTCGGTGCGTATGGGGTCTGCGGAGGTCGTCGTGCCTGAGACTCGGGCCGCCGGGCGGTCTTTCTTTCCCGGTCCGGGGCGGCACCGCGTGCTTTTGCTGGCGCGGGAGTGCGGCTCGGGGAAAGGCTTGTTCCGGGGGTTCGGGGGTGGCGCATGATGGGCTTATGAGAGAGCTGGCCGGGCGGTTGAGTGCGGTGGATCCGGATGCGGGGGCGGCGGTGGGGGTGATCGCCTATTTCGACCGGCTGGCGGAGGCTCGGGCGGGGGTGGAGGCGTTGGTGAGGGGGGCCGCTGTGCTCGCGGGGGTGCCGGTGCGGCTGGTGGACGAGGAGCAGCGGGTGCGCGTGCGGGTGGAGGCGGACGGGGTGCGGCGGGATGTGGAGGGGGAGGCGGATCCGGCGTGGCCGTGGGCTCCGTTGGCGGCGGGCGGGCCTCCGGCGTTGTGGCTGGAACGGGCGGACGGACCCGCCACCGTCGTCGACGCGGTGATTCTGGAGCGCGCCGCCGGTGTCGTACGCCGGGTACTGGACCGTACGCGTGGGCGGGCCCCCTACGACGACCCGGCACTCATCGAGACCCTTCTCGACGCGAGCGCCCCCGAGCAGGCCCGCCTGCATGCCGCCCGGCGGCTGGGGCTCGCCCCGGACGCGAGAGTCAGGGTGGCGGTACCGGCGGAGGGCCCGCCGTATCTGATCCCGGAGACCGGCGCCGGCACCGGCGGCAGTGGCGTGCCCAGGCCCGGCAAGGGCCCGGGAACCTCCGGCGGCTCCGGATCCTTCGGCAGCCCTGGAATCCTCGGCGGTTCCGGACCCTTCGACAGCCCCGGAATCCTCGACAGCCCCGGGCCCTTCGACAGCCCCGGTATCCTCGGCAGCCCCGGATCCCCCGGCAACTCCAGAACCCCCGCTAGCTCCAGAACCTCCGGCGGCCCCGGATCCTCCGGCGGCCCCGGAACCTCCAGCAACTCCAGAACCTCCGCCAGCCCCAGAGCCCTTGGCGGCTCCGGATCCCTCGGCGGCCCCGGGACACCCGGCAGCCCCAGAGCCTCCGCCAACCCCAGAACCCCCGGCAACTCCAGAAGCTCCGGCAGCCCCGGAACACCCGGCAACTCCGGGCCCTCCGGCGGCCCCAGGACCCCCGGTGCCCCCGGTGCGCCGGGACATCCGCACGCCGGCGCCCGCAGCCGCTCGGATACCGCCGCCCAGGACCACGCGAGCACGCCCACCCCCCGTACCGGTCTCGGCCCCGCCGTCCCCGTCCTCGCGCTTCCCGACTCCTGGGCGGCAGCCCGGACCGCGTTGAGGTTCACGGCGGAGGGGACCGCTCGGGATCCTGGGCCGCGGGTGGTGGGGACGGATGAGCTGGGTGGTATCGGGATGCTCGCGGAGTTGGTGTCGCCGGGCGGGGAACTGCCGGAGGATGTGCGGGCGTTGGAGCGCGCGGCGGGTGAGGCGCCGTGGATGTTGGCGACGTTGCACGCGGTCGCGCTCACGCCGAGCCTGAGGGCGGCGGCGACGGAGTTGACGGTGCATCACTCGACGATGCAGGACCGACTCGCGCACGCGGAGGGGGTGTTGGGGTGGTCGGTGAGGACCCCGCCGGGCCGGTTCAGGCTGCAACTCGCGTTGACCATGCGGAGGTTGGCGAGGAGCTGACGCCGGTTCATCCGAACGGTTGAACCAGGATTCCACCGTCCGCCGCGTGTCCCGTCCGTTCTCCCGACGCGCGGCACCGCCTCTCCCCGTCAGACTCACGTCAGTTGTGAAACGACCGTGGCGCCCGGTCCCCCTGACTCGCAGAGAGGCCCTTCAACATGCCCAGTTCCCCCACCCGACGGCGGATCCTCGCGACGGGCGCCGGCGCCGCGCTCGCGGCCGGCGTGATGAGCAGGACGGCGACGGCGGCGCCCGCCACCGAGGAGACGCGGAGCCTGGACGAGCTGTACCGGGCCGCGCTCGCGGAGGGCGGCAAGCTCGTGATCTACGCGGGCGGCGACACCCCGACCCAGCAGGACGCGACGAAGGCCGCGTTCAGGCAGGCGTTCCCGGAGATCGACCTGACGATCGTGGTGGACTACAGCAAGTACCACGACGTCCGTGTGGACAACCAGTTGACGACCGGCACGCTCGTCCCGGACGTCGTCCAGCTCCAGACGCTCCAGGACTTCACGCGCTGGAAGGCGCGGGGCCAGTTGCTGGCGTACCGCCCGGCGGGCTTCTCGAAGGTGTACGACGCGTTCAAGGACCCGCAGGGCGCGTGGACGGCGATCGGCGTGATCGCGTTCGGCTTCATGTACGGCGCGGACGCGGCCGGCCCGACCCCGCCCCGCACCCCGCTCGACCTCCTGGACCCGGCGTGGAAGGGCCGGATCGCGTCGTCGTACCCGCACGACGACGACGCCGTCCTGTACCTGTACTCCCTGTACGTCCGCAAGTACGGCTGGGACTGGGCGGCCCGCTTCGCCGCCCAGGACGTCGTCTTCGCGCGCGGCAGCAACTTCCCCGGCGACTCGGTCCGCTCCGGCGCGAAGGCGATCGGCGTCGGCGGCGCCGGCGCCCCGCTCGGCACGGGCCCGGTCCGCTGGGTGCTGCCCGACTCCGCGCCCTTCATGGCGTGGGGCCAGCGCGCCGCGATCCTGCGCCGCGCCGCCCGCCCGGCCGCCGCGAAGCTGTACCTGAACTGGTGCCTGTCGGCCGCCCGCCAGCAGTCCTCCTTCAACGGCTGGTCGGTCCGCACGGACATCACCCCGCCGACGGGCCTGCGCCCCGTGTGGACCTACCCCAACGCCCACCTCGACGGCTTCCCCGCGTTCATGGCGGACCGCGCGGAGGTCGAACGCCTCAAGCAGACGTTCGCCCTGTACTTCGGCGAGGTCCACGGCGACCCGACCCCGGGCCGGCTGGGGCTGCACCCGGGCGCCTGACGGCTTCCCACCCACCAAGTCGCCCCGCACCCCACCCCTGAGCCCCCGCACCCCCTCCCCTCACCGCCGTTCCTCACAGTCCCCCTACAGCCGGCCGCTAAAATCGGCACCCCTGTTCCAACGGATGATCGTCCAGGGGGATCCACCGTGTCCGACCCTTCTCCGGCCCGCAGATGGGCGCTGGACCACCTCGCGCACGGCGCGTTCGTGCTGGTGGTCGTCGCGGGGGTGGTGCGGGCGGCGACGCTGGGTGGCCCGCTGTGCCGGGACATCGTGGCGCTGAGCACGGTGCTCGCGCTGGTGTACGCGGGCGGGCTGGCCGGCGGCGGGCGGTGGGGGCCGGTCGCGCGCCGGGTGTGGGTGGTGGCGTTGGTCACGCTGTGGACGGCGCTCGTGCTGCGGGCCCCGGTCGCGTTGACGGACGCGTACGTGTGGGCGGCGGTGCCGCTGGCGTGCGCGGCGCTGCGGGCGCTGGACCGGCGGTGGGCCGGCGCCGCGGTGGGCGTGATCACGCTCTGTCTGGTCGGCCAACTCGTGCGCGGCAGCGGCGACTTCACCCCGGAACTGCTCGTCCCGGTGGCGGCGGTGTGGGGCACGGTCGCCCTGTACCGGGCCCAGCAGCGGGACGCGGTCCAACGGCGCCTGCTGGTCGAGGAGTTGCGCGGCACGCGGGAGGAACTGGCCCGCCAGCAGCGGGCGGCCGGGGTGCTCACGGAGCGGGCCCGCATCGCACGGGACCTGCACGACACCCTGGCCCAGGAACTCGCGGGCGGCGTCATGCTGTTGCAGGCCGCGGAACGCGACTGGGAGACGCGTCCGGACGTCGCGCGGACGCGGGTGCGGGCGGCGGCGGACGGCCTGCACGCGAACCTCGCGGAGACCCGCCGCATCATCAGCGACCTCACCCCGTCGACGGTCGCAGAGGCGGGACTCGCGGGCGCGCTGCGCCTGTTGTGCGAGCGCGCGGAGACGGAGGGCGCGGCGGCCCGCGTCCGCTTCGGCACGACGGGACCCTCGGGCCCGGCACTGGACCACGAGGCGGCCACCACCCTCTTCCGCATCGCCCAGGGCGCGCTGGCGAACATCCGGGAGCACGCCCGCGCCGTCAACGTCCACGTCACCCTCCACCAGCGCCCGGACGGTACGGAGTTGGAGATCCGGGACGACGGGCGGGGGTTCGGCTCTCTCCCCGACCGCCCCGCCCCGGCCCGGGGTTTCGGGATCCCGGCCGCGCGCGCCCGGCTGCGGGAGTGCGGGGGTGCTCTGGACGTGCGCAGCGCGCCGGGGTACGGGACCCGGGTGTGCGCGTCGGTACCGGCGGGGAAGGCCGCCGTCCGGTGAGCGCGCTGCGTCTGCTGCTCGCGGACGACCACACGGTCGTCCGCGCGGGCCTGCGGGCCCTGTTGGAGGGGGAGGCGGATCTCGTCGTGGCCGGGGAGGCGGCGAGCGGGGAGGAGGCGGTGCGGCTGGCGGCGGAGTTGCTGCCCGACGTCGTGCTGATGGACCTGCGGTTCGCGGGGGCGGCCGGGATCGACGGGGTGGAGGCGGTGCGGCGGCTGCGGGAGGCGGCCGCCGGGGTGGCCGTCGTGATGCTGACCAGCTACTCGGGGCGCGCGGACGTCGTGCGGGCGCTGGAGGCGGGGGCGCGGGGGTACGTGCTGAAGGCGGGGCCGCCCGACGAGCTGTTCCGGGCGGTGCGCGGCGCGGCGGCCGGGGCGCTGGGGCTGGCGCCGGAGCTGGTGGGCGCGCTGATGGGGCAAGCGCCGGATCCCGCACGGGAGTTGACGGAGCGTGAGGTGGGCGTCGTCCGGCTGATGGCCGAGGGGCGGGGGAACCGGGCGATCGCGCAGGCGCTGTATCTGAGCGAGGCGACGGTGAAGACGCATCTGGTGCGGATCTACCGGAAGTTGGGCGTCGACAACCGGGCCTCGGCGGTGTCGGAGGCGGTGCGGCGGGGCTTGCTCGACCTGTCGTGAGCGGCGCCCCGCCGCAGAAGTGGGTCAGACGCGGGCCTGCTCCGGTTCCGCCGCCGGGTCGCTCTTGTCCGCCTCGCCGTCCACCGGCTTGGCCGCCGGGATGACGGCCGCGATACCGGCCGAGACGAGCGCGAGGGCGCCGCCGACCAGGAGGGCCGTGCGGAAGCCGTCCTCGGAGGCGAAGGTGTGGCCGCCCATCGTCGTCGTCATCTGGGAGAGGATGACGCCGATGACGGCCGAGCCGACCGAGGTGCCGAGCGCGCGCATCAGGGTGTTGAAGCCGTTCGCGGCGGCCGTCTCGGACGCCGGGACGCTGCTCATGATGAGGGCGGGCATCGCGCCGTAGGCGAGGCCGACGCCGCTGCTGGTGATGATCGTGACGGCCATCAGGCCCGCCGCCGAGCCCATCAGGGCGAGCGAGACGCCGTACCCGGCCGCGAGGACCAGCGCGCCGCAGACCAGCGTGAACTTGGGGCCGCGCGCGTTGGTGAGCTTCCCACCGAGCGGCGAGACCAGCATCATCATGACGCCGCCGGGCGCCATCCACAGACCGGCCGCCAGCATCGACTGACCGAGGCCGTAGCCGGTCTCCTTCGGGAACTGCAGGAGCTGCGGCAGGACCAGCATGCTCGCGTACATGCCGAAGCCGATGAACACCGACGCGGCGTTGGTGAGCAGGACGCGCGGGCGGGCGGTCGTGCGCAGGTCGACCAGCGGGTCCGTCGTCCGCGTCTCCCAGAAGCCCCACGCGCCGAGCGCGACGACGGCGGCGGCGAACAGGCCGAGGACCGCGCCCGAACCCCAGCCCCAGTCACCGCCCTTGGAGACGGCGAGCAGCAGCGCGACGAGGCCGACGCCGAGGCCGACCGCGCCGGGCGCGTCGAACCGCTGCCCCTTCGCGCCGGCCGGGACGCTCGGGATCAGGAACCAGATCAGGACGGCGACGGCGGCGGCGAGCGTCGCCGAGCCCCAGAACAGGACGCGCCAGCTCGCGTACTCGGCGACCGCCGCGGCGATCGGCAGGCCGATGGCGCCGCCGATCCCCATCGACGCGCTGACCAGGGCTATCGATCCGCTCAGCTTCTCCGTGGGGACGACGTCCCGCAGCAGGGCGATGCCGAGCGGGACCATGCCCATGCCCATGCCCTGGAGGCCCCGGCCGATGATCATCGTCACGACGTCCGAGGCCAGCGCGCACACCACCGAGCCGATGACCAGCGGGACCGAGCAGGCCAGCAGCATCGGTCGTTTCCCGACCAGGTCGCCGAGCCTGCCGACGACCGGTACGCACACCGCCGAGACCAGCAGGGTGACCGTGATCACCCATGCCGCGTTCGACGCCGTCGTGTCCAGGATCTTCGGCAGCTCCGCGATCAGCGGGGTGACCAGTGTCTGCATGATCGCCGCTGTCGTGCCGGCGAAGGCGAGGGTGGCGACCACGGCGCCCGGGCGGGACGTGGGCTGGGGGGCGTCCATGGCGGACTCCGCTTTCTCTCAGGGGGGTGAACAGGGAGGGTGCAGGTGAAGGATGTGCATCGTACATGTCGTATGTATCAAGCATGTGATCCGTGGTCGCGGCTGTGCCAGGATTGATCCATGGACACGCCCAGTCACCAGGTCGAGTACGAGCAGATGCTGCTCAGCCGCCACTCGTTCATGAGCAAGCGGGGTGGGCGGCGGGCCGATGGGCTCATGGACCGCAGCGCGTACATCATGCTGAGCCGGATCCTCATGCAAGGGCCCATGTCCATCGGGGAGTTGAGCGAGGCGTTCGCGCTCGACGCGTCCACGTTGAACCGGCAGACCGCCGCCGCGACCCGTGCGGGGCTGCTGGAGCGGATCCCCGATCCCGACGGCGGGATGGCCCGCAAGTTCCGGCTCACCGAGGAGGGTTCGCGGCTGCTCGAGCAGGAGCGGGCCGGGATCGTCGAGGTGCTGGAGCGGGTGATGGGGGACTGGTCCGAGGAGGACATCGCGGCGTTCGCGGGGTATTTGCGGCGGTTCAACAATGGGATCGAGGCAATTGGGGGGAGACCGTGGCCTCGGGAGGGGTAGGGGGAGGGTGGAACTGACGCGTTGCCGGGTGCGGGTCGGGTGTGGCTGGTCGCGCAGTTCCCCGCACCCCTCGCGGACCTGCCCCCGCTCCACCGCCTGTGCGTGCGCGCCGTCGGCCTCCCGCGCCGCCGGTCCCGCTCCGGCCTGCACGAACTCACCGCCCTGACGTTCCTCGACCACGGCCTCCGTCTCGACCAGACCGCCGCCGCCCTCTTCACCCGCCCCGACACGGTCCGCTACCGCCTCGCCCGCCTCCAGCGGATCACCGGCGGCTCCCCGGGCAGCGGGGCGGGCGGCCACGCGCAGACGCCGCGCCGGTGGTGGGCGCTGACGACGTGGCTGGGCGGGGACGGGAAAACCCCGGGCGTCCGGCCGGGGGCCAGGGATACGTTGGCGCCGTGACCACGCTTCCCCTCGACACCGACCGGCTGCGGCTGCGCCTCTTCGGACCGGCGGACCTGGACGACCTGTACGCGTACCAGCGGCTGCCGGAGGTGGCGAGGTACCTCTACCGGCCGCCGCTCACCCGGGAGAGGTGCGAGGAGTCGCTGGCGCGGCGGGCGGACGGGACGGGGTGGACGCGGGACGGGGACGATCTGGTGCTCGCGGTGTGCCGGCGGGACGAGCCGGGAGTGGTCGGGGAGATCGTGCTGAAGCTGGCGAGCGCGCGGGCGGCGCAGGCCGAGATCGGGTGGGTCTTCCATCCGGCGTTCGGCGGGCGGGGGTACGCGACGGAGGCGGCGCGCGCGGCGGCCTCTCTCGCCTTCGGCGCCCTGCGCGTCCACCGTCTCTTCGCCCGCCTCGACACCCGCAACACCGGGTCGGTCCGCGTGTGCGAGCGGCTGGGCATGCGCCGCGAGGCGCACCTCGTGGAGAACGACCTCGACGGCGACGAGTGGGGCAGCGAGTACGTGTACGCGCTCCTCGCCCGGGAGTGGCCCGCGCGGGCCGTGTGATAGCTTCCCAAAGCCAGTCGAACCCGTGTGCGCAGGTGGGCGCACGGGTCAGGGAATCCGGTGCGAATCCGGAGCTGACGCGCAGCGGTGAGGGTGACGGGCGGGGCAAGGGCCTGTCGTCACATTCGCGTCGTCCGCCCGTAGGGCGGGCCGGGAGGGGTCTGGTGCGTGCAGCTGCGAGGCGGAGGAGGGAGTCGACGCGGAGCGTCGGCGACCGACGACAACGCCGCAGATGCGCGTGCCAGACCCCTCCCGGCAGACGGGAATGTGACGACAGGCCCTTAGGGCCACTGGACGGCGTTGACGCGGTCCGGGAAGGCGTTCCGGTCGGGTGATCCCGAGTCCGAAGACCTGCTGGCGGCCTGCGGCCGGGTGGACGGTCGGGGGTGGACCGTACGACCGGGCTTCGCGTACGAGCCCTCGACGCCGAAGGAAACGCTGTGCAGTTCGCACGCCCCGCTGCCCTGTTCCTCGTCTGTGCCGTCCTGCTGACCGGCTGCGCCGGCTCCGGTGACGACGCGAAGAGCGCCGCCACGGCGGTGACGCTCACCAACTGCGGGCACGAGGTCACCGTCGACGCGCCGCCGAAGCGGGCGGTCTCCCTCAACCAGGGCACGACGGAGATCATGCTCTCCCTGGGCCTCGCGGACCGCATGGCCGGCACGGCGACGTGGACCGACCCGGTCGAGGGCCCCTTGAAGGAGGAGAACGCGAAGGTCAGGCGCCTCGCGGACAACGCCCCTTCGCTGGAGACGGTCCTGGACGCCGAACCGGACTTCGTGGCCGCCTCGTTCGCCTCCACCCTCGGCAAGGGCGGCGTCGCCCCGAGGGAGCAGTTCGAGAAACTGGGCGTGCCGACCTACCTGTCCCCCTCGGACTGCGTCGGCAAGGACAACGACGGGGACGGCGACGGCGCCCGCACCCAGCCCCTCAAGCTCGACGCGGTCTACGGCGAAGTCCTGGACCTGGCACGGCTGTTCGGCGTCGAGGAGCGCGGCGAAAAACTCGTCGCGGACCTCAAGAAGCGGGTGGCGAAGGCGACTTCGGGCCTCAAGGCCGGCGACGTCGAGGTCATGTACTGGTTCGCGAACTCCCAGTCCCCCTACCTGGCGGGCTGTTGCGGCGCCCCCGGCGCCATCACCCGTGCGCTGGGCGCGAAGAACGTCTTCGACGACACCAAGGACGAATGGCCGCAGGTGGGTTGGGAGACGGTCGCCGACCGCGACCCGGACGTCCTGGTGATCGGTGACCTCACGCGCAGGCAGCAGACCGCCGAGACCGCCGCGAAGAAGATCGAGTTCCTGGAGTCGAACCCGGTCACGAGGAACATGACGGCGGTGAAGAGGAAGCGGTACGTGCTGCTGTCGGGGCAGGCCATGAACCCGACGATCCGCACGGTCGAGGGCATCGAGAAGGTCGCGGCGGCCCTGCGCGCGTACGGCCTGGCGGGATGACGCGCGGTCTGCTGTCCGGCGCGGGCGGTCTCGCCCTGCTGGCCGCCTCGGTCGCGCTGGCGATCACGATCGGCCCGGCGGACATCGCCGTCGGCGACGTGTGGGCGTCGGTCGCCTCCCATCTCGGCTGGGGGCACACGGAGTTGAGCCCGCTGCGGGACGGCATCGTGTGGAACCTGCGGCTGCCGCGCACGCTGCTGGCGGCGGTGTGCGGGGCGGGGCTCGCGATGTGCGGGGCGGTGATGCAGTCGCTGCTGCGCAACCCCCTCGCCGACCCGTTCGTCCTCGGCGTCTCCTCGGGCGCGTCGACGGGCGCGGTCGTGGTGGTCGTGCTCGGCGCGGGCGGCGGGCTGGTGTCGGTGTCGGGCGGCGCGTTCATCGGCGCGGTGCTGTCGTTCGGCCTGGTGCTGCTGCTCAGTCACACGCTGGGCGGGACGACGGACCGGGTGGTCCTCGCGGGCGTCGCGGCGATGCAGTTGTTCTCGGCGCTGACGTCGTTCGTCGTGATGACGGCGGCGGACGCGGAGACCACCAGGGGCGTCCTGTTCTGGCTGCTGGGCTCCCTGAGCGGGGCCGACTGGACGGACGTCTCCGTCGGCGCGGCCGTCCTCGCGGCGGCGCTGCTGGTGTGCGTGGGGCAGGCGCGCACGCTGGACGCGTTCGCGTTCGGCCAGGACGCGGCGGCGTCGCTGGGCGTGTCGGTGGCCCGGACCCGGCTGGTCCTGCTGTGCGCGACGGCCCTGCTGACGGCGGCCCTGGTCAGCTCGGCGGGCGCGATCGGCTTCGTCGGCCTGGTCCTGCCGCACGCGACCCGCGCGCTCACCGGCCCCGGCCACACCCGTCTGCTGCCGGCGACCGCTCTCGCGGGCGCGGTGTTCCTGGTCTGGGTCGACACCCTCGCCCGGACCGTCCTCGCCCCGCAGGAGGTCCCGGTGGGCGTGGTGACGTCGCTGATCGGGGTCCCGGCGTTCGTGGCGGTGCTGTACCGGACGAAGGGGGCGCGATGAGCGGGCTGCGCGCCGAGCGTGTGCGCCGTGCGGTGGGGGGCGCGCTCGTCCTCGACGGGGTCACCCTCACGCCGCGCCCCGGCGAGGTCACCGGCCTCCTCGGACCCAACGGGTCAGGCAAATCAACCCTGTTGCGTGTCCTCGCCGGCGTCCTCGCCCCGGACGCCGGGGTCGTCACCCTCGACGACCGGCCCCTCTCCGAGGCCGGCCGCCGCGCGGTCGCACGCCGGGTCGCCGTCGTCGAACAGCAGGCGGACACCCAGGTCGCGCTGACCATCGTGGACGTCGTCCGCCTGGGCCGCATCCCGCACCGCCGGGCGTGGACACCCGCGACGCCGGACGACGAGCAGGCCGTCCGCACGGCACTGACCCGCACCGGCCTGGCTGACAAGGCAAACCGGCCCTGGCACTCACTGTCCGGCGGCGAACGCCAACGCGTCCACATCGCACGCGCCCTCGCGCAGGCGCCCCGCGAACTCCTCCTGGACGAGCCCACCAACCACCTCGACATCCACCACCAGTTGGCCCTGATGAGCCTGGTCACGGAGCTGAAGGTGACGACGGTCGTAGCCCTGCACGACCTCAACCTCGCCGCGATGTACTGCGATCAGCTGGCGGTCCTCAAACAGGGCCGGGTCGTCGCAGCAGGCACGCCCCGCGAGGTCCTGACGGAGACGCTGGTCGCGGACGTCTACGGGGTCCGCGCGACGATCACCGAGGAAGCCCCGGACGGCCGACCACACATCCGGTTCCTGGGCCCGGTCTGAACGGGGGCCGGTCTGAACGGGGGCCGGCTTGAACGGGGGCCGATCGGGTAACACCGGTCCCAGCGGGGCCGGTTGAGCAAGGCCGGGCCGCGCGAGACCGGGCCCGGTCGCCCCCGGCATCGCGGCCCGCGCCGGGCAACACCAGCCCCAGCCGGGCCGATTGCCCGAGACCGCGCCGCGCGAGGCCGGTTGAACAAGGCCGAGCCGCCGCGCGAGACCGGTTGGGCACGCCCGAAACGCGCGGAGCCGGGAGAGCAAGACCGGGCCGCCGCGCAAGGCCAGGCCGAGGCGCCCCGGCATCGCGACCCGCGCCGGGCAACATCAGCCCCAGCCGGGCCGGTTAGCCGAAGCCGAGCCGCGTGAGACCGGCTGAACACACCCGAGCCACACGGAACCGGCAGAGCGAGGCCGGGCCCAAACTCCCCCGGCATCACGACCCACGCCCGGCAACACCAGCCCCAGCCGGGCCGGTTAGCCGAAGCCGAGCCGCGTGAGACCGGCTGAACACACCCGAGCCACACGGAACCGGCAGAGCCAGGCCGGGCCCAAACTCCCCCGGCATCACGACCCACGCCCGGCAACACCAGCCCCAGCCGGGCCGATTGACCGAAGCCGCGCCGCGCGAGGCCGGTTGAGCACGCCCGAGCCGTGCGGAGCCGGTTGACCGAGGTCGGGCCGCCGCACGAAGCCGGGCCCAGTCGCCCCCGGTGCCGTGGCCCGCGTCGGGCGGTGCGCGCCGGAGTCCGCTCCCCTTTGCCGCCGCGCGCTCTCCCGCCGCCCGCTCCGGCTGTGCTGAGGTCTCAGCACGAGGCACGAAGTACGAAGTACGCGTAGACGCAGCCGAGTTGCGGGAGTCGTCGTGGTGAGCGGTCGGATGGTGGTGCACGCCTTCGCGGGGCAGGGTGATTTCACGCTGGCGCCCCTGCTGAGGGCGTTGGACACGCAGGACGTGATGGAGGAGGCGTTGGAGGAGGTCGGCGCCGAAGGGGACGCGGTGGTCGCGGAGTTCGGGGTGGGCCCGGTCGTCTCGCAGTTGCTGAGCGGCGAGTTGAGAAGCGCGCGGGAGCTGGCGGACGGCCCGCCGGGCACCGCGCAGTACGCGCTGTTCGCGTGCTCGGTGGCCGTCCACCGGGCCCTGTGCCGCGCGGGGCTGGCGCCGGACCGGGTCGTCGGCATGAGCTTCGGCGACATCGCGGCCTGCGTCGCGGCGGGTGTCCTGGACGTCGCGGACGGCGCCCGCGTCGCCTGCCTCGTGGCCCGCGCGCTCACCGGCCACCCGGGCGGCATGCTGCTGGTGGAGGCGCCGGCGGTGGACGGCGACCCGGAGGCCGAGGCGGGCCGGCTCCTCGCGGCCCTGGCCCTGCCCGGACTGGCGCTCGCCTGCGTCAACGACGACCGCCGGATCATCCTCACCGGCCCGCCCGACACCGTCACCCTCGCCGAACAGCTCCTCCTCGGCCTGGCCCTGCCGGTCGTCCGGCTGCGCCTGCCGTTCCTGTGCCACCACCCCGAACTCGGCGCCGACGCGCGGCGGTTCGTCGAGGCGATGCGGGACGTCCGGGTGGGTGCGGCCCGGCTGCCGGTGTACTCCTCGGTGCTGGGGCGGGCGTACCGGCCGGACGACGACGTGCGGGAAGTCCTCTCGTACGGTCTGACGCGGCCCGCGCGGCTGCCGGGGGCGCTGCGGCGGGCGGTGGAGGGCGGTCCGGCGGTCGTGGTGGAGGCGGGTACGGGGAGCGCGCTGACCCGCAGCGCCGGGGAGTTGTTCGCGGGGCGGGACGTCGCGACGGTGGCGGCGCTGTCGGCGGACGGGTTCGCGGAGGTGTCCCATGGCAGGTGACGAGGTCCCCGCGGCCCTGCTGCGCGAAGCCGCCGCTCTGGGCGACGCCGCTCAACTCCTGCGCGACATCGACCGGTTGGCCGATGTCCAGGCGAGGGCCGCGGTCCGGCACCCGGCGCTCTACATGGCGCTGGTCAACCACTACGTCCTGTGCCTGAACGCCGTCGTCTCCTTCGGCACCGACGACGCCTGCCTCAAGCCGTGCCGGGAGGCCCTGGAGGGCGGCGTCGCCAAGGGCGTGTTCCTGGTGACGGAGATCGGCCGCGCGGGCAGTCACCTGGGCGCGCGCACGACCGCCGAATTCGACCCGGTGACACGGGAGTTCGTGATCGACACCCCGGACGCGGACGCCGCGAAGTTCTCCAGCGTGACGCCCGGCGGGGTGCCGACGCTGGGCGCGGTGATCGCCCGGGTGGTGGTCGGCGGGGTGACGCACGGGACGTTCGCGTTCCTCGTGGACCTGACGGACGGCGAGCGGGCCGCGCCCGGCGTGGAGATCTCGGCCCCGCTGACGGCGAGCGCGCTGCCGCTGACGTACGGCCTGATCCGGTTCCGCGACTGCCGGGTGCCGTACGGGCGTTGGCTGTCCGACGGGGCGGCGATCGACACCGACGGCCGCTTCACCGACCCGCTGGGCTCGCCCGGCGCGCGGCTGCGGCGGACCATGTCGGTCGGGCAGGCGCTGTGGGCGACGGTGCCGTCCGCGATGGCCGCCATGTCCCGGCGGGCGGCCGTCTCCGCGCTCCGGTTCGCCAAGCGCCGTCCAACGCCGTCGGGGGAGCCGCTGCTGGCCCATCTCACGCACCGGCGTGCGCTGTTGGGCGCGCTGTCGGGGGCGCACGCGCTGACGTGCGCGGCGGACGCGGCGCTCGCGGCGTGGCGGACGCGGGCGTCGGGCGAGGACGCCGGCGAGGGCGCGCTGTCGCCCTGGGTCGCCGTGGACGCCTCGCTGGCGCTGCTCAAGGCGGCGTCTACGGAGGAGGCGGCGCGGGTCGTCGAGGTGTGCCGGCGCCACTGCGGGCTGGCGGGGTTCCTCGACGTCAACCTGTTGGAGGGGTACCTGGGGGCGGCGCGGGCGTTCACCGTCGCGGGCGGCGACAACGCGCTGATCTTCCTGGACACGGGGCGCGCGACGCTCACCGGCGTGCGCGGCGAAGAGCCGGTGATCCCCAGGGAGTTGACGGACCCGGCGTGGTGGCCGAGCGTGGCCCGCGCGCACGAGCTGCGGCTCGCGGCGGACGCCTCGCCCGATCACCTGCCCCGCCTCAAAGAACTCGGCGAGGCGACGGCGGCGACCCTGCTCGCGGGCACTCTGACGGCCCACCCGCTCGCCGTCCTCTTCGGCCTCCTCCAGGCCGACCGCCTCGCCGGACGCCTCGTCGCCACCGGCACCCTCACCCCCGACGACGTACGCGCCCTCCCCGACGCCATCGACCGCCTCTGCGCCGACCTCGCTCCTCGACTGGACGCGCTCACCGCCCCCTTCGACACCGAGGGCGCCGCTCCCCCGCTCGGCGCCCCGGACTACGCGACGGCCCTGTGGAACAACTTCGCCCCGTAACGGGTCACTTGGCGAACTCGTTGGCCTGGAGTTCGCGCACCACCACGTCGCAGGGGAACTCCACCCGCAGCAGCACCTCCTTGAGGCGCCGGGTCACCTGGTCGCGGATCGTCTGGCTGGCCTCGCGCGCGGTGACGTGCAGCCGGTACCGCTGCCGTCCGACGCCACCGCGCCCGGCGTCGGCGTGCACGATCTCGGTCCGCACGTGCAGCACACCGGGCAGCGCGCCCACCAACTCCCGTACCCAGCGCAGCGATACGCGGTCGCCGTTGATGACGACGAAGTCGGAGAGCCGACCGCAGAAGAACAGGTGGCCGCTGTCGTCGACGCGGAACACGTCGCCGGTGGCGACGGTGTCGGCGGCGACGAGTCCGCGCCGGCCGGCGGCGCCGTGGCCGACGCGGCGGACCATCGCGGTGGGTGTGGTCACGAGCAGTTCGCCCTTGGCGCCCTCGCCGCGCACGGCGACCTCGACGCCGGGCAGGGGGAGGCCGACGGAGGTGAGGCGTTCGGGGGGTTCGCGGTGGGCGGCGAGGGTGGAGACACGGGGTCCCGCCTCGGTGAGACCGTAGGTGAGGTACAGCTCGCCGCCCCGGTGGCGGGCGAGGAGTTCCTTGACGTGGGTGGCTTCGAGGGCGTCGCCGCCGACGGTCAAGACCCGTAAGGAGGAGGGGAGTTCGTAGGTGTCGTCGAGGAACGAGCGGACCAGGGACGGGGAGAGGGAGGAGACGGTGACGCCGTGCCGCAGCAGGCCCTCGCGGTAGGCGGCGGGGTCGAACGGGGGTCCGCTCAGGACGAGTCTGGCGCCGGTCACGATCCCGGCGAGGGCCTGGGCGACGAGCGTGAAGGAGTAGTGCATGGGGAGGTTGAGCCAGACGGTGTCGGTGCCGCGCAGCCCGATCGCCTCGGCGTGCCGGCGCGCGTTGTCGAAGAGCGCGGAGACCCGGTGCAGACAGCCGCTGGCCGTACCGGAGTTGCCGGAGGTCATGACGATGGCCTGGCCGGGTTCGTACAGGCGCGGGTGGCCGGTGGCGATGCGGCGGACGACGAAGCCGGGGGCGGTGGTGGCGAGCGCGGCGGCGCCGAGGGCGTCGGCGACGATGCGGCGGCGGTGTTCGGGGCAGACGCGGGGCAGCAGGACGGGGACGAGGCCCGCGTAGTGGGCGGCGAGGAAGGCGGTGAGCTGGGTGTGGGCGTCGGTGACGGCGATGAGGACCGGGCTGCCGGGGGTGAGGCCGGCGGCCGCGAACGCCTCCCGCACGTCCGCGAGTCCGAGCCGGCGCACCGGCTGCCCGGTGTCGGTGTCGACGCGGGTGGAGAGGTAGTCGGCCACCTGTTCCTCGGGCGGCGTGAGGATGCTCAACGTCAACTGCCTTTCGTGGTCGGCTTGATGAGCAGCAGCAGTCGTACGTACGCGCGGGACGCGTCCGGCGGGATCGGCCGGACGGGAGAAAGGGGGTCGCCGGCTCGGGCAAGAGAAAAGGCAGACAGCCGAAGCGGTGCGCACCCACGGTCACCAGGCGTCACCGGATGGTGACCTCTCCCAGTCAAACCACCTGATCGCCGCCTGTAAAGGACGCGTGGTCGGCATTGCGGCGCGCGCCGACGGGCGGGTGTCCGTCCCGTGCGTCGGGCACCCCCGTGGGGTGCGCCCCCGGCTCGCGCGGGGCGGGGTGTGAGCCGTACTGCTTCGCGCGCGCCTCGCCCGGTGTCGCGGTCCTGTGCGAGAACGTCAGGAGCGGCGCCGGGCGGATCACCGGATCCTGTCCCCTCCTCGGCCGGTACGGACCCGTGCGGCGCCGCCCCTCGACTCCCGTTCCCGAAGGGCCTCGTGATGAACGCATCGGTCGGCGTCGTCGGCGCCGGTTCCTATCTGCCGCGGCGCCGCCGCACCAACGACGAGGTCGCGCCGGCGGCCGGGGTGTCCGCGGAGTGGATAGCGGCCAGGACGGGGGTGCTGGCCCGGCACGCGGCGGCGCCCGACGAGGCCGCGTCGGACCTGGGCGCGGCGGCCCTCAAGTCGGCGCTCGCGGCGGCCCACTTGGAGGTGGAACAGCTCGGTCTGATCGTCGCGGCGACCTCCACGCCGGACGAGCTGGGCCCGGCGACGGCGTGCCGGGTGCAGGCGCTGGTGGGGGCGCGGCACGCGGTGGCGCTGGACGTGACGGCGGCCTGCTCGGGCTGGCTGTTCGGGGCGCGGGTGGCCCGCGACTGGCTGGCCGGCGACCCCTCGGCCCGCTATGCGGCGGTGGTCGGCGTGGAGACGTACTCGAAGTTCGTGGATCCCGCCGACCGCGCGACCGCGTCCCTGTTCGGCGACGGCGCGGCGGCCACCCTCCTCGGTCCGGTCGCCGACGGCTTCGGGTTCGGCCCGTTCACGCTCGGTTCGGACGGCCGGTACGCGGACCACGCGATGATCGCGGCGGGCGGCAGCCGGCTCCCCGTGAACGCCGACGGCCAGCGGATCACCATGAACGGCAAGGCGGTTCGGGACTTCATCCTGGACGTCTTCCCCCGCATGCTGGCCCACGCCCTGTGCCAGGGCCGGGTCACCCTCGCCGACGTCGCGCTGGTCGTCACCCACCAGCCGAACCCGGTGCTGCTCCAACAGGCGGCGCGACAGATGGGGGTGACGGACCGTCAGCTCATCGTGGTCGGTGACGAGGTGGGCAACATCGGCGCGGCGAACATCCCCTACGCGCTGGCGAAGGCGGCGTCCGAGGGGCGGCTGCGCCACGGGGACCTCGTCGTGATCATCGCGTTCGGCGGCGGGGTCACCTGGGGGACGACGCTGCTGCGCTGGACCGGCGCCCCCGCGATCCGTGTCGCACCGGCCGCCGGCCACCTCCAACTGCGCTGACTTTGCAAACCCTTGACGCCCGCCGCCGCTCTGGCCACACTCCCGGGAAAGCGCTTTCCACCCGCACCTCTCCGACCCCACAGGAGAACCCCATGCGCAGACTCGGCACCACCGCGGCCACCCTCGCCCTCCTCACCGGCGGCCTCGCGTTCGCCCACTCCCCCACCGCGCGGGCCGCGGCCTGCGGCGAGGGCGCCTACCAGGCGGAGGCCGTCCTGAACGGCTCCACCTGGACCGCGCGGCGCGGCAGCACCGTCAGCTACACCGGCACCGACATGCGGGCCGCGATGCAGGCGGCCGTCAACAGCCTGACGGCGAACCGGACGTCGAAGGAACGCGTCGTCGTGAGGGGGTCGGGCAGCATCGGCGCGGGCTCGCGCGTCTCCCTGCCCAGCTACACCGTCCTGGACGTGTGCGGCACGATCAACGTCACCGGCAGCGGCTCCGGCGACCAGGCGCCGGTGTACTCGCGCGGCACCCGCGACATCGAGGTCCAGCACCTCAACCTCACCGGCTCACCGCTGTACGGGGTCTTCCTGCGCAACGTCCAGAACGTGGTCCTCGGCCAGCTCGACATGCGGCTGTCGGCCGGGCTCGGCGTGCGCGTCGACAACCGGGGCAACACCGCCGAGTGGACCCGCAACGTCCGCATCGACAACGTGTACGTGTCCGGCGCGTCCAGTCACGCCGTCGAGACGTACGGGGTGGACGGGCTGACGGTCGGCACGGTCACCGCGCGCAACGTCGGCGAGTCGGGGCTGCTGCTCAACCAGACGATCAACGCGTCCGTGACGAAGGTCGACGCGGACGGGGCGGGCGCCGGGACCGGGTACGCCGCGTTCCGGATGGCCAACCGCAACGGGCGCATCGGCAACTCCTACCCGACCAACATCCGCGTCGGCGAGGTGGTCGCGCGCGGCGGCGGGCGGGGCGTGTTCTGCGTGTCGGAGAGCGGCGGAGCGGTCATCGACCGGATCAGCCTGACGAACACCGGCAACAACGCCGTCCTCATCGAGAACTGCTACAACGTCAACCTCGCGGCGAGCGGCGGCACGGTCTCCGGGGGCGGCGAGATCCGCCTCGCCGCCCGGTCCGAGTTCCCGAACAACGCCGACATCACCGTCCAGAACCTCACGGTGACGAACTCGCGGATCACCGAGAACCCGTGCGGGACCAACACCACGTTCCGCAACATCCAGTTGGTGAACAGCAGTCAGAACGTCTGCTAGCCGGCTCGCTCCGTCCCCGCCTGCGGGGTCGGGGCCGGGTGGGCCCGGCTCAGGGCCTCGCCCTCGACGTCGAGGTGCGGCAGGATCCGGTCGAGCCACCCGGGCAGCCAGGCGACCTTGTCACCGAGCAGGGCGAGGACGCCGGGGACGAAGGCCATGCGGACGACGAACGCGTCGAACAGGACGGCGACGGCCAGCCCGAAGCCGACCATCTTGATCATCGACTCGTCGGCGGTGACGAAGCCGGCGAAGACGGAGATCATGATGAGCGCGGCGGCGGCCACGACCCGGGCGCTGTAGCGGAAGCCGGTGGTGATGGACTCCCCGGCGCCCTGGCCGTGGACGTACGCCTCGCGGATGCGGGAGACGAGGAAGACCTCGTAGTCCATCGCGAGGCCGAAGACGATGCCGACGAGGAAGATCGGCATCATGCTCATGATCGGGCCGGTGGTCTCCACGCCCAGCAGCGAGGCGCCCCAGCCCCACTGGAAGACGGCGACGACGCAGCCGAGGGCGGCGAGCACGGAGAGCAGGAAGCCGAGCGCCGCCTTCAGCGGGATGAAGATCGACCGGAACACCACGAGCAGCAGCAGGATCGCGAGCCCGACGACGACGATCAGGTACGGGACCAGCGCCCGCCGGACCTTCTGGGCGACGTCGATGTTCAGCGCGGTCGTGCCGGTGACCTCGAACGTCGCCCCCGTCCCGGCGACCGTCCCCTCGCGGTGGTCGCGGATCGTGTGGACCAGGTCCTCGGTCTTC
Source organism: Streptomyces roseirectus (assembly GCF_014489635.1). Classification (NCBI taxonomy): domain Bacteria; kingdom Bacillati; phylum Actinomycetota; class Actinomycetes; order Kitasatosporales; family Streptomycetaceae; genus Streptomyces; species Streptomyces roseirectus. The sequence continues at coordinate 8,292,787 of NZ_CP060828.1, read as the reverse complement.
TCGTCGGTCGGCGCCCACGCGGACACGGCGGAGAAGACGGCCGTGTCGCCGGCCCGGTTGAAGCGCGGCGCGGTGACCGAGACGACGCCCTTCGTCGCCCTGACCTTCGTCTCGATCGCCGAGACGGCCGTCTTCGGGTCGTCGGCCCTGCTCGCGTCGACCACGATCGACAGGGGCCCGTTGAAGCCGGGGCCGAAGCCCCGCGCCAGGTCGTCGTAGGCGCGGCGTTCGGTCGTCGCCGTCGACTTCACCTCGTCGCCGGGCATGCCGAGCCGCAGGTGCAGGACGGGGATCGCGAGGACGATCAGGGCGGCCATCGCCGTGAACCGCACGGGGAACGGGTGGCGCTGCACGAACTCCGCCCACCGGCTGCCCCGGTTGCCCAGCACGCCCTGCACCCGCCGCCCGGTCAGCCGGTAGCGCCGCGACAGCACCGCGCGCGGCCAGAACCCGATCAGCGCCGGCGTCATCGTCAGACACACGGCGACGGCGACGACGACCGCGCCCGCCGCGCACAGGCCCATCTTCGTGAGCATCGGGATGCCGACGACGGACAGGCCCGCCAGCGCGATGACGACCGTGAGGCCCGCGAAGACGACCGCGGAACCGGCCGTGCCGACGGCCAGGCCCGCCGCGTCCTGTTCCGCGTGCCCGTTCGCGCGCTCCTCGCGGTAGCGGGACAGCACGAACAGCGCGTAGTCGATGCCGCAGGCCAGGCCCAGCATCGTCGCGAGCGTGCTGCTCGTCGAGGTGAGGCCGAGAGGGCTCGCCAGAGTGGTGATCGCGGTCATGCTCAGCCCGACGCCGAGCACGGCCGTGAGCAGCGGGAGTCCGGCGGCGGCCATCGAACCGAACGTGACCAGCAGGACGACGGCGGCGACGAGGATGCCGACGACCTCGCCGGCTCCGCCCGCGCTCGGCGACTCCGCCAGCGCCGTGCCGCCCGCCTCGACGGTCAGGCCGGCGGCCCTCGCGTCCTGGGCCGCGCCGCGCAACGTGCTCTTCGCCGCGTCCGTCAGGTCGTCGGCGGCGACCTTGTACGTGACCGTCGCGTACGCCGTCGAGCCGTCCTCCCTCACCGCGCCCGCCTGGAAGGGGCCCACCGCGGACGCGACCTGCGCGCCGGCCGCCGCCCGGGTGACGGCCCTGTCGATCGCCGCCCTGTTCTCGGCGGACGTCACCTTCTGCCCCTCGGGCGCGACGAACACGAGCCGCGCGGTCGCGCCGTTCGCCTGCGCGCCGGGGAACCGTTCGTCCATCAGGTCGAACGCGCGCTGCGCCTCGATGCCGGGGGCCGAGAACGCGGTACTCGGCGCCTCGGGCGCCGCCGCCGACGCCGCGCCCAGCCCTACCAGCACCACGACCCACAGCCCCGTCACATACCAACGCCGCCGGAAGGCCCACTTACCCAGCCGGTAGAGCAACGAGGCCATACAAGACGCTCCTCACGTGCGGCCCCCGGGCTCAGTGTCGGGCAGGGGGTGAGGGGGCGCATGTCGTGGACCGGGGGGCGGTGTGCGTCCCCGGACTCCCCGAGCGGCAGGATGGGGGCATGAGCGTAGTCAAGATCAACGTCCTGACCGTCCCCGCCGAGCAGCGCGAGACGCTGGAGAAGCGGTTCGCCGGTCGCGCCCACGCGGTCGAGAACTCCGACGGCTTCGAGTGGTTCGAACTCCTGCGCCCCGTCGAGGGCACCGACACCTACCTCGTCTACACCCGCTGGCGCGACGAGGCGTCCTTCCAGGCATGGATGGAGGGCCCCATGAAGCAGGCCCACCAGGGCGGCGCCGACGGCGAACGCCCCAAGCCGGCGTCCTCCGCCTCGCAGCTGTGGTCGTTCGAGGTGGTCCAGCAGGCGGGGCCCAAGGGCGAGTAAGCGAAACGGGCCGGGCGTGCGGGGGCATCTCTCCGCGCGCCCGGCCGCGGTTTGTCTTCCGGGCGTTAACGGGTCCCGGCGGCGCGCGCAAGGGGGGTGACACCCGGACGGAACAGCGGGGTTGTCGGAGTGTGCCGGTAACTCCCGCTCCCTAACGTGATGTTGCGTGAAGACTTTATCGACTCGCCTTGCTCTGTGCGGAGTTCTCGCCCTCGCGGCGCTCCCGCTGACCGCTCCGACCGCCCAAGCCGACGCCCACGCCCGCGCCGCCGATCCGCTGAGCCGTTTCCACAGCCAGCGGCTCGACTGGAAGAGTTGCGTGACGGGGCCGGACGACACCACCGGGAAGGAGTTGGAGCGGGCGGGCGCCACGTGTGCCGATGTCACGGTGCCGTTGGACTACACGAACCCCGGCGGGCGGACCATCAAGGTCGCGTTGTCGCGGATCAGGGCCACGGACACCGCGCACCGGGTCGGCCCGCTGCTGTTGAACGGGGGTGGTCCCGGCGGGGCCACGATCGGGGATCCGCCGTGGATCCGGGGGGCGTTGAAGGAGGTCGCGGGCCGGTATGACATCGTCGGGGTGGACCCGAGGTTCGTGGGGCGCAGCACGCCGTTGGACTGCGAGTGGCCGACAGGGACGTCGCTCTGGGGCGCGGGCGCCAGATTCGAGCGGGCGGCGGCCTTCGCGCGGGACCTCGCCGAGCGGTGCCGGCGCAACGCCGGGGATGTCATCCCGTACGCGACGACGCGCAACACCGCCCGCGACATGGACGTCATCAGGGCCGCGCTGGGCGAGCGGAAGATCTCCTACCTGGGCTACTCGTACGGGAGTTACCTCGGCGAGGTGTACGCCACCATGTTCCCGCGCCGCGTCGAGCGGATGACCCTGGACGGCGTCATCGACCCGGCCGACTACTCCCCCCGCCTGCTGCGCCCGATGGAGTCCGCGAACCGGGCGGCGCTGGAGGACTGGGCGGCCTGGGCGGCGTCCCGGCACGCGGAGTTCGGCCTGGGCGCGAGCAGGGACGCCGTGCTCAAGACGGTGACCGGCGTGTACGAGGCGTCGTCCCGCGCACCCCTGGCGGTGGGCCCCTACCGGGTCGACGACCGGGCCGTCCCGGTGATCCTGTTCAGCGGCCTCTCCCAGGACAACGACCAGGCGTACGGCGAATTCTCCCGCGCGATACGGGACTTGGCGCGTGCCGCGCAGGGCAGGCCGGTCGAGCCGTCCCCGGCGCTGGCTCAGACGCTGCGGTTCGTGCTGACCGGGGAGGACTCGTCGTACGGCAGCGTCCAGTCGGCGATCCTGTGCGGGGACGTGGCGGGGCCGCGCGACCCGGAGGTGTACCGGCGTGACATCGAGGAGGGCCGGCGGACGGACCCGTTGCTCGCGCCGCTCACCCGGAACATCTCCCCGTGCGCCTTCTGGGACGCCCCGCGTGAGGCCCCGACGCGTGTCCGCGGCGACTTCCCGGCGCTCCTGGTCAGCGCGACCGGCGACCCGCGCACGATCCACGCCGGTGCGCTGGCCCAGCGCCGGAACTGGCCGTCGTCCCGCCTGGTCACCCTGGAGGGCCCGGCGCAGCACGCGGTGTTCGGGGTGTACGGGAACGAGTGCGCCGACGACCAGGTCCGCGCCTACTTCGCGACGGGCCGCCTGCCCGCCGGGGACGTGACCTGCCGGCCCTGACATGACCGAAGGCCCCGCTTCCCAGGAAGCGGGGCCTTCGGCATCTGAGCGCTGGGCAAGCCTTGCACTTGCATCTCCCCGCAGGAAGCGGGGCGTCTTTCCTTGGACTACCAACGCACTGCCGTCCGGCCCGAGTTGGGCCCTTCGGCGTGAGATCAACTATACCTCTCCGGGAGCCCGCCCCGCACCACGCGCCCTCCCACCACCCCTCACCATCTCCACAACCCCTTCACGTCTACTTGAAGGTACAAGCTCCCATGACTGCTACTTTCGGCCACATCCGCCACATTCCCCCCACGGGACCACTCCGAGGACCACCCCCATGCAGAGCACACCCCCCTCCGGCGCGCGCGGGCGCCACCGCAGAACCCGGCCGATGAACCCGGCGGTCCGCCGGGCGCTCCTGGTCGCGGCCGTGACACCGGTCGCCGGCACGATCCTGGCCGGCCCGTCCGCGTTCGCCGCCGAGAAGGCCACCGCGTCGAAGGCCGGCGCCACGGAACTCGACCCGGCCGAGCAGCAGATCGCGGACAACCTCGACACCCGCGTCCAGGACGCCCGCCTCGGCACCACGTTCAGCGGTGTCGTCGTCGACGCCAAGTCCGACAAGGAGATCTGGGGCCACGACGCGACGACGGCCCTGATGCCGGCGTCCAACACGAAGCTCGCCACCTCGACCGCCGCCCTGACGGTCCTCGGCCCGAGCCACCGCTTCACCACGAAGGTCGTGTACGGCGACGGCACGCTGACCCTCGTCGGCGGCGGCGACCGCACCCTGACGACGGCCGATCTCCAGGCGATGGCGAAGACGGCCGTCGCCGGCCTGAAGGCGGCGGGCCTGACCACCGTCAAGGTCCGGGTCGACGACAGCCTCTTCCCCGAGCCCTCGCTCGCGACCGGCTGGAACGACGGCTACTACCCTGACAACGTTGCCCCGGTCCGCGCGCTGGTCGTGGACGGCCACGGCGTCACGGACACCTCCCTCGACGCCGGCCAGGTCTTCGCGAAGGCGCTCACCGACCAGGGCGTGACGGTCGACGGCGACGTCGCCCGCGCCACCGCCGGCCTCACGGCCTTCCCCGTCGCCCGCCACACCTCGGCGAAGCTGTCGGTGATCGTCAAGCACATGCTGACGGTCAGCGACAACAACATCGCCGAGACCCTGCTGCGCATGACCGCGCTCGGCGCGGGCCGCCCGGCCACCTTCGAGGACGGCACGGCCGTCGTCCGCGACGTGCTCAGCCGGCGCTACGGCGTCTCGCTGGAGAACGTCGAGATCCACGACGGCAGCGGGCTGTCGCGCGCGAACCGGATCCCGGCACGGACGCTCGCGCAGATCCTCGACCTCACGACGGACCCGCGCTACAGCCACCTCCTCAAGTACATCAAGGACGGGCTGCCCGTCTCGGGCGCGACCGGCGGCACGCTCGGCCCGGAGTGGGGGCGCTTCGACACGCCGGACTCCTCGTGCGCCGTCGGCAAGGTGATGGCCAAGACCGGCACCCTGACCGGGGCGATCGCGCTCAGCGGGTTCACGCGGGCGCAGGACGGGCGCTGGAAGGTGTTCTCGTTCGTCGAGAACAACTCGACGGCGGCGCCGGGTGACACGAAGGACGCGCTGGACGGGCTGGCGGCGACCGTCAACGGGTGCTGGGCGTAGGGCTGTTCACGCGGCCTGGGTGATCTTTCGGCGCGGGTCCGGGGTCGGTACGTTCGGTACCGGCCCCGGACCCGGCAGATCGATCGGAGACCCCCTTGTCGCCCTCCTCGCCCTCTTCGCCCTCCTCGGCCGGCGGCGGCGCCGCTCGCCGTCGCGTCGCCGTCGTCGGACTCGGTTCCCGTGCTCGGCTGTTCGTGTCCGCGCTGGCCGGCCCCTACGCGGACCGGTACGAACTCGCCGGGTTCTGCGACGTCAACGCCCACCGGATGCGCGTCCACAACGAGTGGCTGGGCGGGGCGCCCGTACCGGCGTACTCCGCCGGGGAGTTCGAGGAGATGCTGCGGCGCGAGCGGATCGACGTCGTCGTGGTGTGCAGTGTCGACCGGACCCACGACGCGTACATCGTGCGGGCGCTGGAGGCGGGGTGCGACGTCGTCACCGAGAAGCCGATGACGACCGACGCGGACAGGGCGCGCCGGATCCTCGACGCCCGTGAACGCACCGGGCGCGAGGTGCGGGTCGCCTTCAACTACCGCTACAACCCGGTGCATTCGGCCGTCCGGGAACTGCTCGCGGGCGGGGCGGTCGGCGACGTCGGGTCCGTGCACTTCGAGTGGCTGCTCGACCTGCGGCACGGCGCGGACTACTTCCGCCGCTGGCACCGGGACAAGGCCAACTCCGGTGGCCTGATGGTCCACAAGGCCACGCACCACTTCGACCTCGTCAACTGGTGGCTGGGCAGCACGCCCGACACCGTGTACGCGCAGGGGAAGTTGTTCTTCTACGGCGACGAGGCGGGCCAACGTCGGGGTCTGGCGCGGGAGTACGACCGGGCGCACGGGCAACCGGCCGCCGAGGGCGACCCGTTCGCGCTGCGCCTCGCCGACGAGCCCGACCTCAAGGCCCTCTACCTCGACGCCGAGTCCGAGGACGGCTACCACCGCGACCAGAACGTCTTCGCGCCCGGCGTCACCATCGAGGACGACATGGCCGTCCTCGTCCGGTACGCCTCCGGGGCGTCCCTGACGTACCACCTCACCGCGTACGCGCCCTGGGAGGGGTACCGGATCGCCTTCAACGGCAGCGAGGGGCGGCTCGAACTGCTCGTCGAGGAGACGACGTGGACGCCGGCGCGTTCCGGCGGGCCCTCCACGCACGGGGTCGCGGGGACCGCCGGGCGTACCGAGTTGCTGCTGCGGCGGGCCTGGGAGGAGCCGCGCGAGGTGAAGGTGGCGAGCGGGGAGGGCGGGCACGGGGGTGGGGACGCGCGGATGCTGGAGGATCTGTTCGGGGAGCGGGGGCCGGACGCGTTGGGGCGGGCCGCCGATGCCAGGGACGGGGCGTTGTCGCTGGTGACGGGGCTGGCGGCGAATCGGTCGTTCGAGACGGGGGGTGTGGTGCGGACGCGGGAGTTGCTGGAGTTGTGAGGGGGCGGGGGCGGTGCGTGCCGGGCTCGAACTCTCGGCGGGGGACGAGCGGTACGACGAGCGAGGGACAGGCAGGATGACACTATGCCCGCACCTTGGTCCCTCTCCCCTCCTCCCCCGTGCCTACGTCACGCCCCGTCCGGCAGCCGCAGCGCCAGCCCGTCCAGCACGACCTCCAGCCCGTACCGGAACTTCGCCTCCCGCGCGGCCTCCGGGCCCTGGCCCTGCTGGGCGGCGTATCCGTCGGCGAGGTGGGTGTAGCCGGCGGCGGCCCGTTCCGCCGCCGGCATCAGGCGGGCGACGAAGTCGGCCTCGGTGTCGCCGGAGCGGGCGACCGTGCCGAGCCAGGCGGCCTCGGTGGTGCTCATGCCGGTGACGTAGGACAGGAGCGCCGAGATCGCGTTGCCGGGGTCGGGGAAACCGGCGTCCACGAAGAGGGCGGCCAGGCTCTCCGTGCGGGACATGAGGTTGGGGCCCAGGTAGGCGAGGCCCGCCTGGCCGAGGACCGAGGCGAGCCAGGGGTGGCGCAGGGTCGTCGCCCGGAAGGAGAACGCCGCCTCGGTCACGGCGGTGCGCCAGTCGCCGCCGGCCGGTACCGCGATCTCGCCGAAGACCTCGTCGGCCGCCAGCTCCATCAGCTCTTCCTTGGTGGCGACGTGCCGGTACAGCGAGGTCGCCCCGGCGTTCAGGCTGGCGCCGAGCTTGCGCATGCTCAGCGCGTCGGCCCCCTCCGCGTCCAGCATCGCGACCGCCGCCCGCACGATCGCGTCCCGGCTCAGCGCGGGCTGCTCCGGCTCACGCCGGGGGCGGGCCCACACGGAGGGGATCGGGTTCCGCTTGGCCGTCATGACGCTCCTGTTTCTCGCGGGGTGCTCGGTCGGGGCCAGCATAGCGTGCGGCGCGTACACCGTTCCGTCGGTGCGTACAGCGTTCACGCGGGCGTCCGTTCACAGGCGGGCGTTCTCGTCGGATGTGTGACAGACGCGGTACAGGGGTGCCACATGATCGTCAACCGGTCGTGAACGTACGCCAGTTGCTCGCCTGGCATCGAGCGGAACGCCGGGGACCGGTTTGCGGGGAGGGCATGTGACGAACCGAGGGGCGCGCCTCGGGTGTGCCGTCGCGGTGTGCGGGGTGCTGGTGGCGGGGCGCGGGCCTTCGTGTTCAGCGGGACGTCGCCCCAGCGAGCCGCGCTGTGCGCGCGGGCTCTCGCCGACGCCGGGTTCGGGGGCGTGTGCCTGGGGACGTGGCACGTCATGCGGCCCGAGTTCCCGCGCGCGGCCGGGGCCGCCGGTGAGGGGTGGGTGTTCGGGGCGCCGTTCACCGATCCCGGGCGGGTGTCCGCCGGGTTCGTCGCCGCCTACCGTGCGCGTCACGGGGTGGCGCCCGGCCGGTGGGCTCCCGAGGCGTACGACGCGGTGGGCGTCGTCGCCCGTGCGCTGGAAGGGCTCGACGTGACGCCGGGGGCGGTGGTGCGGCGGCCGGCCTCGACGGAGTACGCGGGGCTGGTCAAGCCGCCGCGGTTCACGACGAGTTCGGGGGCGCGGAGCCGGGGGCGCTGTACTTCCTGTACCGGGCGCGCGGGGCGGGGTTCCGGTTCCTCGGCCGGTACGACCGGCTGTGAGCCGCCGGCCCGATATTCGAGTGAACGTGCGGGACTCGTGCGCCTAGGGTGACCGGCGTGGACCCAGCTGACTTCTACACCGGCATCGTCGCGGAGATCTACGGACCTCTGAAGGCGCACTCCCAGGATCCCGAGCCCTACGCGGAGTTCGTCCGCGCGGCCGGTGAACCGGCGCTGGAACTGGGCTGCGGGGACGGCGATCCCCTGCTCGACCTGCGCGGGCGCGGTCTGGACGTCGACGGCGTCGATTCCTCCGCCGACATGCTGGAGCGCCTGCGGCACCGGGCGGGCGGACTGGGCGTCCCCGTCACCGTGTTCCACCAGCGCATGGAGGCCCTTGATCTGCCCCGCCGCTACCGGGCGGTCTTCCTCGCCGGGCCGACCTTCACCCTGCTGCCCGACGACGCGACCGCCCTGGCCGCCCTGCGCGGTATCCGCGCCCACCTCACCGACGACGGCACCGCGCTCGTCCCGCTGTTCGCTCCCGAGCCCACCCCCGCCGACCAGTTCGGCCGGGTCCGCACGGCCACCGCGCCCGACGGCGCCGACCTGCGGGTGTCCGTCGTCTCCGAGGAGCGCGACGAGCGGGCCCGCACGCAGACGACGCTCCTGCGCTACGAGCGCCACCACGACGGCGGCAGCGACGTCGTGGACCGCCCCTGGGTCATGCACTGGTACCCGCGCGCCGTCTTCGAGGAGCTGGCCGCGTCCGCCGGCCTGACCGTCGCCGCCCTCACCGGCCCGGACGGCGAACCCGTGCCCGACGACGCCACCCACGTCCACTTCCACCTCCGTCCCGCCTCTCCGTCGTCGCCGACCTGATCCTCATGCCGCCGGCGGGTTGAGCCGGGCGAAGCCCTCCTGGCGTTCGTGGAGGTAAAGAAAAGCGCGGTGTGATCGACCGATGGTCGTGATGGTGTGTGACGTCCCGGTGCTGTTCGGCGCCGGACGTTCCTGTGTGTCGACGGAGGTGTCAAGTGCCGGTCGGGCTCGTCGCGTTGGCGCTCGGGGGGTTCGGGATCGGGCTCACCGAATTCCTCATCGCCGGGCTGCTGCCGCAGGTCGCGGAGAGCTTCGGGGTGTCCGAGGCGGCGGCCGGGCAGCTGATCTCCGGGTACGCGCTGGCCGTCGCGGTGGGGGCGATCGCGCTGACGGCGGTGACGGCGCGGCTGCCGCGCAAGTACGTGCTCGTCGGGCTGGTGGCGCTGTTCGTCGTCGGGAACCTGCTGTCGGCCGTCGCGCCGGACTACGGGCTGATGATGCTGGGGCGGATCGTCGCGGCGCTGTGCCACGGGTCGTTCTTCGGGATCGGGTCGCTCGTCGCGCGCTCGCTCGTCGCGCCGGAGAAGAAGTCCCGGGCCGTCGCCGTGATGTTCGCCGGGCTGACCGTCGCGAACGTGCTCGGGGTGCCGTTCGGGGCGTTCGTCGGGGAGCGGTGGGGGTGGCGGGTCTCCTTCGGGGCGGTCGCCGGGATCGGGGTGGTGGCGCTGGCGGGGATCGTCGCGCTGGTGCCGCTGGAACGGGCGGTGCCCTCGGACGGCGGGCTGCGGGCGCAGGTGCGCGCGTTCCGGTCGGCGCAGGTGTGGCTCACGCTGGGCGCCACCGCGCTCGGCTACGGGGGGATGTTCGGGGCGTTCAGCTATCTCGCGTACACGTTCACCGAGGTCGGCGGGTTCTCATCCGGGGACGTGGCGTGGCTGCTCATGGTGTACGGGGTCGGGCTCGTCGTCGGGAACGTCGTGGGCGGGCGCGCGGCCGACGTCGACCGGGACCGGGCGCTGGTGTGGGCGCTGGCGTCGCTCGCGGTGGTCCTCGTCGCGTTCGGGGTGCTGGCGGGGAGCGGGCCGGCCTCGGTGGTGCTGGTGTTCCTGCTGGGGGTGGCCGGGTTCGCGAGCGTGCCGGGGATGATCACCCGGGTGACCGATCAGGCGGGCGGGGCGGCGCTGGCGGCGAGCGCGAACGTGTCGGCCTCCAACGTGGGGAACGCGTTGGGGGCCTGGCTGGGGGGTGCGGCGATCTCGGTGGGGTGGGGGTACCGGGCGCCGTTGTTCGTGGGGGCGGGGATCGTGCTGGTGGGGCTGGGGGTGATGGTCGTGGCCGCTCGGGGGGTTCGAGTGGACGCGGAGGAGGCCGGCGGAACGGTTCCTCGGCCGAAAGGCTGAGTTCGATCGGATGGTGGGGGTGTGTGCGGCCCGGAAGGTCAGCACCACCGGCGCGAAGATGCGCGGGGCCATCGACAGCTTCCTGAAGCGCCGCGAGGTCGCTCTCTCGAACTTCCCCGACTACTGCTTCGAGGTCTGAGAAACAACAAAGGGGCACCAGCCCGGGTGCCCCTTCTGACGTTCCCTGAAAAAGAAGCCCCCTGCCGCTCCGAGGGTACGAGGGGAAAGCGGCAGGGGCTTCGGGACGGGCGCGCGAGCGACCTGAAGAAGCCCCCCTCAGCCTCTCAAGCGATCGGTAGAAGGCCGCGAGAGAGGGGTATGCGGGTAGTCCCGTCAGGCTCCGAGCTGAGGGACGGGCGTGTCAGGCGTGTCGAGCCACACGCGCTCGCTGTCCCCGTCCACGGTGAGCCCGAAGCGCTCGAATCCGGGGCGGCCTTTCCCGTCCCACCAGTTCCACGCCGACCGCAGTTCGTCCCACAGTGCGCGCGGCCCGTGCTCGGTGACCTCGAACTCTGTGTGGCCAGGGTCGTAGTTCGCCACCGCCCACGACGTGACGCTGGTGTCGTACAGCCACAGCCGGTAGGAACCGCCTTCGCCCCACTCGACGCGACAGAACAACGTCGGGTCCTGAACGCCGATCACGAACATGTGCAGCCACTCGCCCACGTCGTCCGGTGAAAGCCGCGTGGTGGTGCGGATGCCGTCGGCGTTCGTGTCGTAGGCCGTCGCCGGGGGAAGGGTCTTGCGCTGCTCGCGTAGCCGCATGAACGCCGACGACCCGACGAAGTGCCCGGACGCGCTGCCGTCCCTGGCCACAGTGAGCCGGGCAACGGCTTCCCCGCCGTACGTCGGCCCCCACGGGGCGACGATGATGCCACCGGGCCTCACCTGATCGAGCCACGGTCGGGGAACGCGGCCGATGGACGCCGTGGCGATCAGCCGGTCGTACGGGGCACCTGCGGCGTACCCCTCGGCCCCGTCGCCGATGACGGACACGGGATCGAAGCCGGCGTCATTCAGGCGCTTGCGGGCTTCCCGCGCACTCGCGTCGTCCACCTCGATCGTGAACACGTTCGCGGAGCCGAGCCGGTGAGACAGCAGAGCGGCGTTCCAGCCGGTACCCGTACCGATCTCCAACACACGGTGTCCCTCTTCGACGCTCAGCGCGTCGAGCATGGAGAACACCATGGTCGGCATGGAACTGGAGCTTGAAGGGGTCTTCCCCTTCCCCGGTCCGTCGTACGTCCCGTCATCCCACTGAGTGGTGATCGGAGCGTCTGTGTAAACGGCCTTCCACCACGTCTTGGGTACCTCACTGCGGATAACTCGGTCATCCTGCCGGTTCATCCCCGCACGACCGGGCCAGATCACATCAGGAACGAACAGGTGCCGGGGAACCGCGTTGAACGCGGGAAGCCAATCACTCGTCAACGCTCCCTTTTCCAGGAGCGCGGAGGCGAGCCCCTGAAGGCCCGCCTCCTTTTCGCCGTTGACGCTCACCTTCAGCGGCCGTCCGCCGGGCCCTGGCCGTCGTTGGTGTTGCCACCCTCGTCGGACCCACCCCCGCCGTGCTTGTTTCCGCTGTCGCTGTCGTCCTGCGGGTTGCCGCCGTCCGCCATCGTGAGCCACCAAAGACGCATCTGAGTTACCTCCCAATTCGTTGGGTGAGGATTGGTGAACTCGCCGCCCCTGATCTTCGCTGATCGAAAACCAGAAGCGGAGAGTCGCCCCCCTGCCTGGAGTCGAACCAAGACCTCTGCGCGGGCGATTCTTCGATCGCCGTGGGGGAAAGGGTGCGCAGTGCTCTTCCGTTGAGCTACAGGGGGCTTGTCCCGTCCGGTGGCAACCACGTTGAGATAGGTCAGCCATCCGTACCGGTAGATGAGGCGCTTCACCTGTCAGCCGCCTTTACAGCGGATCGACCGCCCGTGGGGCGCGTAGGCCACGGGACTAATGAGCGTGAGTCGCCACTCGGAAGAGCGCTCGATTTGCGCGTCAGCTGCTTTCAGATCGGCCATAGTCCACAGCCATTACCTGAACGAATCCGCCCAGCCCCTCGATCTCCCGGGAGACTTCATGGAACTCGGAGGGGATGGACGAGATCATCATCTGCCAGGGGGTCAGCAGGGCGCCGGCTTCCCTCGCCTTGATTCGCTCGATGGCGAGATTGAGACCGGAACGGCCGTCCGGGGGCAGGAGCCCGTCACGGTCTTCGATTACGGCTACGACGTCCCACGAAAGGGAATCGGCGTATGCCTTGCACGAATCGCGACTGGACTTCAAGTCGGCGTTGAGGGCGCCGCAAAGGTAGATGACAACGCGGAACTTTCCCACCTCGGATTCGGTGGCGGGCGGAATACCGGCCGCAACGTCGGCAAGATCTCGCCGCCGTTCACGGTCGCCTTCGGTGCGGCGACGGGACGTCGCTTGGGGGACCTGTTCGCTCTCGCCGACCATGAATCAATCGTGTCGCCACGATCACCCAAAGTGAAGCGACGTTCGTAGGAGTCGATCGAAGTCGCACGCCGCCAACCCCCATGGACCGTAGGAGTTAGTTGATCAAGGGGACGCCGATCAGGTCTCCGATGTGGCGAACGCGAGCCGTCGAGACCTTTGCAAGACGCTTGCCGATCACACCCGGTAGGGCTTGGTGCTTGACCCACTCCGGTGCGTCCAACCCCACCTCGACGAGGGTGTCACCAGCCTTGTCGTACAAGCCAGTTGATACCTGGGCCAAGGCGACGTCGAGCCTGTACCGATTGCGGGCAACCTTGGACATGCTCTTGGGGAGTTTCCGCATGTCGGGCTGGTCGGCAAGCCGTAGTGCCGCGCCGTAGTCCTTGAGGGCTACGTGGATTCCAACTGCCTCTGCCTTGGCGGTAGTCGGACCGAAGTTGGTGCCGTACAACTTCTCATCTTTGCCGAGTCGCGCGGCGGCGGCGTGCGCCTGAGACAGGTAGTTGTTTGCCGCGTCCCCGTCTTCCTTACGCGACGCGGCGACCGCCGCAGAGATCATGTTGCGTCCGTACGCGATGAGTTGAGGCCGAGACCCGTTGCTGAAGGACGGCTCGATCGCCAGAGCGGCACGCTCCGCGACCGACACGGCCCGAGGCAGCTTGGCGCCCCGCAGGTAGACCCATGAAAGCGTGGAGTCCAACAACGCACCGAGCACCGGATCACCGGCGTCGTGAGCAAGACGTTTCGCCGAAGTGAGCGCACTCAGCGCAAGATCTCGGTACCCGAACCCCGTGGAGCAAGACGCCGCCACCCGATAGGCACTCGCCAAGATAGCGCCAAGCTGTTCGCGCTCGGCTCCCGTTGCGACGGCGTACCTGACCTGTCCCTCCATCAGGACCTTCGAAGCGTAGAGACTGACGTTCGCCGTGTCACTTGCCCAGTAGGCTTCCCAAGCCAGATCGCGGGCGTTGGCCAAGTCCTCGACGCTGCTTGGGTCCTCGATCCCCACCCACCCGCCGAGGGCGCTTTCGTGGACGGCGTCAGACAGAGTGAGCAAGGCCGCCCGGTCGTCGCGGTCCATGCCCCTGCGCGGAGCTTGCTGGCCGAGGACCACGGAGACGTCAGTATCGAGGCCGTTCGCAAGCTTCAGGAGCGAGCCCACCGACAGCTCTCCTCGGTCCTGCTCCGCTTTCTGCACCAGGGCGTAGGACACGCCCGAGACTTCGGCGAGACGCGTTTGCGGCATGTCCCCCCGGAGGTGCTTGATTCGCTTGCCGGTCGTCAGGTCTGCCCAGTTGCTCACGTTCACCTCAGCGGTAGCGCGGGTGCGGTTCTCTTCCGATGGTAGGCCCACGGCAGGGGGCGTGAGAGGTCAACGATCGATCACAGACAGGAGGGGCTCATCACGGGTCCGCAGTATCAAGTTCAGCCTGTCAGAGATGTTGACGGACCGAGGACGGTTGATACATCACGCCGACGCGGGGTGTCATCGTCGCCATGCGCTTCCGCAACGCGACCCGGCGCTGGACCCTGGGGGTCTCGGCGACCGTCCTCGTCTACGTCACGCCGCCCGAGGTCACTCGCCGTCGAACGCGGCGGCCATCCGCAGCCAGGGCGCCGCCTCCTCGGCGCGACCCTGGCGCTCCAGGGTGCGACCCAGCATCAGGTGGGCGTAGTGCTCCACCGGGTCGCGCTCCACGATCAGGCGCAACTGCTCCTCCGCGCGGCCCAGTTGGGCCGAGTGGTAGTAGGCGCGGGCCAGCAGCAGCCGGGGCGCGGTCTGCTCCGGGAACTCCTCGACGACGTCCGCGAGGAGCTTCGCGGCGGTGACGTAGTCCTTGGCCTCGAAGAGCAGCCCGGCGCGCTCCCAGCGTTCGGCCGCGCTCTCCTCGCGGGCCGCGCCGGGGCCGCCGTCGAAGAGGTGCAGGGCGCTCGCCCAGCGGTCGGGGGCGACCCCGTCGGTCGCCGCGTAGGCGTTGAACTCGCTGGTCACCGGTTCCTCCGTTCGTCACTGCGCGCGGTGCGAGCAGGTGCGGTTGATGCGTCAACCGCACTGGGGGAACGCGGTGGGGCGGGGGTGTATTCCGGGGCGGGAAGGGAGATGCGCCCCCCGCCCCCTCCCCCTGAAACCGCCCTGAAACCGCGCTGAACCCGCCCCGCCCCACCCTCTTCCCCATGACGACGCACAACGGCCTCGCGATCGAGGCAGAGGGACTGCGCAAGGTGTACGGCGAGAAGACCGTGCTGGACGGGATCGATCTGCGGGTGCCGGAGGGGACCGTGTTCGGGCTGCTCGGGCCGAACGGGGCGGGGAAGACGACGGTGGTGGGGGTGCTGTCGACGCTGCTGAGCGCGGATGGCGGGCGGGCGCGGGTCGGGGGGTACGAGGTGCGCGATGAGGCGCACGCCGTGCGGAGTGTGATCGGGGTGACCGGACAGTTCTCGGCGGTGGACCGGCTGATCACCGGCGAGGAGAACATGCTGCTGATGGCCGACCTGAACCACCTGCCGAAGCGCGAGGGCCGTCGGGTCGTGGCCGGCCTGCTCGAACGTTTCGGCCTCACCGACGCCGCCCGCAAGCCCGCCTCGACGTACTCCGGCGGCATGAAGCGCCGGCTGGACCTCGCGATGACGCTGGTCGGCGCCCCCGGCATCATCTTCCTCGACGAACCCACCACCGGCCTCGACCCCCGTTCCCGGCACACCCTGTGGGGCATCGTCCGCGAACTGGTCGCCGCCGGCACGACCGTGTTCCTCACGACCCAGTACCTCGACGAGGCCGACGAACTCGCCGACCGCATCGCGGTCCTGGACGGCGGCCGGATCGTCGCCGAGGGCACCGCCCCGGAGCTGAAACGCCTGGTCCCCGGCGGCCACGTCCGCCTGCGCTTCACGGACCCGGCGGCCTACGCACACGCCGCGAGCGCCCTGCGCGAGACGACCTCCGACGACGACGCCCTCACCCTCCAGATCCCCAGCGACGGCACACAGCGCGAACTCCGCGCCCTCCTGGACCGGCTGGACTCGGCCGGCGTCGAGGCGGACGAACTCTCCGTCCACACCCCGGACCTGGACGACGTCTTCTTCGCCCTGACCGCCCGCCCGGCAGCCCCGGCAACCGCGTCGTCCACACCGACCGCACCGTCCGCACCGACCACCGATCAACCCACCCACCAGGCCGCCCGATGACCACCCTTGAGGAACCCCGCCCCATGACCACCCCCGCGACCGCCCCCACCCACACCCATGCCCACGCCCTCCGCGACAACCTCACCATGCTCCGCCGCAACATCCTCCACGCCCGCCGCTACCCCTCCCTCACCCTCAACATCCTCCTCACCCCGGTCATCCTCCTGCTCCTGTTCGTCTACCTCTTCGGCGACGTGATGAGCGCGGGCATCACCGGCGGCACGGCGGACCGCTCCGCGTACGTCGCCTACATCGTCCCCGGCATCCTGCTGACGACGATCGGCGGCACAGCACTCGGCACGGCGGTGTCCGTGTCGATGGACATGACGGAAGGCATCATGGCGAGGTTCCGGACGATGCCGATCTCCCGGGCATCCGTCCTGATCGGCCACGTCCTCGGCAGCGTCCTCCAGACCCTCCTCGCCCTGGCCGCCCTCCTGCTGATCGGCGTGGCCATCGGCTTCCGCCCGAACGCGACGCCCCTGGAATGGCTCGCGGCGACCGGCCTGCTGGCACTGGTGAGCCTCGCGCTGATCTGGTTCGCGGTCGGCATCGGCCTGGCCGCCCCGAACCCGGAGGGCGCGAGCAACCTCGGCACGCCCCTGATGATGCTGCCGATGCTGTCGAGCGCGTTCGTCCCGGTGGGCTCGATGCCGGTCTGGTTCCGCTGGTTCGCGGAGTACCAGCCCTTCTCCCCGGCGATCGAGACGTTGCGCGGCCTCCTGATGGGCACGCCGATCGGGACGACGAACGCGGTGCTGACGCTCGCCTGGTGCGTGGGCCTGTCGGTGCTGGGCTACGTCTGGTCGAAGGCCCTGTTCGTGCGGGAACCCCGGCACTGACCCGGCACGGCCCCCGCCCCCTCCGCCAGCAACGCCCGCACCCGCTCCCCCACTTCCTCCCGCCCCAACCCCTCGAACTCGGCCCGAGCCCGCGCGTACCCCTCCGCGTCGACCTCCTCGGCCATCCCCCGAGCCCGCCCCGCCGACAGCACAGGGAAATCCCGCGCGACCGGCATCACCTCGCTCAACGCCACCAGCCGCACCGCCCCGGCATCCCCCTCGGCGAGCCCGGCCAGCGCGACAGCCAGCAGAACCGCCCCGTGCGTGGCCCCCGGCGAAAGCCCCGGCAGCAACTCCCGCAACTCCCCCGCCAGACCGGCGACCTGCTCGGCCCGCCCGTGCAGCGCGTGCGCCGCCACCGTGGCCGCCCGCACCTCAAGGGACCAACGCCGCATGAACGGATCGTCGGGATCGGTCTCCCGGACCTGCTCCGCCGAGGCCCGCCACAACCGCAACCCGGCGTCGACGCGCCCGCGCGCGAGGGTGATCTCCGCGCGGGCCCCGAGGTCGGAGGTGAACGCCTCGACCGTCTCCGGCGTCCGGTCGAGCGCGGCGAGCCCGTACCAGTACTCGGCCTCGTCGACCCGCCCGAGCTGGAGGCAGGCGAGGACCAGCGCCCAGCGCACGCCGACGGGGTCGGTCCAGTCGTTGTGGCTGCCGTACTCGCCGAGCGAGTCGTGGGCGATGCGCAGATGCTCGTACGCCTCCTCGCCGCGCTCGGTGCGCAGGCAGAGTTCGCTGATGCGGCCGTGGGCGAGCATCCGCAGGGCGGGGTTGGCGAAGGGGGTCGCGGTGGTGAGCATGCGGCGGGCGTGGTGGAGCGCGCGCGGGATGTCCTGCGCGGCGTCCCACACGTAGCTGGCGACGGTCGACGCGGTCCCGGCGAGCATCGGCTCGTCCGCCTCGCACAGCTCGGTCAGCCGCTCGTAGGCGGGCGGCCGGATCTCCGGCATGGCGGCCAGGACGACGGCGAGGGCGCGGGGCACGGTGTCCGGCGGGGCGGGCGGCAGCCGCCGCAGGGTCGCCAACTGCCGTACGGCGTGCGGGCCGTGGGCCATGAAGAGGGTGCCGGTGGCGACGACGGAGGCGCTGCGCAGCGCCTCGACGTCCCGGGGGTCGGTGGGGCGGAAGTGGGAGAGGGGGCGGCCGGTCTCCTCGATGAGCGCGGCGAGGCGGGCGTAGTGCGACTCGGTGGCCCACAGGGAGCCGAGGACGGCGGCGGTGGCGGCCGTCGTGGCGTGGTCGGCGCGGGCGAGGGCGTGGCGCAGGGCGAGGACGAGGTTGTCCTGCTCGGCGCGGATGAGGTCCCAGGCGGGGACGGGGGCGGCGCCGAACAGGACGTCGTGGTGGGCGCGGCCGAAGTCGCGGGCCCAGAGGAGGAAGCGGTCGGTGACGGCCGCCTCCTCGCCGGCCTCGGCGCGCCGGGCGGCGCCGAACTCGCGCAGGGTCTCCAGCATCCGGAACCGGGTCCCCAGAGGGCCGTCGACGACCTTCAGCAGGGACTGTCCGGCGAGCTGTTCCAGCAGGGCGAGCGTGTCCCCGGCGTCGTCGAGGACGCGTTCGGCGGCGTCCGCGTCGAAGCCGCCGGGGAACACCGACAGGGCGCGCAGGGCGGTGCGGCCGTCGGGTTCGAGGAGGTGCCAGCTCCAGTCGACGACGGCCCGCAGCGTGCGGTGGCGTTCGGGCGCGTCGCGGGCGCCGCCGCGCAGCAGGGCGAACCGGTCGCGCAGCCGCCGGGAGACGTCGGTGACGGACAGGACGCGCACGCGGGCGGCGGCGAGTTCGACGGCGAGGGGCAGGCCGTCGAGGTGGGCGCAGATCTCGGCGACCGTCTCCGGCGGCAGCTCCACGCCGGGCCGGGCGGCGCGCGCCCGCTGGGTGAAGAGTTCGGCGGCGGCGTCCGGCGGGAGTTCGGGCAGCTCGTACACCGACTCGGAGGTCAGGCCGAGGGGGGCGCGGCTGGTGGCGAGGATCCGCAGCCCGGCGGAGCGGGCGACGAGGGTGCGGACGAGCGCGGCGACGCCGGTGACGACGTGTTCGCAGTTGTCCAGCACCAGCAGGGCGGGCCGGGGGCCGAGCGCGTTGAGGATGCCGTCCGCGGGGTCTCCGGTGCCGGGGAAGCCGGTGCCGACGGCGGTGGCGACCTCGGCGGTGACGTCGTCGCCGCGCTGGACGCCGGCCAGCGGCACGAAGTGCACGACCGGCTGTTCGGCGGCGTGGCTCACGGCGTGCGCCAGCCGCGTCTTGCCGAGCCCGCCGGTCCCGGTGACGGTGACGACACGCGCCGTGCGCAGCAGTCCGGCGACGGCGGCGATGTCGCCGTCCCGGCCGAGCAGGGGGTTGGGTTCGTGGGGTACGCCGTGGCGGACGCGGGGCGCGTCGGCGTGCAGCAGCTCCTCGTGGACGGCGCGCAGTGCGGGGCCGGGGTCGGTGCCGAGCGCTTCGCGCAGGGCGTGCCGGTAGGCGGCGTAGCGGGCGAGTGCGGCGGGGGCGGGTTCGCAGCGCAGGAGTTCCGCGAGGGCTTCCTCGTCGCGGGGCGCGTCGGCGACGGCCTCGGCGAGGGGTGCGGCGGCTTCCTGGCGTCGGCCGAGGCGGGCCAGCGCGAGGGCGCGGGTTCTGGCCAGGGCGCGGCGGGTGTGGGCCCGGTCGGCGCGCAGGGCGCCGAGCGGGCCGTCGTCGGCGGCGTCCGCGCCGTCCCCGTCCCACAGCGCGAGCCCCGCCTCGGCCTGCGCGAGCGCGCCCGCGTGGTCGCCGGTCCGGGCCCGTTCGGCGCCGGCCGCTTCGTGCAGGAGGAGTGCCGAGCTGTCCACCCGGTCGGGGGCGAGTCCGAGCCGGTAGCCGGTGGGGGTGCTGACGACGATCTCGGCGCCGAGCTGTGCCCGCAGCCGCGACACCAGGATCTGCACGGCCTTCGCCGGATGCTCCGGCTTCTCCTCCGGCCACAGCCCCTCGACGATCCGCCCCGTCCCGCACCCCGCCCCCGGCTCCCGCGCGAGCAGCGCCAGCAGCCCGCGCAGCCGGGGCGCGGTGATCTCCCGCCCACGACAGGCGACTCGGGACAGCAGGGTCAACTCGGGGGTCACCCCGGCAGGTTAGGTCACTTGTTGGCCAGGAGGACGTGCAGCTCGCGTTCCTGGTCGCCGGAGGCGGTGGTGAGGTCGTGGACGGTGAAGAGGGAGTCGAGGGTGATGCGGAGGCGGTCGATGGCGCGGTAGCCGCCCTGGGCGTCGGCCTCGACGGTGGTGGAGAGGTGGGCGGGCGGTGGGCAGGCGTGGGGTTCGACGACTTCGAAGGTGCCGAGCCACACGGTGGGGCGGGTCTCGTGCAGGCGCCTGGGGACGTCGTCCGGGGTGCGGTCCGAGGCGAAGCAGGCGCACAGCGCGTCGAACACGATCCGGGCGTCGTCCTGGTGGCAGCCGCTGATCTCGACGGAAACGGTTTCCTGGCCCATGGCGGTGCGGGTACCACCCCGCACCGCCGTCGAAACGGTCAGCTCCGGGTGAAGCGGTAGGTCTTGCTGTCGGTGAGCACGCAGATGCCCGGGGAGAGGACGATCACGCGCAGGGTGGCGGTGCGGCGGTCGTAGTCGACGCCCTCGGTCTCGAAGTCGCCGGAGCAGCCGCTGCGCAGCGGGAGTTGGCGCAGGGCGGTGACGTGGCCGGAGACGTTCGCCGTGCCGTTCGGCTTCGCGGAGAGGTCGACCTGCAGGAGCGGCTTGGTCATGCCGAAGAGGGTGCCGGCGGGGTCGTCCGAGGAGCACAGGAGCGTCGTCGGGCCGGAGAAGTCGCAGCCCTGGACGTCGCGGACGGCGTGGTCGAGGGTGACGGTCGTGACCCAGGGGAGGTTCGTGCCCGGCGAGGTGGCCGGGTTGACGCCGGGCGTCGGGAAGACGAGGAAGCGGGTCATGGTGCCCCACTCGCCGGCGAGCATCCACTGCCCGTCCGGGGAGACCGCCACCCACGAGTTGTTCATCGCCTCGCCCGCGCCGAGCGTGTGGACGTACTCGGACCAGGTGCCGCCGGGCGCCTGCACGCGGAACATCTTCGCGCCGCCCGAGTCCCGCTGGTACGGCTCGATGTACGTGCCGTCGTAGGCGGCGTCGGGGTCGCCGACGTGGTTCCAGCCGCGGGTGCTGACGCCGATCGGGATCGTGCCGATGCCGGTGTACCGGTTCGGGCTGTTCGCCGGGACCTCCACGGACGTCAGGCCCTGGCTCTCCGTCAGCGGGTCGGCCCGGTCCGAGCCGACCTCGGTCCAGGTGTCGGCGGCCGAGGCGGGCGGCGCGGCGCTGAGGGCCACGGCCGTGGCGGCGGCGAGGGTCGCCAGGGCGGCACGGACGCGGCGGGCTCTGCGGGTGGTGCGTGGGGGCATGAGGGGCTACTCCTGGGTAGGGAGGGGTTCGGCGGAACAGTGTGGCGAACGGCGGCGGGCGTGTACAGCCCACGGGGGAGGGCGAGTTGGGGAACTTCAGCCGACGCGCGGGGGCCGGTCACCGGCACCCGTGATCGCTCCTTGCCGTCCGCGGCCTCCGCAGGGCGGGCACCTGCCGGTGGCTGCGCCCTCGGGCCGGCCGGGTGGACCGGCCGCGCGCGTGCGGTGACGCGCTGATGGGTTCACAGGCGCCCACGACCACGATGGCCTCGGTGTTCGTGCTCGCCATCCGTGGCTTGCGGGCAGCACGCCGTCCGTGTGCGACGCCGGAGCGGCGCGGTCGGCACCACTCGCCCACCTCGCCGCGCCGGCGTCCGGGCCGGCCGCTTCTCAGGCCGGGCGGGTGCCGGTCACGACGTGGGCGTAGCGGTCGTCGTCGTACGACAGGCGCGGGGTGAGGCCGCCGCGGCGGAACGCGGCGACGGCGGACGGCGCCTGGTGCTCGCTGGTCTCGACGAGGAGGCAGCCGGCCGGGGCGAGCCAGTGCGCGGCCTCGGCGGCGACGCGGCGCAGGACGTCCAGGCCGTCGCCGCCGCCGTCGAGGGCGACGCGGGGTTCGTGGTCGCGGGCCTCGGCGGGCAGCAGGCCGACCTCGCCGGTGGGGACGTAGGGGACGTTCGCGGCGAGGATGTCGACCCGGCCGCGCAGGGCGTCGGGCAGCGCGGCGAACAGGTCGCCCTCGTGGACGTGGCCGCCGTACGGCGCGAGGTTGGCGCGGGCGCAGGCGACGGCGGCCGGCTCGACGTCGGCGGCGTGCAGTTCCGCCGGTCTCAGGGCCGCCGCGAGGGCCGCGCCGACCGCGCCCGAGCCGCAGCACAGGTCGACGACGACGCGCGCGTGCGGGGCGGTGCGCAGCGCGGTCTCGACCAGGAACTCGGTGCGGCGGCGGGGGACGAAGACGCCGGGGGCGACGGATATCCGCAGCCCCGCGAAGCCGGCCCAGCCGACGACCACTTCGAGGGGTTCACCGGCCGCCCTGCGCTCGACGAGCGCGGTGAGGTCGGCGGGGGTGCGGGCGGCGTCGAGGATCAGCTCCGCCTCGTCCTCGGCGAAGACGCAGCCGGCCGCGCGCAGGGCGGTGACGACGGAGGAACGGACGGAGTCCAGGGAGGTCATGACGGACCGAGGGCCTTTCGGGACGACGAAGGGCGCTCGTACGGTTCCCTACGGTCGGCGGTCCGCGCCGGAACGGAGGGGGAGCACCCGTGCTGACACTGCGGTGATGGGTCCCACCTCCTCGGGTCGTGTGATCGGGGCTGTCGCGATCGGGCGTCACCCTACCTCAAGGGGTGAGGGGCCGGGTCCGCGCATCCGGTTGTACTCTGCAACGAGGAGTGTGAGGAGGTCCGGCGATGGGTTCCGAGGCCGTGGAGACCATCCAGCGGGAGATGACCGCGTTCGCCCGGCGGGCCAGGGCGCATGCCGGGCGTATGCATCCCGAGCTGTCGCTCGTGGCGTTCACGCTGCTCGGGCACCTGGAGGAGAGCGACGGGTGCCGGGCGACGGATCTCGCCGCGCACTACGGGCTCGACAAGTCGACGATCAGCCGGCAGGTGACGGCGCTGGAGCGGGCCGGGCTGATCGAGCGGCGGCCCGATCCGTCCGACATGCGGGTGCAGGCCCTGCACCTCACCGACGCCGGGCGGCGGATCCTCGCGCAGGTCACCGAGAGCCGGCGGGCCGCGTTCCGGGAACGGCTCGACGGGTGGTCGCCGGCCGATCTGGAGCGGTTCGCGGCGTATCTGGTGCGGTACAACGCGGAGGGCGCGCCCCGGCATACGGAGGACGCGCCCCGCGATTCCTCCGTTTCCGCCGTTTCCTCCGAGTTCGGCGGCGGTCGTACGATGGCTTGATCACACCACCCCCCGCCCGCTGGAGTCACCGTGGCCCGTCCCCGCACCGCCGCCCGGACGATCGACCATCCCGACCTGTCCGACGTCACCCTCCAGCAGTTCCTCGAAGCCCTCGCCGACCCGGTCCGCCGCGCGATCGTCTCCCAACTGGCCCGCTCCGCCGAGGACATGAGCTGCGGCACCTTCGACACCCCGGTCTCCCTCTCGACCCGCACCCACCACTTCGGCGTCCTGCGCGAGGCCGGTGTGATCCGCCAGTACTACGTCGGCACGACGAAGTTCAACGCGCTGCGCGCCGACGAGGCGGACGTCCGCTTCCCCGGGCTGCTGAGTGCGCTGCTGGACGCGGTGACCGAGGAGGAGAGTCGCGGGCTGTAACGCGAAGTGCCGTTCCCCGCACGGGTCGTTGGGGCATGCTCGGAGGACGTGCACCCGGCGTCGCAGCGGAGGGGGAACGGAGATGGAACTGTGGACTCAGGAGGAGTTCGGGGAGTCGCACGGGGGATACGCGGGGGCGGTGCTCCCGGACGGGAGTGAACCCAAGCCGGTCTACCTCGACTTCGGGTCCAGCGCGGCGAGCATCGTCGAGACGCGGGAGTGGTGGGCCTACGACGGGCGGCTGTCCCGTCCGCTCACGGTCGGTTTCCGGGGCGCCTGCATGTGCGGCTGGCGCGGGACCGCGTACCCCGTCGACCGCGCGGGCATGTCCTACGACGACCTCGCCGACGTCGACGTCCTGCCCGCCTACGAGGACTGGGGCGAGCACATCGAGGCCGTCGAGCGGCGCACGATCCCCGTCCCCGAGGAGGTCTCCGACACCATCGACCGCCTCCACCTCCAACTCGCCAACCTCGCCGACCAGGCCCCCGTCGCCGCCCTCCGCGCCATCGGCGAACTCGAACGCCTCACCCAGTCCCTGGCCTACGAAGCCGCGTACTCCATCAAGGACGACGAGCCGGAGTGGGAAACCATCGGAGTAGCCCTGGGCCTGGACGCGGACCGCGCCCGCAGGCTGACCCTGCGCTATCTGCTGCGGTCACACGGGTAGGCACGGCAAGCGGCTGCGGACGGAAGAGTTGGGGGCCGAGGGGCGAAAGGGGCTGACGCCGGGGCCGAACGCCGAAGGCGGAGACGAGGGCGGGGACGAGCGGCCGACGGGGCACGGCGGAGCGTGGCGGGGCTGACCTGAGGCCGACGGCCCAGCCCTGCTCCGGGATCGGCGCGCCGGGCACGCCCTGAGGGCGGCGCCCGGCGTCGAGGTCCGGTCGCGTGGGCCCGCAGGGGCGGTTCGGCGTGGGCTGCCGAGCAGCCGCCGGAACACAACTGGCGCTCGCCGAGGCGAACTTGCCCGTAACCCCGACTCGCCCCGCCGCCCCTCATCACACCTCGCCCCTCGCCTCACCGCACCCGCGGGTCTACCCCACCCCCTCGACTCACGCACCCGTCGGCATGCCGAAACCCCGCCCCGCCCCGCGCCCACGACGTCACCGCGCCCCCAACTCACCCCGCCCGTCGACGCGCCTCCCCTCAACCCCTCACCCCCGGCTCCCCACTCCCTCCCGGCTCCCACCGGCCCGCTCACAACACCGCCGCCCCAGCCGGACACCCCCTCCCGCCGGGTCGGCGCCCGCCGACTCGCCTTCCCCTCGCCCCCTTCGGCCCCCCCCAGCCCCCTCAACTCCCCCGCCCCTCGCCTCTCCCCGCCGGCGCCCCCGTCCGCCGGCGTTCCTCCTAACGCGCGTCCAGCGGATGCACCCCCGTCCACCAGTTCCCCGGCGCCTCCGGGTCGCGGCTGGTCCAGTATTCGAGGACGGCGGTGATGAACTCGGTGCGGGAGAGGGTGCCGTTGGAGTCGCGGTCGAGGTGGCGGAAGGCGTTGTCGGCGGTGGGCCGGTCGAGGCCGGGGAAGTGGCCGGTCTGGAAGGCGTAGAACTCGTCGGGGTCGACGGTGCCGTCCCCGTCCGCGTCGGCGACGGAGAGGAAGACCTCGGCGAGCCGGCCGACGGTGGCGAGGGCGGCCTCGGGGTCGTCGGCGAGGCTGTGCGTGGAGGTGATGAACTCCTCGCGGGTCACGGCGTCGGCGCCGCCCGCGAACGGCTGGTGGAGGTCGCGCCAGATCCCGACGTACGCGTCGACGATGGCCCGCTCGGCGTCGGAGCCCTCCTCGTGGCCGAGGGACCGCGCCGAGCGCTGCCCCATGAGGACGTGGTCGTACTCGGTGAGCCGGCCGTCGCCGTCGACGTCGAGGTGGTCGAAGCCGCGAGCGATCTTCACGGTGAGCAGGTCGTCGTTCATCGAAACCCCTTGTCGGAGACGGACGTTGCCATGGATCCCGACCAGGATCACCCGACCGGCCCGGTACGCGCGCGGGGCGGAACGCACCATCACCCCCCGGGAACGAATGTACGAATACCCCGCTCACCCCCGCGGCTCCCCCGTAGTCCCCCGCACCACCAGCTTCGGATCCACCACCGCCTCCCTGGGCTCCAGCCTGTCGTCCTCCAGCCGTTCCACAGCGAACCGCACGGCGTGCTCCGCGAGGAGTGGTGCGTCCTGGCGGACGGTCGTCAGGCCGAGCGGCATCAGGTGGGAGAGGTGGCTGTCGTCGTAGCCGACGATCGACAGGTCGCGGGGGATGTCGAGCCCGCCGCGCGCGAGGGTCATCATCAGGCCCATCGCGCAGCGGTCGTTGCCCGCGAGGACGGCCGTCGGCAGGGCCCGCCCCGCGTCGCGTTCCGCGAGGAGCAGCCGTCCCGCCTCGATGCCGGACGCCTCGGTGTGGTCGCCGGGAAGGATGCGCGGCTCGACCTCCGAACAGTGGCGCCGCATCGCCGCCCGGTAGGCGCGCCTGCGCTCCGCCGAGCCGGGCCCCTTGCCGCCGTCGATGTGGACGATGTCGCGGTGGCCGAGTTCCACGAGGTGGTCCATGGCGAGCCGCACGCCCTTGCCCTCGGCGGTGTGGACGCTGTCGACGCGGGCGTGGGGGACGCGGCGGCCGACGGAGACGGCGACGGTGCGCCGGCCGAGCGCGTCGAGGTCGGCGGGTTCGGCCTCGGTGCCGAGGAGGAGGACGGCCTCGCAGCGGTGGGCGAGCAGCGCCTCGACGGCCTTGCCCTCGCCACGGCCGGGCCCGGTGGCGGAGAGCAGGACGTCGTAGCCGAGGCGTTCGGCCTCGGGGTAGACGCCCTCGACGAGGTCGGCGTGGAAGGTCTGGCGGACGGCCATCAGGACGCCGAGGGTCTTGCTGCGGCCGCGCGCGAGCAGGCGGGCGGCGTTGTCGAGGCGGTAGCCGATCTCGTCGGCGACGCGCAGGACCCGTTCGCGGGTCTCGCGGCTCGCCCCCGGCTGGTCGCGGAAGACGATCGACACGAGCGCCCGGGACACCCCCGCCCGCTGCGCGACGTCCTCCATCGTCGGCCGCTTTCCCGCTGCGCCCACAGTCACCTCCACCACCCTTCGCGGCCCACTGTACGTGGGCCGCGAACTCCGTGACATCTCCCCGTGACGACCTATTGACATGACATTTGCACAGGGTCGATCGTACTCGCTTAGAGCGCTCTAGTAGAGCGCTATAGTCCATCGGAAGGACACGTCATGGCAAAGACGCCGACCTCCCTCCGCGCCACAGCGGACCCGGCAGCGGCCGAGACGGGCGTCGCGCGCAGGCTGCGGGTCGTCACGGTCGTCGCCACGTTCGGCGGGCTGCTCTTCGGCTACGACACGGGCGTCATCAACGGCGCCCTGCCGTACATGAAGGACGACCTGGGCCTGACCCCGTTCACCGAGGGGATGGTGACCAGTTCGCTGCTGCTCGGCGCGGCGCTGGGCGCGGTCGTGGGCGGGCGGCTGTCGGACGCGCGCGGCAGACGGCGGACGATCCTGTGGCTCGCGGTGCTGTTCTTCGCGGGCGCGCTCGGGGCGACGCTGGCGCCGGACACGGCGTCGATGGTGGTGGCCCGGTTCGTGCTGGGGCTCGCGGTCGGCGGGGCGTCGGTGACGGTGCCGGTGTACCTCGCGGAGATCTCGCCCGCCGAGCGGCGCGGGGCGCTGGTCACCCGCAACGAACTCATGATCGTGAGCGGGCAGTTGCTGGCGTTCACGTCGAACGCGGTGATCGCGGACGTCGGCGGCGAGTCGGGCGGCGTGTGGCGGTGGATGCTGGTCGTCGCGACGCTGCCGGCGGTCGTGCTGTGGTTCGGGATGCTGGTGATGCCGGAGAGCCCGCGCTGGCTGGCCTCGCGGACGCGGTTCGCCGAGGCGCTGGACGTGCTGAAACAGGTGCGGGAGCGGCAGCGGGCCGAGGCGGAACTCGCCGAGGTGACCGCGCTGGCCGTGCGGGACGCCGAGCAGCGGCTCGGGGGCTGGCGGGACCTCAGGGCGACGCCCTGGCTGCGGAAGCTGATGCTCGTCGGGTTCGGGATCGCGATCGTGCAGCAGATCACCGGCGTCAACACGATCATGTACTACGGGACGCAGATCCTCACCGACGCCGGGTTCACCTCGGACGGCGCGCTCACCGCGAACATCGCCAACGGGGTGATCTCGGTGCTGGCGACGTTCGTCGGGATCTGGCTGCTGGGGCGGGTGCCGCGCCGGCCGATGCTGATGACCGGTCAGGTGGGGACGATCGCCGCGCTGTTCCTGATCGGGGTGTTCTCGCTGGCGCTGCCCGCCGGGGACGGGCGGGCGTACGCGGTGCTCGCGATGACCGTCACGTTCCTCGCCTTCCAGCAGGGGGCGATCTCGCCGGTGACCTGGCTGATGCTGTCGGAGATCTTCCCGATGCGGATGCGCGGGTTCGGGATGGGGGTCGCGGCGGTCGTGCTGTGGCTGACCAACTTCGTGATCGGGCTCGTCTTCCCGTCCCTGGTCGACGGGATCGGCGTCTCCGCCACGTTCTTCCTCTTCGTCGGCGCGCGCTGCTGCTCGCTCGCGTTCGTCAAGTTCCACGTCCCGGAGACCAAGGGACGCACGCTCGAAACGCTGGAAGCGGAGCTGAAGGCCCGCTACTCCTGACCTCTTGAGGATGTTCACATGACTGTACGTGTAGGTGTCATCGGCGCCGGCTGGATCGGCACGGAGCACATCAGGCGCCTCACCCACACCGTCACCGGGGCGCGGGTCACCGCCGTCACCGACCTCGACGCGGACCGCGCGGCGCGGGCGGCGGGGCCGGTGGGGGCGCGGGTGCTGCCCGACGGGGCGGCCGTCGTCGCGGCCGGTGACGTGGACGCCGTCCTCGTCACCTCCTGGGGGCCGACCCACGCCGGGCACGTCCTGGCGGCGGTCGCGGCGGGCAAGCCGGTGTTCTGCGAGAAGCCGCTCGCCACCACCGCCGAGGACTGTCTGCGGATCGTCGAGGCCGAGCAGGCGCGCGGGCGGCGGCTCGTGCAGGTCGGGTTCATGCGGCGCTACGACGCCGGGTACCGGCAGCTCAAGGAGGTCATCGACGCCGGGCGGATCGGGACGCCACTCATCGTCCACTGCGCGCACCGCAACCCGGGCGTGCCGGACACGTACACCTCCGACATGGCCGCGCTCGACACGGCCGTCCACGAGGTCGACGTGCTGCGCTGGCTGCTGGACGACGAGATCGTCTCCGCGCAGGTCGTCCTGCCGCGCGCCACCCGCCACCGGGCCGCGCATCTCAAGGACCCGCAGATCATGCTGTTCGAGACCGCGAAGGGGGTGCGGATCGACCTGGAGGTCTTCGTCAACTGCCGCTACGGGTACGACATCCAGTGCGAAGCGGTCGGCGAGGAGGGGCTGGCCCGGCTACCCGATCCGGCCGCCGTCGCCGTCCGCGGCGCCGGACAGCACACGACGCCCGTCCCCACCGACTGGGTCGCGCGGTTCCAAGACGCCTTCGACACGGAGTTCCGCGAGTGGATCGCCGGTATCGCCGCCGGCGAGGCGCCTACGGGCCCGTCCGCCTGGGACGGATACGCCGCGACCGCCATCACCACCGCGACCGTCGAGGCCCTGAACTCCGGCGCCGTCGTCACGACCGACCTCAAGCCCCGTCCCGCCTTCTACGGAGGTGCCGCGTGAAGATCGCCCTCGACCCCTACATGTTCCGGGCGCTGCCGGTCGACGAGATGGTGCGGACGGTGGCCGAACTCGGGTACGAGTACATCGAGTTGTCGCCCCGGGACGACTTCATGCCGTTCTTCCGGCATCCCCGGGCGGACGACGGGCGGATCGCGGCGTTGAAGAACTCCCTGCGGGCGCACGGGGTTCGGTTGTCGTCGGTGTTGCCGCTGTACAAGTGGTCGTCGCCGGACGAGGAGGAGCGGCGGGCGGCGGTGCGGTACTGGAAGCGGATGATCGAGATCACCGTGGAGCTGGAATGCCCGTTGATGAACAGTGAGTTCAACGGGCGTCCGGAGCGGGCCGCCGAGAGCGAGGCGGCGTTCTGGCGGTCGCTGGAGGAGCTGCTTCCGCTGTTCGAGCGGGAGGGTGTCGCGCTGAACCTGGAGGCGCATCCGGACGATTTCTGCGAGGAGAACGCCCCGGCGGTCGACCTGGTCCGCGCGATCAACAAGCCGTGGGTGAACTACCTGTACTGCGCGCCGCACACCTTCCATCTGTCGGGCCCCGCCGAGCCGGGTGCGGACATCGCGCGGATGCTGCGTTACGCCGGTGACAGGCTCCAGCACGTCCACATCGCCGACTCCTTCAACCACAAGGGGTCGAGCGGTCTGCGGTACATCCTCAACCCCCCGGGCACCCCGGCCCGTATCCACCAGCACCTCGACATCGGCCAGGGCGAGGTCGACTGGCCCGTCTTCTTCAGCACCCTGCGTGACCTGGGCTTCGACGGCGTCGCCACCGCGTGTGTCTTCGCGTGGGAGGAACGCGCCCACGAGTCCTCGGCGTTCATGCTGGACCGCATCCGCAAGGAGCTGGCGGCCTGACGGCCCCTGAGGCGCCCGGGTCCCACAGAGCCCCGGGCGCCTCACCCTTGTCAGAACCATTGACCTCCGGAGCCGCACGGCCTAGCTTCTGATCGATTTCCCGAACCTTGTCCGATATCCCGGACAACCTACCCCCGCACCGGAGATCGAGAATGAGCCAATACCCCCACCTCTCGCGTCGCGGCCTGCTCGGAATGGGCGCCGCCGTGCCGGCCGCGCTGATGCTGGGCGCCGGAACAGCTCACGCGGCGGATTCGGCGTACGCGATGTGCTACTTCACCGAGTCGACGAACCTGGGGGACGGCACGGACTACGGGCTGCATCTGGCCGTCAGCCGCGACGGGCTGAACTGGACGCCGCTCAACCAGAACAATCCGCTGGTGACACCGACGGCGGGGGCGGGCGGGCTGCGGGATCCGTTCGTCATGCGCAAGCAGGACGGGACGTTCGTCGTGCTGGCGACGGACCTGAAGGGGACGGACTGGAACTACAACAGCCAGTACATCCACGTCTGGGACTCGGCCGACCTGCGGAGCTTCACCGGGTACCGGCGGCTGAAGCTGCACGACATGACCACGCACAGCTGGGCGCCGGAGGCGTTCTGGGACGCGGGGCGCGGGCAGTACGCGGTGATCTACTCGTCGGTGAACGCGAGCGGCCACAACGTCATCATGGTCAACCACACGACGGACTTCGTGACGGCGTCGGCCCCGCAGGTCTTCTTCGACCCGGGCTACGACGTGATCGACGGCGACATGGCGCTCGGCGTGAACGGCTACCACTACCTCTTCTACAAGAAGAACCAGACGCTGGTCAGCGCCCGTTCGACCACCCTGAACCCCGGCAGCTTCACGGAGTACAGCACCGGCGTCGCGCACGGCGGCACCGAGGCACCGACGGTCGTCAAGTCCCTGGCCGGCAGCAACCTTTGGTGGCTGTGGGGCGACACCTACACCCCCAACGGCGTGTTCTACGCCTGGCAGTCGACCAGCCCGGCGACCGGCACCTGGACCCCCCTCGACCAGAGGACGTACACGCAGCCGGTCAACTCCAAGCACTGCGGCATCGTCCCGATCACCTCGGCCGAGCACGACAACCTCCTCGCCCGGTGGGGCGCCCCCGCCTGGAACCGGCTCAAGTCGTACAACTTCCCGGCGCGTTACGTCCGGCACGCGGGCTACGCGGCCCGCATCGACGAGTACCCGATCGAGCCGTACAAGGACTCGCTGTGGACGCTGGTCCCGGGCCTCGCGGACAGCTCCGGCGTCTCCTTCCGCTCGGTCAACAACCCCGACCGCTACCTGCGCCACTACGACTACGCCCTCCGGCTGGACGTCAACGACGGCACGTCGGCGTTCGCCGGGGACGCGACCTTCCACCGCACGGCGGGCCTCGCGGACGCGAGCTGGACGTCGTTCCGCTCGTACAACAACCCGGACCGCTACCTGCGGCACTACAGCTACGCCCTGCGCATCGACCCGATCTCGACGGCGACGGAACGCCAGGACGCGACGTTCCGCGTGGGCTACTGAACAGGAAGAAGGTGCTCCTCGCGGGGCTCGGCGCGGCTGCGGGTGCTGGGGACGGTGGACCAGAACCTCGTGGGCCGCACGACGTGGATCGTCCGTCTCCTGTCCCGCGCCAGCTCCCGCGCGCCCCCGGATCCTGTCGGTCGACGCGCGGTGTGTCCTACGCATGTTCTACGGGGGTGCCGCCGGCCGGCTCGGCAAGATCCGGGCGCCGGCGCCCCGGGAGGAGGAGGCGCCGCGCCCGCTGCCGGTCGGTCCTGCCCCCGGACCCGTCGGGCTGGACGGCGTCGACGAAGGTCTCCTCGCGGCCCTGCACGCGGACGGCCGGGCCTCGCTCGGCAACCAGGTCGAGGCCATGCCGTGGCTGACCGTCGCCCCCTCCGTGCCGGCCGGCGTCGGCCGTGCTCTGGCCGGGCAGGCCGAGGTCAGCTTCGCGGCGGCCGTCACCGGCTCCGCCAACCTCGTCGCCGCGACCCCGCGCCGCAGCGCCGGCGGGGGCGCACGCGGTGGAGACGGCCCTGACGCTGCGCCGGGTCGAGCGGCCCAGCTATGAGCCGGTGCGCTGAACGTGCTGGTCAGCCCGGAGAAGGGGGGCTCGGAGGGCGCTGCTAGGGTGCCCTTCATGCAACCCCGCTGGCTGTCCGCGCAGGAGCAGCGCACCTGGCGCTCGTTCTCCGATCTGAGCCTCGTCCTGGAGGACGCCCTCGACCGGCAGTTGCGGCACGACGCGGGGATGAGCCACCTCAACTACTCGGTGCTGGTGTTCCTGTCGGAGGCGCCCGAGCAGCGGCTGCGGATGACGGACCTGGCCGAAAACCTGCGGATCGCCAGGACCCGGCTCTCGTACACCATCGCCCGGATGGAGGAGGAGGGCTGGGTGCGGCGCGAGGAGTCCCCCGGTGACCGGCGGGCGCAGCTCGCGGTGCTGACCGAGGCGGGGATGACGGCCCTGGAGGAGGCGGCGCCGGGCCATGTGGCCCTCGTCCGTTCCGTCGTCTTCGACCGGTTGACGCCGGAGCAGGCGCGGGCGTTCGGGGAGGCGTGCGCGATCGTCCTCGCGGGGCTGACGGGGCCGGAGCGGCCGGCGCTCGCGGTGGATCTGCCCTGGCGGCGCTGACCGGTTCCTCTCATGAGGTGTCTCACCGGGCCTGCCCTTCTCCAGATATTGCAGATTTGCAGTACCTAGGTCTACAGTCGGCGACGTTGAATCCTCAACCACCCCCCTCGAAGGAGCTGTCATGAGGTTCACCCGCACGGCCGGGGCCACCGCCATCGCGCTCGGCGTCCTCGCCGCGAGCGGCGCGACCGTCGCCATCGCCTCGCCCGAACGCCCCGGTGAGGACGCCCAGTTGCAGAAGCTGTACCGGCAGGCCGTGGCCGAGGG
The DNA here is from genome assembly GCF_014489635.1 of Streptomyces roseirectus. Taxonomy (NCBI): domain Bacteria; kingdom Bacillati; phylum Actinomycetota; class Actinomycetes; order Kitasatosporales; family Streptomycetaceae; genus Streptomyces; species Streptomyces roseirectus. The sequence goes on along the minus strand of NZ_CP060828.1, from coordinate 8,259,743 downwards.
CGGCCGGCTCGTCGTCTACGCCGGCGGCGACAAGCCGGGGCAGGCCGACTACCTCAAGGACGCCTTCGTCAAGAAGTTCCCCAAGATGAAGGTCGACATCGTCGTCGACTTCAGCAAGAACCACGACGCCCGCGTCGACGACCAGGTCGCCGCGCGCCACGTCGTCGCCGACGTCGTCCACCTCCAGACCGTCGACGACTTCCCGCGCTGGAAGAAGGAGGGCGTGCTGGAGAAGTACCGGCCCGTCGGGTGGAACGAGGTCGACAGCCGGATCAAGGACAAGGACGGCTACTACACCGGGCTGTTCTACTTCGCCTTCGCCAACGTGACCGCCACGAAGCTCGGCAGCAAGGCGCCGGTCGAGGCGAAGGACTTCCTCAAGCCCGAGTTCAGGAACAAGCTCGTCTTCACCTACCCCAACGACGACGACGCGGTCCTCTACTACTTCAAGCAGCTCACCGACAAGTACGGCTTCGGGTACCTGGACAAGCTCCTCGCGCAGCACCCGAAGTTCGTGCGCGGCACGCAGGACTCGTCCGACCTGGTCGGCACCGGGGACTACGTCGCCAACTTCGGCAGCGGCGGAAGCGCGAACGGGCTCTCCCAGGTGACCCTCCCGAAGACCTCCCCGTGGGTGGCCTGGCCGCAGACCGGCGCGATCCTCAAGGACGCCCCGCACAAGGCGGCGGCCAAGCTGTACCTGAGCTGGATCCTCTCCAAGGACGCCCAGACCCACGACATCGGCACCTGGTCCGCCCGCACCGACGTCCCCGCCCCGGCCGGCCGCAAGGGCATCTTCGACTACGCCAACATGAACCCCCTCGGCCTCGGCGAGTTCATGAGCGACCGCACCGCCCTCGACCGCTACAAGGCCCGCATCAACCTCTACGTCGGCGACGTCCAGGGCGTGAACCCCTCGGACCCGGAAAACGTCCTCGGCCTGCGCCCGGTGAACCAGAACGGCACCCAGGGCTGAGCCGGGGCGGGGGGGCGGGGAGCGTGTCCCCCGGCGGGGCGGCCTCGGGCGTAGCGGCCATGGGCGGCGTCCCTGGCCCGGGCGCCGCGCGGCGGAATCTCGTCCCCGGAGTGGACATGGCGTCCCTCCAGGTGATGTGACGGTGCCGGCCGTGGGCCGCGGCCCGGAAGGAGAGCGGCGGCTGCCTGCCTGCCGCCCCGTCGCGACGCGTGCCGCTCCCGGACGTCAGCGCCCCGGGCGACGCGCCGGCGACAGCACCGGCGTGGCGGTTGTGGGCGGCAGCTCTGACGCAGGCCACGGGCGGCGGGCCCGGTAGGACCCGGTGCGCGCTGTGGCCGGCAGGGGCTGTCCCCGGTGTCTGCTGTGCTCCCCGGCGTGCGCCGTCCCCGTCGCCGTGCTGACCTGGAGTCGAGCACGTCGCGTCTGCGGCGGTGTACCGAGTCCAGATCCGACGGAGGAGCATGAGCCCCGAGTCTCCGGCGCCTGTCGCGGGTGCCACGGTCCGTGCGGTGTCGCTGGTGCGGAAGCCGAAGCTGTGGCTGTTGCCGACGCTGCTCAGCACGGTGCTGGCGTTTTTGTTGTCGCTGCTCTACATGGGCGGCATCGTGAGCCCGAACAAGCACCTGCACGATCTACCGATCGCCCTGGTCAACGCGGACCGGGGCAGCCCTCCGGCGGGGCAGCCGGCGAACCTGGGCACCCAGGTCGCCGACGCGATCAGAAAGGCCCCCGGCGACCAGGCCGAGTGGCGGTCGCTGACGCGCGCGCAGGCCCAGGACGAGCTGGACAGCGGCAAGGTGTACGGCGCGCTGGTGATCCCGGCCGACTTCACCGACCGCACGCTGGCCCTGACCAGGGCCGGCGCGACGGCCCGCCCGACGCTGACGGTCCTCACCAACCCCGGCAAGGGCAGCCTCGGCTCCAGCCTCGCGAGCCGGATCTCGACGACGGCGGCGCAGCAGGCGTCGCTGACGATCGGCAAGCGGCTCACGTCGGCCGCCGGGGCGGGCGCGGACGGGACGGCGGGGCTGCTGCTCGCCGACCCCGTGCGGATCGACACCCGGGTCGGTCACCCGATCGGCGACCACAGCGGCATCGGGCTGACGGCGTTCTACTACGCGCTGCTGCTGATCCTCGCGGGCTTCATGGGCGGCAACGTGATCCACTCCGGCGTCGACGGCGCCCTCGGCTACGCCGACATCGAGATGGGCCCGATGCACACCCGCCGCCCGACCGTCGGTATCGACCGCACCCAGACGCTGCTGCTGAAGATGCTGATGACGGCCGGCATCACCGTGCTCAGCTCGTCGCTGGTGATGCTGGCGTGCGTCGCGGTCCTCGGCATCGACGCCTCCCACCTGCCGCTGCTGTGGGTGTTCTCGTACTGCGCGACGCTCGCCGTCGGCCTCGGCGTGCAGGCGATCAACGCGGCGTTCGGCGGGATCGGGCAGCTCGTCGCGATGTTCGTGTTCATCGTGTTGGGCCTGCCGTCGTCCGGCACGACCGTCCCGCTCCAGGCCGTGCCCGGCTTCTACAGGTTCCTGTCGCACTTCGAGCCGATGCGCCAGCTCGGCGACGGGGTGCGGGCCATCCTCTACTTCGACGCGCGCGGCGACGCCGGCCTCGGCCGCGCCTGGCTGATGATCGCCGTCGGGTTCGTGGTGTCGCTGCTGTTCGGCTTCGCGATGACCCGCTACTACGACCGCAAGGGCCACAAGAGGTACACGCCGCAGCCCCAGTGACCTACGCGGCGTGCCGGTCCGCCAGCGCCTTCGCCTTGCTCGCCGCCTCGTCGAGGGCGCGGGCCCTGGACTCCTCGAAGAGGTGCAGGAACGGGGCGAGCGCCGGGTTGTGCGGGGCCATGGTCAGCTCCGGCACGATGAAGTCGACGTCCAGTCCGAGCGCTTCGGTGAGGACGGCGGCCAGATAGTTCCGCACGTACTCGAACGACTCGCGCGGCGTGCCCGGCGCGTACGAGCCGCCCCGGCTCGCGACGACCGTGACGGGGGTCCCCTTCGCCGACGGGGTCTCCCCGGCCGTCCGCCCGAAGAGGATCACGCTGTCCAGCCACGCCTTCAGGGTCGAGGGGATCGTGTAGTTGTACATCGGCGCCCCGATGACGACCGCGTCCGCCCGCTCCAACTCCTCGATCAGCACGAGGCGTTCGGCGAACGCGGCGGCCTCGCCGGGGGTGTGGCGGGCGGGGTCGGTGGACTCGGCGGTGTACGCCTCACCGGTGAGGTGCGGCACCGGCGAGGCCGCCAGGTCGCGGTGCACGACCGTGCCGTCGGGGTGCTGCTCCAGCCAGGCCCGCCGGAACGCGTCCGTGACGGCACGCGACGCGGAGACCCCGGCGGGCTGGAGCGAGGAGTCGATGTGCAACAAGGTGGCCATGGGGAGGTCTCCGGGAGGGTCAGGGGTGACGTCCGTCCAGGGAACCAGTCCGGGCCGTGCCGTGCCGCGAGGTGCGCACCGACTTTGTCACCTCGCGTCCCGGTCAGTTTCTGCGGTCGGTGAGCCTCCACTCCTGGGAGCCGTCGGTGGCGGACTTCTGCAGGGTCAGCGGGGCGCCGGGCGTGGCGCCGGTCAGGTACAGCTCCGGGTTCTTGGCGGACTGAAGGCGGTAGTAGCCGTTTCCGGCGTCCACCAGGTTCCAGGTGCCGCGCGGGCTGTCGTCCACCCACTGCCCGATCCGCTGGCCCTCGGTCGCGTTGCCGGTCCAGATCGCCGCCGCGCGCCCGCCGGAGCGGTTCAACAGGGTCGCCCCGCCCTGCGGGGCCGTCACGACGTGCCAGTACTGGGTGTCCGGGTCGCTGGTGGCGCCGGGGGTTTCGAGGCGGACGTCGGGGACGTCTCCGTTGCCGAGGTTCGCGTCGTTGGTCCTGCCGCCGGTGCCGATGACCTGGCCGGTCCTGCGGTTCGTCAGCCGGTGGTAGGCGCCGGCCGAGCGGCCGAGGTCGACCTCGGCGTAGGCGAGCGTCGACGTGCCCTGGTTGCGCAGGATCACGACGCGCCCGGTGACGGCGTCGTACTGGAGGTTGCGGCTGTAACCGGGGCCCAGTGTGGTCTGGTACTCCTTCCAGACGCCGCCGCTGCGCCCGCTCGCGTTGACCCAGACGCTCCCGCTGCCCGCCGCGTTGTAGACGAGCCGGCCGTCCTGGAGGCGGATCAGCACCGGGCTGCCGCCCATCGCGAGGGGTCGCGAACCGGCGTCCACGGGAAGGGAGTCGACGCCCTCGCCGACGGGCGAGCCCTTGAAGAACTCCAGCGGGCTGTTCGCGATCCGGTAGCGGGTGTTGGCGCCGCCGCCCCAGTACTCGTACGTCAGCAGCCACTTGCCGTCGGTCGTCGGGACGACGTTGGTCATGCCGGGGCGCCCGCCGCCGATGCCCCCGGCGCCGGTGAGGCCGGCGATGTCGACGACCGGCTTGCTCCACGCCGCCGAACGCCCGTCCCACGTACGGTGGGCGAGGATCTGGCCGTGCGAGTCCGGGCCGGTGTCGTTGGCCGGGTCGAGGACGGGGACGCCGGTGGCGGGGTCGAAGCCGGTGTGGTCGTTCTCGTCGGAGTAGAAGCAGACCAGCTTGCCCTGATACACCATCAGGTACGGCTCCCACAGCGGATCGACCTGGCGGGTCGTGTTCGCGGCGGCGACGTTCTGCCCGACCGCGCCCGCGCTCCCGCCCTGCCAGCCGCCCGTGGCTACGATGTTGACGACCCGCCAGCTCACGCCGCCGTCATTACTCGCGTACAGGGCGATCGCCAGGTCGCTGCGGTCACCGTCGTTGGACGGCGTCCAGGCGGGGTCGGCGGCCTTGTGCTCCTTGTAGTACGCGTCGTCGCCGGAGACGACCGTCGCCATCAGCAGCGTGCCGCGCCGCAGCGCGCCCACGTCCTGCGGCAGGACGTACAGGTACGGGTTGGTCCAATTGCTGGTGTACTTCGGGTAGTTGCCGAGGTAGGCCGGGGCCTTCACCTCGGACAGCGGCTGCCAGCTCGTGCCGTGGTCGTCGCTCTTGTAGACCGGGATGGTCTGCCCGTCGGCGCTGCCGGACGCCGGCACGACCGTGGACTTCTCGAACGCCGCGACCAGCCGACCGCTCGGCAACTGGGCCGACTTGGGGTAGATCGCACAGTTCCCCCGCCCCTTCAGGCAAGGCTCGGACCCGAGTTGGTACAGGATGCCGCCGGTCGGGTTGTAGGCGTGGGCGGTTGCCGCCGGTATCGCCAGCAGGGCGGTCGCGGCGCTCAGGACGCCGAGTCTCTTCAGCATGTCTTTCCCTCCACGAACACGCGCACGTCCCATGCGCCCAACTCGGCCGTCTCGCCCAGGGCTTGGCCGCTGAGCACGTCCGTCAGCCCGGCCGGCGCCGACAGGCTCACCGGCTCCCAGGCCCAGTTGTGGACGACGTACACGCGCCGCCCGTCCGGTGCCGTCCCGCTCGTCACCGTGATCGACGCGGGCAACTCGCCCCATCCGTGCCGGGGTTCGGGCGCCAGCCATTCGGCGAGGGCGCGCGCCAGCTCCCGTCCGGGGACGGTGCCCACGCAGGTGACCCGGCCCGCGCCGTGCCGCCGGGTGGTGATGGCCGGCCAGCGGCCGAAGTGCGGGTGCTCGTACCCGGCGAGGATGTCGGCGCCGTCCACCGTCAGCCCGTCCGCCCAGCGTGTCGCCGTCGCGCCCGCCGGGATCCCGAGCGGCCCGCCGGGGGTGACGGGCACCTCGGCGAGGAGGTTGCTGAACTCGTCGTAGGACACCCCGGCGGCCTCCGCGAGCTTCGCGGGCGCGCGGTCGGTGCGGGCGCGGGCCTCCTCGTCGGCGTAGCCGGTGCGGGGGCCGAGGACGAGGTGGCCGCCCGCCTCGGCGTACGCGGCGAGCCAGTCCAGGGTGGAGTCGGCGGCGAGGTAGAGGGCGGGCACGACGAGCACCGGGTGCTGCCGGGCCGCCTCCCGCGGGGTGGGTCCGGGGCGTTCGCCGTCGGGGTCGTGCAACTGGCGTGCGTGGACGATGCGCACCTGCCGGCCGGCGTCGAACGCGCCCTGGTAGAAGGGGTCGAGGATGCCGTGGTAGGCGGCCGGGTCGGGTTCGCCGTCGGGCGTGGCGAGCGGCGGGTACTTCTGCATCAGCCACTTGCTGGGCGTCGAGTAGACGATCGTGAGGTCGGCGTCGGGCGTGAGGCCCACGACGAGGTCGCCGGCCGTGTCGAACTCCTCGCCGAGGCGGGCGAGTTCGGCGTAGGTGCGGCCGGGTTTGCCGGTGTGCGGCAGGACGCCGCCCCAGTAGGTCTCGGCGCCGAAGTGCAGGGTGTGCCAGTGCCAGTACTCGATCATGCGGGCGCCCCGGGCGACCAGCGCCCAGGCGGCCTGGCGCCACTGGCCGTCGTAGGCGGGGCGGTTGTCCCAGGGGAAGCCGATCGAGGAGGCGTTGGTCTCGGTGACGAGGAACGGCGCCTGGCGTGAGGAGAACATCCAGTCGGCGGTCTGGTAGAGGGCCCGGACGCCGGTCGTCTGCCACTTCTGGTGGTGGTCGGCGGGGTCGGGCAGGCGCAGGCCGTCCTGCATCGCGTAGTAGGGGTTGCCGGCGGCGATGTCGAGGCGGTCGGTCAGCTCGTCGTCCTCGACCGCCGGGCGGGTGTAGGAGATACAGGTGGTGACGAACTGTTCGGGGCGCGCGTACTCGCGGACGATGTCGGCCTGCCAGCCGATGAACTCGGTGACCTGGCGGGCCTGGAACTCCCGCCAGGCGACGTCGTACTGGGGCTGCGCGTTGCCGTCGGGGGTCCACAGGTCGGCCCAGGTGGACAGGCGGTGCGACCAGTAGACGAGGCCCCACTCACGGTTCAGGGTCTCGACGTCGCCGTACTTCAGCCGCAGATGGTCGGTGAAGCGCTCGAACACGCCCCGGTTGTGCAGGAGTTCGTTGCCGGGTTCGTTGTCGACCTGGAAGCCGATGACGGCCGGGTGGCTCGCGTAGCGGGCGGTGATGCGGCGGATGATCCGCTCGGCGTGGAAGCGGAACGCCGGGTGGGTGAAGTCGACTTCCTGCCGGGCGCCCCAGCCGATGCGCTCGCCCGTGCGGCGTTCGCCGGCGATCTCGGGGTACTGGCGGGCCAGCCACGGGGGGACGGCGTAGGTGGGGGTGCCGAGGACGACGGCGATGCCGCGTTCGTGGGCGCCGTCCAGGACCGGTTGGAGCCAGTCGAGGTCGAAGACGCCGTTCTCGGGCTCCCAGGTCGACCAGACGGACTCGCCGACGCGGATCACCGTGAACTTCGCCTCGGCCATGAGGTCGAGGTCGGTCTTGAGGCGGTCCTCGGTGAGGTCGTAGGGCTGGTACTCGTGGTAGTAGGCGGCGCCGAACAGGACGCGGGCGGGATACTCCGCCATGAAATGACCTCCGGACAAAGGGGGTTGCCGTGAACGGGGGGTGGTTACTGTTTGACGCCGCCCGCCGCGAGGCCGCTCTGCCAGTACCGCTGGAGCAGGAGGAAGGCCACGACGAGGGGGAGGATGGACAGCAGGGAGCCGGTCACGACCAGCGCGAGCATGTCGCTGCTCGCGCCCGCGCCGCCGTTCTGCGCCTGCGCGGCCCAGGACGACAGGCCGACGGTGACCGGGTAGAGGTCGGGGTCGTTCAGCATGATCAGCGGCAGGAAGTAGTTGTTCCAGGTTGCGACGAGGGTGAACAGCAGGACGGTGACCAGGCCGGGCCCGAGCAGTCGGAGCGCGATCCGGAAGAAGATCCGCACCTCGCCCGCGCCGTCGATCCGGGCCGCCTCCAGGAGGCTGTCCGGGATCGCGTCGGCCGCGTAGATCCGCATCAGGTACAGGCCGAACGGGTTGACCAGCGACGGCAGGATGACCGCCCACGGGGTGTTGACGAGGCCCGCCTCGGCGAACAGCAGGTAGGTCGGGATCGCCAGCGCCGTCGTCGGCACCATCACCGCGCCGAGGACGAGGTTGAAGGCGGCTCGGTCGCCCCGGAAACGGAACTTGGCGAAGCCGTAGCCGCCGGCGGCGGCCAGGACCGCCGCGCCGACCGCGCTGACGCCCGCGTACAGGAGGGTGTTGAGCAGCCAGGTGAGGAAGACGCCGTCGTCCTGGGTGAACGTGTCCTTGACGTTGGTGAGGAGTTGCGGGGCGTCGGAGAACCAGAGGCCGAAGCTGTCGATCAGGTCGTGGGCGGACTTGGTGGAGGCGATCAGCAGCCACAGCAGGGGAAGCAGGAAGTAGGCGAGGGCCGCGAGCATCGCGATGGTGAGGGGGGTGCTGCGGCGGGGGCGCCGCTCCTTGCGAACGGGCGTGTCGCGTAAGGCCGTTGGCCGGTCCAGGGTCGTCGTCACGGGGTCCTCCTGCGGTTCGCGGTCAGCAGGACGGCGTAGGAGGCGATCACGATCACGAGGCCGAGGAGGAACGACACCGTCGCCGCGTAGTTGACCTGCTGGCCGGTGAACGCGAGGGAGTAGGCGTACAGGTTGGCGGTGTAGTCGCTGGTGATGACGTCCGGGGCGATCTTCGTCAGCAGGTTGGGTTCGTTGAAGAGCTGGAAGCTGCCGATCACCGAGAACAGCAGGCACAGCAGCAACGCGGGCCGCAGCGCGGGGAGTTTGACGGACCAGGCGATCCGCCAGGCGCCCGCGCCGTCCATCGCGGCGGCCTCGTACAGCTCCGTCGGGACGGTGCGCAGCGCCGCGTACAGGATGATCATGTTGTAGCCGGTGAACTCCCAGGTCACGATGTTCGCAAGGCTGCCCAGCATCCACGTGTCGCTGAGGAAGTCCGGTACGGGCAGGCTCAGTTCACGGGCGAACTGGGCGAACGGGCCGAAGTCCGGGCCGTACAGGTAGCCCCACATCAGCGCCGCGACGACGCTGGGGACGGCGTACGGCACGAAGACGCCGAGCCGGATGACCCGCGCGAGCCGCAGCAGGCCGCTGTCCAGGGCGAGCGCGAACAGCACGGCGAGGGCCAGCATGACCGGCACCTGGAGGACGAAGAAGAGCGCCACCCGCCCGACGCCGTGCAGGAGTTGGGAGTCGCCGAGGGCCTGGACGTAGTTGTCGAGGCCGACGAAGGCGGTGCCGCCGATCAGGCGTTCCTGGAAGAGGCTGAGGTAGGCGGCGTAGCCGAGGGGGGTGAGGAAGAGGAGGAGGAACAGGATCATGAAGGGGGCGACGAAGAGCGGCCCCGCCGACCTGGTGCGACGTGGGGCGGCCATCTCAGCTCCCCTTGACCGTGAAGCCCTGGCCCTTGGCGTAGGACGTGAGCCGTGACTGCCAACTGCCCAGCGCCGAGACGGTGTCGGCGTGCCCGGCGAGGGACTTGCCGACGGTCTCCGTCCAGTCGGTGGCGGCCTGGTCGAGGAACGGGGGCCACTGGAAGTCGGCGTCGACGGTCGAACTGATGCCCGCGAACACCTCGTTGACCTTCTGGCCGCCGTAGAACGCGGGCGCGTCCCCGGTGAACGCCGGGTCGGCGAGCAGGGCCTTGGTCGCCGGGAAGAAAAACTGCTCGGTGGTGAACATCCTCGTGGTCGCCGGGTCGCTGTTGAGGAACTGCGCGAACACGGCCGCCTGCACGGCGTTCCCGGTGCCCCGGATGACGGCGGTGGTGGAGCCGCCCCAGTTCCCGGACGACGGTTTCGCGGCGTCCCACTGCGGCAGCGGGGCGGCGCGCCAGTTCCCGGCGGTGTCCTTCGCGGAGCCGGAGAGGAACGCGGGCGCCCAGGCCGCCGTCAGCCAGGTCGCGTACGTGCCCTTGTTGAGGGCCGCGTACCAGCCGTCGGTGAAGTCGGGTTCGACGCCGATCACGCCCTCCTTCGCGAGGCCGCCCCAGTAGGCGCCGAGCTTCTTGGAGACGGCGTCGTCGACGCTGATCGTGATGTCGCTCCGGCTCGGGCTGACGTACGGTTTCGCGCCCGCCTGCCACAACAGGCCGTGCCAGGCGGCGGGTTGGTTCGCGGCGAGGTTGGTGAGGTAGACGTCCGGGTCGGCCCGGTGCAGCTTGCGGGCGGCCGCCGCGAACTCGTCCCAGGTCGTGGGCACTTGGATGCCGTGCTTGTCGAAGATGTCCTTGCGGTACAGCATGCCCATCGGGCCGGTGTCCTGGGGGATCGCCCACACCTCGCCGCCGGTGCCGGTGACCTGGCCCCACGTCCACTCCACGAACCGGGACTTGAGGGCGTCGGCGCCGTAAGGGCGCAGGTCGAGAAGGCTGTTGGTGATGGTGAACGTGGGGATCGCCTGGTACTCCATCTGGACCAGGTCGGGGGCGCCGCTGCCGGCCTTCAGCGCCGTGCGCAGCTTGGTGTACTGGGGGGTGCCCTGGCCGGCGTTGACGACCTTCACCTTCACCGCCGGGTACTTCTTCTCGAAGAGGGCGATCTCCTTGGCGATATTCGGGACCCACGTCCAGAACGTCAGCTCGGTCGGCGTCTTCATCGCCTTGTCGATGTCGGCCTGGCTCACCGGCTGGGTCGCCGACTGGGACTTCCCCGAGTCGCCGCCGCACGCGGTCAGGGCGGCGCCCAGGGAGAGGGCGCCGGTCGCCGTGAGGAAGAGACGGCGGCTCATGGAAGGGGACGTGTTCGAGGGCATGGTGGACTCCCGCCGGAAGCGAAGAGGGGTGCGGGGACGCCGAGGGGGGAGGCGTCCACCGTGAGGAAAGGGGGGTCGGGCCGACCCCGGGGCACGCCTCGGCGCGAGGCGGCATGAAGGACGTACGCGGCTCTGCGGAAGGTGCGCGGCGCGGTGGGGGCGCTCAGGCGCGGGGGTGCGGGTCAGTCGTGGGCGGGGGCACCTCCGTCGGCCGGGGCGGGGGTGTGGTCGGGGGGTGCGGGGGCGGTTCCGCGCGGGGCGGGGTTCTCGTGGCGCCGGGCGGGCGCCGGGCCCGTCGAGGCGCGGACGACGAGGTCGACGGGGGGCTGGCTCGCCGGGAGGGGGTCGTCGTCGGGGTTCTCGATGACGTGGACGAGTCTCTTCAGGCCCTCCTGGGCCACGGCGTCGAAGGGCTGGCGGACCGTGGTGAGCGGGGGTGTGACGTAGGCGGCGACCGGGATGTCGTCGAACCCGACGACGCTCACGTCCTGCGGGACCCGCAGGCCCGCTTCCGTCAGCGCGCGGATCAGGCCGATCGCCATGTCGTCGTTCGCGGCGAACACGGCGGTCAGGTCGGGGAGTCGGGCCAGTTCCCGGCCCGCCCGGTAGCCCGAGGCCGCCGACCAGTCGCCCTCGACGACCGGCGGGAGGTGTCTGCCCCGCTCGGTCAACACCGCGCGCCAGCCCGCGAGTCGGTCCCGGGCGGCGAACCAGCGCTGGGGGCCCGCGAGGTGATGGACCGTCACATGGCCCAGGTCCAGGAGGTGTTCGGTCGCCGTGCGGGCCATCAGGTCGGCGCCGTCCCCGGCGGAGAGCACCGTCGGCGACAGGACCGGCGAGGGCGCGCCGATCACCAGCACCGGTACGTCCACGCTGCGGGAGATGCTGCCGGGCTCGTCGATCGGCTCGGAGACGACGATGCCGTCCACGCCCTGGTCGAGCAGCGAGTTGACGGCGCCGGCGATGCCCGCCGGGTCGCCCTCCACGGTGTTGACGACCCGGAGCGCGTACCCCGTGTCGCGGACGACCTTCTCGACGCCCATCAGCAGCGACGCGGGTCCGTACAGCGCCGTCCCCAGCGTCACGACCCCGATCGACCGCGTCCGTCCCGACGCGAGCGCCCGTGCGGCGTTGTTCCGGCGGTAGCCGAGTTGTTCCGCCGCGTCCAGTACCCGTCGGCGGACGTCCGCCGACACGTACGGCTCGTCGTTGAAGACCCTCGACACCGTCTTCTGCGACACCCCGGCGATCCGTGCCACGTCCACACTGCGCGGCGCCGTGCCCCCGGCGTTGCGCCCGGTCCCTCGTGTCACAGCACCTCCCGGTCGACCGTCACGTCGTGTCCATGATCCCAGATACGGGGCGACCTGACTGCGTAGTCATGTCTGCGCTGTCATGTCTACGCAGTCAGAAGGGCGGCGTCAATAGTCCGGACGACAATCGAGGGTGGGAGCCGCAGCCTGGCGCCTCAGCTCAGCCGAGCCCCAACTCCCGCTCCCCCAGCGGCGCGAAGAACCGCGCCACCTCCGCCTCCGGCACCTCCGCGAGGGTTCCCGGCACCCACCTCGGCCGCCGGTCCTTGTCGATGATCTGCGCGCGCACGCCCTCGACGAGGTCATGGGTGGTCAGCGCGTGGCAGGACACCCGGAACTCCTGGTCCAGCACCTCCTCCAGCGTGCCGGTCCGGGCCCGGCGCAGGGCGGCCAGGGTGACCTTCAGGGACGTCGGCGACCGGGTGAGCAGCGTCTCTGCGGCGTCCTTGGCGCGCGGGTCGCCGTACGCGGCGAGCCGGTCGACGATCTCCTCGACCGTGCCAGCGCGGTAGCAGGCGTCGATCCAGTGCCGCTCGGCTGCCAACTCCCCTGCGGGGACGGGCTGTTCGTGCCGGGCGAGGGCGTCGCGCAGCGGGAGGGCGGCGAGGTCGTCCAGCAGGGCGGGCAGCGCGGACGACGGGACGTAGTGGTCGGCGAGACCGCACAACACGGCGTCCCCGGCGCCGATCTGAGCGCCCGTCAGCGCGAGATGGGTGCCCAGTTCGCCGGGCGCGCGCGTCAGCAGGTACGTGCCGCCGACGTCCGGAACGAACCCGATGCCCGTCTCCGGCATGGCGATCCGCGACCGCTCGGTGACGATCCGGACGTCCCCGTGGGCCGAGATCCCGACGCCCCCGCCCATAACGATCCCGTCCATGACGGCGACGTACGGCTTCGGGTACCGCGCGATCCTCGCGTTCAGCCGGTACTCGTCCCGCCAGAACGCGGCCGACGCCCGCCCGTCCCCGTCCCGCGCGTCATCGTGCACGGCCCGGATATCACCCCCCGCGCACAGCCCCCGCTCCCCCGCCCCGCTGACGACGACGGCCTCGATCCCCGCATCCCCCTCCCACGCGCTCAACGCCTCGTCGACAGCGCGGACCATCGCGTGATTGATGGCGTTGAGCGCCTTGGGCCGATCCAGCACAACCCTGCCGACCCGCCCCTCCCTGTACCACCGCACCCCGCTCACCGAACCACCGATCCCGGGGTCACCCTGCCGCACATGAGCCGCCGCTCCCTTCCCGAAGCCACCACACTTTCACCGAAGATCTTCCCCCGCCCCGACCTCGACGCACCACCCCGCCCCGGCGACCTTCGCCTCCGCCCCCTCCCCCACCGCACCCGCCACCGGTCCGGCGTCGGGATGAGGGCCGTGCGGTCGGACTCGGTGGTCATCTCGATGCGGGCCGAGTAGGAGGTGGTGCGGAACGCCTCTTCGTGGGAGACCAGGGCGGCGCTGATCGCGCCGCCGGCGAGGAGGATCAGGTACGGGAGGACGGCCGACATGGGAGCGGGCCTACGTCGGTGCGAACGGGTCTCACAGGGTGAGCAGTTCCTCGTGGAAGCCGCCGAACTCGCGGGCGGTGTCGATGAGATGGATCTCGAGGATCCAGTGGCAGCGGCGTCCGGCGCGGTCGGTGCGGCGCAGGGGTGTGGTGTTGGCGGGGGCGATGTAGGACTCGACGTCGGCGCCGTCGATCCACTCGTGGGGGAACTCGCCGACGAGATGCCCGGCGTGCCAGCCGCCCAGCTCCCAGCCGGCGTCGGCGGCGAGGCGGGCGATCTCGGCGTGGAGCTGCGCGCCGGTGACGTCGGGGGTGGCCTCGAAGTAGCGGCGCCCCGCGGCGAACACCGTGGGCAGATCGTCGCGCAGCCGGTGTTTGACGGGGTCGTCACCGAGGACGAACGTGCGCCCGAAGTCCGCCTCGTACTCCTCGAAGATGGGCCCGAAGTCGGCGAAGACGATGTCGTCGGCGCCGATCACCCGGTCCGGCGGGTTCTCACGGTACGGCTTCAGCGTGTTGGGCCCGGAGCGCACGATCCGCTTGTGCCAGTGCTTCGTGGTGCCGAACAGCTCGTTGGCGAGGTCACGGATGCTGTCACTGACCGCGCGCTCGCCCGCCCCGGAGGCGATCAGCCCGCGCCGGGAGATCTCGGCGAACAGCCGCTCCGCCTTGGCCTGCGCGCTCAACAGCCGTGCCGCGCGCGTGGGTTCGTCGTCCGACATGGCCCGAACCTAACCCTCGAAGATCGCCGAGCGCAACGGCGTTCAGCGCGTCGCGATCCGCCCGCTTGACCGCCACTTGACCTGGGTACCCCTCATCTGCAACTCATATGCAACAACGCAGCACCAGCAACAAAACGGCTACCGAGGAGCCCGATGACCCCCCGTATACGCGCCACCGCCCTCGCGGCGGCGCTGCTCACCGCCACGGCCGCCTGCTCAGCCCCGACCGAGAGCACGGCGGGCACGGCCGACTCGGTCGTCATCGGCGTGCCCTCCGAACCGGACACCCTGAGCCCCCTGCTCGGCTACGGCAGCGACGGCAACTCGAAGATCTTCGACGGCCTCCTCGCCCACGACGCGGACCTCGCCCTCAGACCCGCCCTCGCCAAGGCGCTCCCCGAGATCAGCGCCGACGGCCTGACCTACACGTACACCCTGCGCGAGGGTGTGAAGTTCAGCGACGGCAAGCAACTCACCGCCGCCGACGTGGTGTTCACGTACGAGACGATCCTCGACCCGAAGACCAACAACGCCTCCCGCAGCCAACTCGACGCGCTCCGGGGCGTGAAGGCGGACGGCGACAAGGTCGTCTTCACCCTCAAGTACCCCTACGCCGCGTTCGCCGCGCGCACGATCCTGCCCATCGTCCCGAAGCACGCGGCGGGCGGCCAGGACCCCAACACCGGCTCGTTCAACACGCATCCGGTCGGCACCGGCCCCTACGTCCTCACCGACTGGCGCAAGGGCGAACGCCTCACCTTCAAGGCGAACCCCGACTACTGGGGCGGCGCCCCGCGGGTGAAGAAGGTGACGATGGCGATCGTCCAGGACGACGACGTCCGCGCGACCCGCCTGCGCTCCGGCGACCTCGACGGCGCGACCCTGCCCCCGAACCTCGCCGCCGCGTTCGCGCGGGACGGCAGCCGCAAGCGCTACGACGCGAAGACGTACGACGTCCGCCTGGTGACCCTCCCGACGGACAACCCGGTCACCGGGGACACCGCGATCCGGCGAGCGCTCGACCGGGCCGTGGACCGGGACGCGATGGTCGCGAAGATCCTGGACGGCGCCGGCAGCCCGGCGTACGGCCCGCTGCCGGTCGACGACCCCTGGTTCACGAAGGGCATCGAGCGCAAGCAGGACCTCGCGGAGGCGGGCCGGATCCTCGACCGGGCCGGCTGGCGGGCCGGGGACGGCGGGATCCGCGCGAAGGACGGCCGCCGCGCCTCCTTCACCCTCCTGTACCCGGCCGGCGACAAGGTCCGCCAGGACCACGCCCTCGCCTACGCCTCCGACGCGAAGAAGGCCGGCATCGAGGTCAGGGCGCAGAGCGCGACCTGGGAGGTGATCGAGCCGCGCATCGGCGACGACGCCGTCCTCGCGGGCTTCGGCAGCACCGGCGACCCGGACTTCGGCCTCTACACGATGCTGCACTCCTCGCTGGCCGGCGACGGCTGGAACAACATGGGCCGCTACACGAACCCGACGGTCGACCGGGCCCTCGACGCGGGCCGGCGCGGCAAGGACCGGGCGGCCCGCAAGGCGGCGTACGACACCGTCCAGCGCGCGCTCGTCGACAACCCAGGCTCCACCTTCCTCACGCACATCGACCACGTGTACGTCCTCGCCGACCGCTGGGAGGGCCTGACCACCCAAGTCGAGCCGCACGAGCACGGGTTCGCGAGCGGACCGTGGTGGAACCTCGAAGCGTGGCGGCCGAAGAAGTGAGCGAACCCCACGTGTCCGAGGGCCGGTTGACCACGTCACCCGCCCCGCGAGGGCGTTCGGCCCGGCGGCTCCCCTGGGCCGAGATGGGCCGGCTCGCCGCGCGCCGGCTGCTGCTCGCCGTGCCCGTCCTGCTCGTCGTCACCTTCGGCGTGTTCGCGATCGCCGCCGCCTCGCCCTTCGACCCGGTGAAGGCGTACGCGGGGACGGCGGCGCTCGGCGCGGACGCGCGGACGCTGGCCGAGCTGCGGGAGAACCTGGGCGTGGACCGGCCGTTCACGGTCCGCTGGTGGGAGTGGCTGACGTCGGCGCTCGGCGGGGACCTCGGACAGTCGAGCGTGCTGCGGGCGCCGGTCGCGCAGGTCATCGGCGAACGCGTCGTGTGGTCCAGCCTGTTGTGCGCGGCGGCGTTCGTCGTCGCGGTGACCGCCGGGACCGTGCTGGGAGTTCTGGCCGCCCGGCGTCCCGGTTCCCTCCTCGACCGCGCGGTCACCTCGCTGTCGTACGCGCTGGAGGCGGCGCCCGTCTTCTGGGTCGCGCTGCTCGTCGTCTGGCTGTTCGCGCTCCAGTGGGGCGTGCTGCCCGCCGGGGGCCTGACCGACACGGCGAGCGAGACGGTGACGGCGGGGCAGGTCGTCCGGCATCTCGCGCTGCCCGCCGGGGTGCTCGCGGTGTCCCAGCTCCCCTGGTTCACCCTGTACGTCCGCCAAGGTGTCGGGGACGCGCTCATGGAGGACCACGTGCGAGGTGCCCGCGCGCGGGGGCTGAGCGAGCGGACGGTGCTGCTCGGGCACGCCCTGCGGTCGGGGCTGCTGCCGGTGCTGACGCTGGTCGGCTCCCGGGTGCCCGAACTCATCACCGGGGCGCTGCTGGTGGAGACCGTGTTCAGCTGGCCGGGGATCGCGGCGGCGACCGTCGAGGCCGCCACATCCGTCGACTTCCCGCTCCTCGCGGCGCTGGCCACGCTCGCCACGGCCGCCGTCCTCGCCGGGAACCTCCTCGCAGACCTGCTGTACGGCCTCTTCGACCCGAGGGTGGGATTCCGTGACATGTGAGACCGGAAGCCGGCGGTCCTACGGGCCGAACCGGCGCTCCACACGGGCGGTTCGGGTGCGGGTCTCGGCGACCGTGCTGATCCTGACGGCACTTGCGGTGCTGCTGGTGCCGCCGCTCGTCCAACTCGACCAGCAGGCCGTCGACCTGTCGTCCAAGCTGCTGCCGCCGAGCTGGGCCCATCCCTTCGGCACCGACGACCTCGGGCGGGACCTCCTGCTGCGCTGCGTGTACGGGCTGCGGGTGTCGCTGCTCGTCGGGCTCGCCGCCGCGCTCACCGCGACCGTGCTCGGCACGGCCGTCGGGGCGCTCGCCGGGGCGTTCGGGGGGTGGGTGGACCGGGCGGTCATGCGGGTGGTGGACACGGTGTCGTCCGTGCCGCACCTCCTCCTCGGGATCTTCCTCGTCGCCATGTTCCGGCCCGGGGTGTGGCCGGTGATCGTGTCGGTGGGGGCCACGCACTGGCTGTCCACGGCCCGCATCGTCCGCGCGGAAGTCCTCTCCCTGCGCGGACGCCCCTTCGTCGACGCGGCGATCTCCGCCGGCGCGTCCCGCCGCCGCGTCACCATGCGCCACCTGCTCCCCGCGGTCCTCCCCCAAGCCGGCCTCGCCGCCGTCCTCATGGTCCCCCACGCCATGTGGCACGAGTCCGCCCTCTCCTTCCTCGGCCTCGGCCTCCCCTCCCACCTCGCCAGCCTCGGCGGCCTCGTCCAGTCCGCCCGCGGCTCCCTCCTCGCCGGCCAGTGGTGGCCCACCCTCTTCCCCGGCCTCCTCCTCATCCTCCCCACCCTCGCGATCGCGGGGGCGGCGGGGGCTTGGCGCGAGCGGATCAATCCACGCCGGAGATCGGAGCTGATGCTGTGAGGGGGTGGGGTGGAGGTACGGGGGCCGGGAGCACGGGGGTCCGCCGAGGGGCGGCGACGCCGGGCGGGAGGACTTGCGCGGGGGCCGGCCGAGAGACGGCCGCACTGGACGGGAGCATTCACGCGAGGGACCACCGAGAAACCGCCACGCCGGCCAGGAGCACTCGCGCAGAAGCCGACCGAGAAACGGCCGCGGCGGACGGTACCGGTGGCCCGGGGACCGGTCTGGAGCCCACCGCACCGGACGGGAGCAGTGGTGCGGGAGCCCGCCAAGGAGCGACCGGACGGGCCGAGGCCGGCGGCATGGGCCCCGTCGGGGAGCGGCACACCCCCGAGTCGTGCACCCGCACGGACCTCGCCGCCTCGGACGGCCCGCCGAGAGCCCGCACAGCCGAACCGCCCCGCCCCGCCCCGCCTCACCCCTCCCTGCCTCACCCCGCCCCGCCTCACCCCGCGAACCGGCCGCCGCCACCCGGACCACCTGGCGGCCGACGGCCGGGCCGGTCAGCGTCACGGTCCGCGAAGCCGGGACTGCCGACCAGCCGCGCCACCCGACGGGGCACCACCTCTGCCGGGAGCCGCCCGCGCCCAGCAGCACGACGGACGCCACCCCACCCCAGTCCCCCACTCCACCCCACCCACCACACCCCCGTCCCACTCCTCGACCCCGCCACCCCCAGGGAGCCGCACCATGACCGACCAGCCTGTTCTCTCCCTGCGTGGGCTCTCCGTTCGCTTCTTGATGCCGGGTGGACGTCACATACCCGCCGTCACCGATGTGCGGCTGGACGTGGCGGCGGGGGAATGTCTCGCGCTGATCGGGGAGAGCGGGTGCGGTAAGTCGGTGCTGGCGTCGGCGTTGTTGGGGCTGTTGCCGGCGAACGCGCAGGCGTGCGGGGAGGCTTGGCTGAGGGGGCTGGATCTGATCGCGGCGGACGAGGGGACGCTGGTGAGGCGGGTGCGGGGCAGGCTCGTCGGGCTGGTGCCGCAGAGCCCGGCGGCGCACCTGACACCGGTGCGCACGGTCCGTTCCCAACTCGCGGAGACCATACGGGCGTTGACGAACACGAGAGACCCAGGGGCCGTCGAGAGAGCGGCCGAGCGCGCCGCGTTCCCGCTCGACCACCTCGACCGCTACCCGCACCAGCTCTCCGGCGGCCTGGCCCAACGCGCCGCCACCGCCCTCGCGTTGGTCGGCGAGGCCCCGCTGTTGCTGGCCGACGAGCCGACGACCGGCCTGGACCGGGACCTCGTCGAGCACACCGTGGACGAGCTGCGCCGGCACGTCACCGCCGAGGAGGGCCGCGCGCTGCTGATGATCACGCACGACCTCGCGGCGGCGCGGCGCGTCGCGGACCGCGTGGCGGTGATGTACGCGGGCCGGATCGTCGAACTCGCCGACGCAGCGGCGTTCTTCGGCGAGCCCGGCCCCCGCCACCCCTACAGCCAGGGTCTCCTGGACGCCCTGCCCGACCGCGCGTTCCGCCCCGTCCCCGGCATGCCCCCGGAGCTGGGCGCCCTGCCCGACGGCTGCGCGTTCGCCCCGCGCTGCGCCCGCGCGACCGCCTCCTGCGCGACCCTCCCGCCGACGACCGGCGCGGTCGCCTGCCACCACCCCCACCTCATGGAGGACCTCCGTGCTTGAACTGCGCGCCATCACCGCCGGGTACGACAGGAAGGCCCCGGCCGTCCGTGCCGCGTCCCTCACGGTCGCCCGCGGCGAGTCCGTCGGCCTCCTCGGTCCGAGCGGCTGCGGCAAGTCCACGCTGGCCAGGGTCGCCGCGCTCCTGCACCGCCCCGCCGCGGGCACCCTGACCCTGGACGGCACCCGCGTCCGCCGCTGGCGCCACCGCGCGCCGAAGGAGCAGCGCACGGCGGTGGGCGTCGTCTTCCAGCAGCCCCGCCTCTCGGCGGACCCCCGCCTCACCCTCACGGACCTCATCGCCGAGCCGCTGCGCGCGAACGGCCGTCCCCCGCACATCGACAACCTCGTCGACGCGGTCGGCCTCACCCCCGACCTCCTCGCCCGCCGCCCCCACGAGGTCAGCGACGGCCAGCTCCAACGCGCCTGTCTGGCCCGCGCGTTGTCCCTGCGCCCGCGCTGGCTGATCTGCGACGAGATGACGGCGATGCTCGACGCGTCGACAACGGCCGCACTGGTGCGCGCGGTCGAGGGCTACCGCTGCGCGACAGGCGCCGGCCTCCTCGCGGTCGGCCACGACCGCGTCCTCCTGGAACGCTGGTGCGACCGAACCGTGCACTGGTCGGAGGTGACCGAACAACCCTGAACCGCAGGCCGTCCGGAACACCCTCACCCGTGCAGCTCCCGGTACGCGGCCACCGCCCCGCCGTGCAACGGCACCTCCCCCGTCGAGATCAGACTCCGCACGTCCAGGAACTGCGTCCCGAGCGCGGCCTCGGGCACCAAAGAGGCGGCCCGCCGCACCAGCACATGCGTGAGCGCGGCGGCGAGCGGCGACGGCAGGTCCGGGCGGCACAGCAGCAGGTTGGCGACCCCGATCGTGGCGACCTCGCCCGCCGCCCCGTACGCGCCCGCCGGCACCGTCACCGCCTCGACCCCGGCGCCGCCCTCCCGCCGGACCCGGGGCAGCAGCCCGGCGAGCGGCAGCAGCCGGATGCCGGGGTCGTCGGCGAGCCCCGCGAGCACCGGCGCCGGTACGCCACCGGCCACCAGCAGGGCGTCGACCAGGCCCGCGCGGACGGCCGTTGCCGCGTCCGGCATCAGCAGGTGCCGGACCCGGACGTCCACGCCCGGCGTGAGCCCCGCCGCGCGCAGCAGCCGGTCCCCGAGGACCGCGCCGCCGGACCCCGGCGCCCCCACCGACACCGTGCGCCCCGCGAGGTCGGCCACGTTCCGGACCGGCGACCCGGCCCGCACCGCCAGCTGCGCGTAGTTCTCGTACACCCGCCCGACGGCCCGCAGCGGCACCGGCCGCGCGAACGGCCCGCGCCCGGCGTACGCGGACCACGCGATGTCGGCCAGCGCGAGCGCCACATCGGCGCGCCCCGCCGCCAGCAGGCGCACGTTGTCGACGCTGCCCTGACTCCCGACGACCTCGCAGCCGAGCCGCGGGTACACGGCGCTGACCTGCACGGCGAGCAGCTTCCCGAACGCCGTGTAGAACCCGTCGCCCTCGCCGGTGGCGATCCGCACCCGCCCGGTGGGCCCCCGATCCGCACCCCGCGCATCCCCACCGAGCACCCCGGCACCGACACCCCCGAGGGCGGCACACAGGACGACGCGCCGCCCCAACACCCCGCTCATCCGAGGCCCCCCGCCCCGACACCCGGGCACCGCGCACCGCGCCCCGAACCCATCACACGCCCCGCACACGCCTCACGCCCCACGCGCCACACCCCTGCCGCACACCCCACGCACACCCCGCGCCACACCCCCGCCACCCGAGCCACACCCCCTCCGCCCCCAACCCCCGTCACCCCGCCCCACTCCCCCGTACCGGCAGCACCACCCGCACCACCAGCCCCCTCGGCTCCCCCGCCACGAACTCGATCCGCCCCCCATGCCCCGCCACCAGCCGCTCGGCGATCGCGAGCCCCAGCCCGCTCCCCCGCACCCCCCGATGCCGCTCCGCACGCCAGAACCGCCCCCCGGCACAGGCGAGTTCCGCCTCCGAAAGCCCCGCCCCGTCATCCCGCACCTCGACCACAACCTCAGCCCCCACCACCCCGCACCCCACCTCGACAAGCCCACCCCCGTACTTGATCGCATTGTCGACGAGAATGTCGACCACCTGCGCCAGCTCATCCCCCGAGCACACCACGG
The DNA here is from genome assembly GCF_014489635.1 of Streptomyces roseirectus. Taxonomy (NCBI): domain Bacteria; kingdom Bacillati; phylum Actinomycetota; class Actinomycetes; order Kitasatosporales; family Streptomycetaceae; genus Streptomyces; species Streptomyces roseirectus. The sequence continues at coordinate 8,238,182 of NZ_CP060828.1, read as the reverse complement.
CCCCCTCCCCCGGCACACACACCAAGGACACCCCGGCCTCCTCCGCGACCGGCCGCCACACCTCCACCTGTGCCTCGATCACCGCCCGCGCCTCGCACCCGCCGCCCTGACGCCGAGTCACCGCCAGCTCCCCGGCCCGGTGTTCGGCATCAGCGAGGGTCATCAGATCGTCCAACAGCCGTTCCATCCGCTCCAGTTCGGACGTCACCCCCGCATACGTGCGCCCAGCCGACTCCGGCAGCCGCCCTTGGAGCGAGTCAATGCGCAGCCTCAACGCGGCGAGCGGATTGCGGAGTTGGTGCGAGGTGTCGGCAACGAGCCGCCGCTGCTGGGCGAGCGCGGTCGTCACAGTGTCCGCCATCCGGTTGAACCCCTCGACGACCTGCCGCAACTCAGGCGGCCCCCCGGCCCGCACGCCCCGCTCGGGCGGCAGCCCGGCGGCCAGTGTCCCCACGGCCCGGTCGAGCCGGTGCAACGGCCGCACCACCCACTGCGTCGCCCGCCGCGCGAGCAGCACGCACGCCCCCGCGAACACCCCGGCCCCGGCGAGGACGAGGGCCCACCGCAGCGCGACATCGTCGGCGGCGGCCCGCACCGACGCCCGCAGCACGACCGCCCCGGACACCCGCGTCCCGGTCCCGACGGGCCGGGACAGCAGCACATCGGCCCGCGACCAGGGCCGCACCGTCCCCTCGGGATACCGGAGTTGACTGCGCAGGGCGGCGTCGACGAGCCGGGCGACAGCGGGGTCGGACGCCCGCATGCCCCCGGTCTCGACGACCGGCGCGCGCCGCGCGTCGACGACCACGACGGCCTCGCCGTACAGGGCCGTGTACCGCTCGACCTCGGCGTCCAGCGTGCCGAAGTCGCCGCTCCGGGCGGCCTGTTCGGCGAGGGTGGCGAAGCGGTCGAGGTCGGCCGAGCGGGCGGCGACGAGCTGCCCGGTGCGCTGGACGGCCGTCAGCGTCAGCAGCGGTCCGGCGAACCCGGCGACGGCGAGCAGGGCGAACGCCAGCACCACCGTGAGGACCCGGGCGCGCACGGTTCAGCCGCCGAAGCGGTAGCCGAACCCGCGGATGGTGGTGAGGACGCCGGGCCGGCCGAGCTTGGCGCGCAGTTGCGTGATGTGGACGTCCAGGGACCGCGACACCGCGAGGTAGGCGTCGCCCCACACCTCGTCGAGGAGCTGCTGACGGCTGACGGCGGCCCCGGCGCGGGAGGCGAGCGCGGCCAGGATCTCGAACTCCTTGGTGGTGAGCCGGACTTCGCCGTCGCCGACCCGCACCCGCCGGGCTTCCAGGTCGACTTCGACGTCCCCGGCGCGCACGGTGCGCCGCTCGGGCGCGGCGAGGGCGGCGGCGCGCCGGGCCACCGCCTCGATGCGGGCGAGGAGTTCGGCGAGCCGGACCGGTTTGACGAGGTAGTCGTCGGCGCCGAGCCGCAGTCCCCGCACGACGGAGCGTTCGTCGCCGCGCGCGGTGAGGACCAGCACCGGCAGGGCGCTGACCGCGCGGAGTTTGCGCAGCACGTCGAGGCCGTCGAGGTCGGGCAGGCCGAGGTCGAGGAGGAGCAGGTCGGCCTGCCGGTGCCGGGTGAGGACGTCCTCGCCCCGGCGGACCCGGTCGGGCTGGTGCCCGGCGTCGTACAGGGCCTCGGTGAGGGCGCCCGCGACCCCGTCGTCGTCCTCGGCCAGCAGCACCCGCACGGCGTCGCGCCCTTCCTAGTCGTCCAGCGGCGAGCCGTCCGACGTCTCGCGCATCCGAATGTAGACGAGCAGGGAGACCAGGACGCAGGCGGTGACGTAGTAGAAGTACCAGGTCTCGTGGCCGATGTCCTTGAACCACAGGGCGATGTACTCGGCGGTCCCGCCGAAGAGGGCGACGGTCAGCGCGTAGGGCAGGCCGACTCCCAGGGCTCGGATGGCCGTTGGGAAGAGTTCCGCCTTCACGACCGCGCTGATCGAGGTGTAGAGCGAGCTGATCGCGAGCGGGACGACCATCAACACGAAGGCGTGGTACGGGTTGTCGGTGTGCGAGAGGAGGGTCAGGGAGGGGACGACGACGAGCGCGCCGAGCACCCCGAAGCCGATCAGCAGCGGCCGGCGGCCGACCTTGTCGGAGAGGCGGCCCATCACCGGTTGCAGGACGACGAACACCAGCAGGGCGCAGAAGTTGATCCACGCGGCGGTGGGTTTGGCGATGCCGCTGGTGTTGACCATGAACTTCTGGAGGTAGGTCGTGTAGGTGTAGAAGAACAGCGTGCCGCCCATGGTGAGGCCGACGACGACCAGGCACTGGCGGGGGTAGGAGAGCAGCGTCCGCAGGGACCCCCGGCTCTCTCCGGACGAAGCCGACTGCTCGTAGCTCTCCGACTCGTCCATCCCCCGCCGCAGCCACAGCACGACGACCGCCCCGGCGGCGCCGACGACGAACGCGACGCGCCAGCCCCACGCCTCCATCTGCCCGTCGGACAGCACCGACTGGAGGACGATCTGGAGCCCCAGCGCCGTCAACTGCCCGGCGATCAGGGTCACGTACTGGAAGCTGGAGTAGTAGCCGCGCTTGCCCGGCGTCGCCATCTCGGACATGTACGTCGCCGACGTCGAGTACTCCCCGCCGACCGAGATCCCTTGCAGGAGGCGGGCGGTGACGAGCATGACGGGCGCGACGACGCCGATCGTGTCGTAGGACGGCGTCAGCGCGACGATCAGCGAACCGGCCGCCATCAGCGTCACGGAGAGGGTGAGCGCGGACCGCCGTCCGCGCCGGTCGGCGTAGCGGCCCAGCACCCAGCCGCCGATCGGCCGCATCAGGAACCCGACGGCGAACACGGCGGCGGTGTTGAGGAGTTGGGCGGTCTGGTCACCGGCGGGGAAGAACGCGGCGGCGAAGTAGACGCTGAACGCGGTGTACGCGTACCAGTCGTACCACTCGATGAGGTTGCCGACCGAGCCGCGCACGATGTTCTTCGCGACCCTGCGCTCGTCGTGCCGGGTGTCCCTCCCGTGGACGGCGGTGTCCTGTGTGGCCATGGAAACTCCCTCGTCAGCGGCCCGGAGCAGCCAGAATCCGGGCGGCGGCGGGGCCGGACAAGATCGGGGGCGAAGTCCTAACAATCCCTTAGGACGCGGGCCGTGACGCGGGATACTCGTCTCAGCACGTGATGTGACGATCAGGGAGTTGGATCAGTGGACTCTGCGACGGGTACGGGCCGGCGGCACGCGGTCGTGGTGGGCGGGAGCCTCGCGGGGCTGCTCGCCGCGCATGTCCTGGCCGGGCACGCCGACCGGGTGACGGTGGTCGAGCGGGACCGGTTCCCGGAGGGCGGCGGGGCGCGGCCCGGGGTGCCGCAGGGGCGGCATCCGCACGTCCTGCTGAAGGGCGGGCAGACGGCGCTGGAGTCGCTGCTGCCGGGTTTCCTGGCGGAGTTGAGGGCGGCGGGGGCGCCGTGGGTAGGGCTGCCGTCGGACATGGCGCTGTGGCAGAACGGCCACTGGCTGCGCCGGTTCCCGGCGTCGACGCACATCTTCACCGGTTCCCGGGGGCAGTTGGAGGAGCTGGTGCGCCGCCGGGTGCTCGCCGATCCGGCGATCGAGGTGCTGGAGGGGACGGACGTCGTCGGGTTCCTCGGGGATTCCGCGCGGGTGCGGGGTGTGCGCGTGCGGGACCGCGCCGAGGGTGCGGGGGCCGGACTGCGGGACCTGGCGGCGGACTTGGTGGTCGACGCGTCGGGCGCCGGCACCAAGGCGCCGCAGTGGCTGACGGAGCTGGGCGCGGGCGCCGTCCATGAGGAGACCATCGACACCGGGCTCGCCTACGCCTCGCGGATCTACCGGGGCGAGGGGGGCATCCAGCTCGACGCCGACACCGTGGGCTACTACGTCTACCCCAGCCCCGAGCAGATCCACGGCGGGGGCGCGCTGCCGCTGGAGGACGGCACGCACCTGGTGATCGTGTCAGGGCTGCGCGGCGACGAACCGCCCACGGGGGACGAGGAGTTCGTCGCGTACACCAAGCGGCTCGGGCATCCGCTGCTCGACCGGTGGCTGGCGGAGGCCGAGCCGCTGACGCCGCCGTTCGGCTTCCGGCGCACCTCGAACGTCCGGCGCCGCTACGACCTGCCGGGGACGCCGGCCGGGTTCCTCGCCACCGGCGACGCGCTGTGCACGTTCAACCCGATCTACGGGCAGGGCATGGCGATCGCCGCGATGAGCGCGGTCGCCCTGCGGGACGCCCTCGCCGGGACGGGCCGGCGGACGCCCACGACGCGGCGGGTGCAGCGGGTGCTCCTCGCGGCGTCCCGGCAGGCGTGGGACATCTCCGCGGGCGCGGACCGCCAGATGCCGGGCGCTGTCGGCACCGCCGCCGCCATAAGGCCCGCCGACCGGGTCTCGGGCTGGTATCTGCGCCGGGTCACGGACCGCTCCCCCGGCGATCCCGTCGTGGGCCGCGCGTTCCGTGCCGTGCTGACGCTCGCCGAGCCCGTCACGGCCCTGTTCGCGCCGCCCGTGCTGCGGGCCGTGCTGTTCGGCGCCCCGGCTCCGACGCCGGCCCAGCCGCAGTCGTCGCGCGAGCTGGACCGCGCGTAGGCGTGGGCAACTCGGCGCGCCGCGCCGTGTCTTCGCCCGGTACCCTACTTGCATGGAAGCGCAAGTAGGGTCCTGGGACGAGGAGCGGGCGGAGCAGGTCGTCGCCGTGCTGAAGGCGGTCGGCGACGCGTCCCGCTACCGGCTGCTGTGGGCGCTCACCGAGCGCGAACTGCCGGTCAGCAAGCTCGCCGAGCTGATCGGGGCGCACGTCGCGGCGACCTCCCAGCACCTCGCCCGCCTGCGCGCCGCCGGCCTCGTCGACTCCCGCCGCGAGGGCACCCGCATCTTCTACCGCGCCACCGGCCCCCGGGTCCGCGCCCTGCTGGAGGGCGCGGTCCTGGCCGCCGACGAGGCGTCGGCGGCCCCGGACGACGGCCCCGAGGAGACCGGTGCCGCCGCGCGCCCGGTGCCGGAGAAGGCGCGGGCGCGGGGGAAGTCCCGCGCCGCGCGGCCGGTCACCGGGCACTGACCTCCTCCGCCCGGTACTCCTGCGGCTCCGCGTCGTACGCGTACAGCTCCGCGTACCGCCCCCAGTCCGTCGCGGTCTCCAGTTGGCGGGTGACCTGTTCGCTGGTGAAGTGGTGGGCCAGCAGATCGCGGAAGAACCCGGCGCGCAGGGTTCCCCGGGGGTTCTGCTGGAGGCTGCTGGTGATCAGCCTGACCAGGGGCGCGTGGACGGCGGCCGCGGCGAAGATCCGCTTGGACTCCTGGACGTCGGCGTCCGCGAACGCCGTCCCGGTCTCCGTGAGGAGCAGGTCGTCGCCGGTGACGGTGCCGAAGCCGAGCAGGTCGAGCGCGTCGACCTGGGGAAGGAGGTCGTCGATCTCCAGGCCGAGGTCGTCGGCGAGGTCCGCGAGGTCGCAGGCGCCGCCCCGGCTGAGGACGAGTTCGGCGAGCCCGGAGAGTCCGTCGACGCTGGCCGGCGGCAGGGGCGTGTTCGCGGGCGTGCGCTTGTCGGCGGTCTCGTGGCGGCCGGGGACGCGGCCCTCCTTCTGCCGGCCGGTCATCGTGCGGTACACCCGGTCGACGATCTCCTCGAACGCCGCCGAGTCACGGTCCCGGGGACGTTCCAGGCCCACCTCGAACACCTCGCGGATCGTGCCGTACGGCCGGGCGCCGAGGACGACGATCCGGTCGGCCATCAGCACGGCCTCCTCGATGTTGTGCGTGACGAGGACGATGGCCCGGGTCGGGAAGCGGCCCGACTCCCACAGCTCCATCAGCTCCCCGCGCAGGTTCTCGGCGGTGAGGACGTCGAGCGCGGAGAACGGCTCGTCCATCATGAGGACGTCCGGTTCGACGACCAACGCCCGCGCGAACCCCACGCGTTGGCGCATCCCGCCGGACAGCTCCTTGGGGTAGGCGGACTCGAAGCCGTCGAGGCCGATCAGCTCGATGGCCTGCCGGGCGGCCTCGGCGCGTTCGGCCGGCCCGATCCCCTTGGCCTCCAGGCCGAGTTCGACGTTCTGCTGGACGGTGAGCCAGGGCAGCAGCGCGAACGTCTGGAACACCATCGCGGTACCGGGGTTGGCCCCGGTCAGCGGGGTCCCCTTGTAGGTGACGGTGCCGGAGCTGGCGGGCACGAGTCCGGCGAGGCAGCGCAGCAGCGTCGACTTGCCGGAGCCCGACTTGCCGAGCAGGGCGACGACTTCGCCCGCGCGGACCTGGAGGTCGATGCCGGACAGGACGGGGAGTTCGCCGTCGGCGCCGGCGTAGGACTTGGTGAGGCCGACGGTTTCGAGGAGGAGGTCGTTGGTCATGACGTTGCTCCCAAGCACGGAGGATTCAGGGAAGTTCAGGGGGCGGCGGGCGCTCAGAGCGAGTAGCGGGTCTCCGCCAGCCGGTAAAGGCGGCGCCACAGCAGCCGGTTGAGCGCGACGACGTAGACGCTCATCACCGCGACCCCGGCCAGCAGGTGCGGGTTGTCGCCGCGCGCGGTGGCCTGCGCGATGTACGCGCCGAGCCCGGTCGCCGTCAGCGTCGTCCCGCCGAAGGTGACGACCTCGGAGACGATCGACGCGTTCCAGGCGCCGCCCGACGCGGTGATGCCGCCGGTGACGTACGCGGGGAAGATCCCCGGCAGGATGAGCCGCTTCCAGCGCTGGAGGCCGGTGACGCCGAGGTCGTCCATGGCCTCGCGCAGGTCGGTCGGGATGGCCATGGCGCCGGCGATGGTGTTGAAGAGGATGTACCACTGGGCGCCGAGCGCCATCAGCAGCGTGCCGCCGATATTGATGGACAGCCCGGTCTTCAGGAAGAACCAGACCGCCAGCGGGAAGAGGAAGTTGGCGGGGAACGAGGCCAGCACCTGGACGATGGGCTGCGCGATCCGGGTCAGCCTCGGCGAGAACCCGATCTTCACGCCGATCGGCACCCAGACGACGGTGGCGAGCGCGACGAGGACGATCACGCGGACGAACGTCGCGAGCCCGAGCAGCAGCGGTTCGCCGAAGACGCCGAGTCCGGTGCGGTCGTTCAGGTAGCGGGCGAGGTCGGCGAGGCCCCACAGGATGAGGCCGCCGGCGACGACGGTGAAGACGATGTCCCCGGTGCGCCGGCGGGCCGGGTCGACGGTGAGGGGCCGGTCGTCGCGGCCGAACACGCGGGCGGCGGCGCTGAGCGCGTGCCAGACGGGGCGCAGGGCCTTGGCGAGGAGGCGGGGCCAGTGGGAGCGGCGCAGGAGGTCGAGGACGAGGGACTTCTGGACCTCGCCGGCCTCGGACTGTTCGTTCTTGAAGCGTTCGGCCCAGGCGGTGAGGGGGCGCCAGAAGAGGAAGTTGACGCCGATGACCATGACGGCCATGGTGAGGATCGCCCAGCCGACCTTGCCGAGGTCGCCGTCGGCGATGGCGGCGCCCGCGTAGGAGCCGACGCCGGGCAGCGCGTACTGCTTGTTGTTGACGCTGATCGCCTCGGAGGCGACGAGGAAGAACCAGCCGCCGCCGAAGCTCATCATGCCGTTCCAGACGAGGCCGATCATCCCGGAGGGCAGTTCGACCTTCCAGAACCGCATCCAGCGGGTGAACCCGAACGACCGTGACAGTTCGTCGAGTTCACGCGGGAGCGAGGTCAGCGAGGAGTAGAACCCGAAGGTCATGTTCCATGCCTGCGAGGTGAAGATCGCGAAGATCGAGGCGAACTCCAGGCCGAGCATCGAGCCGGGGAACAGCGCGATGAACCCGGTCACCGCGATGGTGAGGAACCCGAGCACCGGCACCGACTGGAGGATGTCGAGGGCCGGGATCAGGACCCGCTCCAGCCTGCGGCTCTTGGCCGCCGCGTAGGCGTAGCCGAAGGTGAAGACGACGGAGGCGGCGAGCGCCGCGAACATCCTGAGCAGGGAGCGCGCCGCGTCGTAGGGGAGGCGGGCGGGGTCGGTGTCGACGTGGACGTCCGCGTGGGTGTCGAAGGCGACGGTCGTGCCCTGGCCGACGCGCAGGACGATGTAGAGCAGGACGAGGACGGCGGCGGCGACGGCCGCGTCCACCCAGGAGAAGCGGGACAGCGCGGGGCGCTTGCCGGTACGGATCAGCATCACGGGGCCTCTGAAGAGGGGAGAAAAAAAAGGGGGTCAGCGGGTGCCCTGAGGGCGGCTCGGACTGGGAGGTTCCGCGTTCATGGCCGCCTCCGTTCGTGATGCGCAGTGAAGTGATGCGAAGTGATGGTGCGGTGCCGCGAGCCCATGACCAGGCCCGACGCGACGAGTCTGCACCTTCTTGCGTCGATACGCAAATAAAGACGGGGGCTCTTGCCCACCTCTCACCTGGCACGCCGCCGCGTAAAAGCCCGCGCACGTAAAAGGGCCCGGTGTCTCCCCAGACACCGGGCCCGTCGTCCGCACCCTCCGCTCAGTGGGTGCGGCTCACCACATGCCGCTCACATGTGGACCGTGGGGGCCGCGTTCTCGTCGGCCTTCGGGACGCCGCTGCGGTAGAGCAGCAGCGTGATGACCGCGCCGACCGCGAAGAAGCCGGCCGACCACCAGTAGGCGGTGGAGTAGGACTCCAGCGCGGCGTGCGCCTGGACGAGCTTGTCGCCCGGGTTCTTGCCGTCCATGTAGTTCGTGGCGGCGCTGGCGGCGAGGGTGTTGAGCAGGGCGGTGCCGATGGAGCCGCCGATCTGCTGCATGGTGTTGACGGCGGCCGAGGCGACGCCCGCGTCGTGGGCGGCGACTCCGCTGGTCGCCAGGGACATGGCGGGCGCCATGACCAGGCCGATGCCGAGGCCGGTGACGATCAGCGGCGGCATGACGTGGGTGACGTAGGTGCTGTCCAGGCCGAGGTCCGTCATCCAGACCAGGCCGACGGCGCCGAGCGCCATGCCGAGCGGGACGATGGTCTTCGGGCCGATCCGGGGGACGAGGAAGCTGGTCGCGACGGTCGCGGAGACCATCAGCGCGCCGACCATCGGCAGGAACGCGAGCCCGGTCTTGACGGCGGAGAAGCCGAGGCTGAGCTGGAGGTAGTAGGTCAGGAAGAGGAAGACGCCGAACATGCCGGCGCTGGAGATCAGCATGACGGCGAAGGAGGCGCCGCGGTCGCGGTCGAGCAGGACGCGCAGCGGGAGCAGCGGGTGCTCGGCCTTGGTCTGCCACCAGGTGAACGCGATCAGCAGCAGTCCGCCGACGGTCAGGAAGCCCCAGGAGCGCGGCGAGGACCAGTCGTGGGACTCGGCCATGGAGAAGCCGTAGACGACGGCGAAGAGTCCGGCGGTGACCAGGACGGTGCCGGGGATGTCGAGCTTGGCGCCGGGTTCGCGGGCGGTGCGCTTGAGCAGGATCCAGCCGCCGGCCAGGGGGATCACGGCGAGGACGAGGTTGACGTAGAGGGTCCAGCGCCAGTCGAGGTATTCGGTGAGCACGCCGCCGAGCAGCAGGCCGACGGCCGCGCCGGAGCCGGCGATGGCGCCGTAGATGCCGAAGGCGCGGGCGCGTTCCTTGGCGTCGGTGAAGGTGGTGGTCAGCAGCGAGAGGGCGGCGGGCGCGAGCAGCGCGCCGAACAGGCCCTGGAGGGTGCGGCCGACGACCAGGACCTCGAAGTTGGTGGCGGCGCCGGCCAGCGCGGAGGCCGCGGCGAAGCCGCCGACGCCGACGAGGAAGGCGACCTTGCGGCCGAAGAGGTCGGCGATGCGTCCGCCGAGCAGCAGGAGGCTGCCGAAGGCGAGGGAGTAGGCGGTGACGATCCAGGTGCGGTCGCCGTCGGAGAAACCGAGGTCGGCCTGGGCGGACGGCATCGCGATGTTCACGATCGTCGCGTCCAGGGTGACCATCAGCTGGGCTATGCCGATCATCGCGAGGACCCACCAGCGGTGACGGGACGCGGGTTCCTCGGCTGTCTTGGTGAGTGACGTCGTGTCCGGCGTCTGGGTGGTCTGTGACATGGGGGCGTGCTCCGATGAGATGATCGGGCGTCTCGCGAACGAAACGGTTTCGTACTCAGCAGACGCTACACACCCCGCTAGCGAAACTCAACCGTTTCGATAGTGAGACCAGGATCACATAACCAATAGACGGCTATCAGATGTGTCCGCTTCCGGAAATCGCCCCTCCCCCACGGCGCCCGCGCCCCGTACGCTGATCACCGCAGCCGGTTCGCCCCGTCAGCCAGACGGGCCGCGTCGCAAGAGGGAACCCGGTGGGAATCCGGGACTGCCCCGCAGCGGTGAGCGGGAACGACCGCCGTCATACGCACTGGGTCCGCACGGACCTGGGAAGCGACGGCCAGTAGGTGCCTCGTCTCGTACGAGGTGTGCCCGCGAGTCCGAAGACCTGCCGACTGCCCGCGTGTGGCGACGTCACGCGCGGAGTTCCGGTGACCTCGCGGGTGGGTCGGCGTGGAGGCGGCCACAGGGCCGTCCGCTCCTTCATGCCCGCGTCCCGTCGCCGGGACCTCAGGGAATCGTCTCGTGAAGGAGATCTCCGTGACCACGAAACCCGCAGCCGCGGCAACCCTGTACGGCTACCCCCGGCAGGGCCGGAACCGGGAGCTGAAGAAGGCGGTCGAGGGCTACTGGAAGGGCCGCGTCGGCGCGGACGCCCTCCACGCCACCGCCGCCGACCTGCGCGCCGCCACCTGGCGCGCCCTCGCCGACGCCGGCCTCGACGAGGTGCCGACCGGCGACTTCTCGTACTACGACCACGTCCTCGACACCAGCGTCATGGTCGGGGCGGTCCCCGCCCGCCACGCGGGAGTCGACGACCCGCTGGAGCGCTACTTCGCCATGGCGCGCGGCACGCAGGACGCGCCGCCGCTGGAGATGACCAAGTGGTTCGACACCAACTACCACTACCTGGTCCCCGAGTTGGGCCCCGACACCGTCTTCACCGCCCACCCCGCCAAGCAGCTCACCGAGCTGGGGGAAGCGCTCGCGCTCGGTCTCACCGCGCGCCCGGTCCTGCTCGGCCCGGTCACCTACCTGCTGCTGGCCAAGCCCGCGCCCGGCACCGACGCCGGTTTCCAGCCGCTCACCCTCCTCGACCGGCTCCTGCCCGTGTACGCCCAGATCCTCGCCGAGCTGCGCGCGGCCGGCGCCGGCTGGGTCCAGCTCGACGAGCCCGCCCTCGTCCAGGACCGCACCCCGGCCGAGCTGAACGCCGCCGCGCGCGCCTACCGTGACCTGGGCGCCCTCGCCGACCGGCCGCAGCTGCTGGTCACGACGTACTTCGACCGGCCCGGCGAAGCGCTCCCGGTGCTGGCCGAGGCGCCCGTCGAGGGGATCGCCCTCGACTTCACCCGCCCCGGCACCCTCGACGACCTCGCCGCCGTCGGCGGGCTGCCCGGCAAGCGGCTGGTCGCGGGGGTGGTCGACGGGCGCAACGTCTGGGTGAACGACCTGTCGAAGTCGCTCTCCCTGCTGGGCACCCTCCTCGGGCTCGCGGACCGGGTCGACGTCGCCGCCTCCTGCTCGCTGCTGCACGTCCCCCTCGACACCGCCGCCGAGCGCGACGTCGACCCGCAGATCCTGCGCTGGCTCGCCTTCGCCCGGCAGAAGACCGCCGAGGTCGTCACCCTGGCCCGCGGCCTCTCCCGGGGCGTCGACACCATCGCCGCCGCGCTCGCCGCCAACCACGCCGACCTCGCCTCCCGCGCGGCCTCGCCGATCACCCGCGACCCGGAGGTGCGCGCCCGCGCCGCCGCCGTCACCGGGGCCGACACGCGCCGGGCGCAGCCCTACCACGAGCGGACGGTGGCGCAGCGCGCGCTCCTCGGGCTGCCCGCGCTGCCGACGACCACCATCGGGTCGTTCCCGCAGACCCCCGAACTGCGCACCGCGCGCGCCGACCTGAGGGCCGGGCGGATCTCGCACGCCGGGTACGAGGAGCGGATCGCGGCGGAGATCCGCGAGGTGATCGCCTTCCAGGAGAAGGCCGGTCTCGACGTGCTGGTGCACGGCGAGCCCGAACGCGACGACATGGTCCAGTACTTCGCCGAACAGCTCACCGGGTACCTCTCGACGCGGCACGGCTGGGTCCAGTCGTACGGCACCCGCTACGTCCGGCCGCCGATCCTCGCCGGGGACGTCTCCCGGCCCGAGCCGATGACCGTCCGCTGGACCTCGTACGCCCAGTCCCTCACCTCCCGCCCGGTCAAGGGCATGCTGACCGGCCCGGTGACGATGCTCGCCTGGTCCTTCGTCCGCGACGACCAGCCGCTCGCCACCACCGCCCGCCAAGTCGCTCTTGCCCTGCGAGACGAGGTCAACGACCTTGAATCATCGGGAAGTTCGATCATCCAGGTCGACGAACCCGCCCTGCGCGAAACGCTCCCGCTGCGCTCGGCCGACCGCGCGGACTACCTCGCCTGGGCGACCGCGGCGTTCCGCCTCGCGACCAGCGGCGTCCGCCCCGAGACCCAGATCCACACCCACATGTGCTACGCCGAGTTCGGCGACGTCGTCCAGGCCATCGACGACCTCGACGCCGACGTCATCAGCCTGGAGGCCGCCCGCTCCCACATGCGCGTCGCCCGTGAACTCGCCGCCCACGCCTACCCCCGCGAGGCCGGCCCCGGCGTCTACGACATCCACTCCCCCCGCGTCCCCACCCCCGAGGAAACCACCACCCTCCTCCGCACCGCCCTCGCCTCGATCCCCGCCACCCGCCTCTGGGCCAACCCCGACTGCGGCCTCAAGACCAGGGGCTGGCCGGAGACCCGGGCCTCCCTGGAGAACCTGGTGACAGCGGCGAGGAGGGTCCGGGCAGAACTGTCCTGACGGCGTGACGAGGGTCCCCGGTGTTCTCCGGGGACCCTCGGCCGGCACGCGATGTCACGTGCGCGTCCCCTCGTCCGGCGAAACATCTCCTTCATACGGGAAGTATTTAGGGGTAACACCCTCTGCCTACCGTCCCTCCGTGCCCCGCACTGCCGACGCCGTCACGCGGGACATCTGTCCCCGACCCCGCAAGGAGACGTCGTATGAGCGTCGAGCCGCAAGTGGACGTACGCGAAGAACCACCGGGCACCGATCAGGCCACCAAGGAGACGCTGGAGGACTACACCCTCCGGTTCGCGCCGCGCAGTTACCGGCGCTGGACGCCGATGGTCGTGGCGACGACCGCGCTGGGCGGGATCGCCTACATGGCGGACTTCTCGATCGGCGCCGGCATCGGGCTCGCGCACGGCACCGGCAACGCGCTCGTGGCGATCGCCGTGGCCGCCGTCGTCATCTTCGTCACCGGGTTCCCGCTGGCGTACTACGGGGCGCGCTACAACATCGACCTGGACCTGATCACGCGGGGCTCCGGGTTCGGGTACTACGGGTCGGTGCTGACCAGCGTCATCTTCGCGAGCTTCACGTTCATCTTCTTCGCGCTGGAGGGGTCGATCATGGCCCAGGGCCTGAAGCTGGGCCTCGGGCTCCCGCTGTGGCTGGGCTACCTGGTCTCCACGCTGATGGTCATCCCGCTGGTGATCTACGGGATGAAGGCGCTGAGCAAGCTCCAGGTGTGGACGACGCCGATCTGGCTGCTGCTGATGGTCGGGCCGCTGGTCTACCTGGTCGCCACCGACCCCGGCACGGTCGACAGGTTCCTCGACTACGCGGGCACGGACGGCGAGGGCGGCGTCAACACCGCGTCCGTGCTGCTCGGCGCCGGCGTCTGCCTCTCGCTCATCGCGCAGATCGGTGAGCAGATCGACTACCTGCGGTTCATGCCGCCCAAGACGGAGGCGAACAAGCGGAGCTGGTGGACGGCCGTGATCATGGCCGGGCCCGGCTGGGTGGTCCTCGGCGCGCTGAAGCAGGCGATCGGCGTCTTCCTCGCCGTCTACATCCTCGCCAAGGTCGGCGCGGACGCCGCGCCCGAGCCGATCCAGCAGTTCCGGGGCGCGTTCGACGCGATGATGCCGTCCTGGCTGGTCGTTCCGCTGGCCGTCGTCCTCGTCGTCATCAGCCAGATCAAGATCAACGTGACGAACGCGTACTCCGGGTCGCTGGCCTGGACGAACTCCTTCACGCGGGTGACCCGGCGCTACCCCGGGCGCATGGTGTTCGTCCTCGTCAACCTCTCCTTCGCGCTGATCCTGATGGAGGCCGACATGTTCAGCTTCCTCAACAGCATCCTCGGCTTCTACTCCAACTGCGCCATCGCCTGGGTCGTGACGGTCGCGACGGACATCGGCATCAACAAGTACGTCCTCAAACTCTCCCCGCTCCAGCCGGAGTTCCGCCGGGGCATGCTGTACGCGGTGAACCCGGTGGGCGTCGTCGCCTTCGTCGCCGCCTCGGGCCTCTCGATCGCGATGTACTTCCACGCCCTCGGCGACACACTCCAGCCCTACTCCCCCGTGGCCGCGGCGCTCCTGGCCTTCGTCCTCACCCCCTTGATGGCGATCGCCACCAAGGGCAAGTACTACCTCCGCCGCACCGACGACGGCATCCCCGAACCCCTCCTCGACCCCGACGGCAACCCCAGCGCCACCACCTACACCTGCCACGTCTGCCACCAGCCCTACGAACGCCCCGACCTCACGGCCTGCGCCACGCATGACGCAGTGGTGTGCAGCCTGTGCCTCAGCACGGACATGGTGGGGGACCACGTGTTGCCGGCGACGGCGTAGATCAAACGCGGTCGGCGTACCGGTGACGGCATCCTGTGGGCCATGAGCCGCTGGAAGCTACTGGACCACTGGTACGCCGACCTCCCCGGCCTGACGGTCGCCCAACTCGACGAGCGACGCACGGTGAAGGACGAACTGGCAAGGCGCGCCGGACAATAGCCCCCACCACCAGTGCTCCCCCGAGCTGCCGGACGGGTGGCTTCCGGTCGTCTTTCTCTGGGGTGGGGGAGTAAGTAGTGTGATCGCATGATCACTTCAGGTGAGGTGTTTGGGGCGGGGTTCTGGGCGGATCCGCATGGGGTGTATGCCGAGTTGCGGAGGGACGCGCCGGTGCGGGGTGTTGTCACTCCGGACGGGCTGCGTGTGTGGGTGGTCACTCGGTACGAGGATGTACGGCTGGTGCTGGCCGATCCCCGGCTGGCGAAGGATACGGAGGTGGTCGGGGAGCTGTTCCGGCGGAACACGGTGGAGGGGCGGGCTCCGCGTGCGGTGGGGCGGAGGACGGCCGGTCACATGCTCAACAGTGATCCGCCGGTTCACACGCGTCTGCGGACGCTCGTGTCGAGGGCGTTCACGCCGGGACGGATCGCCGGTCTCCTCCCGCGTACCGAGGAACTGTCCGCCACGCTGCTCGACGGCCTCGCGGGCCGGGGCGAGATCGAGTTGATCGGCGACTACGCGTTCCCCCTGTCGATGACGGTGATGTGCGAACTGCTGGGCCTCCCGGAGGGCGAGCGGGAGTCGTTCGGGGCGTGGACGCGGGACTACAACTCCACCGGCGCGCCGGAGGTGGTGAGCGCGGCGGCGGGTCACATCACCGCGTACCTCGCCGAGTTGATCGAGACGAAGCGCACGGCGCTGGGCGACGACCTGCTCTCGGCCCTCGTCGAGGACGACAGCCTCACCGCCGAAGAGCTCGTCGCGATGGTGTTCCTGCTGCTCAGCGCGGGCCACGAGACAACCGTCAACCTGATCGCGAACGGCGTCGGGGCCCTGCTCACGCACCCCGGCGAGCTGAAGCGGCTGCGCGCGGACCCCGCCCTGATCCCGGCGGCCGTCGAGGAGTTCCTGCGCTACGACGGCCCGGTGAACCTCTCGACGTACCGGTACACGACCGAGCCGGTCACCATCGCCGGCGTCGAGATTCCGGCGCGGGAACTGGTCCTGGCGGCCGTCACCTCCGCCAACCGGGACGGCGCGCGCTTCCCGGAACCGGACCGCCTGGACGTGGCCCGCTCCCCCAACCGCCACCTCTCCTTCGGCGCCGGCATCCACTACTGCCTGGGCGCCCCGCTGGCCCGCCAAGAGGCCCGCGTCGCCTTCCGCGACCTGCTCGCCCGCTACCCCCACCTCGAACTAGCCGTTGCGCCAACGGAGTTGACCTACCGTCAGAGCCTCCTGATGCGCGGCCCCGAAGCCCTGCCGCTGCGTGTACGCGAGCCGGCGTGAACGAGGATCCGCCCGCCCTGGCGGCGGAGTACCAGCGGCACCTGGACGCCGGCCGCCCCGAGGACGCGGCCCAGGCGGCGCTCGACATCGCGACGGCCCTGACCCTGCGCGGCGACGACGTCCTCGCCGCCGGCTGGACCGGCCGCGCCCGGCGTCTGCTGGACGGCCGCCCGGAGGGCGTCGCCCACGGCAGGCTCGTCCATCTCCTGGACGTGGAGGGCCGGTTGGACGGGCCCGACCTCGCGGGTGTGATCGCCGGCGCACGCCGGGTGCAGGAGATCGGGCGGCGGCACGCGTCCCCCACGCTGGCCGCGCTGGGCGTCCTCGGCGAGGGCCGGGCCCTGGTCAGGCAGGGCCGGCTGGAGGCGGGGACGCGACTGCTGGACGAGGCGATGCTGGCGACCGCGTGCGGCGAGGTCGACGCCACGGCGGCCGGCAGCATCTACGTCCATCTCATCGCCGCCTGCACGGAGTTGGGCGACCTGCGCCGGATGATCGAGTGGACGCAGGCCCTGGCCCGCTGGTCCGCGCACCCGCCCGTCCCCGCCCCGATCACCGACCTCTCCCGCGTCCACCAGGCCCAACTGCTGCTGTTGCGCGGTGACTTGGCCGGAGCCGAGAAGGAAGCGGCCCAGGTCTGCGAGCAGTTGACCGGCGTGCACGCGAGCAGTGTCGCCGAGGCCCACTACATCCTCGGCGAGGTGCGGCGGCTGCGCGGCGACCTGTCCGGCGCGGAGTCCGCGTACCGCCGCGCGCACCGCCACGGCCGTCAACCCCAGCCGGGTTTCGCCCTGTTGAGGCTCGCGCAGGGCCAGGCGGCGACCGCGCTCGCCTCGATCCGTACGGCACCGGCCGTCCGGGACCGGCTCACCCGGGCCCGCCTGGGCGCGGCCCACGTCGAGATCGCCCTCGCGGCGGGGGACCCGTCCGCCGCCCACGCCGCGAGCGCCGGGCTGGACGAACTCGCCGCCGGCCACAGCACCTCGGCGCTGGAGGCGGTCGCGCTGCACGCCCGGGGCCGGCTCGCCCTCGCCGAGGGGCGGGTGCGGGAGTCGCTGCCGCTGCTGCGGCGCGCCTGCTGCCACTGGGCCCGGCTCGACGTGCCGTACGAGGCCGCGCGGATCCGGCTGTCGCTGGTGCGGGTGTACCGGGCGCTCGGCGACACGGACGCCGCCGCGCTCGAACAGGGGGCGGCGGACGAGGAGTTGGCCCGGATCGGGGTGGCGCGGGCCCCGGCCAGGGGTGCGCTGACCGCACGGGAGACAGAGGTGCTTGCCCTGGTCGCCCAGGGGCTGACCAACCGGGAGGTGGCGGGGGCGCTGGTGGTGAGCGAGAAGACCGTGGCCCGTCATCTGTCCAACATCTTCGGGAAGTTGGGTCTGGCGTCACGGACGGCCGCGGCGGCGTACGCGTTCGAGCACGGGCTCGCGGCACGGCGGGAATGAGGCGAGCGCGGCCGTGGGTGAAACGACCCACGCGGTCCGCGTCGACGTGCACGGTTCTCCCGATGCCGCCGCCCTCGTCCCCGCCGTAGAAATGGATCACCGCACGTCGACAACGAGGAGCATTCCATGGCCAGTTGGAGCGGGACCACCCGCCGTCGGGCGCTCACGGGAGCGGTGGCGGCGGTGGGCGCCGGTGCGCTCGCCGCGCCGCGCGCCGAGGCGGCCGGGCGCGTCGCCTTCCCCGCCGGGCGCCCGATCCTCATCCGCCGCGCCACCGTCGTCACCGTGGACCGGGGTGTCCTGCCCGACACGGACGTCCTGGTCGAGGGCGAGCGCATCAAGGCGATCGGCCGTGGGCTCACCGCCCCCGCGACGGTGATCGAGGCGGGCGGCGGGCTGCTGATCCCCGGGTTCGTCGACACGCACCGGCACATGTGGCAGACCTCGCTGCGGGGCGTCGGCGCGGACTGGACGCTCGGCGACTACATGCAGTGGATGATCACCAAGTGGGGTCCGCTGTTCCGCCCGGAGGACATCTACGCCGCGAACCACCTCGGCATGGTCGAGGCGGTGAACGACGGGGTGACGACGGTGACGGACTGGTCGCACGGGCTGCGCACGCCGGAGCACGCGGAGGCGGCCGTCGACGCGCTGTTCTCGGTGCCGGGGCGGGCGCGGTTCGCGTACGGCAACACCTTCGCGACGGACCTCGGGTGGGTGACCGACGGGCGCGTGGACCGCGTCCTGCGGGAGCGGTTCACCGGGCGGCCGGACCAACTCGTCACGATGCAGCTCGCCTTGGAGGCGAACGACACCGAGGACGGGCGTGCGGCGCTGCGGTTCGCGCGGGACCGGGACCTCGCGGTGACCAGTCACGCGGGGGTGTTCGGGTTCTCCGGCGACGAACAGATCCGGTTCCTCTACGAGTTCGGGGCGCTGTCGCCGTCCGTCACCCTCGTCCACGCGGGTTCGCTGAGCGACGGCTCCTACCGGCGGATCGCCGGGAAGGGCGCGTTCCTGTCCATCGCCTCCGAGAGCGAACTCAGCGCGGGGCAGGGGTATCCGCCCACCGCGAAGGCGCGCGCGTTCGGCATCCCGCTCTCCCTGTCCATGGACACGGTGATCTGGTGGAGCGGCGACATGTTCTCGGCGATGCGCTCAACTCTCAGCGCGGACCGGGGACTTGCCCATCTGCGCGCGCACGAGGCGGGGCACACGGTCGCGCACAACGCCCTGCGCGCCGCCGACGTCCTCCAGTACGCGACCCTCGGGGGCGCCCGCGCGCTCGGCCTCGACTCCCTGATCGGCTCCGTCACCGTCGGCAAGCGCGCCGACCTCGTCCTCCTGCGCACGGACACCGCCGCCATGACCCCGGTCCACAACCCCGCCGGGCACCTCGTCTTCCAGGCGGGCCGGGGCGACGTCGACACGGTCCTGGTGAACGGCCGAGTCCTCAAGCACCGGGGCGAGTTGACCGGCCCCGACCTCCCCCGCGCCCGCCGCCTCGCCGAGGACTCCTTCGCCTACCTCCGCTCGCGCATCCCGAACGCGGACTGGGAGGCGGCGATGAATCCGCCGAGGTGACCGGCGAGGTTGTGAACCGGGGACGTCACGGACCGGGGACGTCGCGGGCGGGGGCGGGCCCTCGTTCAGCGCCCTTGACCTGGTAGTACGCGCCGTCGCCCCGGAGCGCGCCGCGCTCGTCGGCGGCCCGGATGCCCCGCCGGATGACGTCGATGGCCTCGCCGAGTGCCCGCACGCTCTCGGCGGGGCTGAGCCGGCGTCCGCCCATGGCCTCGGTGGCGTCTTCGTTCGTCGCCGAACACCGCGCGCACCCGCGTTTCCTTCACGCGGCCAGCCACGGCGCGAGCGCGCGGTCCACCTCCGTCTCCACCGCCGCGGCGTCCAGCCGTTCGCCGAGCATGTAGCGGCGGAACAGGAGGGGCCCGAGGAGGTGGGTGACGATGGTCCGGGCCTGCTGCTCGGCGCCCGGCAGCAGTTCGCCGCGTGAGACGGCGACGGCGAGGGCCTGGGCGAGGTGCGCGTCCCCGCGTCCGAACATCCGCTCGCGCAACCGCCGTACGGCCGCGTCGCGTTCGGCGCGTTCGACGACGGTGGCGACGACGGACGCGGAGACGGGCTGGTTGAGCCAGTGGGCGCGGGTGATGAGCTGGTCGACGAGCTGGTCGCGCACGGGCCCGTCGCCGAGGACCAGCAGCGGCGGCGCGGAGCCGGCGAGGGTGGCGAGCAGGAGGGAGCGCAGGTCGGGCCAGTGCCGGTAGACGGTGGCACGGCCGACGCCCGCGCGGGCCGCGACGGCGGCGTGGGTGACGTTCTCCGGGCCTCCCTCGCCGAGGAGTTGGGCGGCGGCGGCCAGGGCGGCGGTGCGGCTGCGGCGGGCGCGGGGGTCTTCGCGGGGGTCTTCGCTGGGCATGGGCCTCCTTCGAGATGCACTCCGGGTGATCGCGGGACTGTCGCATCTATGAGACGTCTTGACTCATAGATCAGCTTCGATACATACTGTCTCACAGGCGCCGGGCACCCCCCACATCACTACGCCCGGTATCCCCCCACAGATGCGGATCGCCCCTGAACGCGGCCCGCATCACGCCAGGGCGGGCCCACCGACTCCCCGGGTCCGCCCTGGCCTCCGCGTGAAGACCTGGGGCAGGTTCACCTCGCGGCGATGTGCCACCACTTGTCGGCGTAGTCCTCGCCGCAGGACGTCTGCACGGCGGGCCGGGCCGGTTCGGCGCCCGGTGCGGCCAGGCACTTGGCGTTGCGGGTGCTGCGCAGCATGAAGTGGCCCGCGTGACGGCCGGTGCCCCACAGGAGTTCCCAGTGCTGCGCGTCGGGCCGTACGGCGCAGTCGAGTTGGCGGGCGGGGGCGAAGTTCTCCGTGCCGGCCACGGCGAGACACCGGCCGCTGCGGGCGTTGCGCACGGTGCGGGCGGCGGTGTCCTGCGCGGCGAGCGTCCAGGTCCGGTCGGGGGTGCCTGTGCAGGTGTCCTGGACCGGGACGTCGTCCTCGGTGCCGGGGGCCGTCAGGCACAGGCCGCTGCCGTCGTTGACGAGCCGTCCGGTGAGCCCCGACCGGTCCGTGCCGCCGCCCGCGCCCGGCGCCGGGTCCGTGGCCGGGTTCGTAGCCGGGGCCGGCGTCGGCGTCGGTGTCACGGAAGCCGGGCCGGCCGCCCCGGTGCCGGGGTCGCCCGCGACGAGGACGGCGATGACGGTGGCCACGCACACCAGGGCGACCGCGCAGGCGGCGAGGATGCCGGCGCGGTGCTCGTGGACGTTGATCTGGAGGTTGCCGTCGCCGTGCTGCCGCGCGGCGGGGCCCCGGTAGACGTCCCCGCGAGGGCCGTCGTCCCCGGCGGTCACGGGCGGGAGCCGAACCGGTTCACCTGGACGTTGCCGTCGCCGGACTGCACCGCCGCCGCGCCGTGGAAGACGTTGCCCGTGACGCCCCCGCGCGACGCCCGTGCGGCCTCGTCGAGCAGTGCGCGCAACTCCCCCGCGACCAAGGCCCGTTCGCCGGGTGGCAGGTCCTCCAGCAGATCCTCGGTGCGGGTCCGCCAGACCGTGCTGTGCCTGGCCCGCGCCTCGCCGTCCGCGCCCGGCGGTCCGGCCTCGGCCAGTTCCGCCGCCGTCCGCTCCAGCCGCCCCGCCTGCACGGCCTCCCGGTCCGCCCGGCCCAGCACCCGGGCCAGCCGGTCCCTGAACCCCGCCCAGGCGTCCGTCCCGGCGGCCTGCACGACCCCCGCCCCCACCGACGCGGCCAGCGCGGTCATCGTCTCGTCCAGCACGCCATCCCCCCTCGTCGTCCCCGCCCGACCTCCCCACGGTAGCCCCGCCCGCCCCGGCGGGACAGGCGTGGGAACCGGGCACCGGTCGACACCCACTCCGATATTCACAACGGGCGGCGGCATACGTCACACCTTCGGCCTCGACGACTCCGTGACTTCTGGCGTCATCTGAAGGGCAGGCACCCGTCCGGCGGACCCCGGCGCGTCACCTCCCCGGCGCCCGGCCTGTTGAGCGGTCGGCGCGACAGGCGTCGCCCCCGCCCCGGGCGGGGAGCATCAGGGACATCGTTCACCGATGGGGAGTGAGGACAAGCGATGCGTGTTCCGATGACGATCGCGGACTTCCTGGACCGCGCGGAGCTGGGCTTCGCCGGGAGTCCGGGCGTGATCGACGAGCCGGACCAGCCCGCGCCGCCGGTCGCGGCGGACACGTACGGCGGACTCGCCGAACGGGTGCGCGCCTGGCAGGCCGGGTTCGACCGGCTCGGCGTGGGCGAGGGCGAGCGGGTCGCGGTGGTGAGCCACAACTCGGCCCGGCTGCTTGAGCTGTTGTTCGCCGTGCCGATGAGCGGGCGGATCTGTGTGCCCGTCAACTTCCGGCTGAAACAGGAGGAGATCGCGTACGTCGTCGAGCAGAGCGGCGCCTCGGTGCTGCTCGTCGACCCCGAACTCGCCTTTCTGGCCGCCGACATCGCCGTCCCGCACCGGTTCGTGCTCGGGGAGCAGACGGACGCCGAGCTGATGCGGTTCGGTGTGGCGCCCCGGCCGTGGTCGGCGCCGGACGAGGACGCGACGGCGACGATCAACTACACGTCCGGAACGACCGCGCGCCCCAAGGGAGTTCAGCTCACCCACCGCAACATCTGGGTCAACGGGCTGACGTTCGGGCTGCACACGCGGGCCTGGGAGGGCGACATCTACCTCCACACCCTCCCGATGTTCCACTGCAACGGCTGGGGCATGCCGTACGTGATGGCCGGGCTCGGCGCCAAGCAGGTCGTCCTGCGCAAGGTCGACGGCGCGGAGATCCTGCGCCGCGTCGAGGCGCACGGGGTGACGCTGATGTGCGGGGCGCCGGCGGTGTGGGGCACGGTGCTGAACGCGGCGGCGGACTGGGCCGGGGAGATCCCCGGCCGGGGCCGGGTGCGGATCGTGTGCGCGGGGGCGCCGCCGCCGAGCCGGCTGATCCAGCGCGTCGAGGAGGAACTGGGCTGGGAGTTCACGCAGATCTACGGCCTCACGGAGACGTCGCCCCTGCTGACGTTCAACCGCACGCGCCCCGAGGACACCGCCCTCCCGCCCCGCGACCGCGCCCGCAAGCTCTCCCGCGCCGGCCTCCCCGCCCTCGGCGTCCGCCTCCGACTCTCCGGTTCCGGCGAGGTGCTGGCCCGCTCCAACGTCGTCCTCGACGGCTACTGGGACAAGCCCGCAGAGACCGCCCAGGCCCTCGACGGCGACTGGTTCCACACCGGCGACGGCGGCACCCTCGACGCGGCCGACGGCCACCTCACCATCTCCGACCGCAAGAAGGACGTCATCATCACCGGCGGCGAGAACGTCTCCTCCATCGAGGTCGAGGACACCGTCTTCAGCCACCCCGGCGTCGCCGAAGTCGCCGTCATCGGCGTCCCCGACGACTCCAGATGGGGCGAGACCGTCAAGGCCCTGGTCGTCCGCGCGGAAGGCTCCGACGTCACCGAAGCCGACATCATCGCCCACTGCAAGGAACACCTCGCCGGCTTCAAAGCCCCGACCAGCGTCGAGTTCCGCGACTCGATCCCCCGCACCGCCACCGGCAAGATCCAGAAGTTCCTCCTGCGCGCGCCTTATTGGGAGGGCCGGGAGCGGGACGTCAACTAGGAAGTGACGCGAGTCCGGCCGCCGCCTCGAAAGAGGCGGCGGCGGTCAACGCCTATGGCAGGCGTCCCCCTCCCCGGGGCCGGGTGCGGGCGTGGAGTTGACGGACTGGGAGGGACTGGCCGGGTTCGGGGTGAGGGCGGGGAGGGTCTTGGGGACGGTGGAAGGGGTGGAGGTGTCGGAGGAGAAGGGGAGTGCATGTCCAACAGCAGGGAAACGACGGCCGGGGAACGGGTGGGACGGCTTCGGGGGGTGTTGGGCGGAGAGGGAGGTCTGGTGGGGTGTCGGCACGGGAACGTGCTGGTCGGGGCGGCGCTGCATGGGGCTGATCGGCTGCGGGTCGGGGAGGTGCCGACGGAACTGGAGGGGCTGCTGCTGGATGTTCTGCGGGGGGTTCTGGCAGAGGAGGAGATAGGTGACTGGGGGCGGGTCTATCGTGAGGCCGTCGCCGCGCGTGGTCATCGGCTCGGTGTTGTGCCGGTGGAGCTGGCGGAGCTTCCGGTGACGTCCGGGTACGGTCTCGCGGAGTTGCGGGCCTGTGCGCGGGAGGTGGCTGAGGAGGCGGTCGTCTGCGCGAATGTTTCCTTCCTCAGCACGGAGGCCCTGGCGGAGGGTGAGCCCCTGTGGTCGGAGGAGTTCGTCGCCGGGGTGCGGGGGGCGGGGTTCGGGGTCGTCGGGTTCGCCGGGGTGTCCCACGGTGGCGGGGCCGAAGGGGGGTCGTTCCGGGCGACATGGGAACTTGTCGACTTTCATGCCGGTCATGACCCCTCTTCCACACTCCTCTTCGACGCTCCCGCCTCCACCCACGTCTCCTTCACCACCCACAGCCGAACGGAACAGAACACCGACCTCATCCGCGCGCTCGACGACCTCACCCGTGCCTGTGACGCGGCGGTCGCCGACCTGGCCCCCGGCGACCTCGCCCCCGGACAGGTCCACGTCGGCATCGCCTGGGCGGTCATGAAGCTGTTCGTCCTGCTCAGGGCCATCTGCGCCGACGACCCCCCGGAGATCCCCCTGCGCTTCGTCTTCCCCCGCGCCGCCACCACCGTGCACCACCACCGACGCGACCTGGCGCTTGATCTCAAGAACCCGGCGCCACGGCTCAGGTACACCGGGGAGCGGCCCCCCTCCCCCTCGGGCGACCTGGAATACGCCACCTACCGAGCCGACGGAGGATGGAGCGCCCCCGTCCCCCTGGGCCTGCCGAGCGTCACCGCCCCTTCCCTGGCCTCGTACCGGGGCGACCTGCACCTCGTCTTCGCCCGCCCCGGCGACCACCGGCTGATGTGGAGCCGGCTGCGCGCCGGCGTGTGGCGCACCCCCGTGCCGGTCGGCCGCTCGGGAAGCCGGCAACGCGTGGCGCTCACCGTCCACGAGGACCTGCTGTACGCCTTCCACACGACGCCGGACGGCGAGGTCCTGTGGAGCCGTTTCGACGGCTCGGCGTGGACCCGGGAGGTACGGATGGACGGCTGGGACAGCCCGGTGTCGCCGGACATCGCCTCGCACGACGGCCACCTGTGGATCGCCCACCGCGACCACGGCGGACGGACGCACGTCGACCGCCTCGACAAGGACCACACGAGCGACTTCACCCACCGCTTCGACGACTCCGCGAGCGACAGCGCCCCCGCGCTCGTCTCCACGGACACAGCCACGGACACCGCCGCCGGCACCGCCCTGTGGATCGCCCACCGCGGCCTCGACGACAAGGTCCACGTCAGCTACAGCAGCGCGCCCACGAACCCGGCCGCCTGGCAGACCCACGCCCCCGCGCACGACCTCCTCACCCAGCGCAGCCCCACCCTCGTCGCTCACCCCGACCTCGGCCCGCTCCTCCTGGCGCGCGGCGCCGACGGCAGACTGCGCCTCGGCGCCCGCACCGAGGCCGGCGGCTGGGGCGGCATCGACGCGCCCGCCGGCGAGGAGGGCCTGCCCGCCCTGGACGCCGGTGGCGCGGCCTACCACGGCGGCAAGCTGTACGTGATCCACCGCCGCTGAGCAGACACCACCGCACGGAAGGAAACGACGCGTCCATGCCCCTCACCCACGTCAACAGCCGCCTCGCCAACGCCGGTACGTCGATCTTCGCCGAGATGTCCGGCCTCGCCGCCGAAACCGGTTCGATCAACCTCGGCCAGGGATTCCCCGACACGGACGGCCCCGCCGAGATCGCCCGCGCCGCCGCCGACGCCGTCCTGGCCGGCCGGGGGAACCAGTACCCGCCGGGCCGGGGGATCCCCGAGCTGCGGGAGGCGGTGGCGCAGCATCAGAAGCGGTTCTACGGGATCACCCTGGACCCGGGCGCCGAAGTGCTGGTCACGGCCGGCGCGACGGAGGCGATCGCCGCGGCGCTGCTCGCGCTGATCGAGCCCGGTGACGAGGTGATCGCCTTCGAGCCGACCTACGACACGTACGCGGCGTGCGTGGCGATGGCGGGCGGCAGGCACGTCGCGGTCCCTCTGCGTCCACCGGGCTTCCGTCCCGATCTGGAGGCGCTGCGGGCGGCGGTCACCCCGCGGACGCGGATCCTGCTGCTCAACTCGCCGCACAATCCGACCGGGGCGGTCCTCACCCGGGAGGAGCTGGCCTTCGTCGCGGATCTCGCGGTGGAGCGGGATCTGCTGGTGATCTCCGACGAGGTGTACGAACACCTCGTGTACGACGTGGAGCACGTCCCGGTGTCCACGCTGCCGGGGATGCGGGAGCGGACGCTCACCATCAGCTCGGGCGGCAAGACGTTCTCCTTCACGGGCTGGAAGGTCGGCTGGGTCACCGGTCCCGCCGACCTGGTCTCGGCGGTCCTGACGGCGAAGCAATTCCTGACCTATGTGTCCAGCGGGCCGTTCCAGTACGCGATCGCCGAGGCGCTTCGGCTGCCCGACGACTACTTCGACGGCCTGCGGCGGGAGTTGAGGCACAAGCGGGACCTGCTGTCCGACGGGCTGCGTTCGGCCGGTTTCACGGTCTACCCGCCGGACGGCACGTACTTCGTCACCACCAGCATCCAGGGCCTCGGCGATACGAACGGCGCGGACGGCCTGGAGTTCTGCCGGAATCTGCCCCGCCGGTGCGCGGTGGCGGCCATCCCCAACCAGGTCTTCTACCAGTCCCCCGACGCCGAGGCCCGGAGCCTGGTCCGGTTCGCGTTCTGCAAGCGGACCGACGTCCTGACGGAGGCCGTGAACCGACTCGCCAATCTGACGAGCGCGTAACCCTCGACGCGGTCACGCCCCCGGGGACGTGACCGCGTCAAGAAATCCGGCCCTCGTCAGTGGTGATGGTGCCCCTCGGTGAGCCATTCCGGCGCGTCACCGCGAACGAACTTCAGATAGTGGTCGGTCGATTCCTTGAGGATCCGCTGCGCGTCCCGGCGGATCGCCGGAGCCCACCAGTGGGCGTACATCCGGTCGTAGGAATACGGCTGCACGGCCTCGATGACGCCGTGCACGCCGCGCTCGGGCAGCGGGAGGCGGTTGGGGGCGCTGTAGAGGAAGGCGACCCGGTCCTCGCCGGGGGAGATGTTGATGGTGTCGCCGGTCAGCAGGACCCCGAGGCCGTCCGCGCCCTGGGCCCAGTGGAGGACGGCGCTGCCGGGGAAGTGGCCGCCGCACTGGACGAGGGTCACGCCGTCGGCCAGCGGGACCTTGTCCGCCCAGGGGCTGACGAGGGGTTCGGCCGAGGCGGGGCGGGAGAGCCAGTGCAGGTCGACCTCGGGCAGCAGGATCCGCGCGTCGAAGAGGCGGGCCCACTCGACGATCGCCCCGTAGAAGTGCGGGTGGCTCGCGGTGACGACGCTCAGCCCGCCGGCCTGCCGGACGGCGTCGACGGCGGCCTCGTCGAGGTAGGGCGACGGGTCCCACATGACGTTGCCCGCGTCGGTGCGCAGGACCAGCCCGCGCTGGCCGATGCCGATCATCGGTTCGGCGCCGACGCCCAGGAGGCCGGGTTCCACCTCGCGCACCACGGAGCGGTAGCCGCCGTCCGCCATCGCGTCGAGGGTGGTCCAGCGCTGGCCGCCGGCGGGGACCCACTGGCGGTCGTCCTCGCAGATCACGCACTCGTCGGGCGGCGCGGCCTCCTCGGTGTACGTGTGGTTCCCGCACGTCTCGCACACCCACGGCTTGGTGGTCATCTTCGTCTCCTCGGCCGGTCAGACGAGTTCGAGCAGCAGTTCCGCCAGTTCCTCGGGCCTGTTGCTGGGGATCATGTGGTTGGTGGCGATCTCCCGGTAGCGCCAGGCCGGGGACTTCGAGACCCGGTCGGCGGCGGTCCAGAAGGGGCCGGGGGGCTCGGGCCGGGGTTCGCCGGTGGCCTTGATGAAGGTCCGGGTGAACGGGTAGTCCTCCAGCGGGCGGGTCAGCCGGACGGGTTCGGTGAAGGTGCCCAGCGGCTGCGGGGTACGCCGTGCGGTGATCCACGCGCCGGTCTCGGGGTCGTCGAACTCGCGGATCGGGGCGGGCAGCAGCCAGGGGTCACCGAGGCCGGTGACGCGCGGGGCGCTCGCCCCGCCGGGCAGGCCCGCGGCCTCGCCGTCGTCAGGCACGAAGGCGTCGAGGTAGACGAGGTGGCGGACGCGGTCGGCGATGTATTCGAGGGCGCCGGTGATGACGCAGCCGCCGTAGGAGAAGCCGAGCAGGACGATCTCGTCCAGGTCCTCGTAGCGGACGCAGTTCACGACGTCGGCGATGTGCGTGGTGAGGCCGACCTGCGGGCTCGCGAGATGCACCCGCTCCCCGACGCCGGTCAGGCTCGGCGTGTAGACGTCGTGGCCGGCCGCGCGCAGCGGGCCGCGGACCTTGCGGAAGTCGTGGGCACCGCTCCAGGCGCCGTGGACCAGTACGAAGGTTGCCATCAGGTTCTCGATCCGTTCTGCGCGGGGGTGGGTGGCGGGCCGTCAGGTGCGGGGCGGGGTGACCACCAGGTAGTCGGGGGCCGGCTGGACCCGGGTCAGGTCCGCTTCGAGGAGGGTCGCGTCGCCGCTGGTGCCGGCCTCCTTGAAGCCGGCGAACCGGTAGGTCACGAACATCATGCGGTTGCGTCCGGTCTCGACGAACTCCGCCCGCAGTTTCGCGCCGTTGTCGCGGGCGAGGGTCATGACGTGGTTGAGGAGGACCGCGCCGACCCCGCGTGACATCACCCGGCAGGACATGAGCAGCAGTTTCAGCGTCCAGACGGGTCCGCCGGTCTCGACGAGGGCGAGGCCGATCTTCCCGTACAGCCCGAAGCGGTCCTCCAGTTCGGCGACGAGCAGGAGGTGGTCCGGGGAGTCGCACAGCTCTTTCAGTTCGTCGTAGGAATAGGTCTGGCCGGTGGAGTTCAACTGGTTGGTGCGCACGGTCAGTTCCTCGGCCCGGCGCAGGTCCTCCTCGGCGGCCTCGCTGATGGTGAAGACCATGCCGAGGGTGGCGAGGAAGTCCTCGCCGGTCGTCTTCGCGGCCTCCTCCGCCTGGTCGCGTTCGATGGCGCTGCGGTACATCGAGCGGCGGTTGCGGGACTCGTCGGTGATGAACCTCGGCCGGAACTCCTCCCATCCGGTGACGGCCTGGGCGATCTCGGCGGCGGCGACGCACAGCACCTGGGGGTGGTGGAAGGCGACCTCGGCCAGTTCGAACTCCTGGTCGTCGACGAAGGCGAGGGAGTCGACGCCGATGTTGAGGGCGGCGGCGATGTCGGCGACGGAGTCGGACTTGGGGCCCCAGCCGATGCGGGGGTGCAGGAAGTACTCGGCGAGTCCGAACGCCTCCAGTTGTTCGGCCGCCGCGTCGTGGTCGTTCTTGCTGGCCACGGACTGGAGGATGCCGCGCGCGTCGAGTTCCTTGATGAGTTCCACGACGGCCGGCCTCGGGGTGACCTCGCCGTCCTCCAGGAGGACGCCGTCCCAGAGCGTTTCGTCCAAGTCCCACACCACGCACTTGATCCGGCCCCGGCGCGGCTTGTCCCGGGGGGTCTCGCGCCGGCCTCCGGGGACGGCCGGCGCGGTTACCTGGCTGTCCACCTGTACGCCTCCTCTGCGATCTTGATCTGCTGGATCTGGGTGCTGCCCTCGATGATTTCCATGACCTTGGCGTCGCGGTAGTAGCGCTGCGCGGGGTGGTCCGGTGCGCAGCCGGCGGCCCCGTGGATCTGTACGGCGTCGCTCGCGGCGCGGGCTGCGGCGGTCGAGGCGAAGTACTTGGCGATCCAGGTGGCCATGATGGTCTGCGGGTCCTGCCGGTCCTTCAGTTCGCCGGCCTGCCGGCACAGCAGCCGGGCGGCGGTGACGTCGGTGACGGTCTGGGTGAGCATCTGCCGGATCAGCTGGTGTTCGCTGAGCGGCTGGGTGCGGGTGCCCTTCTCGGCGGTGAAGCGGGCGCCGGCCTCCAGGCACGCCTGGAGGATGCCGACGCAGCCGCAGGCGACGCTGTACCTGCCGATGTCGAGGACGCCGGTGACGACCGTGGCGAGCGCGAAGCCGTCGGGGCCGAGGAGGGCGCCGGGGCCAAGACGGCAGTCCCGGAAATCGATCTCGGCGAGCATGCTGCCCCGGGTGCCCAGCATGTCGTGGACGGGCCGGACCTCGACGCCCGGGGTGTCGCGTTCGACGAGGAAGGCGGAGATGCCGCGTCCGGTGCGGGCGAACACCAGCAGGAGGCCGGCGATCTGCCCGCCGGTCGTCCAGCGTTTGCCGCCGTCGAGGACATAGCTCCCGTCGTCCTGGCGGACGGCGGTGGCGGCGATGTTCGCGACGTCGCTGCCCGCCCGCTGTTCGGTGAGGCAGAAGGCGCCGATGGTCTCGCCGCGCGCCAGCCGGGGCAGCCAGCGGGCCCGCTGCTCGTCGCTGCCCCAGCGGGAGACCGCGTAGGACACCATCGAGTGGACGGTGAGGAGGCTGCGGACGGAGGAGCAGCCCCGGCCGACCTCCTCGTGCAGCTCCCCCAGGGTCACCATGTCCATACCGGCGCCGCCGGTCTCGGGCGGGAGGATGGCCCCCCACCAGCCCAGCTCGCCCATGCGCCGCAGGACGTCGCCGGGGATGGACTGGTCGCGGTCGAACCGGGCCGCGCGGGGGGCTATCTCGGCGTCGACGGCGGCCCGGAACTCCTCCCTGCCGTGGGGGCGGTCAGACATCCGAGCGCGCCTGTGTCAGCCGTTCGACCAGTTTGGTCATGGCCGTGACGGTCCGGAAGTTGTCCAGTTCCAGATCCTCGTTGGGGATCTGCACCGCGAAGCGCTTCTCGACGAACATGATGAGCTGGATGGTGAACAGCGAGTTCGCGATGCCCCCGTCGAAGAGGTCGTCGTCGTCACCGATGTCCAGGTTCGGGAAGCTGCCGGCCAGGAACTTCGCTATCTCCGGTCCCACCGCTGCCGTCATGTCAGACCTCCAAGGCGTAGGAGAAGAACCCCTGCTGGGTCTTACGGCCGTGGAGTCCGGCGTCGACCATCTTCTTGAGCAGGGGGCACGGTCGGTACTTGCTGTCGGCGAAGCTCTCGTGGAGGACTTCGATGCTGTACAGGATCGTGTCGAGGCCGATCAGGTCCGCGGTGGCCAGCGGGCCCATGGGGTGGCCGAAGCAGGAGGTGAAGACCTTGTCGACGTCCTCGGGGGTGGCCACGTTCTCGTGGACGAGGAACGCCGCCTCGTTGATGGTGAGCATCAGGACCCGGTTGGAGACGAACCCCGGGGAATCGTTCACCACGATGCCCGTCTTGCCCATGCTCGCCAGGAGTTCCTGGGCCGTGCCGACGGCCTGCGGCGAGGTGTGGTGGCCGGGGATCAGCTCGACGACGGGTTTGCGGGGCACCGGGTTCATGAAGTGGATGCCCAGCACGTTGGCGGGGCGCCGGGTCAGCGAGGCGATCCGGGTGATGGGGATGGCGGAGGTGTTGGCCGCGAACACGGTGCGTTCGGGGCACACGTCGTCGAGCACCGGGTACACCCGCGCCTTGAGGTCCCAGCGTTCGGTGATGTTCTCGACCACGAAGTCGGCGTCGGCCAGGGCCCCGTAGTCGGTGGTGAAGGTGATCGCCTCCTGCGCGCGGGCGGCGTCCACGGCCGTCGGGGCCGCCCCGGGGAGCAGCCGGCTGAAGCGCAGGTCGTTGCGGATCCGCTCGGCGCAGCGGTCCAGTACCTCCTTGCTCACGTCGATCAGAACGACTTCGTGCCCGGCGGTCGCCAGGTTCTGGGCGACCCCGCCGCCCATGACACCCGCGCCCACCACACCGACCCGGCTCACGTCAGACTCCCGTCCTGTTGGTTCTGCTGCTGTGTTCCGCGCGGAAGCCGCGCCGCGACGACCGCGGCGAGTTCGGCGACGGTGAGGTTGTCGAAGAGGGACTGCAGGGCGACCTGGACGTGCAGGGTGTCCCGCAGGCGGGCCAGGAGTTTGATGCCGAGCAGCGAATGGCCCCCGAGTTCGTAGAAGTTGTCGTGGACGCCGACCTCGGCGACGCCGATCTGGTCCTGCCACAGCTCGGCGAGCGCCCGCTCGACGTCGTCGCGCGGGGCGACGTAGGCCGTGGCGAGCGCGGGCCTGGGGTGGGCCGGGGCCGGGGCGCGGTTCTCGGCGGGTTCCTCGGCGGCGGTGCCGAGGGCGCCGACGTTCGTGACGATCGCCGCGAGGTCCTTGGTCGCGACGACGACCTGGGGCGACAGCTCCCGGGCCAGGAGGCGTGCGAAGGCGGTGGCGCCTTCGGCGGGCCGGATGCCGGTCTCCAGGTGGGCGAGGAAGGCGTTGTCGCCGCGCTCGGCGTCCGTGCGGGTCTCGGGGTAGGCGTAGGCGCCGACCTCGTCGGAGCGGCCGTCGCGCAGGGCCGGCAGTTTCGTGTCGAGGGCGCGGGCCCGCTTCATGACGAACTCCTCGGCCTTCAGCAGGACATGGCCGTCCTCGTCGAAGAGGGTCACGTCGAAGGAGAGGGTTTCGCGGGTGCCCTCCCGGCCCTCCTGGCCGCCTCGGTGGGTGAGGAGGCTGTGGATGCGGGCGGGCAGGGGCGCGAGGACGTCGATGGCCCGGTAGCGCAGGGGCATCAGGTAGTCGGCTTCGAGGTAGAGGCTCGCGAATCCGGTGGCGATGTCCAGGAGGAAGGGGTGCAGGCCGAGCGCGGCCACCTCCTCGCCGTAGCGTTCCGGCACCGACAGCCGGGCCAGGGCCACGCCGTCGCCCGTCCAGACGCGTTCCACGCACTGCGAGCGCGGTCCGAAGGTCATCGGCCCGTCGTGGCTGACCTCGCCCGCGTCGCGCAGGGCGTGCCGTGCCACCAGGTCGGGGGCCGAGTACAGAGGCCGGGTGTCCGGGTCCGGAAGGGGCAGGACGCGGCCGGTGACGTGCTCGCTCCAGCGCTCGCCGTCCGCGCTGACGACCGAGAACCGGTACGCGTCGGCCGTCTTCTCCATGACCACGCGGACCTCGCGTTCCTGGCCGTCGCCGAGCACCACCGGCGCCAGGAACAGGACGTCCTCGAAGCGGACCGCGTCGCCCAGGCCCCGGTCGGCCGCCGCCGCCCGCGCCATCTCCAGGTAGGCGGTGCCGGGGATGACGGAGATGCCGAGCATGCGGTGCTCGTCCACGAGCCAGTCGCGGGGGCTGGCGAACCGCGCCGCGTAGATCGCGAGGTCCGGTGTGTCGACGAGGCAGGTGTGGAGCAGGGGGTTGGCGAGGGCGCGCGGATCCGGGGTGCGGCCGACGACCTTCGCCGCCATGCCGACCTCCTGCCAGGCGTCCCAGTTCACCGACACCGTGTACGGGCCGCCCGAAGCGGACCGGTGCTGGGCGTAGGCGTCGAGGAAGGCGTTCGCGGCGCAGTAGTCGACCTGGCCGAGGCCCCCGCTGAAGGCGATGGTGGAGGAGCACAGCAGCAGGAAGTCGAGCGGCGTCTCGCCCAGGACGGCGTCCAGGACGAGGGCGCCGCGCGCCTTGGGCGCCAGGACCGCGTCGGCCGCCTCGGGGCGCTTGAGCTGCATCACGCCGCCGCCGGCGACCCCGGCGGCGTGGATCACGCCGTGGACGGGCCCGAAGCGGGCGGTGGCCTCGGTGACGGCGGCCCGCATCCGCTCCTCGTCGGTCACCTCCGCCGCCAGGACCAGCACTTCGGCGCCCAGTTCCTCCAGGGCCACGACCTTGCGGATCCGCGCCACGGTCTCGTCCTCGGAGTCACCGGGGTTCCGCTGCGCGGCGAGCAGGTCCGCCCACTCCTCCCGTGCGGGCAGGGGCGAGCGCCCGATCAGGACCAGGCGGGCCCGTGCGGTGCGCGCGAGGTGTTCGGCCAGCGTCAGCCCGATGCCGCCGAGCCCGCCGGTGATCAGGTAGACGCCGCGCTCCCGGATCCGCGCGGGGGGCCGCGCGGGCTGCTCCAGGCGCACGGGTTCCCAGCGCGGCGTCCAGCGGCCGCGGCCCCGGTGGGCGACGACGGGGTCGGCGGGCCGGCGGACGAGTTCGGTGAGGAGGCGGTCGACGTCCGGGGCGCCGCCCGCGACGTCGATGCTCTGCGCGGTGAGTCCGGGGTGCTCCTGCGGTGCCACGGTGACGGGTCCGGTGACCGTCGCCTTGGCGGGGACGACCACGTCGCCGTCGGTGACCTGCCTCAGACCGTCCGAGACGACGGCCAGGTGCAGGGGGGCGTCGTCGCCCCGGGCGCCCCACGCCTGGGTGAGCAGCAGCAGGCTGGTGAAGCCCCGGCGCTGGAGTTCGTCGAAGTGCGCGGCCGTGGGGCGGGCCGGGGTCTCGCCGGTGACGGTCCACAGGTGGACGACCGTCTCCGGCGGGGCGGTCAGCGCGCCCAGCAGCGCGTCGTAGTCCTCCCGGCGGTCGGGCGCGACGGCGAAGCGGCCCTCGGCGAGCCGCCGGAACTCCTCGCCCCGCACGACCGTGGTGACGTCGTGCCCGGCCCGCAGCAGCCGCTCCGCGATCCGCTGTCCGGTGCCGTGGTCGTCGAGGAACAGCAGCCAGCGCCGGGGCTCGGCGGCCAGGTCGTCGTCGTGCACGGGGTCGAGGGGCGCGGTGGAGGTCCAGGAGGGGACGGAGAACCAGGTGGCCAGGTCCTCGCGCCTGGCCATCGACGCGGCCTCGGCCCGCTCCGGGCGCGGGGTGTGTCCGGGGGCGGTGGTGTCGTCGACCCAGTGCCGGCGGCGTTGGAAGGGGTAGGTGGGCAGCGGAACGCGCCCCGGGCTCTCGCCGGCGTGGACGCGGTCCCAGTCGGGCTCGACGCCGGCCAGCCAGAGGCGGGCCAGCGAGGTGAGCAGGAACCGGGCGGCGGGCGTGCTGTCGTGGGCGGCGGGCAGCGAGGACAGGGACATGCGGTCGCCGTCCGCGCCCTCGGGGAGCAGTTGCAGGGCGAGGCTGCTGTACGCCTGTCCGGGGCCCACCTCCAGGAGGATCCGGCCGGGCGAGCGCCACAGCTCCTCGACGGCGCCGGCGAAGCGGACGGTCTCGCACATGTGGCGGGCCCAGTAGGCGGGGTCGGTGGCCTGCTCGTCGGTGATCCAGGTCCCGGTGACGTTGGACAGGTAGGGGATCGTGGGCGGGTTCAGGGTCACCGTGCGGGTCAGTTCGGTGAGCGGTGCCCGGCCCGGTTCCATCATGTGCGAGTGGAAGGCGTGCGTGGTCTGGAGCCGGCGGGCGGCGACGCCGTCCCCGGTGAGACGTTCCTCCAGGGCGGCGACCGCGTCCGTGGTGCCGGCGAGCACGGTCAGGGCGGGGCCGTTGACGGCGGCGACGGAGAGCCGGTCGTCCAGCGCGGACGCCTCGTGTTCGGGCAGGGCGACGGCGAGCATGGCGCCGCCCGGCATCTCCTCGATCAGGCGGGCGCGGGCGGCGACCAGGAGGCAGGCGTCCTCCAGGGTCAGGACTCCGGCGACGCAGGCCGCCACGTACTCGCCGATGCTGTAGCCGAGCATGGCCTGCGGGCGGATCCCCCAGTCCGTCCACAGCCGGGCCAGCGCCCACTCGACCATGAACATGGCGGGCTGGGCGTAGAGGGTGCGGTCGAGTTCGGCGGCGGGGGCGGTGCCCCGGCCGAGCATGGCGCGCAGGTCCAGGCCACCGCCGGTGGCGGGGGCGGGCGCGGTGTCGGGGTGCAGGAGGGTGCGCAGGTCGATGCCGAGGTGGGGGCGGAAGAGGTCCGCGCACCGGTCGATCTCGGCGCGGAAGACCGGCTCCGACGCGTAGAGTTCGCGCGCCATGCCCGGGTACTGGTCGCCGAGGCCGGAGAACATGAACGCGACGGGGCGTTCGCCGGCCGGGCGGCTGCTCTGTCGCAGGAGCCGGCGCGGTGCCCGGGTCTCCAGGGCCTCGGCGGCGTCGTCCGCGTCGGCGCAGACCAGCGCCTGACGGTGGGTGAAGCGGGCGCGTCCGACCTGGAGGGTGTAGGCGACGTCGGCGAGCGGTGCGGTGGCGTCGCGCAGGTGGGCGGCGAGGCGGTCGGTGGCCGTGTCCAGGGCTGTCTCCGTGTGGGCGGACAGCGGCAGCAGCCGCCAGGGCCGCCGGGAGGGTGTCTCGGGGCGGGCGGGGGCCTCCTCCAGGACGGCGTGGGCGTTGGTGCCGCCGGTGCCGAAGGAGCTGACCCCGGCGAGGCGGGGGGTGCCGTCCGTCTTCCAGTCGGTGAGTTCGGTGACGACGTGGAAGGGGGAGCGGGCGAAGTCGATGTCCGGGTTGGGCTTGCGGTAGTCGATGCTCGGCGGGATCTGCCGGTGGCGCAGGGCCAGGGCCGTCTTGATGAGCCCGGCGACCCCGGAGGCGGCGTGGGTGTGCCCGATGTTCGTCTTGACGGAGCCGATGGGGCGCGGCCCCGCCGGGTGGCTGCCTGCGGCGCGGAACGCCCGGGTGAGCCCTTCGATCTCGATCGGGTCGCCCAGCGAGGTGCCGCTGCCGTGGGCCTCGACGTAGCCGATCGTGGCGGGGTCGACCTCGGCCATCAGGTGGGCGGCGCGGATCGCGCGGGCCTGTCCGGTCACGCTGGGGGCGCTGAACCCGACCTTGGCGGCCCCGTCGTTGTTGACGGCGGTGCCCCGCACGACCGCGTACACGGTGTCCCGGTCGCGCACCGCGTCCTCCAGGCGTTTGAGGACGACGACGCCGACGCCGCTGGAGGAGACGGTGCCCCGGGCGTCGGCGTCGAAGGCGCGGGTGTGTCCGTCGGGCGAGAGGATGCCCTCGGGTTCGAAGAGGTAGCCCTCGGTCTGCCGGGCGCGGACGGTGCTGCCGCCGGCGAGGGCGAGTTCGCAGTCCCCGCTGAGCAGTGCCTGGCCGGCGAGGTGGACGGCGACCAGGGAGGTCGAGCAGGCGGTCTGGACGGTCAGGGCGGGGCCGCGCAGGTCGAGCTTGTACGACGTCCGGGTGGCGAGGTAGTCCCGTTCGCCGCTGAGGTGGGTCAGCAGCCAGCCGGCGGACTCCACCGTCGCGGGGTCGGACAGGACGTGGCGGCGGTAGGTGTTCTCGTAGGCGCCCGCGTAGACGCCGGTGGCGGCGGGGCGGCGGGTCCCGGCGTAGCCGCTGTCCTCCAGGGCCTCCCACGCGCATTCGAGGAAGAGCCGGTGCTGCGGGTCCATCAACTCCGCTTCGCGCGGGGGGATGTTGAAGAACTCCGCGTCGAAGAGGTCGTGGCCGTCGATCACTCCGCGCGCCCGTACGTAGTCCGGGTCGCGCAGCAGTGCGCGCGGGACGCCGGCCGCGCGGAGTTCGTCGTCGGTGAAGCGGGTGACGCAGTCGACGCCGTCGCGCAGGTTCGTCCAGAATTCCCGCGGGTTGGCGGCTCCGGGATAGCGGCAGGCCATCCCGACGATGGCGATCTCCAGGCCCGTTGTCATATCTCGTCTTCCGTCTGCTGTCGGCGCTGCGCGCGCTGGAGCGCCAGCCGTCGGTTTCCTTCCGCCCGTGCCCGGCCCTCGTCCGGCTCGTCGGCCCCGTCCGCCGCGGCCAGGTGGGCGGCGAGCGTTTCGACGGTGGGGTGGGCGAACAGCTCCACGACGGGCACGTCCCGGCCGGTGGTCTCCTTGAGCAGGACCTGGGCCCGCCGGATGAGCAGGGAGTTGCCGCCCAGGTCGAAGAAGTGGTCGCGGACGCCGACCTGTTCGAGGCCCAGCAGCTCGCACCAGACGGCGGCGACGGCGCTCTCCAGGTCCGTGCCGGGCGCGGCCGGGTGCGCCGCGTCGGGGCGTTCCAGGTGGGCGGCGAGTCCGGAGCGCTGGATCTTGCCCGTCGAGGTGCGGGGGATCCGCTCGACGCGGAAGAGGCGCCGGGGGATCTTCGGCTCCGCGAGGCGGGCGGCGAGGAAGTCGTGCAGGGCCTCGTCGGTGGGGTGGGCGCCGGGGGCGAGGACGAGGGCGGCGGCCACCTCCTCGCCGAGGGTGGCGTGCGGGAGGGGGAAGGCCGCGGCCTCCACGACGTCGGGGTGGGCGAGCAGCACCTCGTCGACCTCGACGGGCGAGACCTTGGTGCCGCCGCGGTTGATGATCTCCTTGAGCCGGCCGGTGAGGAACAGGTAGCCGTCCTCGTCGAGGTAGCCGCTGTCCCCGGTGCCGAACCAGCCGTCGGTGAAGGCTTTCGCGTCGGCCTCGGGGTTGTCGTCGTAGCGGCTGATGACGGTCTCGCCGCGCAGCACGATCTCGCCCTCCTCGCCGGGTGGGAGGAACGTGCCGTCCTCGCCGCGCACGGCGAGTTCGTTGCCGACGGAGACGCCGACGGAGCCGGGTTTGCGGGCGCGGGGCGGCAGCGGGTTGCTGGTGATGATCGAGCAGGCTTCCGTCATGCCGTAGGAGTCGATGACGACGGCCCCCGTGGCCTCCTCCAGCGCCTCGCGCAGCCGCTCCGGGAACGGGGCCGACGCCGAGCGCACGAAACGCAGGCCGGCACTCCGGGCGTCGGGGTGTCCGGCGAGGACGCCCGCGACGGCCTGGTGGATGGCCGGGACCGCCGTGTACCAGGTCGGCTCGAACGTCCGCAGCCAGTCCGGGAAGGCGGCGGCGTCGAAGGCGGGCGGGCAGACGACGCTCGCGCCGGCCCACAGGGTCGCCAGCAGCGGGCTCATGAGTCCGTGCCCGTGGAAGAGCGGCAGGACGTTCAGGCACCGGTCGGCCTCGCCGAGGTCGAGGCTGGCCGCGATGTTGCGGGCGGACGCGCAGACCAGGGCGTGGCTCTGGGGGACGAGTTTGGGGCGTCCGGTCGTCCCCGAGGTGTGCATGAGGAACGCGGTGTCGTCGGGGTCGCCGGTGCGGGGGTCGGGCGCGGGGGCGGGGGTGTCGGGGACGAGGGCGAACTCGCCGGCCGCTCCCCCGGCGTCCGGCACCAGCTCGACGACGAGGCGGCCCTGGGCCCTGGCGACGGCCGCCGCGTGGCTGTCGGTGCCGCGCTGGACGAGGACCGCGCGGACGTCCATGTCGGTGAACAGGGCGTCGAACTCCCGGGCCCGGCCCGCCGGGTCGAGAGGGGCGGCGGTCGCCGCGCGGGCCACGGCGACGAGCGCGGTCGCCGCGCACGGCCCGCCCGGCAGGGCGATCGCGACGCGGTCGGTGCGGGCGACGCCCGCCGCCGCCAGGTCCCGCGCCGTGCGCTCGGCCTGCCTGAGCAGGGCCCGGTAGGTCAGGGCGGGCAGGCCGGGGGCGAGGATCGCCGGGGCCTTTGGCCTGCGTGCGTCCTGCTCGCGCAGGAGCCGGTCGAGGTGGCGGATCGTGGTGGTGCCGGTCTCGTGTGCCGTCGCAGATGTCATCACTGTTCCTCTCCCGCGAGCGGGGTGCCGGACGGGCCTTGGGGTGTCAGCGGACGGCCGGTGGCCGCGCGGGCTCGCGCCGGACCACGGGGTCCGGGTGGTGCGGGCCGCGCAGCCGTGCGGTGACGCGGGCCAGCCGGGCGCCCTGGAAGACCGCCGCCGCCAGGACGTCCCGGCCGGGCAGCGGTCCGTGGGCCGTCGTGTGGGAGATCCCGTACGGGTTGCCGCCGGCGATCGTGATCGACGGGTCCGTGTAGCCGGGCGGCACGATGACCGCTCCCCAGTGGTGCATGGCGTGGTAGAGGGCGAGCAGCGCGGATTCGCTGCCGCTGTGCGGCTGCGGGGCCGTGACGAACCCGGTCGCCGCCTTGCCGTCGAGCTTGCCCGAGGCGCGCAGCGGCTCGCAGTCGGCGAGGAAGCGCGTCAGGAGCGGCGAGAGGCCCCCGAGGAACGCGGGCCCGCCGAGCGCGACGGCGTCCGCCCACTCCACGTCGGCCGGCGTGGCGCCGTGCGGGCTGCCGGTGTGGAGCAGCCGCACCTCGGCGCCCGCCTTCTCGGCGCCCTCCGCGAGTGCGGACGCCAGGGTGCGGGTGCCGGGTTCGGTCGGGTCGCAGACGACCGCGACCCGGCTCGGCCCGCCGGGACCGAGGGGGCCGGACGGCGGGCGTGCCATGCGGGCGCAGGCGCGGCTGAGCCGGGCCCCGAGGGCCTGCGCCGCCCGCTGGTGCACGGTGTCGGTCACGCCGTCGGGGTCGGCGGGGGCGGCGACGCCGTAGGGGTTGCCGCCGGCGGCGGTGAACGCCCCGTCCGTGGTCCCGGCCGGGAGGATCAGCGCGCCCCAGTGGTACATGCTCTGGTAGAGGGCGAGCAGGGTCGTCTCCCGTCCGCCGTGCGGGCTGTTGGAGGTGGTGATGCCGGTGACCACCCGGTCGGCGAGCGCTCCTTCGCGCCACAGGGGGGAGGCCGCCTCGATGAACTGCTTGAGCGGGGAGGCGATGTTGCCGAAGTAGGTCGGCGTGGCGAGCACCATGCCGTCCGCCCACAGCAGGTCCTCGTGGACGGGCGCCGTGCCGTGTTCTCCGCCCACCCGGAGCAGGCGCACCTGTGCCCCGTCCGCCTCCGCTCCTGCGGCCGCCGCCCGCGCGAGCGCGTGGACGGTGCCGTTCCTGCTGTAGTGGATGACCGCGACCCGGGGCGTCCTGTGCATGCGTGCTCCGCCCTAGGGAGATTCCGCGAGCCGGAAGCCGACCGCGTAGTGGGACCGGTCGTACAGGCCGTGCCGGCGCCGGCAGCGGGCGAGGTCGCCGCCCCGGGTGAAGCTGCCGCCGCGCACGATCCGGTAGGTGCTGAGGGAGCGCAGCCGCGCGTCGCCGGAGCGCATGCCGCCCGGGTAGGGGACGAGGTCGTCGGCGATCAGCTCACCGCCCGGGTAGGGGCCGTAGTCGTCGGCCGTGTACTCCTCGACGTTCCCGGCGAGGTCCAGGACCCCGAAGGGCGAGGCGCCCGCCGGGTAGACGCCGACGGGGGTGGTGGACAGCGGGCCCGCCTCGGAGGTGTTCGCGGCGTGCTCGTCGAAGGTGTCGCCCCAGGGGTACTCGCGGGGTTCGCCGCCGGTCGCCGCGTACTCCCACTCGGCCTCGGTCGGCAGCCGGAACGCGCGTCCGGTGCGCTCGGCCAGCCACTCCGCGTAGGCGTCGGCGGCCTGTGCCGGGACCGTCCACACGGGGTGGTTGCCGAGTTGGTCGGGGTAGCAGCCGAACTGCCAGGAGGTGGGCAGCCACCGGGCCCCGGTGTCCTCCAGGAAGCGCCGGTACTCCAGGTTGGTCACCGGGTAGCGCATGATGCGGAACGCGCCGATCTCCACGTCGTGGGCCGGGCACTCCTTGCGCAGGTACGCCTCCTTGAGCCCGGCGTCCGGCCAGCGCTCCAGGATCGCGGGGATGCGCGCCTCGTCGAGCCCGACGCGCACCCGGGCGGCCGGGACGTCCACCATGGCCGGGTCCTCGGGCCGCACCCGGGGGTCGCCGACCAGCCCGCAGAGGGTCGCGGCCATGTACCGCCGTTCGAAGGGCGCCGCGGGGTCCTCGGCGATCCGGGCGAGGGCGCCGGGGTACTCCCCCAGCAGCCGGGCCGCGTGTTCGCCGAGGACGTCCGGTTCGCAGCGTCCCTGGAACTGCGGGGGCAGCCGCATGGCCTGCCGGTCGCCGATCACGTCCAGGTCGATGGCCATCGTGTGTCCGCTCGCGAGGGTCACGGCGTCACCTCCTCTCCTCGACGGGCCTCGACGAGCCGGAAGCCGATCGCGTAGATCCGGCGGTCGAACCAGCCGTGGCGGCGCGCGCAGCGGGCCAGGTCGCCGAAGCGGGTGAAGCTGCCGCCGCGCGCCACCCGGTAGCTGCCCCGGGTCGTGAGGTCGTCGGCGACCTCGTCGCCGCCGGGGTAGGCGGCGTAGTCGTCGGCGACGAACTCCTCCACGTTCCCGGCCATGTCGTCGGCGCCGAACACGCTGCGGCCCGCCGGGTAGATGCCGACCGGGGTGGTGGTCAGCGGTCCCTCCTCGACGGTGTTGGCGTGGTCGCTGCGGAAGTCGGGCCCCCAGGGGAACTCCCGCTCGCTGTCGCCGCCGCCTGCCGCGTACTCCCACTCGGCCTCGGTCGGCAGCCGGAACGCGCGTCCGGTGCGTTCGGCGAGCCAGGCCGCGTAGGCGTCGGCGTCCTCGGGGCGCACGGTCCACACGGGGTGGTTGGCCTGGTGGAGGGGGTAGCTGCCCAGTTCCCAGGAGGTGGGCAGGACGTCGTGCCCGGTGTCGTCGAGGAACAGGCGGTACTCCAGGTTGGTGACCGGGTACCGCATGATCCGGAACGCCTCGATGTCGACCTCGTGGCGGGGCGCCTCCTTGCGGATCCAGGAGTCCAGGACGCCGACGTCGGCCCACTGGCGCACCACCGCTTCGACGCGCTCCGGCGGAATCCCGATCGCGCAGCGCGCCGCCGGCACCGGGACGG
This sequence comes from Streptomyces roseirectus, assembly GCF_014489635.1. Lineage (NCBI taxonomy): Bacteria > Bacillati > Actinomycetota > Actinomycetes > Kitasatosporales > Streptomycetaceae > Streptomyces > Streptomyces roseirectus. Next base: position 8,196,290 of record NZ_CP060828.1, on the reverse strand, counting down.
TCTCGGGGTCGTCGGGCCGGATCCGGGGGTCGCCGAGGAGCGCCAGCAGCGACCCGGCGGCGTAGCGGCGGGCGAACTTCTGGTTCTCGTCCTCGCAGACGGCGACGAGGTCGGCGGGCGAGGCCCCGAACAGGTCGGGGTGGCCCGCGAACACGTCGTGCGGCAGCCGCTCCACGAGCGACGCGGGCAGTCCCATCGCCCCCCGGTCGTCGAGCCGGTTGGGGTCCTTGACTATCGGCAGGGGCCGAGCGGTCACGCGGACTCCCCCGGTATCTCGTAGACCGCGCTGTCGTAGGAGCCGGCCAGGAACAGCCCGCGGTCCTCGTCGTAGGCGAGGGAGGAGATCCCGGATGTCGTCGGCCTGTCCTCGACGGTCCACGTCTTGCTCTCACGGTCGTAGACCTTGACGTGGCCGTGGTAGGAGCCGGTCGCGATGAGGCGTCCCGAGGTGTCGGCGGCGATGCACTTGATGGAGTTGGGGTGGGTCGTGGGGATCACCTCGGCGCTGAAGTCCGGCGACCAGATCCGCAGTTTCAGGTCGCGTCCCACGCTGGCGAAGTGTCCGCCGCTCAGGCCGACGCAGCCGTTGGCGATCCGGTCGTGGGCGCCCTCGATACGGTGCACGAGCTTGAGGGTGCGCGCGTCGTGCCAGGCCACCCCGGTGTCGGCGCACACGGAGAAGAGCAGGTCGCCCGAGGCGGCGACGCCCTTGACGGCGTTCTCGTGCAGCGCCACGTCGGTCACGTGGCGCGGCTCGCCGTCGGCGTCGATCCTGAACACCAGGCCCTCGCCCGTGTAGGCGCCGATCAGAACGTGGGCGACGCCGTCCACCTCGAAGCGGACGCCGCAGTTGAGGGGGGACCGGTGCTGGTGCAGGACACGGCCGGTGGCGGCGTCCATCACCTTGCCGAGTTGCCCGCCCGTCACCGTCAGGCCCTCGCCGACCGGCGTCAGGAAGTTGCAGAGGCTGCCCATGCGGGCCTGTTCGGCGCCGTCGCGGTGGACGATGCCGGCGTCGCCCACGGTGTGGACGCTGCCGGCGTGGGCGACGACCGCGTTGACGCCCGGGGTGGGGGCGACCTCGGCGGTGGACCAGGTGCCGGTGGTGTAGTCGAAGGAGCGGTAGGACGCGCCGAAGGTGCCGAAGACGAGGGTGGTGCCGGCCGCGAAGGCGCAGGAGCGGGGCCACACGTCGTCGGGGATGCCGGACTCGCCGACCCTGCGCAGCTCGCCGCCGGAGGTCTGCCACAGCAGTAGCTTGCGGTCGTAGCTCAGGCTCACCAGCAGGTCGCGGCCGGCGCCCAGGACCAGGCGCTTGATCCCGGCGTCGTGCCCCTGGACCGTCGTGCGGCTCTCGCCGCGGATCACGATGATCTGGCCCTCGTCGTTGCCCGCGTAGATGGTGCCGTCGCCGTCGATGACGATCGTGTCGGTCTCGACGCCGCCGAGGTCGATGTCCTCCAGCAGCTCCCCGGTGCTGGAGGACCAGCGCTTGACGGTGCCGTCGTCGCTGGAGGTGACCAGCTCGGAGCCGTCCGCGGACCAGTCGACGGAGATGACGTCGGCGGTGTGCCCGGCGCAGGAGTGCACGAGGTTCCCGCCGAAGTCGTACACGCGCAGCCGGTGGTCGCGGGAGGCGGTGGCGATCAGCTCCCGGGACGGGTGGAACGCCGACATCTCGACGTCGTCGGCCTGGTCGTTCAGCACCGCGAGCAGCCGCAGCTCGGGGACGGACCACAGGCGGGCGGTGTAGTCGCTGGACGAGGTCACCAGCAGGGATCCGTCGGGGCTGAACGCGCACTGGTTCGCGAGGTGGTCGTGCAGGACGCGGTTCACCGGGCGCTGGGTGCCCTGGTCCCAGAGGATGACCTGATTGTCGTAGCCGGCGCTGGCGATGTACTGGTCCGCGTAGGCGGCGATGCCGCTGATCGGACTCCTGTGCTGGATCACGGTCCCGACTCCTCGTCAGTCGATGTCGATGGAATGGCCGGCGTGCACCACTTTCGCTTTCAGATAGGCGCGATTCGAATCGGTGACATGCACACCGGTACGTCGCTGACCTTGGACCAGAACACCGTTCTCACGCAGCTGGCGGATCTTTTCGGGATTGTTCGAAAGGATCTCCACCTCTTTGAGTCCGAGTGCGACGAGCATCTGCGCGGCGGAGGAATAGGTGCGCTGATCGTCCAGGAAATTCAGCGCCCGATTCGCTTCGAACGTATCCATTCCGGTGTCCTGCAGCGCATAGGCGTCGAGCTTGTTGTAGAGCCCGATATCCCGGCCCTCCTGGCGCAGGTAGAGCAGGATGCCGCCGCGTCTGTGCATCAGGGCCATGGCCTCGCGCAACTGCGGTCCGCAGTCGCAGCGGGTCGAGCCGAGCACGTCGCCGGTCAGGCACTCGGAGTGCAGCCGGACGATCGGAACGGGCTGCTCCAGGGCGTCTCCGAACACCACGACGAGGTGTTCGCGGCCGTCGTCCAAGCCGTCGAAGGTGATGACCTCGGTCGCCGCGAACTCGCCGTCGGCGACTTCCAGCGAAACCCGCACTCTCGTCCGTATTCGGGGCTGTTCCGGCCGACTTTCACTGGTCGACTCAGGCGTCTGCATTCCATTGAGCGAGTAGGAAGAACGGCTCTCTAATGACATTCCCCGTCACCGCCACCCTCAAGTCGGCTACGCGTCCAGCCGGGACCGTCTCACCACTTCTGCCGCATTTCGAATGCCGCGGGTCCCGACTTGATCCACCGTCACCGTCTCGCACGGTTTTCGGGCTGTCAAGGGAGAGTCCCATAGTCTTGGAAGTCGGGGATCGGCCTCCGGACATAATCAAGACGCGGGCACGCTAAAAAGCCGCACGGGCACGCCATACGGGATGGCGTGCCGGTGCGGTGCGGGAACTGTGGGGCTGAGGGCTGAGGGGCTAGTCGCCGCGGCCCGTCGCGGCGACGGTGACGCCGAGGGCGATCATCGAGAGGCCGCCGACGCCGCCGACGAGGGAGAGCCGTTTCGGGGAGCGGGCGAACCACTGCCGCGCGGTGGAGGCGGCGATGCCCCAGACCGAGTCGGAGGCCACGGCGATGATGTTGAAGACGAGGCCGAGCAGAAGCATCTGGAGGGCGACGTGGCCCTGGTCCCGGTCCACGAACTGCGGCAGCACGGCCGCGAAGAACACGATGGTCTTGGGGTTGGCCACCCCGACCGCGAACCCCTCCCACAGCGTGCGCATACCGCCGTAGACGGGTCCGTCCCCCGTGAAGGAGTCGTGTAGCGCGCCCCGCTGGCGGAACGCCTTGACGCCGAGGTACACGAGGTAGCCCGCGCCCAGCAGCTTCAGCGTGGTGAAGACGACGACCGACCGCTCGACCAGGGAGCCCACCCCGAGCGCGACGGCGATGACGAGCAGATAGGCGCCGAGCGTGTTGCCCGCGACCGTGGTCAGCGCGGCCCGGCGGCCCTGCGCCAACGCCCTGCCGATCACGAACAGCACGCTCGGCCCGGGTATCACGATCAGCAGGAACGACATGGCCGAGAAGGCCAGTAACCGGTCTGTGGACAGCATGAAGACCATGAAACCACGGGCGTCTTCGCAGTCACAAGGACACCTGCGACCTGCTCGGAATGCGGAATCGGGGCCGCTGGGGCGATGCCCGCGAGGGGCGGGTGACCGCACCGAACACGCCACCGGACCGAACCGGGCGGGCCGGGCCGGGCGAGCCGGGCGGGCCGGGCGGGGCGAGCCGGGCCGGCCGGGCGGGCGGGCGGGCGGGCGGGGCGAGCCAAGCCGAGCGAGCAGGCGGGTCCGGGCGAGCAAGCGAGCCGAGCCGGGCAGGGCAGGGGAACGGACGGACCGGGCGGGCCGGGCGGGCCGGGCGGGCCGGGCCGGGCGGGCCGGGCCGGGCGGGACGGGCGGGCCGGGCGGGCCGGGCCGGGCGGGACGGGCGGGACGAGCCGGGCCGGGCGGGCGGGGCGAGCCAAGCCGGGCGAGCAGGCGGGTCCGGGCGAGCAAGCGAGCCGAGCCGGGCAGGGCGAGCCGGGCGGGCGGGGCAGGGGACGGACGGGCCGGACCGGGCGGGCGGGCCGGGCCGGGCAGGGCGAGCCGGGCGGGCGGGGCAGGGGACGGACGGGCCGGACCGGGCGGGCGGGCCGGGCCGGGCGAGCAAGCGAGCCGAGCCGGGCGGGGCGAGCCGAGCCGAGCCGGGCGGGGCAGGGGGGCGGGGTATCGGCTCCGGCTGGGCCAGGGGGTCGTGCCCCCGGCTCAGCCGTCACCTCGACGGTCCGGCCGTCAGTCGGTCGGCGCGCACCGCCGGGCGAGTTCGGCGGCGGCCTCGGTGAGCGGGACCTCGGTCTGCTCGCCGCTGACCATGTCCCGCAGCGTGACCACGCCGGCGTCGCGCTCCGTGTTGCCGTAGATCACGCAGAACCGGGCGCCCTGGTCGCTCGCCCACTTCATCTGCTTGGCGAACTTGCCGCTGGCCCCGAGGTAGACGCCCGTGCGGACCCCGGCCCGGCGGATCTCCGCCGCCAGCCGGAAGCTGTCCGCCGCCAGGTCCTCGCCCATCACGGTGACGGCGACGTCGGTCTGCGCGTAGTCGTCCGCGTCGGTGTCCGCGAGGAGCGGCAGGATCCGTTCGATGCCGAGCGAGCCGCCGCAGGCGGGCGCGTCCTTGCCGCCGAGCCGGGCGATGAGGCCGTCGTAACGGCCGCCGGAGGCGATCGACCCCGGCATGCCCGGGGCCGCGACCTCGAAGATGATGCCGGTGTAGTAGTCGAGGCCGCGCACGAGGTTCGGGGAGAACCCGATCCGCTCGGCGGGGATCACGTCGCCCGTCAGCTCAAGCAGCCGGTCCACCTCCGCCAGGCCCTCCTGACCGGTGGCGCTGGACTTCAGCTCCGCCCTGATCCGCGCGTCGGCGTCCGGCGCGGTGAGGTCGTCCACCAGCCCCTTCGCCGCTTCCCGCGGCAGCCCGCGGCCGGTGACCAGTTCGGCGACGACGGCCTCGGGGGCGAGCTTGTCGAGCTTGTCGAGCGTGATCAGGACGCCCGGACCGAGGTCGGCGGGGACGTCGTACGCGTCGAGCAGGCCGAGCAGCACGTGCCGGGAGTTCACCATGAACCGGAACTCGGGCACGCCGAGCGAGGTCAGCGCGTCGTACAGGGCGAGGACGACCTCGGCGTCGGACAGCGGGGACGAGGAGCCCACGATGTCCAGGTCGCACTGCACGAACTCGCGGAAGCGGCCCTTGCCCGGCCGGTCGGCACGCCACACGGGGGCGATCGCGTACCGCTTGTACGGGGACGGCAGCTGGCTGCCGTAGGCGGCGACCGCGCGGGTCAGGGGCACCGTCAGGTCGTAGCGCAGGGCGAGGTCGGCCTCGCCGGACGCCTCGTGCTCGCCGCGCCGCAGGATCTTGAAGACGAGCTTGTCGCCCTCGTCGCCGTACTTGCCGGTGAGGACGTCCAGCCGCTCGAACGCCGGCGTCTGGAGGGGCTGGAAGCCGTACCGCGAGAACACGTCGCGGATCGTCGCGAACGCGCGCTCCCTCCTCTCGTACTCGGCGGCAAGGAAGTCACGCGTGCCGGACGCGGGATCGAACTGTTTCAACGAGGCCATGGCGCCATAGTCCCGGAACCCGGCACCCCAGAGCAAAACACCGGCCGGTCGGCCCGGCAGAACACCGGCCGGCCCTGGCAGAACGGGGTCCGGAGGGCCACTTCCGGGCTGCCGGTGAGACGGCCCGTCGGCCGCGTGCCCCGGGCCTGTCGGCCGGCCCCGGCGGCTGGTGCCACGCCCCCACCGTGCCCGGCGCCCGCGACGCCGGACCGGAGTGGGACGGGTGGGCATGCCGCGGCCAGGCCGCGGGCGGTCCGCACCGACTGAGCCCGGTATCCAGGGTGAAACCGTGGCCGACAGGGTTCGGTTCGCGCACGAGGCGGCGGACCGGTTTCACGCCCGTGGCGACGTCCGGCGGCGCGGCCGGCTCCGCCGAGTCGGCTGCACATCCGTCGTTCCCCGTCCCAGCATCACCTGGTCTCCCCTCGTTCACCCGGGCTTTCCACACTCTGCACGTCCCCAGCACGTATCCCCCCGGCCCTTCGCGGGAGTTGAGCATGAGTCACGGCCACAGACACGACCACGGCCACCACCATCACCACCACGGGAGCGCGGACGCCGCTTCCCTGCCCCCGGCGCTCGACCTGTCCGTCCCGGACGGGGAGTTGACGCCGGGCCAGTTGTCGCGGCGGTCGATGCTGCGGCGCACCGGCCTGCTCGGGGCGGGGCTGACGGCGGGCGGCGTGCTCGGTGGCGCGGGGGAGGCAGCCGCGTCGACCGGCCGGACGTCCGCGTCGCACAGTGCGCGCTCCGGCGGCTACCTGTGGCTGGCCGGCGACCACCACATCCACACCCAGTACAGCAACGACGGCAAGTACCGCGTCGCCGACCAGGTCCGCAACGGCGCCCGCTACGGCATGGACTGGCTGGTCATCACCGACCACGGCAACGCCACCCACGCCAGGATCGGGGTGGAGAAGGTCAACCCGGACATCCGCGAGGCGCGGGCCGCCCACGAGGACACCCTCGTCTTCCAGGGCCTGGAGTGGAACGTCCCGGCGGCCGAGCACGCCACCGTGTTCGTGCACCCCGGCAGGAACGAGGTCGCCGTCCTCAAGCAGTTCGAGACCGACTACGACGGCGGCGTCAAGGGCGCGACCGCCTCCACACCGGCCAACGAAGCCCTCGCCATCGCGGGCCTGTCCTTCCTCGCCGACCAGGTCAGGCGGCACAAGGTCAAGGACGCGCTGATGCTCGCCAACCACCCCGCGCGCAAGGGCATCGACTCCCCGCACGAGATCCGCGCCTGGCGGGACGCCACCGGCCCCGGGCACCGGATCGCCGTCGGCATGGAGGGCGCGCCCGGTCACCAGGCCGGGGGGATCGCCGCGCCGCTCGGGATGGGCCGGGCCCGCGGCATCTACGACAACAGTCCCAGCGCCAACTCCTTCCCCGGCTACCCCCTGGAGTCCTACCGCACGTGGGGCGGCTTCGACTGGATGACCTCCACCGTCGGCGGCCTGTGGGACAGCCTCCTCGCCGAGGGCAAGCCGTGGTGGATCACCGCCAACTCCGACTCCCACCACGTCTACGCCGACACCGCCGTGCGCGGCGGCCCGGAGAGCGACTACACCGCCAACGGCAAGCACACCGACCCCGTCTACGGCGGCAGGCTCGACCTGACGGAGGGCGACTACTGGCCCGGCCAGTACAGCCGCACCCACGTCGGCGCGACCTCCTTCTCCTACCAGGCGGTCATGGACGGCATCCGGGCCGGCCGCATCTGGGTCGACCACGGTCAGCTCATCAGCGGCCTGAACGCCCGACTGCGTTCCGCCGGGCGCGCGGTCACCCTGGGCGGCGCGCTGCACGTGCGGCGCGGCAGCCGGGTCGACCTGGTCGTCGACATCAGCCTCGCGAACGGCCCCAACTGGGCGGGCTTCGTTCCCTCGCTGGCCCGCGTGGACGTGATCCAGGGCGAGGTGACCGGTCCCGTGTCCGACCGGGACGCGTTCAGCACGCCGGACACGAAGGTCGTCAAGTCCTTCGAGGTGAACAAGTCCGCCGGCACCGTCCGTCTGACGTACTCCCTGGGCCGGGTGGACAGGCCGGTGTACGTCCGGCTGCGCGGCACCGACGGCAAGCGCACCGCCGTCGGCCCGATGGGCGCCGCCGTCGACCCGGCGGGGCCGGCCCTCGACGTCGTCGGCGACGCCGACCCCTGGCTCGACCTGTGGTTCTACTCCAACCCGATGTGGGTCCTGCCCGCATGACCGCGCCCCACGACGCGTCCGGCGTCCACACCGTCATCGGCGTGGACGCCGGGCTCGCGGACCTGCGCGACGCCGACCACCTCGTCCACGACCTGGCGGACGCCCTCGGCCTCTCACCGGACACCCTTGGCCGCCCGGCGGGCGTCATCGCCTGCACCCACCTCATCCGCACCCCCGACCACCGGGGCACCGCCGTCTCCCTCGCCCTGCCCGACCCCGACATGGCCGAGACGACCTGGCACCGACTGGCCGCTCTTCACAGACCGAACCTGACCGCGACCTTGGGCCCCCGCCGACTCGGCCCACCGGAAGGCACCCGCCCGGCAACCCTGGCCGCCACGGAACACGCCCACCGCCGCAGCGGCAGAGCCGTCCTCTTCCCCGGCGCCGCCCACCTCACCGGCACCGTCACCGTCGCCGACCTCCTCACCCTGACCGCCATCGACCGCCTCACCGTCCTCGGCCACCCCTCGCCAACCGACCAACCCCCCGCCCCCACCACCCGCATCCTCACCCGCGACCACATCCGCCCCGAATGGCAGACCGGCCACCTCACCCTCGCCCTGCTCCCCGCCCCCGACAACACCCTCGCCCCCTTCGAAGTCCCCGACCCCACCCCCTGCTGCGCCGGCCACAGCTGACGCCAACGCGAGCTGGTGGCGCGGATGCGGGCGGTGCGACGCCGGTACTCCGGTGGGGAGACGGAGGGGCGCGCGGCCGGGTCGCCGTCGACCGTCAGGCGCACCGGGTCTTCAAGGACGGAACCGAGGTCGCGCTGAGTCCGAAGGAGTACGCGCTCCTGGAGTACCTGTCCCGGCAGACCGGCGCGCTGGTGACCCGCGAGTCCATCATGGCGGCGGTCTGGGACAGCGACTGGTTCGGTTCGACGAAGACCCTGGACACCCATGTGACCTCCCTGCGGCACGAGTTGGGCGACGCGCTGTGCATCGAGGCGGTGCGCGGTGTCGGCTTCCGGCTGGTGATCGGGCGGGACGGGCCGGCGGAGGTCGGGCCGGGGGCGTGTCCGGAGCCGCGTCCACCGGCGGGGACGTGAGCAGGACGGCGTGAACGCTCCGGCCGCCGGCGGAGTTCGGGGGGCGGAAGGGCGTCTCGTGTCAGCGCCAGGAGCGTGGCCGGGAGCCCCGGACCGGCCCCGGTCGCGCGTCCAGGATGCCGGGGACGCCGAGCGCCGCGCACACCAGCGGCGCCGGTTCCTCCCCCGGTAGGGGGCGTCCTCGTCCGGAAGGAGGTCACCGCGAGTGCCCTCAAGTACCGGTCCGTGGCGTCGTTTTCGCTTCTCAGGTGCCCTGTCCGTGCCGTGCCGGATCACTAGCGTGGGTCCACGCCACCGAACGGAGCCCCATGTCCCTCCTCGCCCGGCCGGCTCTGGCCTCTCCCGCCGCCAGAGTGATGCAGCGTCTGAACGCCCTGCTGGCGGACCGGCACGCCACGGCCTCCCTGCACAGGCGGTACCCGGAGTACCCCAGGAACGTCCACGAGCTGACCGTCCCGACGTCCGTCGCCCCGGCCCGCGTCGTGGTGTACGTCCCCGACCGCCCCCGCGACGCGCCGCCACCGCCGGTCCACGTGAACTTCCACGGCGGCGGCTTCGTCCTGCCGCCCGTCGAACTGGACGACCCGCTGTGCCGGTTCCTCGCGGCCGAGGCGGGCGCGGTGGTCGTGAACGTGGACTACGTCGTCGCGCCGCAGCACCCTTTCCCCGCGCCGCCCCACCAGGCGTACGAGGTCGTCGAGTGGGTCGCCGCGCACGGAGCCGAGCACGGCTGGGACGGCTGTCTCCTCACCGTGGGCGGGCAGAGCGCCGGAGGGGCCCTCGCGGCGGCGGTGGCGCGTCAGGCGCTGGAGAGGAAGGGGCCGTCCATCGCGTTGCAGATCCTGCACTATCCCCCGCTGGACCTGGTCACCCCGGCCAGGGAGAAGCGCTCGGTCATCGCCAGGCCGCTGCTGCGCCCGTGGATGGCGGACGTCTTCGACACCTCCTACGTCCCGGACCCGGCGTTGCGCGCCCACCCCCTGGTCTCCCCGGCCCACCCCCGCGACACCGCCGACCTGACCGGCATCGCCCCCGCGTTCGTCATCACGCCGGAACACGACCTCCTCCGCGCCGAGGGCACCCGGTACGCCGAGCGGCTGCGCGACGCCGGCGCGCTCCACGACCACCTCGACGTGCCGGGCGCCGACCACGGCTACGACCAGAACGACGCCGAGGCGGCCAGAGAGGTCTACGGCCTGATGGCCCAGCACCTGCGCCAGGCCGTGTACCCCGACTGACCGCCTGCCGCGCCGTGGGGGTGCCGGCCGGAAGCGACCGGCCGGCACCCCCGCTTCCTGGCCGAACCACTCCTCGATCGACCCGGCCGCGTCGCTCATGCCGGCCGTACGAGCCCCACGTCGTAGGCGAAGATGACCGCCTGGACCCGGTCCCGGGCGCCGATCTTGGCGAGGATGCGGCTGACGTGGGACTTGACGGTGGTCTCGGCCAGGTGCAGGTGTTCGGCGACCTCGGCGTTGCTGCACCCGGTGGCGACCGCGGTGAGGACTTCGATCTCGCGTTCGGTGAGGGCCCGCAGTTGCAGCTCCTGCTCGGGCGTGCGGCCGGGCAGGCGCGTCGTGAAGGCGTCGATGAGTTTGCGGGTCAGGCCGGGTGAGATGACGGCGTCCCCGGCGGCGACGGCGCGGATGCCGGCGAGGAGTTCTTCGGGCAGGGCGTCCTTGAGGAGGAAGCCGCTGGCTCCCGCGCGCAGGGCGTCGTAGGCGTATTCGTCGAGGTCGAAGGTGGTCATGACCAGCACGCGGGAGCGGCCGCCGGAGCTGACGATGCGGCGGGTCGCCTCGATGCCGTCCATGCCGGGCATGCGGACGTCCATCAGGACGACGTCCGGGTGGAGTTCGGCCGTCATCCGTACCGCTTCGCCGCCGTGCGTGGCCTCGCCGACCACGGTGAGGTCGGGGTGTTGTTCCATGAGCATGCTGAAGCCGAGGCGTTGCAGGGCCTGGTCGTCGACGATGAGGACAGTGGTCATGCCGGGTGGTTCTCCGTGGGCGTAGGTGTTCTGGTGGGCGGGGCGAGGTGGAGCTGCGCGCGGACGCTCCAGCCGCCCCGGCGGCCGGGGCCCGCGGTGACGGTCCCCTGGTAGAGCAGGGCGCGTTCGCGCATGCCGAGCAGTCCTTGTCCCCCGTCGCCGTGGGGGCGCCGGCGGGGTGTGCGCGGGGGTCCGCTGTCCTCGACGCCGACGCGTACCGTGTGGGCGGTCGCCGCCACGGTCACGTCGACCGTCGTGGTGCGGGCCGCGTGTTTGAGGGTGTTGGTGAGTGCTTCCTGGACGATGCGGTAGACGGTGAGCTGGAGTCCCGCGGGCAGGCCGGTCAGGTCTCCGTCGGCGTGCAGGGTCACCGTGGGGCCTGCGGCCCGGACGCGGTCCAGGAGGGCGTCGAGGTCGGCCAGGCCGGGCTGCGGTGCCAGCGGGGAGTCGCGGGGCGCGGTGCCGTTCTCGCGGAGGGTGCCGAGCAGGCGGCGCAGGTCCGCCAGGGCGCCGCGTCCGCTGTCGGCGATGATCTGCAACGTCTCGGCGCCCCGGTGGGGTGAGGACTCGGCGAGCCCGGCCGCGCCGTCGGCGAGACCGACCATGACGGCGAGGGTGTGGCCGAGGATGTCGTGCATCTCCCGGGAGATACGGGCCCGTTCCGCCGCCTCCGCGAGCCGGACCCGCTGGTCGCGCTCCACCTCCAGCCGCACCGCCCGGTCCTGCAACGCGGTGATGTAGAGGCGCGCCACCCGGCCGCCAAGCCCCAGTCCGGCCATCGCGAGCATGCCGAGCATCAGCATGACGCCCAGGGAGAGGGCGGTGGTGACGCGTCTCAGCTGTTCGTCGGAGGAGAAGGCGAGGACCGTGACCAGTGTCTGCGGCAGGGCGACCGACACGGCCCCGGCCACCGCGCGCGGCGTGGCGAAGCGGGCCAGGTTGTAGAGCATGACCAACTGGGCGAGGAAGTGCGCGTTGGTCAGGACCCCGCAGGCGGCCTCGGCCACGGAGAAGCCCGTGACGACGGCGAACACCAGCACCGGACGGCTCTGCCGCCACAGGAGCGGGACGGTGATCCCGGCCAGCAGCACCAAGGACAGCGGGAACGCGGGCGCGGGGCCGGGGTAGGCCAGCAACGGCTGGAGGCCGAGCGCGGCGCACAGCATCGGCACGCCCCACCGTCTGACGTGGGGACGCGCCTGGTCCGCCCGGCCCACCGAGGCCAGCAGGGTCAGGATCCGGACGACCGTGCGGTGCTCCGAGCCGCCCAGCAGGGTGCCGGGGGCGACGCGGGAGCCCTGCGAAGCTGTGGTCACGGTGTACGTCTCCGGGGTGCGGCGGACGACGGTCGGATGGGCCTGCGTGACCCGTGCCTCACGTTAGGCGTGGAAATCCGGCTCCCTACGGCACCGGGGAAGCGAATCCGCCGTCGCCGCCTCCTACCGCGGTACTGGTCTCCCTCCTTCCGAAGCACACGGACGGTGTGCGGTCAGCGGAGCAGGGAGCCCCAGCCGCCGTCGACCGGGATGGCGAGCCCCGTGAGGTACGAGGAGCGTTCCGAGGCGAGGAAGAGGGCGAGTTCGGCGACCTCCTGCGGGGTGCCGCCCCGTCGCATCGCCGGCTTCTGGAGCTTTTCCGGTGCCGCTCGGACCGCGTGCTGTCCCATGTCGGTGAGGATGATGCCGGGGCAGAGCGAGTTGGCCCGGATGCCGTCGGTGGCGTACTCGGTCGCCGCCGCCCGGGTCAGCGCGATGACGCCGGCCTTGGCGGCCGAGTAGACGCCGGCGTAGGCGCCGGAGGTGGCCAGGGCGGCGAGCGAGGCCCAGTTGACGATCGCGCCGCCGCCGGTGGCCCGCATGGCGCGGATCCCGTGCTTGGTGCCGAGGAACACGCCCTTGAGGTCGACGGCCATGATCCGGTCGTACATCTCCAGGGTGGAGTCCGCGAGCGGGGCGCCGTCGGCGATGCCCGCCACGTTCAGCACCGCGTCCACGCGGCCGAACTCGCGTACCGCGGTGTCGAACATGGCGACGACCTGGTCCTCCCGCGAGACGTCGCAGTGGACGGGGACGACCGCTTCGCCGAGTTCGGCCGCGGTGTCCTTCTCCTTGCCGCTGATGTCGGCGGCGACGACCTTGGCGCCGTGCCGGACGAACAGTTCCGCGCACGCCTTGGCCATGCCGGCGCCGGCTCCGGTGATCACGGCCACCTTGCCGTCCATGTCTCCCATGTGGTGTCTCCTTCGTCGTGGTGGGGGGGGGTGGACCGGGGTGTCAGGACGCGATGACGGCGGCTTTCTCCCGGGTGAACTCCAGGACGGCGTCGTGGCCGTAGCCGCTGTCCTTCACGCCGCTGAACGGCAGTTCGTAGCGCGTCTGGCGGTAGGCGTTGACCCACACGTTGCCCGCGTCGAGGTCGCGGACGAAGCGGTGCGCGCGGGCCAGGTCCCGGGTCCACACGCCGGCGGCGAGGCCGTAGCGGCTGTCGTTGGCGAGGGCGAGGGCTTCGTCGTCGGTGTCGAAGGGGACGAGGACGGCGACGGGGCCGAAGATCTCCTCCTGGCAGATGCGCAGCGAGTTGTCCGTGGTGGTGAAGAGGGTGGGCTCGACCCAGTAGCCGCCCGGCAGTGCGGGGACCAGTCCGGGGCCGTGCCGGCCGCCGAGGACCAGCTCGGCCTCCTCGGCGCCGGACGTGAGGTAGCCGACGACGCGGTCGTACTGCGCGCGGGAGATCAGGGGGCCCATGGTGGTGGCGGGGTCGGCCGGGTCGCCGAGGACGATCCGCTCGGTGATGGCGCGGACGCGTTTCAGCAGTTCGTCGAGGACGGGCCGCTGGACGAGGATCCGGGAGCCGGCCACGCACACCTGTCCCGCGTTGCCGGTGAAGACCGACTCGACCGTCACGCCCCGCGCGGCGGCGTCGAGGTCGGCGTCGGCGAAGACGATGTTGGGGGACTTCCCGCCGAGTTCGAAGACGCTCGGGGTGAGGTGGTCGGCCGCGGCCCGCTGGATGGCCCGGCCGGTCCGGGTCGAGCCGGTCATGGTGATCTTCCGGACGTCCCGGTGCCGGACGAGGGGGTCCCCGGCCTCCTCGCCGGTTCCGGCGACGATGTTCAGGACGCCGGGCGGCAGCACCTCGGCGACGAGTTCGGCGAAGCGCAGCGAGGACACGCTCGCCTGCTCCGGGGGTTTGACGACCACGGTGTTGCCGGCCGCGAGCGCCGTCGCCGCCTTGCTGGACAGCATCGCCAGCGGCGCGTTCCACGGCACGATCGCCGCCACGACGCCGTAGGGCTCGCGCCGGGTGAAGCCGAAGCTTCCGGGGTCGAGGACGACGCTGTCGCCGGTGACCGCCTCCAGCGTCCGGCCCGCGGCCTGGTTCCAGACGAACGCCATGCCGGTTCCGGCGCGTTGGATGTTCTCCGCCAGGAGGCGGCCGTTGTCACGGGTCTCCAGCCGGGCCAGTTCCTCGCCGTGTTCGGCGAAGACCTTCGCCACCTGCTGGAGGAAGTGGCCGCGGACCGCCGCCGGCTGCGCCGACCAGCCGGGGAAGGCGTTCTTCGCGGCCTCGACCGCGGCGTCGACGTCCGCCTGGCCGCTCGCGGGGATCCGCGCCCACACCTCTCCTGTCGCCGGGTTCTCCGCGTCGAGCCATCGCCCCGACTCCGGTGGCCGCAGCGTTCCGCCGATCAGGTTCCGATACGCGTCGGTCATGCTTCGCCTCTTTCCGGGAGTGAACTGGCCTCCATACGACCTTCACTAAACGAGGGGAAGCTATCGATTGCCAGAAGCCGGCGTCAACGCGAAGAAAGGCCACTTCAGCTGGCTTTTTTCGGTTCGTTCTCACGGATGAGACCTAGGGATGAGTCCGTCGGCGCGAGTTACTTCTCAAGTAGGTTGCCCATCGGCCCACGAGCAAATGAGAGTGTCTATCGGTACGGAGAGCAGCGAAGGAGACGTCTGATGAACCGGATCGTGGTGGTCGGCGCGTCGGCGGGCGGGCTGGCCACGGCGGAGGCGCTGCGCAGGGCGCGCTACGAGGGTGCGATCACTCTCGTGGGCGACGAGCCCTACGCCCCCTACGACCGCCCGCCCCTGTCGAAGCACCTCCTCAAGGGCGACTGGCGACCGGAGCGGCTGGCGCTGCGCCCGGCGGCCGACCTCGACGCCCTCGGCCTCGACCTGCGCCTGGGCACGGCCGCCATCGGGCTGGACCGCGGCTCCCGCGAGGTGTACCTGGCCGACGGCGGCCGGGTGCCCTACGACGCGCTGGTCGTCGCCACCGGCGTCCGCCCCCGCCGCCTCCTGCCCGGCGCCGACGTGTCCGGCGTCCATGTGCTGCGCACCGTCGAGGACGCGCTGATGCTCAAGGACCGGCTGCGGCCGGACCGGCGTCTGGTGATCGTCGGAGGCGGGTTCATCGGGGCGGAGGTGGCGGCCACCGCCCGCGCGCTGGGCGCCGTGGTGACGCTCGTGGAGGCGGGCCCGGTTCCCATGGGCCAGGCCGTCGGCGACGACGCCGGACGGTTCCTGACCCGGATCCACCTGGCCCACGGCGTGGACGTGCGCACCAACACCTCGGTCCACGAGATCCGCAGCACCGCCGGCCAGGTCACCGGCGTCCTGCTGTCCGACGGCGGCGTCCTGCCCGCCGACGACGTCCTCGTGGCCATCGGCTCCCTGCCCAACACCGAGTGGCTGGACGGCAACGGCCTGGACCTCCGGGACGGGCTGCTGTGCGACGCGTACTGCGCCGCCGCGCCCGACGTCCACGGCGTCGGTGACGTGGCCCGCTGGCACAACCCGCTCTTCGGCACCTCGATGCGCGTCGAGCACCGCACGAACGCCGCCGAGCAGGCCATGGCCGTCGCCCGCAACCTCCTGGGCGCCCAGCGCCCGTTCGCGCCCGTTCCCTACTTCTGGTCCGACCAGTACGACGTCAAGATCCACGCGTACGGCCATCTGCGCGGCCATGACGAGGCACTGGTCCTGACATCCGAGGACACCGGGCGTCTGCTGGTCGCCTACCGCCGGGGCGAACGGCTGACCGGCGTCCTCGGCGCCGGGCTGCCGCCCAAGGCCGTACGCGCCTGGCGCTCCCTCGTCGCGAACGGCACCGCCTGGTCGGAAGCCGTCGTCGGCACCCCCGTCGCCTGAACCCCTGCCCACAACTCCTGGAGGACCCATGAACACGGCCACCGAACCGACCGGCGACCTCGGCCTGCCGGCCTACCCCGCCGCCCGCTCCGCGCGCTGTCCGCTCGATCTGCCGGCCGAGTACGCGCAGTGGCGGCTGGGCGACGGGCTGCAGAAGGTGCGGCTGTGGAACGGCGAGACCGCCTGGGTGGTCACCCGCCACGAGGACGTCAAGTTCGTCCTGTCCGACCAGCGGATCAGCGCCGACACCCTCCGCTACCCCCGTATGCACCCGAGCGCGCAGCAGCAGGTGCCGGCCTTCCCGCGCATGGACGATCCCGAGCACGCCCGGATCCGCCTCATGCTGACCAAGGACTTCACGGTCAAGCGCATGGAGGCGATGCGCCCCCAGGTGCGGGCGCTGGTCGACCGGTTCCTCGACGAGATGACCGCCGAGGGCGACTCGGCCGACCTCGTCGAGTCCTTCGCGCTTCCGATGCCGTCCCTGGTGATCTCCCTGCTGCTCGGGGTCCCCTACGAGGATCACGCGTTCTTCCAGGAGCACAGCGTCACGATCAACCAGCCGGACGTCACCCCGCAGGACAAGGGCCGGGCCAGCGCCGAGCTGTTCGGTTTCCTCATGGAGCTGGTGCGGCGCAAGCAGCGCGAGCCCGG
Organism: Streptomyces roseirectus; assembly: GCF_014489635.1. Taxonomy (NCBI): domain Bacteria; kingdom Bacillati; phylum Actinomycetota; class Actinomycetes; order Kitasatosporales; family Streptomycetaceae; genus Streptomyces; species Streptomyces roseirectus. The sequence continues at coordinate 8,179,612 of NZ_CP060828.1, read as the reverse complement.
CGACGACCTCATCAGCCGGCTGATCGCCGAGCGCGTCGAGACGGGGGAGCTGAAGCCGGAGGAGGTGGCGATGAACGGGCTCGTGCTGCTCATCGCCGGCCACGAGACCACCGCCAACATGATCGGCCTGGGCACGCTGACCCTGCTGGAGCATCCGGAGCAGGCGGCCGTCGTCCGGGACAGCGACGACCCCAAGGTGGTCGCGGGCGCCGTCGAGGAACTGCTGCGCTATCTCTCGATCGCCCAGGACATGATCTGGCGCGCCGCCCACGAGGACCTGGTCATCGGCGGCCAGGAGGTCAAGGCCGGGGACATCATCGCCGTCAACCTGCCCGCCGCCAACCACGATCCGTCGTTCATGGAGAACGCCGGGGTCCTCGACATCGGCCGCAACACCCGCGGGCACATCGCCTTCGGCTACGGCATCCACCAGTGCCTCGGCCAGAACCTGGCCCGGGTGGAGCTGACGGAGGCGCTGCCCCGGCTCCTGCGCCGGCTGCCCGGCCTGCGGCTGGCCGTGCCCCTGGAGGAGGTCCCGTTCCGGGGCACCATGGCCGCGTTCGGCGTCCACGCGCTGCCGGTCACCTGGTGGGCGAACCCCACGACGGCCACTGCCGCAGCGGTTCCGGTGCCGGGAGCGCGGTGGGCCGCGCGGGCGCGAGGCCGTCGAGGACCATGGTGATGTAGCGCTTCCAGCCGTCGCCGTCGGGATCGACCGTGGACAGCACGCTCAGCAGCATCACCGTGATCCGGTGGAGGTCGTCGGGGACCAGGTCGGCGCGGACGTGTCCGGCGATCTGGGCGCGGCGGGTGACGAGGATCAGCGCCTCGTAGAACGGTGCGGACAGCTCCGAGGCCAGGGCACCCGACCGGCGCACCGCGCCCAGCATGCCCTGTTCGCGTGCCGCGAAGGAGACCGACGCCTCCCACAGCGTCGCGAGCCCCCGCAGGGGATCGCTGTCGTCGAGCGCTCGTCTGATCGCGGGCGACATCTCCTCGGCGACCTTCTGCTCCAGCGCCGCCCGGACCAGTTCCTCCTTGTTCGGGAAGCGCCGGTACAGCGTCGCGATGCCCACACCCGCGCGACGGGCGATCTCCTCCAGCGAGGTGTCGGAGCCGCCCTCGGCGTAGACCTCGCGCGCGACGCGGAGGATCTTCTCGGAGTTGCGGGCGGCGTCGGCGCGCAGTCGACGCGGGGTCTCGGCAGTCACCGCTCCACGGTACCAAGCAAGAGTCAACTCTCTGTTGAAGTACTTCGCTGCATCACACAACCGATAGCTTCATCTCAGTTATCCCCGGAAGGAGTCGACCATGCCGGTCACCGAGCCCGCCGCCTACCCGTTCACGGCCGAGAAGCTGGCCCTCAACCCCCTGTACTCCGCCCTGCGGAGAGAGCAGCCGCTGAGCAGGGTCCAGCTCCCCTACGGCGAACCCGCCTGGCTGGCCACCCGCCACGAGGACGCGCGACTGGTCCTCGGCGACCCCCGCTTCAGCCGGAACGAAAGCCTCCGGCGTGACGAGCCGCGCCTGCGGTCCTTCCCCACCCCGCCGGACGCCCTCATGATCCTGGACCCGCCGGAGCACACCCGGCTGCGCCGGCTCGCGTCCAAGGCGTTCACCGTCAAGCGGGTCGAGGAGTGGCGGCCCCGTGTCGAGCGGATCGCCGCCGAGCTGGCCGACGCGATGCTCGCCGGGGGAACCCACGCCGACCTGGTCACCGGCTTCGCGCTGCCGCTGCCGATCAGCGTGATCAGCGCCCTGCTCGGGGTGCCCGCCGAGGACCGGGGCGACTTCCACGTCTGGGCCGAGGCGTTCATCTCGACCACCAAGTACACGCCGGAGGAGGCCGCGCGGCACCGGGCGAGCCTCACCGCGTACATGGCCGGCCTGATCGCCGACCGCCGCGCGCGTCCCCGTGACGACCTGATCGGCGACCTCGTCGCCGCGCGGGACAAGGAGGACCGGCTCTCCGAGGCGGAGCTGCTGACCCTGCTCACCGGCATCCTCGTCGGCGGTTTCGAGACCACCGCCACGCAGATCGCCAACTTCGTGTACGTGCTGCTCACCCACCCCGGACAGCTCGCGGCCCTGCGCACCGACCTGGAGCGGATCCCGCAGGCGGTGGAGGAGCTGCTGCGCTTCGTCCCGCTGTCCATCGGGACCGCCTTCGCCCGCTACGCCCTGGAGGACGTCGAGGTCGGCGGGGTGACGGTACGCGCCGGCGAGGCCGTGATGGTCGCGCTGCACGCCGCCAACCACGACGAGTCCGTGTTCACCTGCCCCCACCGGCTCGACCTGGAACGCCGCGAGGCCGCGCACGTCGCCTTCGGGGGCGGCGCGCACCACTGCCTGGGCTCCCCGCTCGCCCGGGTGGAACTACAGGTGGCCCTGCGCACCCTGCTGACCCGTTTCCCGGGGCTGCGGTTCCACGCGTCCGAGGCCGACGTCGTCTGGAAGACCGGGGTGCTCACGCGCGGTCCGGAACGCCTGCCGGTCGCCTGGGACCAGCCCTGACCACCTCACACACAAAAGGCCCCCACAGAAGGCCCCCACAGAAGGCCCTCGCAGAAGGCCCCCACAGAAGGAGAAAGAACCATGCACATCGAGTTCGACGAGCCCAAGTGCGTCGCCGCCGGACAGTGCGTCGTGGCCGCGCCCGAGGTCTTCGACCAGCGTGACGAGGACGGCATCGCCGTCCTGCTGACCGACACGCCCGACGCTCCGCTGCACGAGAGCGTGCGGGAGGCCGCGGCGCTCTGTCCGGCGGCCGCGATCCGCCTGGCGGAGTGACCACGCGCCGCCCCGAGTCCGCGCACCCCTGTCCACCGCTCCATCCGAGAGGGCCACCCATGTCCGCAGCACCACCCCAGCCGGCCGCGACGACGGCGTCCACGGCGCCGCGAGCGGACGCCGTCGTGGCGGTCCTGGCCCTCGGCGGGATCGTGGTCTCGCTGATGCAGTCCCTGGTCATCCCCCTGATCCCCCTGCTTCCGGGCCTCCTCGGCGCCTCCCCGGCGGACACGGCCTGGGCCATCACCTCCACGCTGCTCGCCGGCGCCGTCGCGACCCCCGTCATGGGGCGGCTCGGTGACATGTACGGCAAGCGGCGCATGCTGCTGGTCAGCCTGGCCCTCCTCGTGGCCGGCTCGGTGGTCTGCGGTCTCAGTGACTCGCTCGCTCCGATGATCGTCGGCCGGGTGCTGCAAGGGCTGTCCGCCGGTGCCGTCTCCCTCGGCATCAGCATCATGCGCGACGAACTGCCCGCCGAGCGGCTGGCCGGCGCGACCGCGCTGATGAGCGCGTCCCTCGGCATCGGCGGTGCGCTGGGGCTGCCCGCGGCCGCGCTGATCGCCGATCACTTCGACTGGCACGTGCTGTTCTGGACGTCGGCGGTGCTCGGGGTCCTGGCCGGGGTGCTCGTCGTGACGGTCGTCCCCGAGTCCGAGGTGCGCGCGGGAGGGCGCTTCGATCTGGTGGGCGCGGCCGGGCTTTCGGCCGGGCTGGTCTGTCTGCTGCTGGCCGTGTCCAAGGGGGCCGACTGGGGCTGGGGCAGCGCCGCCACCCTCGGTCTGTCCGCCGTCGCGGTGCTCGTGCTGTTCCTGTGGGGACGTTTCGAGCTGCGCGTCGGCGCGCCGCTGGTCGACCTGCGCACCACCGCCCGCCGCCAGGTGCTGTTCACCAACCTGGCGTCCGTCGCCATCGGCTTCTCGATGTTCGCGCTGTCCCTGGTCATGCCGCAGTTGCTGCAACTGCCCGAGGAGACCGGCTACGGCATGGGCCGGGATCTGCTGGCCGTGGGGCTGGCCATGGCACCGATGGGCCTGGTGATGATGGCGGCGGCCCCGTTCTCCGCACGCATCACGAAGGCGCGCGGTCCCAAGGTCACCCTGATGACCGGTGCGCTGGTCGTGGCCGTCGGGTACGGGATCGGCACCGTGCTGATGGCCGAGATCTGGCAGCTCGTCCTGGTCGGCTGCGTCGTCGGCGCGGGCATGGGGCTGGCGTACGGGGCCATGCCCGCGCTGATCATGGGGGCGGTGCCGGTGTCCGAGACGGCCGCCGCCAACAGCCTCAACACCCTCATGCGGTCCCTCGGCACCTCGTTCTCCAGCGCGGTCGTCGGCGTGGTCCTGGCCCGGCTGACCACCGACTTCGCGGGGCACGCCCTGCCGTCGGAGAACGGTTTCAGGGCCGTCCTGGCGATCGGCGCCGGTGCCGCCGTGCTGTGTTGCGCGCTCGCCTCCTTCCTGCCTCGCGAGAACAGGTGAGGACAGGTGAGGTGCGGTCCCAGGTGAGGCGCAGCCCCCTTTTCCCTCTACGAACAACCCCACACAACCAACAGGAGTACGCAATGCGCATCACGAACGACCAAGTAGCCGTCATCACCGGAGGGGCCAGCGGCATCGGCTACGGCCTCGCCGAAGCCCTCGCCGGCCGCGGAGTGCGGCTGGTCATCTCCGACATCCGCGAGGAGGGCCTTGAGAAGGCGAAGGTGTCACTGACGGCCGCCGGTGCCGAGGTCACCGCCGTGGTCGCGGACGTCGGCGACGCGGCGTCGGTCCGCGCGCTCGCCGACCGGACCGTCGCCGCGTACGGGCGGGTTGACCTGGTCTGCAACAACGCCGGCGTCGTCTCCCCGCCCGCTCCCCTGTGGGAACAGGAGGCGCGCGTCTGGGAGTTGATGATCGGGGTCAAGGTGCTCGGCGTCGTCCACGGCGTCAACGCCTTCGCTCCCCTGTTCATCGAGCAGGGGACGGGCCACTTCCTCAACACCGCCTCCTCCGGCGGCCTCGCTCCCCTGCCCTACCTCACGCCCTACACCACCACCATGCACGCGGTCGTGGGGCTGACCGAGACGCTTGATCTGGAGCTGAAGCGCGTGGCGCCCGCGCTGGGCGCGACCGTGCTCTGTCCCGGGCTCGTCGACACGCCTCTCGGGCAGAACTCCGCAGCGCTCGGCGCGATCGACCTGCGGGCCGGCGTTCCCGCCGCGATGCAGGACGCCGCCGCGCGCTTCGGCGAGAAACTGTCGCCGCGCGAGGTCGCCGAGTCCGCGCTCGCCGCCGTCGAGGCCGGCCGCGTCCATGCCGCCCCCGGCGGCGACGTCGCCGAGCGAGCGCAGGCGCGCGTCGAGGCCCTGCTCGCCGACATCGCCAGGGGCTGACTCGTTCCGGGAGCGGACGTGGGCCGGCTCGGTGCGTGGCCGGCTCAGTGCGTCTCGCGGCCCGTGCGAGGCCACGGGCGGCCGGTCATCCGTTCGATGTCGGTGTTGAACCGCTCCAGGTCGTCGATGAAGCGCTCCAGGCGTTCCGGCGTCCAGTCGCTGAGGGTCGTGTCCAGGCCGGACGCCGTCCGCTCCCGCTCCGCCGTGAGGCGGCTGAGCCCTTCCTCGGTGATGCGGAACTTGTGGACGACGCTGCCGTGGGGGTCGACGGTGCGCTCGACCAGGCCGTTCTTGAGGAGAGCGGTCGTCTGGCGGTTGAGCGTGGAGGACGCGAGGCCGAACGCCTCGACGAGGTCGGGGATCGACATGGGGCCCTGCACCTCAAGGCGGCTGAGCAGGACGTAGGCGCTGCGGTCGAGCCCTGCCTGCTTGCCGGGGCCGCGTGGCCCGGCCATGGTCATGTGCCGCATCAGGATGAGCAGTTCCCGCTCCATCCGCTGTGCCTGCCCCGCGTCCACGGGCGCCTCCTCCGCGTTCCGTTGCCTGTGCATCGTACACGCCGATTGCGCCATGCCACGGTTGTGCATCATGCAATCTCACCGTACGCTGCAATCAATGTGCATTATGCACAGCGAGTGTGCCGCGCGCCCGACCTCTGCGTCGCGTGCCCCACCCCCTCTATCAGGAGCAAGTCATGGAAACAGCGACCCCCGTCGCCGAGGTGAGCGGGGCCGAGCCGGCCCCGTCCGAGGCGGATCGGAAGCGGGAGATCGTCAAGCGCGCCTTTCTCTTCCTCATCCCCTTCCTCATGGTCACGATGATGTACGCGACCTACATGGGCACGATGCACTCGCCGAAGACCCGGGACATGCCGGTCGCCGTGGTCGGTTCGGGGGCCGTGGCCGAGTCGGTCGTCGAGGAGTTGGGGTCCGTCCAGGACGGCGCCGCCGATCCCCGGCTGGTCGCGGGCCGCGAGAGGGCGCTCGGCCTGCTCAAGGACCGTGACGTCGCCGGCGTCCTGGTGGTCCCCGCGGACGGTTCCACGGAGGCGACCGTCTACACCGCCCAGGCGGCCGGCGCCTCGCAGGCGGGGATGGTCAAACAGATCCTGGCCCCGGTGGCGGCGGGCCACGACTGGACGACGAGGACCGAGGACGTCGCGCCGCTGCCCGCCGGGGACAGCGCCGGCATCGCCGTCCTGCTCGCCGCCATCGGCATGATCATGGTCGGGTACGTCTCGCTGAGCGGGATGATGACGGCGGTGCCCCACCTGCTCGCCCTGCGCAGGTTCCTGCCGCTGCTGGCCGGCTGGGCGGTGCTGACCAGCACCGTGACCTGGCTGATCCTGGGTCCGATCGTGGGGGCGGTCGACGGCCACTACCCGGCGTTCGTCGGGATCGGCCTGCTGGCGACCGGCGCCGTGGGCCTCGGCCAACTGCTGTTCGCCCGGTTCCTGGGCGGGCTGGCGCTGCTGCCCGGCATGCTGCTGTGGGTCGTCTTCGGCGTGCCCTCCTCCAACCTCGCCACGCCGATCCACACGATGCCCGGCTTCTTCGGCTTCCTGCACGATGTGCTGCCGCTGCCGGCCGCGGGTGAGGCGCTGCGCTCGGTGCTCTACTTCGACGGCCGGGGAGTGGGCGCGCACCTGCTGACACTCGCCGTCTGGCTGGTCGCCGCCCTCGCGCTCGCCCTCCTGCTGGAGCGCCGCAAGGGTGCCGTCCTCGCGGACACCCCGGGGTCCGACGACCCCGACGTCCCGCGGCCCGCGATGTCCGGCGGCCCGGTGCGCTCCAAACGGCTCCGGTACTTCGCGGTGGCCGCCTTCCCGCTGGCCATCCTCACCGTCGTCGTCGGCATGATGAGCGCGTCCCTGCACCAGCCGGAGATCCGTGACATGCCCGTCGTGGTCGTCGGCGCCTCGCGGGAGCAGGCCGAGCAGGCGGCCGAGGGGCTTCGGGAGGGCCTGGGCGATCTGGTCTCCCTGACCACCAGCACCTCCCTCGACGAGGCGACCGACCGGATCCGTGAGCGGGACGTCGTCGGCGTGTACGTGCCGCCCGTCGCCAAGGGCGGTCCGGCGCAGCTCTACACCTCGTCGGCGGCGGGGGCCGGTCAGCACAACGCGGTGCGGGGGATGTTCCAGCAGGTCGCCCAGAGTCAGCGGATCCCGCTGGAGACGACCGACATCAAGCCGCTCGACGCCTCCGACTCCAACGGCAGCAACAGCATGTACGCGGCCATGTCGTGGATCATGTCCGGTTTCGTGATCATGGCGGCGCTGCGCGGCGGCGCGCCGGAGATCAAGCGGCTGCGTCAGCTCCTGCCGATGATGGCGGGCTGGGCGGTGGGCATGGCCGTGTGGCTGTGGGTGCTGTTCGACGTCCTGATCGGCGCGATCAATGGCCACGGCTGGGCGATGGTCGGCTTCGGCGCCCTGACGATCTTCAGCGTCTCCCTGTTCACCGCCGTGTTCACCCGCACCCTCGGCATCGCCGGCGTCGTTCCCGTGCTGATCATCGCCCTCATGATCGGCGTCCCCGCCTCCGGCGGCGCCATCTCCCTCTACATGGTCCCCGAAGCCTTCCGCGGCCTGAACGACGTCCTGCCCCTGCCCGCCGCCGTCGACATCGTCCGCGCCGCGGTCTACTTCGACGGCACCGGCATCGGCAGCCACCTGGCGACCATCGCCGGCTGGGGCGCCGTGTGCCTGCTGCTCAACGTGGCGATCGACCGGTGGCTGGCCCGCCGTGCACCCTGAGCGGAGCCTGGGAGGCGCAGCCGACGGCGCCTCCCAGGTCAGGGGATGTGTGGCTCAGGCCCAGGCCGTCACCGGCACGAAGGAGCTGTCCTGGCGGAAGACGTCCGTGCCGTCGGAAGGCTCCACCCGGAGCTGGTAGTTGTAATGGCGGAGGTAGTGGCCGGGGTAGTTGTAGGACTCGAAGCGGACGGAGCCGGAGGTGGTGCCGGTGCGGGCGGTGAAGGTGGCGTCGCGGGCGAAGGTGGTGGTGTTGTCGCCTGCGTCGAAGCGGCCGCGGAAGTCCCAGTGGCGCAGGTAGTTGCCGGAGGCGTCGCGGAAGGAGTAGGCGTTGGCGTCGGCGAGGCCGGGCACGACCGTGAAGGTGGCGGCGCGTTTGTCGGCGGTCGCGCTGGAGCCGGTGATCACGGGGAGGTTGAGCAGGGCGGACTGCTGTTCCCAGTACCGGGTGGGGTAGTTGACGGACTGGAAGGAGCGGGTGGTGTTCCTGGCGATGCTGGGGCCGCCGGAGACGGTCTCCTTGATGACCGTGAAGTGGCGGGCGGTGCCGGAGATGCCGGGCAGGGCCTTGGGGGCGGACCAGGTGGCGAAGGTGTCGTAGCTGTCGCTGTAGTAGTAGGTGTTGTCGCCGTAGCCGTCGAAGTAGATCCGCCAGGCGCCGTTGTCGAGCTGGATGACGGAGGGGCCCTCGCGGTAGCTGCCCCAGCCCGCCCAGTCGCCGGTCTCGCGGATCGTGTAGGGGCCGTTGAGGGAGGTCGCCGTCGCGTACTCGATGTACTTGGTCGTCTCGTTCTTCGTGAACGCGTGGTAGGTCGAGCCGAGTTTCACGATGTACGTGTCGATGTGGTTGGCGCCGATCCCCGCCAGGGCGACCGGTGAACTCCAGGCGGTCAGCGCCGCGTTGGTGGCGCGCAGCCGGTACGGGGTGAAGATCCACTCGTCGCTGGTGAGGGAGCAGGACACGATGACGTTGACGCTGCCGTCGCTGTCGACGAACCACTCGGGGGCCCAGGCGCGGGAGAGGTTCGCGATCGGGACCTGGTAGTCGTACAGGAACGTCCAGTTGACCCGGTCGGAGCTGCGGGCGAAGCCGATCGTGGTGCTGACGTCCTGCCAGGTGTGCGTCGTGTACGTGAGGTAGTAGAAGCCGTCCGTGTGCTTGAAGACGCTCGCGTCGCGGATCCGGTTGCTCGGCGGCGTGTACGCGGAGGACTTCGTGAGGCGGAAGTCGGTGCCGTCGTCCGAGGTGTAGACGTTCACCGTGCCGTCGTTGCTGTTCAGGAACGGGACGATGGTGTATCTGGTGGCGGAGCCCGCGGCGGGCGCGGCGGCGAGGGCGGTGCCGAGCAGGCCCGGGGTCTCGCCGAGGACCAGGGCGGCGGCGGGGACCACGGCGAGTGCGCGCAGCAGGCTGCGGCGGGACGGGGCCGGGGTGTGGGGGTGTGGGGTCATGGCGGCTCTCCCTCGGTGGTTCAGGCGTCCGGCCGGTGGTGCGGGCATGGCCGGCCGGCGCTGCGGGCGTCGTCCAACGCCCCATGGGGGTTCGACCGGCCGAACAGGGTTCGGGAAGTCGATCAGAAGGTAGGGGTGTGAATGAGACACGTCAATGGTTCGCGCAGGACTGCGGGCCCGTAGTGCCGCTTCGCGCAACGCCCGCCCCCGCCTACCCTTCCCCCATGGGCGACGTGTCGATGGTCGGGCTGATGGGGCGGGTCACGGGGGCGGTCGGACCCGGGCTCGTCGGGGAGGTCATCGTCCGGGTGCGGGGCGGGGCGGAGCACTTCCTCGCGTACCCGGCGAACAGCGGGGAGCGGATCGAGAAGGGGACGGTGGTGATGGTGGTGGAGCACCTGCCGCCCCGGAGCGTCTACGTCACGGCCGCGTACGACAGTTGAGCGTGCGAAGTCCCAGGTGAGAGCCGTATTCGTCAAGGTTGTGACAAGGATCGGGCGGCGTCTTCTCCTGGGGCTCGCGGGGGCGCACACTCCCTTTCGTTCGGTGCCGAGAGGGCACCATCCAAAGGGGGCGCATGCCGATGGTCATCGGCGTCGTCGCGGGGGTGGCGGTCGCCGCCGTCCTCGTGCTGATCGGTTTGTTCAAGATGATGTGGCGGGTCGCGGAGCCCAACGAGGCGCTGATCATCTCGGGTTCGAAACACCGGACCGAGGGCCTTGAGGAGGGCATGGGGTTCCGGATCGTCACGGGGCGCGGCACGCTGGTGCTGCCCGGGGTGCAGGCGGTGCGCAAGCTGTCGCTGGACCTCAACGAGACCGAGTTGCAGGTGGATTGCGTCACGCACCAGGGAATTCCCCTGAAGGTGCGGGGAGTTGTCATCTTCAAGGTGGGTGACGACTTCGTGTCGATCGCCAACGCGGCCCGCCGGTTCCTGGATCAGCAGCGGCTGATGTCGGAGCGGGTGCACAACGTGTTCGCCGGTCATCTGCGGTCCATCGTCGGCGGGTTGACCGTCGAGGACATGATCCGCGACCGGGAGAAGCTGACCGGGCAGACGCGGGCGGCGTGCGGGACGGAGATGGAGAAGCTGGGACTGATCGTCGACTCGCTCCAGATCCACGAGATCGAGGATCCCACCGGCTACATCCAGAACCTCGCGATGCCGCACGCGGCGGCCGTCCAGCGCGACGCGCGCATCGCCCAGGCCGAGGCCAACCGGCTCGCCACGGAGGCGGAGCAGCAGGCCGCCGCCCGGATGTCGGAGGCGACCCGCGACAGCGAGATCCTCCAGGCCGGCTACCAGGCCGAGCGCGACCACGCGGCGGCCAAGGCCCGTCAGGCGGGGCCGCTCGCCGAGGCCGCCGCCCGGCAGGAGGTCGTCGTCCAGGAGACCCGCGTCGCCGAACTGGAGGCGCACCGGCGGGAACAGCAGCTCCAGGCGGACGTCCGCAAGCCGGCCGACGCCCAGGCGTACGAGAAGCGCACCCTCGCCGAGGCCGAGCGCGACGCCCGGATCTCGGCGGCGCAGGCCAAGGCGAAGGAGACCGAACTCGCCGCCGCCGCGGAGGCGTCCCGCGTCAAGCAGGCGGCCGGCGCGGAGGCCGAGGCGACGAAGACGCGCGGCGCCGCGTCGGCGGCGGCCACCCGCGCGACCGGCGAGGCCGAGGCCGCCGCCGCGCAGGCCAAGGGGCTCGCGACGGCCGAGGCGACCCGTGCGCAGGGGCTCGCCGAGGCCGAGGCCATCAAGGCGCGGGCCGCCGCCCTCGCCGACAACCAGGAAGCCGTCGTCGCCCAGCAACTCGCCGAGAAATGGCCCGAGATCGTCCAGGCGGGGGCGTCCGCCTTCGGCAACGTCGACAACATGGTGCTGCTCAACGGGGCCGACGGGATGGGCGAGTTGTTCGCCAAGGCGCTGACCATGGGCGGGACCGGGCTGGGGCTGGCCCGGCAGTTGCTGGCGACGATGGCCCCGGGCGAGGCGCCGTCGACGGCGAACGGGGCCGGGGGCAAGGGAGTTGGGGGTGCCGGGGCTGGATCCGCCGGTGCCGGGGCCGGGGTTCTGTCGGGGACCGGCCCGCAGAAAGCGGGCGCCGCTTCGGCCCCGCGGAAAGTGACGCTGGACGAGGAGTAGGCGTACGAGTTGGGGACCGGCGGCGGGACATGACCCCGCCACCGGTCCCCAACTCCCCCCCGGTCAGCAGGTGTTCGGCGCGGTCTTCCCCGCGAAGCGGTCCCGCAGCCAGGGCGCGCCCTCGTTGCCGGTCGCGGCGGCGGCGACGATGTGACCGGGAACGTGGTTGGTGCTGAACTTCACGACGGCACCCAACTTGCACCAGTCGGCGGCAAGTCGCTGCCCCACCCGATGGGGGACGACGTCGTCGAGGCGGCTGTGCGACAGCAGGACGGGCATGCCCGGCTTGCGCGTGCCGAGCCGCTGGTCGGCCACGATCGCCTTCCAGGGCGCGTACTTCAGCCGCTCGGTGAGGGGACGGCCGTCCGCGGTGAGGAACCGGGAGGTGAGGAACGGGTACTTGGCGAGGGCCTGCGTCGTGCACTGGTTGTCGCGCAGGTCGGCCGTCACCCGCTTCCCTCGTGCGTTGAGGTAGGCGTCGATGTCGATGCCGTAGGAGGCGCCGAGCCCGGAGAGGGAGTAGTTGAAGAACGCGCCGTACGCGGAGCCGTCGAGGCCGGCCGCCACCGCGTCGAGGTCGGCGGGCGCGGCGCCGACGACGGCGCCCTCGATCTTCAGCTCCGGCGCGTAGGCGGGGGCGAGTTCGGCGGCGGAGGCCGTGGCGCCGCCGCCCTGGGAGTAGCCGTAGAGGGCGACGGGTCCGGCGGTCTTCCGCAGCCGCTGGGCCGCCCGGAGCGAGTCGAGGACGGCACGGCCCTGGGCCTCGCGGTCCATGTAGGTGTGGACGCCGGGCGTGCCCGAGCCCTGGTAGTCGGTGACGACCACGGTCCAGCCCTGGTCGAGGAGGTGCTTGACCGGCAGTCCCTCGTACTCGGTGCCATCGGCCAGTTGGCGGGACGGGGCGCACTTGTCGGCCAGGCCCTGGGTGCCGGGGGCGAACGTGACGAGCGGGCGAGGGGCGGGGTACGCGGCGTTCGGGGTGAGGAGGGTGCCGGTGACGGCGACGGGGGTGCCGGTGCGGTCGGTCGTGCGGTACATGATCCGCTGGACGTCCGCGTCGGCCTTGACCACTTTGAGCGGGTCCAGATGGAAGACGGAGCGTTCGGTGCGGATCACGTCGCCGTTGTGCGCGGGCAGGGTGGCGGGCGGTTCGTAGAACGCCTCCCCGGCCCTGCTCGCGGCCAACGGCGCGTGGGCGACGGCCGGTTGGGCGCCTGCGGCCGTCGTCCAGGCGGTGCAGGCGGTCAGGACAGCGGCTGCCGTGCGCAGGACCTTCACGGATGCGTGCTCCCTCGGTCGGCGGCCCCGTCCGGCGCGGGCCCGTCCGCGATCTTCGAGGGAAACGGACGGACGTGGTCCGCGGCCTGCCGGGAGGTCACCCGATCGGCGGGCAACCGGCCGAGCGGGCCGTCCTGTTCGCCGTGCGCGCACTCCCTGCCGGCGGCAGAACATCCGCCCCGCCCGGAACTTCCCGGCGTTCCGGGCCTGTTGCCGCCGTTGCGGACAACTGGACATGCCCGGCCCTCACTTGTCCGGCCGCACCGTCTAAGGTGCCCCCGTGAGCACGTTCACCGAAGACGACGTCCCGGGCCGGTTCGGGCCCGCCGCCACCACTGAGGCCGACCCCCGAAGCGTCGGCCGGGTCCGCACCGAGTACGCCCCCGAGCACGACGGGGACCCCGATCCCGGGGAGATCGTGTGGACCTGGGTGCCGTTCGAGGAGAACGACGGCCGGGGCAAGGACCGTCCGGTTCTCGTCGTCGCCCGGGAACCCCGGGGCACTCTCCTGGCCGTCCAGCTCTCCAGCAAGCGGCACGACGGGGACCGCGAGTGGGTGCCGATCGGCAACGGCCCCTGGGACAAGTCGGGCCGCGATTCGTGGGTGGACGTGGACCGGGTGCTGCGGCTGCACGAGGCGGGCATGCGCAGGGAGGCGTGCGCGCTCGACCGGGGCCGGTTCAACCTGGTGCGGCAGCGGCTGCACGAGAGGTACGGCTGGACGTAGCCAACTGCCCTTGCATAACGGCGGGTTCAGTAAGAAGACGTTGTGAACCCGGCCCTTCCGGCACAAATCACGACGGACGCGCACCTAGGCTCGCGCCCGTCGTGATCATGCGAGGAAAAACGGAGGGGCGATGGGTTTCGTGAGCGACGTCGTGCGAAGAACCCGGCACGGGCTGGTTCTCCTGCTGGGCCTGCTGCTGTGCACCGGCTTCACGGTGGGCGTGACGGCGTCCCCGGCGCGGGCCGCCGACGTGCCGTGCCAGTTGTACGCGACGGCCCCGAACCGGCTGGCCGACCTCGCGGTCAAGGCGGCCTGCGCGGAGGTCGCCGCCGGCACGATGTACACCTGGGGCGGCGGCCACGGCGCGCGGCCGGGCAAGACGTACGGGTACTTCGACGGCCAGGACGAGGCGTCCCGGCACGACGACACCGTGCTGGGCTTCGACTGCTCCGGCTTCGTCCGGTACGCCTGGTCGCAGGCCGTGGGCTACGACATCGTCGGCAGCGGCGCCACCGGCAACGAGGTCAAGGTGCTGACCTCGCCCACGGCCCACAACACCGTGATCTACGGCCCCGGCGGGCTCGAACCGGGGGACATCGTGTTCTTCGGCGACAAGCACTGGTACGGCGACTCCATCGAGCACGTCGCCATCTCCCTGGGCGGCGACCGGATCGCCGAGGCCGCCCAGTCGGGCACGCCGCTGCACGCCCGGGTGCTGAACGCGGACAAGTTCGTCATGGCGATCCGGATCAACCCGGACACCGTCGGGCAGCCGGGCCCGGACCCGAGCGCGTCGGGGCCCGTGCACAGCACCTGGGGCACCTGGATCCGGCTCGGCGAGCAGCCGGTGCACGGCGCCCGGGTGGTCGCGGTGCTGGACGGCCCGACGCAGGTCAAGGTGAACTGCCAGCAGCGCGGGGACAGCATCACCGCCGAGGGCACCACCAACGACTGGTGGTCCTACCTGCCCGAGTACCGGGGGTGGATCACCAACATCTACCTCCAAGGGCCGGCCGTGCTGCCGGACGTCCCCGAGTGCGGAACCGGCCGTGACCTCAGCGGCGTGTCGGGCACCCCGTCCGGCGGCGACTTCAGCGTCTGGGCCTCGGACGTCAACGTCCGCGCCGGCGCCTCTCTCGACGGGAGCCCGGTGGCGACCATCGCGACGCCCCGCTCGGTGCGGATCTCCTGCCAGGCCCACGGCGGGGTCGTCCAGGCCGAGGGGTACGTCAACGACGTCTGGTCCTACCTGCCGGACTACCAGGGCTGGGTGAGCAACATCTACCTCCAGGGGCCGGCCGTGCTGCCGGTGCCCGAGTGCGGTTCCGCGAGCGGTACCCCGGCTCCGGCGACCACCTGCACGGACGGCACCGATCCGACCGGGTCGGACGCGCGGACCCCGGCGGGCCGGTCGGTGGAGATCCAGGGCCGGCTGATCGAGCTGCGCTACAGCGACTCCACCGAGTGCGGCTGGGGCCGGATCAGCCGGGGCGGCGTCGGCGACCACATCTGGGTGGACCGCAGTGCGGACGGCGGCGCGCACTGGGAGTCGCAACTGGGCCACACCACCATCACCGACGGCCAGGACGTCCACACCGTCCAGTGGCGCGACTCGGGCGTGGTCATGCGGGCCTGCGGCAGCGTGGCCGGGCAGCCCGACGTGGTCTGCACCACCTGGTTCTGAGCGGGCGCGGCGTCGCGGTCATGGCATCACCCCCGTGGACGCCATGACCGCGACGCCGCCTGTCGTGCTCATGCAGTCATCGTCCGTGCCGGGGGAGCG
Source organism: Streptomyces roseirectus (assembly GCF_014489635.1). NCBI lineage: Bacteria > Bacillati > Actinomycetota > Actinomycetes > Kitasatosporales > Streptomycetaceae > Streptomyces > Streptomyces roseirectus. The sequence continues at coordinate 8,164,319 of NZ_CP060828.1, read as the reverse complement.
CGCCCGCAACGCAATTTCCCGTCCCGCCGACGCGGGAAGAACGCCGCCGGAACACCCGATGACCACGACATCGAGTGCCGGTGCATCCGGTTTCGCCCCCTTGTGGGATCCGCGTCCAGGGTTTTGGGTGGGACGAGTGATCCCGGCCCGGACACCCGTCCGAGCCGGACCGGTGGCATGGTGGAACCTCAGGAGGGTCCCGAATGTCCGACTCTGTGAGTGACGACGGCGACTGTACGGACGGCCGCACGGCCATGACGGAGGCCGAGGTGGACGCCCTGGTCCGGGGCATCTGCTTCAAGACCGGCCCGCCCCGGACCGTCGGCGTGGAGGTCGAGTGGCTGATCCACGACCTGGCCGACCCGCGCGGCGCGATCCCCCCAGGCCGCCTGCGGACGGCGTACGAAGCACTGCGGAACGTCCCGCTCGACTCGGCCCTGACGGTGGAACCCGGCGGCCAGCTGGAGCTCAGCTCCCGGCCCGCGAGGTCCCTCACCCAGTGCGTGGACTCGGTCTCGGCCGACCTCGCCACCGTCCGCGCGGCGCTCGCGCCCCAGGGCCTCGCCCTCAGCGGCATCGGCACCGAACCGTGGCACACCCCCCGCCGCTACCTGCGCGAACCCCGCTACAACGCGATGGAGACCTACCTCGACCGCACCGGCCCGGCGGGACGGGCGATGATGTGCGCGTCCGCGTCCGTGCAGGTCTGCCTGGACGCGGGGTACGAGGAACCGGGCCCCCTCGGGCTCGGCCGGCGCTGGTGGCTCGCGCACCACCTGGGCGCCGTCCTCGTCGCGGCGTTCGCGAACTCCCCGCTGCTCGGCGCGGAGCCCACCGGCTGGCGCTCCACCCGGCAACTGCTGTGGACGCAGATCGGCCCGGACCGCGCGGGCGGCCCCGACCTCGCCCGCGCCCCGCGCGACGCGTGGTCGCGCCTCGTCCTGGACGCCCCGGTGATGTGCGTACGCCGCGACAGCGGCCCCTGGGACGTGCCGGAGAGCCTGACCTTCCGGGAGTGGCTGCGCACCGGCGCCCCGACCCGCGCCGACCTCGACTACCACATCTCGACCCTGTTCCCGCCGGTCCGCCCGCGCGGCCACCTGGAGCTGCGGATGATCGACGCGCAGCCCGGCGAGGACGGCTGGATCGTCCCGCTCGCGGTGACGACGGCCCTGTTCGACGACCCCGAGGCCGCCGAGCGCGCCTACCGCGCGGTGAAGCCGCTCGCGGAACGCGCCCACAGCCCCGCCCCGCACAACCCCCTGTGGCTGACGGCGGCCCGCGAGGGCCTGGCCGACCCCGAACTCCACGACGCCGCCCTCACCTGCTTCGCCCTCGCCCTCGACGCCCTCCCCCGCCTCGGCGCGGCCCCCGCCGTGCTCGACGCGGTCTCCGCCTACCACGACCGCTACATCCGCCCCGGCCGCTGCCCGGCCGACGACCTGCTCGACAGCCTGTACGGCGAGGAGATTCCCCGATGACGGCCACACCCGAATCCGCCACCGACGCCGAAGGGGCACCGCGCGCCGCGCACACCGAGGGGGCACAGCGCGGCGCGCACACCGAGGGCGCACCCCGCGACGCGCCCGTCCAACTCCCGCCCACCGACCCGGAATCCCTCCGCGCGCGGGCCCTCGCCACCCTCACCACGGCCCGCGACCGCACCACCCTCCTCACCTCCTGCGTGGAGGACCCCGACCTCACCGCCCAGCACTCCCCCCTGATGTCGCCCCTGGTCTGGGACCTCGCCCACATCGGCAACCAGGAGGAGCTGTGGCTGCTGCGCACGGTCGGCGGCGGCGACCCGATGCGCCCGGAGATCGACAGCCTGTACGACGCGTTCGAGCACCCCCGCTCCGAGCGCCCGACGCTGCCCCTGCTGCCGCCCGCCGAGGCCCGCGCGTACGCGGCCGAGGTGCGCGGCCGGGTGATGGACCTGCTGGAGAAGGCCGACTTCCACGGCACCCGCCTGACCGAGGCCGGCTTCGCGTTCGGCATGATCGCGCAGCACGAACAGCAGCACGACGAGACGATGCTGATCACCCATCAGCTCCGCAAGGGCCCCCAGGTCCTGACCGCCCCCGACCCCGAGCCGGCCGCCCTGTTCACCGGCCCGCCCGAAGTCCTCGTCCCCGGCGGCGAGTTCACCATGGGCACGGACACCGAACCCTGGGCCCTGGACAACGAACGCCCCGCGCACCGCCGCGAGGTGCCCGGCTTCCACATCGACACCACCCCGGTCACCAACGGCGCCTACCTGCGCTTCATGGACGACGGCGGCTACGACGACCCCCGCTGGTGGCACCCCGCCGGCTGGGCACACATCCGCCGACACGGCATCCGCTCACCGCAGTTCTGGCACGGCGACGGCGGCCAGTGGCTGCGCCGCCGGTTCGGGGTGACGGAGCTGGTCCCGCCGGACGAGCCCGTCGTCCACGTCTGCTGGTACGAGGCCGACGCCTACGCCCGCTGGGCCGGACGCCGGCTGCCGACGGAGGCGGAGTGGGAGAAGGCCGCCCGCCACGACCCGGCGACAGGCACCTCCCGCCGCTACCCGTGGGGCGACGCCGACCCGGGGCCCCAGCACGCCAACCTGGGCCAGCGCCATCTGCGCCCGGCCCCGGCCGGCAGCTACCCGGCGGGCGAATCACCGCATGGCGTACGGCAGTTGATCGGCGACGTGTGGGAGTGGACGGCGAGCGACTTCCTCCCCTACCCGGGGTTCCAGGCGTTCCCGTACAAGGAGTACTCGGAGGTGTTCTACGGCCCCGAGCACAAAGTGCTGCGCGGCGGTTCGTTCGCGGTGGACCCGGTGGCCTGCCGGGGCACGTTCCGCAACTGGGACTACCCGATCCGCCGGCAGATCTTCTCCGGGTTCCGCACGGCCCGCTCGGAGGCCGTCTGATGTGCCGTCACCTCGCCTATGTGGGCGACCCGTTGCCGCTCGGCCGGCTCCTGAAGGACCCGCCGCACAGCCTGTTCCACCAGTCCTGGGAGCCGGCGCACCAGCGCTCGGGGACGGTCAACGCCGATGGTTTCGGGGTGGGTTGGTACGCGGACGGCGATCCCGTACCGGCCCGCTACCGGCGCGCGGGGCCGATCTGGGCCGACCTCTCCTTCACCGACCTCGCCCGTGTCGTGCGCACCCGCGCCCTGCTGGCCGCCGTCCGCGACGCGACCCTGCCGAGCGCGGACGGCGAGGCCGCGGCGGCGCCGTTCGCCTCCGGCACCTGGCTGTTCAGCCACAACGGGGCCGTCAAGAGCTGGCCGCGGAGCGTGTCCGGCATCGCGGCGACCCTCCCACCGGCCGACCTGCTGTCACTGGAGGCGCGCACGGACTCGGCGTTCGTGTGGGCCCTGGTGCTCCAACGCCTGAAGAACAGACGCCCGTTGGGGGACGCGCTGGCCGGCGCGCTCGCCGAGGTCGCCGCGGCGGCCCCCGGCTCCCGGCTCAACCTCCTCGCCACGGACGGGAGTTCGATCGCCGCGACCGTCTGGGGCGACAGCCTCTGGTACCTGCTCGACCCCGGCCGCCACGCGGTCGTCGCCTCCGAGCCCTACGACGACGACCCCGCCTGGCGCGAGGTCCCCGACGCCACCCTCCTCACCGCGACCCGCACGGAGGTCCTTCTCACCCCGCTGAAGGATGTCACCGCACCGAAGGAGCCCCGTCCGTGAGCCCGTTCCTCCTCACCCGCACCCTGCCCGAGGGCGCCACCGACGCGGCGCTGCGCGCGGACGTCCTGCGCGGTCTGACCGCGCACCCCAAGTGGCTGCCGCCGAAGTGGTTCTACGACGCGCGGGGCAGTGAACTCTTCGACCGGATCACGGAGTTGCCCGAGTACTACCCGACCAGGGCCGAGCGCGAGATCCTGCTCACCCGTGCGCCGGAGATCGCCGCCGCGTCCGGCGCGCGCACCCTGGTCGAGCTGGGCTCGGGCTCCTCGGACAAGACCCGCCACCTCCTCGCGGCACTCCGGGACCTCGACACGTACGTCCCCGTGGACGTCAGCGAGAGCGCCCTCACCCAGGCCGGCGCGGGCCTCCTCGCGGAGCATCCGGAGCTGACCATCCACGCCCTGATCGCCGACTTCACCGCCGCCCTCGACCTCCCGGCCACCCCGGGGCCGCGTCTCCTCGCGTTCCTCGGCGGCACGATCGGCAACCTCGTCCCCGCCGAACGCACCGCCTTCCTCGCCGCCGTCCGCGCGCTCCTCTCCCCCGGCGATACGTTTCTCCTCGGTACGGACCTGGTCAAGGACGAGGCCACGCTGGTCCGCGCGTACGACGACTCCGCCGGGGTCACCGCCGCGTTCAACAAGAACGTCCTGGACGTCGTCAACCGTGAACTCGGTGCCGACTTCCACCCGGGCTCGTTCGACCATGTCGCCCTCTGGGACCGGGACCACGAGTGGATCGAGATGCGGCTGCGTTCGCGCACCGCGCAGACGGTCAAGGTGCCGGCCCTCGATCTCGCGGTCGACTTCGCGCCGGGCGAGGAGATGCGGACGGAGGTCTCCGCGAAGTTCCGCGAGGCGGGCATCACGGCCGAGCTGGCCGCCGCGGGGCTCGACCTCACGCACTGGTGGACCGACACCGCCGGCCGCTTCGCCCTCTCCCTCTCCACCGCCCGCTGAGACCTGCCCACTGGGACCTGGGAGCCACGCCTCGCGCCGCCGCCCGGCGTGAGGCACGGTGGACGTATGTCGAACCACACATACCGGGTCACCGAGATCGTCGGCACCTCCCCCGAGAGCGTGGACCAGGCCGTCCGCAACGGCATCGCCCGAGCCGCCCAGACCCTGCGCAACCTCGACTGGTTCGAGGTGACCCAGGTACGCGGCCAGATCGAGAACGGGGAGGTGGCGCACTGGCAGGTGGGACTGAAGGTGGGGTTCCGGCTGGAGGAGGAGAGCTGAACCCCGCCGGACGGGTCACCTCTTCTTCTTGTAGTCCAGGGACTTGCCTTCGTTGAGGCGCTGGACGAGGTCGAAGGCGGCGAGGGCCAGCGGCTTGAGGTCGGCCGTACGCGCGCCCCCCGGTATCCGGCGCAACTCGGCGACCAGGGCGACCTCCTCGCTGCCCGGCTTGCCGACCTTGTCGTCCACCGAGCCCAGCGCGCCCAGGGAGCTGTGGATGTGGTCCCAGTCGTCCTTGCGGTCGCCGACCTGGATCTTCTCCGCCTCGGTGAGGTGCTTGTAGTTGCGCAGCAGATCCTGGCCGACCGGTATGCCCTTCAGCCACTCGGCGCGGGTCAGCGGGATCTGCCTGCGCTCACGACGGCCGGCGTCCCCGTGCTCGACAGCGGTGTTGTAGAGCGGATCGGTTCCGTCCACCGGAAGCCCGGCCGCCTGGAGGGCGAACGTGACGAACTCGGCCGGTTTCGTGCGGAAGTACACCCGCAGCGGGTGGGGCAGCAGTGTGAAGTTGTGGGCGAAGGAGGTCCGGGACATCAGGCCGCCCGCGATCGACTTCGAGTTCCCACTGCCTTCCAGGCGGGTGCCGTAGTCGAGATAGCTGCCGATCAGGGTGATCAGCCCCACCAGCCCGTCCGTGGGTTGTCCGCCCGTGGCCTCCTCGGGGAGGGCATCGGCCAGTTCCCGGGCTGTCCGGCGGATGCCGTCGACCTTGCCGATGCCCTCCCTGTGCAGGTCCTGCTGGGCCTCCTTGCGCCGGTCGTGAGCGGCGCGTCCGAGAAGGCCGGGAGCCTTGGCCGGGGCGTTGAGGTACTCCACCAGCCGGGGCAGTTCGCCCAGTTTGAAACCGCCGGTCATCTGCGGTGTGTAGTCGAGGGCGCCGCCCATCGGGAACACCATGATGCCGGGGTTCGCCGTGAAGCCCTCGACCACGACGTCGTCGAGCGGGAAGGATTCCTCGCCCTGCCGGCTGTCCAGAGCGGCCGAGACCGCGGTGATCGTGTCCATCACTTCCACGGCCTCGTCCCGGGTGTTCAGCGGATCGGTCACCCATTCCAGGCCCGAGCCTCCCGTCGGGCTGACGTCCGAGGTGAGCTGGTAGTTCCTGCCGCCGCCGACGCTGTCCGCCTTGGGGATGTCGCGGCCGCGAACAGGGGGCTCCCGGATCACCTTCTTGGTGCGCAGCGCATGCTGGGCTTCGGGCAGGAGCTTCTCGTACTCTTCGGGGGACTCCTGCCGCAGCCGGTCGATCCGGGCCGCGCCCTCGTCGGTGAGCTGATACTCGCCGCGATTGCCCCCGGCCAGCGGGGCGAGCCAGCTGTCCCTCAAGTCCTGCGCGGGCGTGGCCTGTTCAGCCTCGTCGAGCAGTCGGGAGGCGTGTGCCGACCGAGGGGCTGTCAGCATCACCAGGATCTGTGCGCCGCCGAGGGCCTTCTGCTCCGCGACCTCGTCGTGGTAGTTCTGCTCGTCCTCCTCCGTCAGGTCGTTGTGGTCCCGCACCCGCCACTGCGACTCGAACTCGAACCCCACCCGCCGCTGGACCGCGTCCCCCTCGTGCCCCGCACCGCTGTCTGCGGCGCACTGCACGCTCTGTCCGCGCGCGACCCTCGCCCCCGCGTCCGCCGCCTCGCGCTCCCAGCGGCCGTCGGGGTCGCTGAGTCCGGCGGGCGCGTCGTGCTGGGTGGTGTGGTGGATCTCGTGGGCCATCGTCTCGGTGTCGCGCAGGACGCTCGCGTTCTGGACGACGATGGTGTGGCCGACGGTGTACGCCTTGGCGTCGATGCTCGCGGCGGCCCGCTCGTCGACGGAGACCCGGACGTGGTCGAGGCTGGTGCCGAACGCGTTCTCCATGGTCGTCCGCACCCCGCCCGGCAGCCGGCGTCCACCGCGCCCGGCGGCCCGCGCGGCTTCCCGGACGGCGGCCTCGCCGGCGACCTCGCCGCGTGTGGCGTCGCCGCCTGTGGCCTCCCGGCCCCCGGGCGCGGGCGCCTCGCGGTCACGGCCGCGTTCCCGGGCGATCATCCGGGCGACGGCCGCGTTCCCGATCGTCCGTTGCAGGGCGCCCGGTGAGCCCGCCGGGAACCGGGGGCCGCGAACGGGGGTGTGCGGCTCGGCCTGTTCGCGGTCGGTGCCGCGCCGGGACGCTGTGGTGTGCCGCATGAAGATCCCCTCTCGCCTCGTCGACTGTCCCGCAGGATCACCGCCGTGAGAAGGGCGCCGGGGGCAGACCTGGCTGCCCGAACGGTCGTCCCGCCCTCCCGGGGTCAGGTCCTGCCCTCTCCCTCCTGAGCCTGCCGCAGCGCCTCCGACGGCGCCGTCCACCGCGCGAGCGTCACGGGGAACCCGGCCCGTTCCGCGTCCGCGCACACGAGTTCGTCGTCGTCGACCACCATCCGCACCTCCCGTCCCCGGCCGAGCCGGCGCAGTACCTCCAGCTTGGTCTGCCGGGCCGGTCTGCGGTCGTCGTTGCGCCGCATGAACACCCGTCCCTCGGGCAGGCCGTGCCGGGCCAGCCACTCCAGGGTGTCCCGGCGGCAGCGCTCGGGCCGCCCGGTGAGGTAGACGACCTCGCACTCCTCGGCGCTCGACACGGCCAGCGCGACCCCGTCGGGGATCGGCGGGTCCTGCGGGGCGGCGGCGAAGAACCCGGCCCAGTCCCGCCGGGCGCCTTGCAGGAAGCGCTGGCGGTGGGCCGTGTCGGCGAGGGTGTTGTCGAGGTCGAAGACGGCGAGGGGGCGGCGTTCGGTCACACGTCCACAGTAGGACGCCCCACTGACAACCGACCCTCACCCCCCAATTGCTTATGGGAACCGTTTTCATATAGCCTCCTCGACACACACCCCTCCCACCCCGAGGAGCCCTCCATGGCCGTCCCCAAGCGCAAGATGTCCCGCAGCAACACCCGCCACCGCCGCGCCCAGTGGAAGGCGAGCGTCCCGTCCCTGGTCCCGGTCACGGTCGACGGCGTCCAGCACCTCGTCCCGCAGAACCTGGTGAAGGCGTACGAACGCGGCCTGCTGCGCCCGGAAGGCTGACCCACGTGACACCGCACGACCGCCTCCCGGTGACGGTCCTCTCGGGCTTCCTGGGCGCGGGGAAGACGACGCTCCTCAACCACGTCCTGAACAACCGCGAGGGCCTGAAGGTCGCGGTGATCGTGAACGACATGAGCGAGGTCAACATCGACGCGGCCCTGGTCAGGGGCGGCGACGCGGCCCTCTCGCGGACGGAGGAGCGGCTGGTCGAGATGACGAACGGCTGCATCTGCTGCACCCTGCGCGACGACCTCCTCGACGAGGTGGACCGCCTCGCCCGCGAGGGCCGCTTCGACCACCTGATCATCGAGTCGAGCGGCATCTCGGAGCCGCTTCCGGTCGCCGCGACCTTCGCGTTCGCCCGCGACGACGGCGCCACCCTGGGCGACGTGGCCCGCCTCGACACGATGGTCACGGTCGTCGACGCGGCGAACTTCCTCACCGACCTGGCCGACGGCGACGAACTCGCCGAGCGCGGCCTGGCCCCGTTCGAGGACGACGAGCGCACGGTCAGCGACCTCCTCATCGACCAGGTCGAGTTCGCGGACGTCATCGTCCTCAACAAACTCGACCTGGTGGACGCCCCCACCGCGGCCCGCCTGCGCGCGACCCTGACCCGGCTGAACCCGGACGCCCGGGTCGTCACGGCGACCCACAGCGAGGTCGACCTGCGCGAGGTCCTGGACACGCGCCGCTTCGACCTGGAGCGCGCCCAGCAATCGCCGGGCTGGGTCAAGGAGTTGAACGGCGACCACGTCCCGGAGACGGAGGAGTACGGCATCTCGTCGACCGTGTTCCGCTCCGAACTCCCCTTCCACCCCGGCCGGTTGTGGGCGTTCGTCACCGAACACCTGGACAGCGGCGCCTACGGACGCATCCTCCGCTCCAAGGGCTTCTTCACCCTCTCCACCCGCCCCCACGTCACCGGCCTGTGGTCCCAGGCGGGCTCGGTCGCCCGCTTCGAACCCTCCGCCGCCCGCGACGAAGACGCCCCCTACGCCCAGGAACTCGTCTTCATCGGCACCCAGTTGCACTCCCCCGCCCTCCAACAGGCCCTCACCACCTGCCTGCTGTCCCCCGGCGAACCCACCCCCGACGACCCGTTCCCCCTCTGGTCCACCACCGGCATCGACGACACCTGCGAACACGAACACGCCGCCTGACGCTGCCGCGGTGCGGCCTCCGTCGGTCGCTAGGGGCCGTGCCCCCGGCGCCTCTGGAGATCGTGGCCTACGGCTGGAGTGCCAGGTGCCCCTGTTCCAGCAGCAGGACCGCGCCGATCGTCACCATCAGCACCCCGGAGACGCGGGTCACCACTCGGGCCGCGGTCGGGCGGGTGCGCAGGACCGTTCCGGCGAAGAGGCCGACGGTGAGGTAGACGACTGCGCAGGCGGTGGTGTGGAGGGCGCCGAGGAGGCCGGTCTGGGCGGCGACGGGCCAGCCGGTATGGGCGTCGATGAACTGGGGGAACAGCGAGAAGTACAGGAGGAGGGCCTTGGGGTTGAGGCCGCTGATGCCGGCGCCGCGCAGGAGGATGCGGGCGCGGGAGTCGGCCGGTGCCCCGTCGGCCGCGCTGAGGGCGGCGGGGCGGGTGAGGACGCCGAGCCAGATCAAGTAGCCGGCCCCGGCGAACGTCAGCGCCGTCAGGAGGGTCGCGGAACTCGCGACGATCACGACGAGTCCGGCGACGGCGAGCAGGGTGTAGCCGACGTAGCCGGTGAGCAGACCCGCGACGGCGGGCAGGACGGCGCGTTCGCGCAGCCCGGCGGAGATGACGTAGGCCCAGTCGGCGCCGGGGGTGAGCACCAGCAGCAGGTCGATCGCGAGGAACGCGGCCACCGTCGATATGTCCATGCGGGGAAGGTTAGGAACGATCCGCCCGAAGGTGTTTCCGTTCTTTCCCCGCAGCGGGCCGTTCAGGGGGAGAATCTTCCCCATGGACGCCATCGACCGGAAGATTCTCACCGAGTTGCAACTCGACGGCCGGCTCACCGTCACCGAACTCGCCGCGCGGGTCCGCCTCAGCGTCTCGCCCTGCCACCGGCGGCTGCGCGACCTGGAGAAGTCGGGGGCGATCCGCGGGTACCGGGCGGTCGTCGAACCGTCGGCGGTCGGGCTGGCCTTCGAGGCGCTGATCTTCGTCACAATGCGGGTGGAGGACCGGGAGACCGTCGCCGCGTTCGAGGAGGCCGTCGCCGCCGTCCCGCACGTCGTGCAGGCACAGCGCCTGTTCGGCGAGCCGGACTACCTGCTGCGGGTCACGGCCGCCGACCTGGCGTCCTACCAGCGCCTCTACGACGAACGGCTGGCGACCCTGCCCGGCATCCAGCGGCTGACCTCGACGCTGGTGATGAAGCACGTCGTCGCCGACCGCCCGCTCCCCGAGGCCCCCGGCACGCCCGTCCAGTAGCGTCTGCGCCCGCGACCAGGGAGAAGCCGCACCCCGGCACGATCCGGGACGTCGCCGCGCGAGCGGGTGTCTCCAGGCGGCCTCGTACCTGCGGCTCGCCGGGCACCGCCGCATCCTGTTCCTGGGCGGCGAGCCCCGGTTCTCTGCGCGGACACGGCGTCGCCCCGCAGACGGAGCCGGACGTGCCGGGGTCCCCGGGGTCGTCCCGGTGATCGGTTTCGACGGCGTCCCGTTCGCCGCCGGTCCGTCGCGGCGCCGCCCGCCCGAGTGTGACGGCGCCCGGCAGGGGACGCCGCAGGAATCTCCCGCGCGTGAAAGCGTTGAACCCTGTGTGACCTCACCACTCGCGCAGACCCGTTTCTCCGTCCTCGACCGCTCGCGCACCCGCGAGGGGCATCCGCCCTCGGAGGCGTTGCGGGACACGGTCGCGTTCGCGCGGGAGGCCGAGGCGCTGGGGTTCCACCGGTTCTGGGTGTCGGAGCACCACGGCGTGCCGGGCGTCGCCGGTTCCGCGCCGACCGTGCTGGCGGCGGCCGTCGCGGGGGCGACGCGCACGATCCGGGTCGGGACGGGCGGCGTGATGCTGCCCAACCACCGTCCGCTGGTCGTCGCCGAGCAGTTCGGGGTGCTTGAGTCGCTGTATCCGGGGCGGATCGACATGGGGCTGGGCCGCTCGGTGGGCTTCACGGACGGCGTGCGCCGCGCGCTCGGGCACGGCAAGGACGACGCCGGCGACTTCGCCGCCCAGATCGAGGAACTGCTCGGCTGGTTCGCGGGCACCTCCCCGACCGGCGTCCACGCCCGCCCCTCGGAGGGCCTGACGGTGCCGCCGTTCGTGCTGGCCATGGGCGAGGGCGCCGACATCGCGGCCCGCGCGGGCCTGCCGATGGTCATCGGCGACTTCCGCAGCACCGAGAAGATGCTGCGCGGCGTCGACCGTTACCGGGCGACGTTCCGCCCCTCGCCCTGGGCCGCCGAGCCGTACGTCGTCGTCTCGGGCACGGTCGCCGTCGCCGCCACCCCCGAGGAGGCCCGCCGGATCCTCGTCCCGGAAGCCTGGTCGATGGCGTACTCCCGTACGCACGGCGCGTTCCCGCCCCTGCCGCCCGCCGAGGACGCCGAGCGCCGCCCGATGACCGAGAAGCAGCGCGGCTTCTACGAGGACGCCCTGACCGGTCACCTCGCCGGCACCGAGGAGCAGGTCGCCGAGGGCCTGGAGCGGATCGTGAAGGAGACGGGCGCGCGGGAGGTGCTGGTGACGACGAGCACGTACGACCGGGCGGCACTGTCCGACTCCTACCGGAGGCTCGCCGGGATCATCGGCGCCACGCCCGGTAGTGGTCGAGCAGCGTCTCCTCGACCGGCCGGTAGCTGATCCCCAACTCCTCGATGCTGCGCCGGTTGTCGACGGTGAAGCGGATCCCGAGGTGCCCTCGGATGTAGTCCTGGGAGAGTCCGAACGCCGGGCCGAGGATCCGAACGGGCCAGTGGGGCAGGGCGGTTCGGGGCAGCCGCCAGTCCTTGTGGTGCCGGCGGACGATCGTCGCCATCTCGTGGAACGACGTCATCTCCCGCTCGGCGAGGATGTACCGGCCGTGCGCGTCGGGGTTCTCGGCGGCGGCGATGTGCGCGAGGGCGACGTCACGGACGTCGACGGTGGTGAAGCTGAAGTCCGGTGCGCCGTAGCAGAAGTAGCCCTTGAAGAGTTCGTCCAGCAGGAACAGGCTCCCGGAGTCGGAGGCCGGGGTGAGGGAGGGGCCGAGGATCAGCCCGGGGTTGACCGCGACCATGGACCACCGGTCCTGCGCGTGGCAGGCGTCCCAAGCGGCCTGCTCGGCCACGGTCTTGGCGTAGTGGTAGGGGTTGTTCTCCACGGTGCTGCTGGAGTTGACGTGTTTCTCGCTCAACTCCCCGCCCATGTGAGTGAGTACGTCGGCGTAGTCGCCGAAGATCGCGCCGACGGTCGAGGTGAACACCAGCCTCTCGACGCTCCGGGTGCGCTCAACCGCCCCGAGAACATTGCGTGTTCCGGTGAGCGCGGGTTCGACGACGTCCCGGTACCCGTCCTTGATCCGCTCCGGCATCAGGAAGGGCGAGGCGACGTGGAAGACGACGGCGCAGCCGGACGCGGCCTCGTCGAAGGAGCCCTCCGTCAGCAGGTCGGCCTCGAACAGCCGGAGCCTGCCGGGGTGTTGAGCGCCGAGCGCGGTGAGCGGGGCGACCTTCGCGGTGGCCGTGCGGGAGCGGACGGTGGCGTGCACCGTGTACCCCCGCTCCAGCAACTCCCGTACCAGATGGGCGGCGACGAATCCGCTGCCGCCCGTGACGAGGACCGTGTTCACGCCGTCATGATCCCACCTCGGCGGCGCGCGCGAGAGACTTCCGGTCGGGAAATCCGGCGGACTCCACGACCGGCAGCACCTCGACCTCGGCGACCAGCCGGCGCGCGGTGACGACGCGCCACACGGACGTCAGCAGCGCGTCGTCGCCGACGAACGCGGGCGCGGTGCTCGGCGCGCCGTCGGCCGTCCGGTACCGGATCCGCACCGGCTGCACGGGCGTCCCCGCGTCCAGCGCGGCCTGGAACACCGCGCGCCGGAACCTGCCGTGCTCGCGCCCGCACCAGGTGCTGCCCTCGGGGAACACGGCGACGGCCTGTCCCGCGCGCAGCGCCTCGGCGATGCGGGCGACCGTGGCGGGCAGGGCGCGCAGCCGGTCGCGGTCGATGAACAGCGCGGTCCGCGCGGCGAGCGGCCCGGCGATCGGCCACTGCCGGATCTCCCGCTTGGCGAGCATCCGCGCGGGCCGCACGGCCGCCAGCAGCGGTACGTCCAGCCACGAGATGTGGTTCGCGACGACCAGCAGCCCGCCCTCGCCCGGCGCGGCCCCCGTGATCCGCACCCGTACGCCCGAGGCCCGTACGACGCTCCGCGCCCAGCCCCGCACCAGCGCGCCCGGCAGCCGGCGCGCGGCGAGCGACCCTGCGATGCCGGCGAGCACCAGCACCACCACCGCGACCAGCCGCACCGCGCCCCGCACGCGCGCGCCGCGCCCCGCCTCGACGCACGTGCCCGGCGTGCAGGGCGCGCTCGGCAGCCAGACGCTCATCAGGACGGGACGAGGGAGAGGAAGTGGCGCAGGTAGCGGGCGTTGACCTTGCGCATCGACAGCAGCACGTACAGGTCGGCGACGCCGAAGTCCGGGTCGTGCGCGGGCTCCCCGCACACCCACGCGCCCAGCCGCAGGTAGCCCCGCAGCAGCGCGGGCAGTTCGGTGCGCTCCGGCGTGGCGACGTCGCCCTTCGGCACCCACGGCAGCAGGGGCCGCACCCGGAACTCCTCCGGCGCGAGGTTCTTCGCCCTCACCCGGTCCCAGGTCGCGGCGGCGAGCTGCCCGCCGTCCGCGAGCGGTACGGAGCAGCAGCCGGCCAGCCACTCGTGGCCCCGGTCCACCATGTACCGGGCGATGCCCGCCCAGATCAGCGAGATGACGGCGCCGTCGCGGTGCTCGGGGTGGACGCAGGAGCGGCCGACCTCGACCAGGTCGGGCCGGATCGCGTCGAGCCGTGTCAGCTCGAACTCGCCCTCGGAGTACAGCCGTCCGGCGACGGCCGCGCGCTCCGGCGGCAGCAGCCGGTACGTCCCGACGACCTGCCCGGTCTCCGTGTCCCGCACGAGCAGGTGATCGCAGTAGGCGTCGAAGGCGTCCACATCGAGCCCCGGCCGCGCTCCCCCCAGCAGGGCGCCCAGCTCCCCCGCGAACACCTCGTACCTCAGCCGCTGCGCGGCCCGCACCTCCTCCTCACTACGCGCCAGGCTCACGGCGTAGCGCACCGGCGCCACGTTCTGCTGGGGACGGTCGAGCATGGAAACGCCGGTCATGGGTCTCTCCCGAGTCGCGGGCGAACGGCGGCGAGCGGTGCCACCGCCTCTGTTCTCCCGACGCGGGTTGGCGTGTACGTGACCAATTTGGGGAGGGGGGATGTGCGGTTGCCGAACGGCGGGATCCGGCCGCCGGAAAGCCAGACGGGACCGGGGATGAGCACCACTCCCGGTCCCGCCCGTCCGCCTCTTCCCGGCGAACGTCTCCTTATTTCTTGGCGGACTTCCGCGTCGCCCGCAGCCACTCCCGGTTCATCGCGGTGATGGACACCAGCGGAATCCCCTTGGGGCAGGCCGTGGCGCACTCGCCGGTGAGGGTGCAGCCGCCGAAGCCCTCGTCGTCCATCTGGGCGACCATGTCGAGGACGCGGGTCTCGCGTTCGGGGGCGCCTTGCGGAAGGACGTTGAGGTGGTTGATCTTGGCGGAGGTGAAGAGCATCGCGGCGCCGTTGGGGCAGGCGGCGACGCAGGCGCCGCAGCCGATGCACTCGGCGTGTTCGAAGGCGAAGTCGGCGTCGGGTTTGGGGACGGGGGTGGCGTGGGCCTCGGGGGCGGCGCCGGTGGGGGCGGTGATGTAGCCGCCGGCCTGGATGATGCGGTCGAAGGCGGAGCGGTCGACGACGAGGTCCTTGATGACCGGGAAGGCGGAGGCGCGCCAGGGTTCGACGTCGATCGTGTCGCCGTCGGAGAAGGAACGCATGTGGAGCTGGCAGGTCGTGGTGCGTTCGGGGCCGTGCGCGTCGCCGTTGATGACCAACGAGCAGGCGCCGCAGATCCCTTCACGGCAGTCGTGGTCGAAGGCGACGGGTTCCTCGCCGCGCAGGATCAGGTCCTCGTTGAGGGTGTCGAGCATTTCCAGGAACGACATGTCGGGCGAGATCCCGTCGACCTCGTAGGTCGACATGGCGCCGTCGGCGTCGGCGTTCTGCTGGCGCCAGACGCGCAGGGTGAGCCTCATGCGTAACTCCGCTGAGTGGGGTGGACGTACTCGAAGACGAGGTCTTCCTTGTGGAGGGTGGGCGCCGCGCCGGTGCCGGTGAACTCCCAGGCCGCCGCGTAGCCGAACTCCTCGTCGCGGCGGGCGGCTTCACCGTCCGGCGTCCGGTACTCCTCGCGGAAGTGCCCGCCGCAGGACTCGGCGCGGTGCAGCGCGTCGAGGCACATCAGCTCGGCGAGTTCGAGGTAGTCGACGATCCGGTTCGCCTTCTCCAGCGACTGGTTGAACTCCTCGCCGGTGCCCGGGACTTTGATCCGCCGCCAGAACTCCTCGCGGATCTGCGGGATCCGCTCCAGCGCCTTGCGCAGCCCGGTGTCCGTGCGGGCCATCCCGCAGAACTCCCACATCAGCTCGCCGAGTTCACGGTGGAAGGAGTCGGGGGTACGGTCCCCGTCGACCGCGAGGAGCAGGCTGATCCGGTCCTCCGTCTCGGCCAACACCTCCTGGACGGCGGGGTGTTCGGCCGTGACCTCGCTCTGGCGGGGGTTGCGGGCGAGGTAGTCGTTGATGGTGGCCGGCAGCACGAAGTAGCCGTCCGCGAGGCCCTGCATGAGCGCGGACGCGCCGAGCCGGTTCGCCCCGTGGTCGGAGAAGTTGGCCTCGCCGATCGCGAACAGCCCGGGGACGGTCGTCTGGAGGTCGTAGTCGACCCACAGCCCGCCCATCGCGTAGTGCACGGCCGGGTAGATCCGCATGGGCACCTCGTACGGATCCTCGTCGGTGATCCGCTGGTACATGTCGAAGAGGTTCCCGTATTTCGCCTCAACTGCCTTGCGGCCCATGCGCTTGATGGCGTCGGCGAAGTCGAGGTAGACGCCCTGCCCGCCGGGGCCGACACCGCGTCCCTCGTCGCAGACGTTCTTCGCGGCGCGGGAGGCGATGTCGCGCGGGACGAGGTTGCCGAAGGAGGGGTAGATCCGCTCCAGGTAGTAGTCCCGCTCGTCCTCGGGGATCTGGTGCGCGGGCCGCGTGTCCCCCTTCGCCTTCGGCACCCAGATCCGCCCGTCGTTGCGCAACGACTCGCTCATCAGCGTGAGTTTGGACTGGTGGTCGCCCGTGCGCGGGATGCACGTGGGGTGGATCTGCGTGAAGCAGGGGTTCGCGAAGTACGCGCCCCGCCGGTGCGCCCGCCACACCGCCGTCGCGTTGGAGTTCATCGCGTTCGTCGACAGGTAGAAGACGTTCCCGTAGCCGCCGCTGGCGAGGACGACGGCGTCGGCGAAGTAGGTCTCCACCCGCCCGGTGATCAGGTCCCGCGCGACGATCCCGCGCGCCCGCCCGTCGACGACGATCAGGTCCAGCATCTCGGTGCGCGGGTGCATCTCGACGTTCCCGGCGGCGATCTGCCTGCTCAGCGCCTGATAGGCGCCCAGCAGAAGCTGCTGCCCCGTCTGGCCGCGCGCGTAGAACGTGCGGGAGACCTGGACGCCGCCGAAGGACCGCGTGTCGAGCAGCCCCCCGTACTCGCGGGCGAACGGCACGCCCTGGGCCACGCACTGGTCGATGATCTCCACCGAGATCTGCGCGAGGCGGTGGACGTTGGACTCGCGGGCCCTGAAGTCACCGCCCTTGACGGTGTCGTAGAAGAGGCGGTGGATCGAGTCGCCGTCGTTGCGGTAGTTCTTCGCCGCGTTGATGCCGCCCTGCGCGGCGATGGAGTGGGCGCGGCGCGGGGAGTCCTGGTAGCAGAACTGGACGACGTGGTAGCCCTGTTCGGCGAGGGTCGCCCCGGCGGAGCCGCCCGCGAGGCCGGTGCCGACGACGATGACGGTGTGCTTGCGGCGGTTGGCCGGGTTGACGAGCTTGGCCTCGAAGCGGCGGGTGTCCCAGCGGTCGGCGACGGGGCCCGCGGGCGCCTTGGTGTCGGCGAGGGGGTCGCCGGTGCGGTACTCCGTGTAATCGGTCATGTCAGCTCACCACTCCGGTCATCACGCCCACGGGGACGGCGATGAAGCCGGCCGTGAGCAGCAGGGCAAGTACGTTCGCCGTGGTCTTCAGGAACCGGTCGCGGCTGCGGCTGCCGGCGCCGAGGGTCTGGGCGGCGGCCCAGAAGCCGTGCCGGACGTGCAGGCCGAGGGCGAGCATCGCGGTGAGGTAGATGACGTTGCCGTACCAGGTGGAGAAGGTGTCCACGACGTTCTGGTACGGCTTGCCCTCCTGGAAGCCGCCGCTGTGCACGGTGCCGGTCGTCAGGTCGAGGATGTGCCAGACGATGAACAGGCCGAGGATGATCCCGCCCCACCGCATGGTCCGGGTCGCGTAGCTCGCCCGGCGCCTGGCGTGCACGTACTTGCTCGGCCTGGCCCTGATGTCCCGGCGGCTGAGCTGGTACGCGGAGACGGCGTGGGCGACGACCGCGAGCACCAGGACGACGCGGATCACCCACAGCGTCCACTCGTAGTGCATGAACGGCTCGCCGATCGTGCGCAGCCAGTGGGCGTAGTGGTTGAACTCGCCGGCGCCGAAGAAGATCTTCAGGTTGCCGAGCATGTGGACGACGAGGTACGCCAGCATGATCAGGCCGCTGACGGCCATCACGGTCTTCTTGCCGACGGAGGAGTCCCACACGGTGCGTGCCATCGACGGCCGTCGGTCCGTCCGCGTTGCCAGAGCCATGGCTCAGAACGCTAGGCGCCGTCCAGGCCATCGGTCCAAGACATGGTCCGGCTTGATTCCATAGCCTGTGCCTATGGCGGGCTTAGGGTGAGGGTATGCAGTTCCAGCAGCTTCAGTACTTCGTCGCCGTCGCGGAGGCCCGGCACTTCACGCGGGCCGCCGAGACCGTCCATGTCGCCCAGCCTTCGCTTTCGCAACAGATCAAGGCGCTGGAGCGGGAGCTCGGGGCGGATCTGTTCCTGCGGGCGCGCGGCAACATCACGCTCACGGACGCCGGTGAGGCGCTGCTGCCGCTGGCCCGGCGGATCCTCGCGGACGCGGAGACGGCGCGGTACGAGGTGCGGGAACTGGTGCAGTTGAGGGGTGGCCGGGTACGACTGGGCGCGACACCGAGCCTGTGCACGGGGCTCCTCCCCGACGTCCTGCGCGCCTTCCACGACCGGTATCCGGGGGTGCAGCTGCTCGTCGAAGAGGGCGGTTCGCACGATCTCATCCGCGAACTGGCCCGGGGTGCGCTGGACCTCGCGCTGGTCGTCCTCCCCCTGCCCGCGCCGGCGCCCGCGCTGACGACCGTCGAGCTGCTGCGGGAGGACCTGGTGGTGGTGTCCTCGCTGGACGCGCCGCGTCCGGGCGGGGGACGGCGCGCCGTGCGCGTCGCGGACCTCGCGGGCGAGCGGCTGGTGATGTTCCGGCACGGCTACGACCTGCGCGAACTCACCGTGGCGGCCTGCCGCTCCGCCGGCTTCGAGCCCGAGTTCGCCGTCGAGGGCGGCGAAATGGACGCGGTCCTCGGCTTCGTCCGCGCCGGCCTCGGCCTCGCCGTAGTCCCCCGCATGGTCGCCGCCCGCTCCGCCCATGACCTCCGCGTCACCCCCCTGGCCCGCCCCGGCCTCCACCGCACCATCGCCCTGGCCCACCGCAGCGACGTCGCCCCACCTCGGGCAGCACGGGAACTCCAGCGGATGCTGCTGGAGAGGTGAACGGACGTGGGGCGTGGGCGGGAGGGGGACCGGCCGACAAACACAGCCGACAAAGCGCCCCGCCGCCGACGGCCCCGGCCGGGAAGCTGACCGGTTGGCGGACGCGGGCGGGGGGATGACCGGTCAGTGAACACGGGCGGGAAACTGACCAGTCAGCGGACGCACCGGGGGAACGACCCGTCGGCGGACGCGGGCGGGAAAGTGACCATCAGCAGAAGAAGCCGGGGAAGCGACCGACCGCCAGCGAGCGCCGCCAGGAAGATGCCCCGCCGGCAGGTCCAGCCAGGGAGCTGACCCGCCGACGGCCCCGGCCGGGAAGCCGATCCACCGGCGGGCGCGGGCGGGGAGATGACCGGTCAGCGGACGCGGCCGAGGGGAACGACCCCGTCGGCAGACGCGGGCAGGAAAGTGACCATCAGCAGAAGAAGCCGGGGAAGCGACCGACCGCCGACGAGCGCCGCCAGGAAGATGCCCCGCCAGCAGGTCCAGCCAGGGAGCTCACCCGCCGACGGCCCCGGCCGGGAAGCCGATCCACCGGCGGGCGCGGGCGGGGAGATGACCGGTCAGCGGACGCGGCCGAGGGGAACGACCCCGTCGGCAGACGCGGGCAGGAAAGTGACCATCAGCAGAAGGGGCCGGGGAAGCGGCCGACCAGTGGCGGGCACCGCCAGGGAGCTGACCCGCCGGCGGACCCGGCAGGGAAGCCGATCCACCGGCGGACGCGGTCGCGAAGCCGATCCCCGGCGGCGCGGGCAGGGTGATGATCCGCCGATCACGCGAAATGATTCGCCAACCGCCCGCGTCACCCGCACCGCCGGCTTCCCGCACCGCGCCCGCTTCACCAACAACCCGCGCCGCGCGCCCGCCGCGCATGCTCAGCCCGCCGGCGCACGCTCAGCCCGCCAACGCCCGCTCAACCCCCCGCGTCCGCCAGCGCCAGCTCGTGCAACCGCTCCGGTGGGCCCGGCCTTGCGTAGTACCAGCCCTGGGCTGTGTCGCAGCCGAGGATGCGGAGTTGGTCGGCTTGGGCGCTGGTTTCGACGCCTTCGACGGTGACGGCGAGGTCGAGGCTGTGGGCCATGGTGACGATGCCCTCGACGATCTTGAGGTCGACGGGGTCGGCGGGGAACTGCTGCATGCCCTGGGTGAAGGACCGGTCCAGCTTGAGGATGTTCAGCGGGAGCCGGCGCAGGTTGGCGAGGTTGGAGTAGCCGGTGCCGAAGTCGTCGAGGGCGATGTCGACGCCCATCTCGGAGAGCTGCCGCAGCGGCTTGAGGAGGTCGTCGTCGGCGCCGATGAGCGCGGACTCGGTGACTTCGAGGCACAGCGCCTCGGGCCCGACGCCCTCGCGCTCCAGGATCTCGACGGTGTCCTGGACGAGCCCCGGATGGCTGAGCTGGACGGGCGAGAGGTTGACGTTGATGCGCAGCGGCCGGGGCTGCGCGAACCGTTCTCGCCAGGCGCGGGCCTGCCGGACGGACTGCTCCAGGACCCAGCGGCCGAGCGGCACGATGAGCCCGGTGTGTTCGGCGAGCGGGATGAACCGGTCGGGGCCCAGCACGCCGTGCTGCGGATGCAGCCAGCGCACCAGCGCCTCGGCGCCGCGCACGCTGCCGTCGTCCAGCCGCACGATCGGCTGGTACTCGATGAAGAACTCGCCGCGTTCCAGGGCCGCCGGCAGCGCGGTCGTCAGGCCGTGCCGGGTGATGGCGCGGGCGTCGGCCTCCGCGTCGGCGAGTTCGAAGCGGTTGCCGCCCGCCGACTTGGCCCGGTACATCGTGATGTCGGCGCTGCGCAGCACCTCGGCGGCGCTGCGCTCCCCCGCCTGCCCCTCGACGATGCCGATGGACCCGCGCACGGTGAGTTCGCGGCCGTCGATGCGGACGGGCGCGACGAGGACGTTCATGATGCGGGAGGCGAGTTCGTCGACCTCGCGCGGGGAGTCGGGCCCGGTGGTGAGGGCCACGAACTCGTCGCCGCCGAGCCGGGCGACCATCTCGCCGGGCGCGGTCGCGCAGGACTGGAGGCGGTCGGCGATCTCGACGAGGAGCCGGTCGCCCGCGGCGTGCCCGAGGCTGTCGTTGATGGTCTTGAAGCCGTCGAGGTCGAGGTAGCACAGGCCGTAGCGGCGGCCGTCCCCGGCGGCGACGATCTTCTCCAGGCGTTCGAAGAACAGCGTGCGGTTGGGCAGCCCGGTGAGCGCGTCGTGGGTGGCCTCGTAGCGCAGCCGCAGGTTGAGCAGGCGGCGCTCGGTGGTGTCCTCCATGAGGGCGAGCTGGTAGCGGGGGGAGCCGTCGGCGTCGCGCAGCAGGGACACCGTCAGGTTGGTCCACAGGACGGTGCCGTCGGGCCGGTAGAACGCCTTCTCGGTGTGATAGTGCTCACGGTCGCCGCGCACCAGCTCCTCGTACAGCTTCCACACCTGCGGGGCGTCCTCGGTGTGCGTCCACTCCGTGACGGCGCGGCCGCGCACGGCCTGTTCGGAGCCGCCGAACATGCGGACCAGCGCGTCGTTGACCTCCAGGACGTGGCCGTCGAGGTCGGCGATCCAGATGCCTATGGCGGCGCCCTCGAAGACCGCGCGGAAGCGGGCCTCGCTCGCGTGCAGGGCCTGCGCGACGACGCCCTGGGCCTGGAGCGCGGCCTGCGCGATGGCCTCCTGCTCGGCGAGGGTGCGCTCGCGCAGGGCGTACGCGTAGCCGGCGGACAGGGCGTGCTGGAGACGGGAGCAGCGGGTGCGCAGCTCCTCGGCGGGGCCGTCGTCGCCGCAGTACAGCACCAGGTAGGCGTCGACGCAGTCCAGGGCCTGGGCCAGCGCCTCGGGGTCGGTGCAGTGCGCGCCGACGAGGGCGGCGCCGACGGCCCTGGCCTCGGCGGGGTCGAAGGTGCGCGCGAGGAGCGCCGCGCGCAGCCGCCTGGCCAGCGGCAGGAGCAGTTCCTCGAACTCGGGGCGGGTGAGCGGGGTGGAGGTGGCCGGGTAGACGGCGCGGCTCCAGATCGTCGCGAACCGGCGCAGCCGGTCCTCCGGCCCGTCCTGCACGGCCGTCACGCCGTGGTCCCCACGCCGGCGAAACCGCAGAACGCATAGGGGTCCTCGTCCCCCGGGGGCGTCTCGGGCCGCCACAGAGGCATCGGCACCAGTCCAGGTTCCACCATGTCGTACCCCTCGAAGAACCGCGCGATCTCGCCCTGGGAGCGCATGATCAGCGGGTTGCGGATGTCCTTGAACACGTCGACCGCGCCGCCGGCCCGCTCGGGCGGCAGCGGGATTCCCTCGAACGAGGCATGGGTGAGGACGAGCATGCTGCCCGGCGCGAGCGCGTCGCGCAGCGTCGCCACCGCCCCGTAGGGGTCGTCCTCGTCGTCCACGAAGTGCAGTATCGCAATCAGCAGGAGCGCCACCGGCCGCCGCAGGTCCAGCAGTTCGCGGACCTGGGGGCTGGTCAGGATCGCCTCGGGGCTGCGCAGATCGGCCGCGACGGCGCCGGCGTGCGGGTCGTCCGCGAGGACGGCCCTGGTGTGCTCGACGGCCACCGCGTCGTTGTCGACGTGGACGACGCGGGCGCCGGGGACGGCGTCGCGGGCCATCTCGTGGACGCCGCCGCAGGTGGGCAGGCCGGCGCCGATGTCGAGGAACTGGGTGATGCCCCTGGCTGCGGCATGGCGCACCGCGCGGCGGGTGAACGCGCGGGTGGCCCGCATGATCTTCGGCAGGCCCGGGACGAACTCCATCGCCCTGCGGGCCGCCGCCCGGTCCGCCTCGAAGTTGTGCGAGCCGCCCAGGAAGTAGTCGTTGACGCGCGCCACACTGGGCATCGAGATGTCGATGCTCCTCGGGGCCCAGGCGGGTCGCTGCATCGGTTCTCCAAGGCGTCGGACGGCGCGGTGTTCGAGCTGAGGCTACTGATCGCCCGGCAAAAGAACGAGCGGAAACGGAAATTGACCGTCCGTTACCGGTCAACGTGTGTGGGTTTCCGGTAGGTTCTGTCGGCTCCTGCGTGGCCTCTTTCGGGTGACGGCCGGTACGCACGACAGGTCCGCCCCCTCCGTGCGGCGCGGAGAGGGCGGACCAGGGTGCGACTGCTTGCCGGTTACTCGTTGCCGGTTACTTGTTCGGCGCGCCGACCAGCTTGCCGTCGGGGCGCACCGCGAACCAGGTGCCGCCGACGCCCTGCCCGTTGGTGTCGCCGGGCTCCTTGTCGTTGATGAAGGTGTAGATCGGCGAGCAGTTGAGGGTCTGCTGCTCCTCGTTGTTGTCGGGCCGGGTGAAGGTCATGTAGCCCTTCTCCGGGATGTCCTTCGTGTCGGAGAACTCGACGGGGGCGACGATCGGCCACTTCTCCAGGCAGTCGCCCTTGCAGTTCGAGACCGGCTTCGGCCACGCCTTGTCCTTGACGAAGCGGTAGACCGTCATGCCGTTCTTGTCGACGACGATCTCGCCGAGCTTGGGGTCGTTGCGGGTGGAGAGGCCCGGGAGGTCGGAGACCTCGGTGGCGCCGGAGCCGCCCGCGCCGCCGGACTTGGCCTTCTTGCCGTCGGGGGCCAGCGCGAACCACTTGTTGCCGACGTTCTGGCCGTTCGTCTCGCCCGGGTTGGCGTCCTTCGCGTAGTAGTACGCGGGCCAGCCGTCGATCGTCAGCTGCTTGGTGCCGTCGGCGCGGGTGACCTCGCCGAGGATCGACTTGTCGATGCCGTCGCCCGCCGAGACGTCGTCGGCCGCGACCGGCGGCCACGCCGTCGCGCAGGCGTCGTTGCAGTTCGACTTCGGGGGCTCCGCGGTGTCCGAGTCGAAGCGGTAGAGGGTGCGGCCGCCGCTGTCGGTCACGATCTTGCCGAGTTCGGCGTTCGTGGCGACGGCGAGTTCGCCGGCGCTGCCCTGGGCCTGCGCGCCGCCGGTTCCGCCGCCGGTGCTCGCGCCGGGGCTGCTGCCCGCGCCCACGCCGGTGCCGACACCGCCGTAGCCTCCGCTGCCGACGCTCCCGAGCCCGCCGGTACCCGCCGGCGCCGTGGCCCCCACGTTCTGGCTGCCCGTCGAGCCCCCGCTTTCCTGACCGCACGCCGTCGTCAGCGCCAGCACGGCCACAGCGCTCGCCACGAGAGAGGCGCTCCGCCAGGAGGTGTTCATTGTCAACTCCCCGATCATCATCAAGCGTTCCCAGCGCCCTGCTGCGCCGCCGCTCGGCATTGGTTACGCACAGCACCGGCGGTTGTGTTCAACCCCGCCCCAAAAAATTTCAGCGAGCTGCCCCGGGGGAGGTCGGAGAGGGGGCTGCGCGGGAGGGGTGGGGGTGAGGTGGGGGGGCGCTGTGCCGGGGCCACGTCCCGGCGGGACCCGACCGGCCGAAGCGGCACACGCGGCACGGCCCTTCGGAAGCACCGCCGGCGACAGTCCGCGTCCACACCGACACCCCCGAACGGTCACGCCACTCCGCGCGTCGTCCCCGAGGGCGGCACGAGCCGTTCGGCGTCCAGGAGGGTCACCGCTGCACACTCCGCAGCAGCCGACGGGCGACCGTGCGCGCCGACTCCGTGCCCCTCCGGACCGACGCGGACGAACCCCGGCCCGGACCGGGGGCCCCACCAGGTGATGTAACCCCGCGGGGCCGTCGGCCTGCCCGCCCAGCCGCAACGCGTGCCGCTCACCGGCGCCGGTGGTTCACGCGGTCGGTGGCGGCGAGGTTGGGTGGATATGTGTGCGCCTGCCCGGACGCGCGGTCGAGGCGGGGTCAAACCGAACGGGGGAGAAGTTCGCCCGTTCGGGTCAAGCGGGGCCGAACAAGGGCGTGCGCCGGGGTGCGATGGCTGATGATCTGCGTCGTGCATGGACCCGAACCGACCCGATCCGCCCTCACCGTACGGGTGTTGGGCGTGATGACCGCTGCGTGGATCCTGGTGGGCGCGCCGGCCGGGGTCGCGTCCGCCGATGCGTGCGCGTACGCGTCCGTGGGGCCGGACGGCCTGGAGGTGGTGGCCGTCGCGGGTCACTCGTCCTGGCCCTGGCCCACGCCCCCGCCCTGCCGCCCGAAGCCACCACCCCCACCGCCGCACTGCCCGGAACCGACCCCGACGCCCACTCCGACACCCACCCCCACCCCGACGCCTACGCCCACCCCCACGCCCCCCAAGCCGACGCCGACCCCCAAGCCCACCCCGACCCCGACCCCGAAACCGACCCCGAAGCCCACCCCCAAACCGAGCCCCGCTCCCGAACCACCCCCCGCCCCGGCCCCGAAGCCCTCACCCGCCCCACCTCGCGCCGCCCCCATCCCGAGGCCGGCCCCACCCCCCGCGCCAACTCCCACACCGACACCGACACCCACTCCGACCCCCACACCCACCCCCTCCGCATCCCCCGTGACCTACCCGGCCTATCACCACGCGACCCCCCGCAAGCGCCCCTCCCACGGCACCACCTCCCCGGTCACGTACGTCCTGCTGATCACGGCCCCCGCGGTGATCGCCGTCGCGGCCCTGCGCCCGCGCTGACGGACGAACACGCCCCGCCCACCACCCCGCGCGCCCCGCAGACGCTCCCTACACGCCCCCCATTAGGAGGCCCCCTTGCCGGAATGGCTTGTTCTCACCCTCTCGATGGCCGCCGCAGTGGCGGTCGTGATCGTGATCACGCTGCTGCGTCAGCGCACCGCGTCGGAGGACGAGGACCCCTCGGAGACCCCGGACGTCATCGAGTACATGACGATGTGGATCGGCGTCGTGTACGCGATCGTGCTGGGCCTCGCCATCGCCGGCGTGTGGGAGGCGAGGAGCGCCGCCCAGGACCACGTCCAGGCGGAGGCCCAGGCCCTGCACGAGATCCATGAACGCGTCCGCGTGTACCCGGCGGCGGAACGCGACCGCATCCGCGCCGATGTCAACGCGTACGTCGGACACATCGTCGACGTCGAGTGGAAGACGATGAAGGACGACGGCCGGCTCACCGACAAGGGCGACGAACTCCTCGCGCGACTGCGCGCCGACGTCACGGACTACGAGCCGACGACGGACTTCCAGGCCCAGCAGTACCAGCCACTGATGGACCAGGTCGCCGCCGCCGACCAGGCCCGCACCGCCCGCGCCGAGTCGATCGACCCGACGATGCCCGGCGTCGTGTGGGGCGGCCTGCTGGGCGGCGGCATCGTCACGATCGGCATGGTCTTCGCCCTCCAGATCGGCCGCACACCCCGCGAACTCATCCTGGCCTGCCTGTTCTCCGCGCTGATCGCCTTCCTGCTGTTCCTCATCTGGGACTTCGACGCCCCCTACAGCCGCGGCATCACAGCCTCGGCCGAACCGTTCCTCCACTTCTTCTCCGGCGCGAAGGACTGACCCGGCCCGCAGGACTGACGCAGCCTCAACCCCGGCCCCGCGCCCGACACGCCGCCGACATCCCCTGAGCGGCCCACACGCATGCCCCATTCGCACGACACCGATCGCGCGTACGCACACCTGTTCCTAGCGTTTCGGTCATCGAGGTGCATTCCAGGCACGAGCGGAAAAGGTCCGCAAGCTGCTCCTCGGGGACCGGAGGATTGACCATGCGCGCGATACGCGTCGCCTCGGCCGCACTGCTGGGCGCGGGCGCCCTGGCCCTCACCGCACCGTCCGCGGCAGCGGGCGACAGCAACGCGTTCGGCTTCAGCGTGATGCCGTCGACGATCGCGGCGGGCGGCCAGGTCACGCTCTCGGTGGACCGGGGCAACGGCAACTGCGGCGGGACGGTCATCGTCTCGTCCGGCGTCTTCGACACCGTCCGCATCCCACCGGACCGCTCGCAGTCCACGGCGACCGTCGACTGGGACGCCCGCCCCGGCGCCTCCTACCGCGTGACGTTCACCTGCAACGGCGGCGACACCGGCACGGCGCAGCTGACGATCGCGGGCGGCCGGGTGCCCACCCCGGTGCCGTACCCCCCGAACCGGGGTGTGCACGCCGGTGAGGGCGGCACGGTCGGCGGCTTCGACCTCAAGGAACTGGGCCTCGGCACGCTGCTCATCGTGGGCTCGGTCGGCGCGGCGTACCACTTCTCCCGCCGTCGCACGGGCGAGGACGGCGCCTGACACCTCGCCACCACGCTGTCGGCCCGGCCCTCGAAGGACGAGGGACCGGGCCGACGGCATGTCCGGGCTCTTCGGGAAGAGCCCGGTTCCTCAGATGCGCCGCTCCGCGCGCCGCCGCATCCAGAACACCCCGCCCCCGACGACGGCCGCCGCGACGAGCCCCCCGCCGATCGCCATGTCGGTCGGCGTCGCGCCGGTGGTCGAGGAGCCCCCGAGCCCGCCGCGCACCCCGCCGAGGACGGTGAAGACGCCGGGGAAGGTCCGGGTGCGCCCCTCGCAGGTGGTCGTGACGCTGTACGACCCGGCGCTGGCGAAGGAGTTGACGCGGACGGTCGCGGTGGCCGTGTTGCCGCCCATGGACGTCAAGTTGGTCGTCGGGAAGGCCGGGGAGCTGATCGACGAGCCTCCGGTGGTGCACGCGTTCTGACCGCCCCCGTTGACGGTGAGCACGAGCTGGCCGCCCCGGGCGATGACGCTGGGCGCCGAGGTGACCGACGTCGGGTCGGTCCAGGCCGACGCCGTCGGGGCGGCGAGGCCCAGGACGGCGCACGCGGCGGCCGAGGCCGCCAGGGCACGAGTGGTTCGCATGGTTCCTCCGCGGAAGGCGCCCCGGGGCACGTCCCCGGTCTGTCGGCGAGAGAACGCCTCCCGGAAAGACCCTCAGATGCCGTGCGGGCGCCCGCATTTCGGGACTGGTCCGTCCTGGTGAGCCGACACGCCGTGCACCGTTCGCATAATCAGACATCCGCGCAGGTCACGGACCGTCAGAAATTTCCTGCGCCCGTCAACTCGGATGGCGCACTTCCCCGTCCGGCGGCCACCCGTTCGCCGCTCACTTGTCGCGGCGCCCCGCGGGCCGTCCTAGCGTTTCGGTGTGCGCTACGGGACACGGTGACGGCCGTGTCGAAAGGGGATGGCGAATGTCGGGTTACGGGCTGTCCGAGGCGGCGGACGAGGAGGAGCGGCCGAGGAAGCGCGCGCCGTGGGGCGTGATAGCGCTGGTCCTGCTGACGGGCCTCGCGCTCATCCGCAACGGCTCGGGCGAGTTCGACGCGGGCCCGCCGCAGCCGGCCGCCGCCGCTGCCGCCGACAGCAGGTCGGGCGGGCTGACCGGGAGCGTCTTCGACAAGGCCCCGGACCCGCTGTCGTACTCGGTGCCGCAGCGGGTGCGGGTGCCGGCGATCCGGGTCGACGCCCCGGTGATGCCGGTCGGCCTCGACGCGGCCGGGTGGGTGGACGCGCCGCCGCCCGAGAACCCGAACCTCGCGGGCTGGTTCACGGGCGGGGTCTCGCCCGGCGAGAAGGGCACGGCGGTGGTCGTCGGCCATGTCGACAACAAGCTCGGGCCCGCCGTCTTCTACGGCCTCGGCGCGCTGAAGAAGGGCAACAAGGTCGAGGTGGCCCGGGCGGACGGGAAGACGGCCGTGTTCGAGGTCTACGGCATCGAGGTCTTCGAGAAGAAGAACTTCCCCGGCGACCGCGTGTACGCCTCCAAGGGCGCCCCCGAACTGCGGGTCATCACCTGCGGCGGCGGCTTCTCCAAGGCCGACGGCTACGACGGGAACGTCGTGGTCTTCGCCCGCCTGACCGAGGTCCGCTGAGCGGACGTCCGCCGGGCGGGCGCCCGCCCCCCCTCAGGCGGGGTGCCCGCGCGGCACGGTGATGTGGTACCCGGAGTCCAGCAGCCGCGGCAGATACCGCCGCAGCGCCCGCACACTCTGCGTCCGGTCCCCGCCCGCGTCGTGCGACAGCACCACCACGCCGGGCCCGGCGCCGCCGGCGACGCGGCGGACGATGGTGCCGGTGCCCGGGGTCGTCCAGTCCAGCGTGTCCACCGTCCAGGCCAGCGGCTCCATCCCCAGCTCCGCCCCGATCTGGAACGCGGCCCGGTTCCACGCCCCGTACGGCGCCCGGAACCACCTCGGCCGCTCCCCGTACGCCTCCTCGATCACCTCGCAGGTCCGCTCCATCTCCGAGCGGATCCGGCCGCGCCGCAGTTTCGTCAGCAGCGGGTGGGACCAGGTGTGGTTGCCGACGACATGGCCCTCGTCGGCCATCCGTGCCAGCAGTTCCCGGTGGTCCGTGGCCATCTCGCCGCACACGAAGAACATCGCGCGCACGCCGTACTCGTCGAGCGTGTCGAGGATCGCGGGTGTGTAGCGGGGGTCGGGGCCGTCGTCGAAGGTCAGGACCATGGTGTTGCCCCGGCCCGACATCTCGAGGATCGGCTTGCGCCGGGCGGGGAGCCGGGAGGAGGCGGGCGGCGGGCCGAAGCCGGTGATGGGCTGGAGGCGGTAGGCGGAGGGTTTGCGGGGCACGGTGCGGGCCGGGGGCCCGGCGGCGGGGACGGCGGCCGGTTCGCCCCCGCCGCTCACCCCGAGGGCGACGGCCCCGGCACCCCCCGCGGCGACGGCGCCCGCTCCCCACAACACCCGACGCCGTGTGAACACCTGATCTCTGTGCATGAAGCATCAGTCACCCACGCGGGCCGGGAGTCACCCTCACGACACCGGTACGGCGTCCGATTTCCACTCCGCCAGCCGAAAAAGCTCATCTTCGACGGACCAGCGGGAACGGCAGCGTCTCGCGGATGGTGAGCCCCGTGAGGAACATGACCAGCCGGTCCACCCCGATCCCCAGTCCGCCGGTGGGCGGCATCGCGTAGGCCAGCGCCTCCAGGAACTCCTCGTCGAGCTCCATCGCCTCGGGGTCGCCCCCCGCGGCCTTCAGCGACTGCTCGGTGAGGCGTCGCCGCTGCTCGACGGGGTCGGTCAACTCGGAGTAGGCGGTGCCGAGTTCGGTCCCGAACGCGACGAGGTCCCAGCGTTCGGCGACGCGCGGATCGGCCCGGTGCTGCCGGGTGAGCGGGGAGACGTCCGTGGGGAAGTCCTTGTAGAACGTCGGCAGCTGGGTCCGCTCCTCCACCAGCCGCTCGTACATCTCCAGCACGACGTCGCCGCGCCCGTCGCCGTCCCCGTACGGCACTGCGGCCTTGTCGCACAGCCGGCGCAGTGCGGGGAGTCCGGTGTCGGCGCTCACCTCCTCCCCCAGCGCCTCGGAGATCGCCCCGTAGACGGTCTTGACGGGCCACGGCCCGGAGATGTCGTACTCCTGCCCGCCCTTGCGGACGAGCGGGGTGCCGAAGGCGGCGCGGGCGGCGCCCTGGATCAGTTCGCGGGTGAGGTCGAGCATGACGTCGTAGTCGGCGTACGCCTGGTACGCCTCCAGCATCGTGAACTCGGGGTTGTGCTTGGGCGAGACGCCTTCGTTGCGGAAGGTCCGGCCCATCTCGAAGACCTTCTCCAGACCGCCCACGCACAGCCGTTTGAGGTACAGCTCGGGGGCGATCCGCAGGTACAGGTCGAGGTCGTAGGCGTTGATGTGGGTGGTGAACGGACGCGCGTTGGCGCCGCCGTGGATCTGCTGGAGCATGGGCGTCTCGACTTCGAGGTACCCCCGGTCGAGGAGGCCCTGCCGCAGCGCCTGGACGGCGGCGGAGCGGGCGCGGACGGTGTCGCGGGCGGTGGGGCTGGTGACGAGGTCGAGGGCCCGCAGCCGCACCTTCGCCTCGGGGTCGGTGAGCCCGCGCCGCTTGTCGGGCAGGGGCCGCAGGCACTTCCCGGTGAGCTGCCAGTCGTCGACGAAGACGGTCGGTTCGCCCTTGTCGCTGCGCCCGGCGCTCCCGCTGACGGTGACGAGGTCACCGAGGTCGACGTCGGCCCGGAAGCGGCGCGCGTCGGTCAGCGCGAGCTGGTGGTCGCCGGACCAGTCGCGGAGGGTGACGAAGACGATCCCGCCGAAGTCCCGCACGCGCAGGACACGTCCGGCGACGGTCACCTCGTCCCCGTCCCGGACGTCCGCGAGGGCGTGCGTGGGGGCCGGGACGCCGACCGGGTAGGGGTCGGTGCCGGCGTCATACAGCCGTTTCAGGTGTTCCTGGCGGACGCGGACCTGGTCGGAGGGGCCCTTGGCGCGCGGCTCGGCGGGCTCGGTCAGCTCCTCCAGGGGCGGCAGGTCGCCGGTGGAGGAGGCGGGGCGCACCGCGTGCTTCAGGCGGTGGCGGCGCAGGGAGGGGACGACGACGAAGCCCTCGGCGATGCCGGAGGCGAGGCCGACGCGGGCGAGGGCGCCGGTGTCGCCATAGCACAGGAAGCGGGGGAACCAGGCGGGCCGATACTTGGCGTTGGAGCGGTAGAGGGCTTCCAGTTGCCACCACTTGGAGAAGAACAGCAGCAGCCGGCGCCACAGCCGCAGCACGGGCCCGGCGCCGATGCGGGCGCCCTCCTCGAAGACCGAGCGGAAGACCGCGAAGTTGAGGGAGATACGGCGGATGCCCAGCTTGGGGGCGGCGGCGCAGACCTCGGCGACCATGAACTCCATGACGCCGTTGGGGGCCGTGCGGTCGCGGCGCATGAGGTCGAGGGAGATGCCGTCGGGGCCCCAGGGGACGAAGGAGAGCAGGGCGAGGAGGCGGCCGTCGGCGGCGACGGTCTCGACGAGGAGGCAGTCGCCGTCGGCGGGGTCGCCGAGCCGGTCGAGGGCCATGGAGAAGCCGCGTTCGGTCTCGGTGTCGCGCCAGGCGTCGGCGCGGTCGACGACCTCGTCCATCTCCTCGGCGGTGAGGGTGGAGTGGCGGCGGACCCGGCAGGTGGCGCCGGTGCGGCGGACCCGGTTGACGGCCTGGCGGGTGACGCGCATGTCGCGTCCGCCGAGGTCGAAGGAGGGGATGTCGAGGATGGCCTCGTCGCCGAGCTGGAGGGCGCCGAGGCCGGCGCGGGCGAAGGCGGTGGCGCCGTCCTCGGAGGCGCCCATGACGGCGGGGGTCCAGCCGTGGCGGCGGGCGGTCTCCAGCCAGGCGGCGATGGCGTGCGGCCAGGCTTCCCGGTCGCCGACGGGGTCGCCGCTGGCGAGGCAGACGGCGGCCTCGACGCGGTAGGTGACGGCCGCCTTGCCGCTGGGCGAGAAGACGACGGCCTTGTCACGGCGGGTGGCGAAGTAGCCGAGGGAGTCCTGGCCGCCGTAGCGCTTCAGGAGGGCGCGGATGCGGGCCTCCTCGTCGCCGTGCAGGGCGGCCTCCATGCGCTGGCTGCGGAACAGCGTCGCGGCGGCGTTCAGCAGGGCGAGGGCGCCGAAGAGGCCGAGGAGGAAGAACAGGGCGCGCGGCGGACGCCCGTCGAAGGAGCCGCCGGACACCAGACCACCCAGCACCCGGTCGGCGGCCCAGGCGAGCCGCTGGCCGCGCGGCAGGGTGCCGTGGAACACCTCGACGAGCCCCCAGCCCGCGAGGATCGCGAGCCCGAGGCCGACCAGCAGGACGAGGACGGCGCGCCGCACGGCCCCGTGCCGGGAGGCGGCGTAGAACTCGCGGCGCGCGAGGATCAGGACGACGAGGGCGAGCCCGCAGATCACCAGCGAGGGCAGCGACTCGACGTAGTCGCCGAACGCGATCCCGAGACCGTCGCCCACCGCGAGCAGGCCCAGATAGACGACGACCAGCCACCAGGCGACCTTCTTGCGGGCGGCCGTCGCGCCGGCCAGCAGGAACAGGAAGACCGCGTAGGCGAGGTTCGCGCTGACCGGGATGAGCTGCGCGTCGAGGACGTCGACGGCCGGGCGCAGCAGGCGGCGCAGCGGCGGGACGAAGGCGAGGATGACGCACAGGGCGCCGATCGCGCCGAAGAACGCGCCGAACGCCTCGGGGACGCGGGTGAGGTGACGCAGGTGTCCGGGCGGGTCGGCCTGCCGCGCGGGGGCGGTCTCTGCTGCGGCTGCGCTCATGGCTCCGACTGTAGGAAGGGACCGGGCCGCGCGCCCGCCGAGCGGGGGGAAGCGGGTGTTCCGATAGCCTCGCCGCGTGACGGAACAGCATGAGCGGCAGCCCTCGCAGGGGTTCGAGCGGGGCACCGACGGACCCAAGGTCATCGTGGTCGGGGTCGACGGCTCCGACTCCTCCCTCCGCGCCGCCGCCTACGCGGCCGGGCTCGCCCGGCGCCAGCACGCGCTGCTGGCGATCGTGTACGTCCAGCCGGTGCTGGCGGCGGGGGCGGCGGTCGGGGCACCGGTCGCCGAGACGACCGAGGCGATCGCCGAGGACCTGATGGCGATGGTCCGCAGCGAGACGGAACGCCTCAAGGGGATATTCGACATCCGCTGGGAGTTCCACACGTTCCGCGGCGACCCCTACACCGGTCTCGTGGCCGCCGCCGACGACCTCAAGGCGGACGCGGTGGTCGTCGGCGCGTCGGAACAGGCGGGGCACCGGATCGTGGGGTCGGTGGCGGTCCGGCTGGTCAAGGCGGGGCGCTGGCCGGTGACGGTCGTCCCGTAGACGTCACTCGGCCATGGTGAGGCCGTCGCTGGCGGCGCCCCGGCTGAGGACGACGTCCCTGATCCGGTCGCGGACGCCCCGGACGTCGGCGCCCTGGGCGAGGGCGTGGTTCAGGTCGAGGACGCGGCCGGCGTCGATGTCGAACAACTGGGGCACGAACTCGGCCCGGGTGACATTCCAGCGGGCGCCGGGGGTGGCGGGCGGGGCGAAGGTGAAGCGGGCGACGGTGGACTGGTTGCCGCGCGGGTCCCGCTGTCCCTGGTGGTTGACCATCTCGCCCGCGATCTGGTCGCCCATGCCGTAGACGACCCAGGTGCCGTTGACCTTCTCGTACGCCTGGGGGACGTGGGCGTGCGTGCCGAGGATCAGGTCGACGTCGGGGCGTCCCGCGGTGTGCGACGCGGTGAGGGTGCGGGCCAGGGTGAGCTGACGGTCGTCGGGGGCGTCCTGCCATTCGGTGCCCCAGTGCAGGGAGACGACCACGACGTCGGCGCCGGCCCTGCGCGCGGCGCGGGCGTCGGCGACGACGCGGGCCTCGTCGATGAGGTTGACGCTCCAGGGTTGGCCCTGCGGGAGGGGGTAGCCGTTGGTGCCGTAGGTGTAGGCGAGGTGGGCGACGGTGGCGCGGCCCGCGCGCAGGAGGGTCGGGGTGGTGGCCTCCTCGGGGGTGCGGGCGGTGCCCGCGTGGCGGACGCCGGCGCCGTCGAGGGCGTCGAGGGTGCGGCGCACGCCGGCCGGGCCGTCGTCGAGGCTGTGGTTGGAGGCGGTGGAGCAGCCGTCGTAGCCGGTCGCGGCCAGGCCCTCGGCGATCTCCGGCGGGGACTTGAACGCGGGGTAGCCGGTGTAGTCACCGTTCGCGCCGTACACCGTCTCCATGTGGCACAGGGCGAGGTCGGCGCGGGAGACGAGCGCGCGGACGCCGTCGAGCATGGGGCGGAAGTCGTGGCCCCGGCCGCCGGCGTCGAAGCGGGCGCGTTCGATGACCGAGGTGTGCGGGAGGACGTCGCCGGTGGCGACGAGGGTGAAGCCGGTGCGGGCGGGGGGCGCGGAGGGGGCCGGCCTGCCCGGCGCGGGCCGTTTCTCCTCGCGGGACTCCTGGACCTGGCAGGCGGCCACCGCGAGGAGGACGGTGACGGCGAGGGCCAGCGGTCTGCGTGTGTTCACCACAACAACCCCGTTCTGGTCTGATTGTCATACCGACGACGCTCGGCCACACTCCTAGCGCATCCCCGCGCCGAGGGGGTGGCGGCGCTCCTGGGGGTGGGGAGGATGCGCGCGATCGGCGTAAGGGAGGGGGCGGGCTGAGGGTGGCGTCCGTCCGTGAAGCGGCCTGAACCCGTCCCTCGCCGCCGGCCGGTGCTTGGCGGCACGGCGCCGGGCCGGCCCGCGTGCGCCGCGACCGCGCGCCGCGACCGCCCCCATCGGCCCCGCACCGGGTGCCACCACGCCGGATCTGGCCCGCCGCCCCGCGTCGGCCGGCGAATCGAACCCCCGTCCCCGCCCCGAACCGGAACTCCCCGCACCGCCGTTCACCGACCGTTCGTCGAACCGTTCGTCGACGCGATCGACCGTCCGTCGCAGATCCGTGTACGCGCCCTGTCGCTGAGTGACGGCCCTGGGGTGGCATAACGGCCATGACCGCCACACTCACGCAGCCGAAGACGACCGCTGAGCATGAACTCGCCGCGCTCCAGCGGGAACACGGGCGGCCCCTCTTCGCGCTGCTGCTGCGCCTGAGCGACGGCGACCGGCAGCGCGCGGAGGACCTCGTCCAGGAGACCCTGGTCCGGGCGTGGCAGCACCCCGAGGCCCTGCGGGCGGACGACTTCGACTCCGTGCGGCCCTGGCTGATGACCGTCGGCCGGCGGCTCGCGATCGACGCGCGGCGGGCCCGGCAGGCACGGCCGGCCGAGGTGGGCGACGCGGTGCTGGAACACGCTCCGGTCTGCGCCGACCACGCGGAGCGCGCCGCCGCCGCCCTCGACGTCCGCGAGGCTGTGAAGACTCTCACTCCCGAACACCGTGAAGTCCTGGTGCTCGTGTACTTCCAGGGGGCGAGTGTGGCGGAGGCCGCCGAGATACTGGGCATCCCTCCCGGTACCGTGAAGTCCCGCGCGTACTACGCGCTGCGCGCCCTGCGCCGGGTCCTTCCGGGTTACGCGGCCGACCTGCGCTGAAACCCATCGCAGAGTCAAACCTCCGTAAAGCGCCTTGCCTGTGACCCCGGTTGAGTAATCGGCTGTTCCCATCCGTGTTCCGGACTGGGGGCCCGGCGACGGGCGACGGCACACCGGAGGGAAGGCTGCGAGGGATGCTGGACAGAGATCATCACGGCACGGACGGGTCCGACGACGGTGAACTCACCGTCCCCATGGCCTGGTTGTACGCCGAGTACATCGCCGACGAACTCCTGCGCACGGGCGACCTGATGCCGCCCACGTCGTTCGAGTTCCGCGCCGGGCGCGACGCGCTGGCGCTCACCATCTTCCTGTCGGACACCGACGGGGAACTCCCCGGCATCAGGGTGGTCACGCAGCTGGAGACGTGGCTGTCGCTGACCGCGTACGACCAGCCGTGGCAGGACTGGGTGAGCGAACGGCTCGCCGGACTCGCCGCGCGCATCACCGAGTCGGGGCTCGACTCGCCGGACCTGCGGCTCGCGGAGGACGCCTGGCGGTGGCTGGAGGAGACCGAACTCCTCGCCCCCGACCTCAACGCGGTCCCGGGCGGCGGCGCGGTCGTCGGCGTCGGCGAGGAGGACGGGCCGAAGGTGTGGACGCCGGCCTGGCAACTCGGGCTGCCGCTGGGGCACTTGGCGATCCACCTGTTCTAGGCCGGATCGGAGGGCTGGGCCGGATCGGATCAGGGGCGCGCAAAAAAGTTTCCGATCCGACCAATCCGTCCGCGTGGCGGCTCCGAACATCTGGGTCACGATTCTGCACACGCCTTGAGTGATTCCGGAGCCGGGTGCGTACCGGTGGGAGCAAGGAGTAACCCCAACCGCACCCAACGGCACGAGGATTCGGCGATGAGGTCCCTGGAACAGCATGTGGACGTCGGCGCGTACGCGCTCGGTGTCCTGGACGAAGCGGAAGCCTTCCGCTTCGAGGACCACCTCATGGAGTGTCCTCGGTGCGCGGCTCAGGTCACGGAGTTCGGGCCCACGACCCGGCAGTTGATGCTGTACCGGCGGGCCACCCCGCGTTCGGTGCACCCCTTCGCGGGGCCCGGCCCCCGGCTGCTGGACAAGCTGCTCGGCGAGGTCGCGGCCCGGCGCCGCGCGGTGCGCCGGCGGTTCCTGTACGGGCTGGCCGCGTCCGTCGTCGTCGCGCTGGCCGGGCCCGCGCTGATGATGGCGGTCGGGGGCGGGGAGGGGACTCAGGCCGTGGCGAGCGGTCAGGTGAAGATCGCCGCGACCGACGCGAAGTCCGGGGTGTGGGCCCGGGTGACCGCCGCCGACAAGGCGTGGGGCGCGGACATCGAGGTCGAGGTCAAGGACGGCGCGGGGCCGCGTTCCTGCCGTCTCGTCATCGTCGGCCGCGACGGCAGCGAGCAGACGGCGACCGGGTGGATGGTCCCCGACCACGATGCCCGGCCCACCACGATGCACGGGGGGACGGCGATGCACACCGGGGACATCGCCTTCTACGACGTGCGCGAAGGCGATCAGACGCTGCTGCGGATCCCGGCGGGGTCGTGAGGACGGCGGCGGCACGTCACTTGAGCAGGCGCGACAGCCTGCGGTCGGCCAGTGGTCTGCCGCCCGTCTGGCAGGTGGGGCAGTACTGGAGCGAGGAGTCGCTGAAGGAGACCTCGCGGATCGTGTCCCCGCAGACCGGGCACGGTTCGCCGGCCCTGCCGTGCACGCGCAGCCCGCTCCTCTTCTCGGCCTTGAGCCGTCCGGCGGCCACGCCTCGGGAGCGCTCCACGGCGTCGCTCAGTGTGGTGCGCAGCGCCTCGTACAGCGCGTGTGTCTCCTGCGGCGTGAGCGAGGACGCCAGCTTGAACGGGGACATGCGGGCCGCGTGCAGGATCTCGTCGCTGTAGGCGTTGCCGACGCCCGCGATCAGGCTCTGGTCCCGCAGCGCCCCCTTGAGCTGCCGCCGCTCCCCCGCGAGCAGCCCGGCCAGCCGCGCCTCGTCGAACCCCTCCGCCAGCGGATCGGGGCCCAGCCGCGCGACTCCCGGCACCTCCCGCGGATCCCGCACGACATACACCGCGAGCTTCTTCTGCGTCCCCGCCTCGGTCAGGTCGAACCCCGCCCCCGTCTCCAACGCGACCCGCAACGCCAGCGGCCCCTTCCCCGGCCGGGGCATCCCGTCGGGCAGCCGATCCCGCCAGTGCAGCCACCCCGCCCGGGCGAGATGCGTGACGAGATACGGCCCCCCACCGGTCCCGACCCCGAGAAACTTCCCGTACCGCCGCACCCCGACGACCTCCCGCCCCTCGACCTCCGTCACCGGCGGGTCGTACGTCTTCAGCACACTGATCGCGACAGGCAGCACCCGGACGACCTCACGACCGACCAGATGCTCGACGAGGAAGTCCTTCAGGGCCTCGACCTCGGGTAGCTCGGGCATGCTCCCAGGGTGCCACCGGGAGCGGGGAACGGCCCGGCGGGGCTCCGGCCGCGGGGACGGCGCGGGCGCGGCGCGGGCGCGGGCGCGGGGGCGGCGCGGGCGCGGCTCTTGGCTGCGGCGGCGGGCGGCCGCTCGGGCCGCGGCGGCCAGGGAACCCGCGGGGCGAGGGGTCTCCGGACTCGTCGCGCGCGCGGCGGCGGGCCGTGACCGGGGGGCGGGCGCGCCGCGGGCGCGGGGGCGGCGCGGGCGCGGGGGCGGCGCGGGCGCGGCTCTTGGCTGCGGCGGCGGGCGGCCGCTCGGGCCGTGTCAGCCGGGGAACCCGCGGGGCGAGGGGTCTCCGGACTCGTCGCGAGCGTGCGGCGGCGGGCCGTGACCGGGGGGCGGGCCGTCGTCGTTGCGGGGACGGAGCGCGCGGTGAACGGCCGGGGCCCTCGCTGCCGCCGTCCCGGCCGCGCTCACCCTGCCCCGCGCTCTCCCGCCTCCGGCAGCGCGAACTCGCACCACACGCATTTGCCGCCGCCCCGTGCCTCCACGCCCCATGCGTCGGCGAGGAGGTCGACGAGGAGGAGGCCGCGGCCGGAGACGCCGGCGGTGGCGGGGTCGCGGGGGCGTGGGAGGGCGCTGGAGGTGTCCTCGACCTCGACGCGGAGCCGGCGGGAGGGGTCGGCGAGGACGACGCGGAGGGTGACGACGGCCGCGCCCTCGGTGTGCATGAGGGCGTTGGTGATCAGTTCGTCGGCGGCCAGTTCGACGTCGTCGGCGCGGGCGCGGGCGCCCCAGGCGCGGACGGCGGCGCGGATCATGTGCCGGGCCTGGACGAGCGCGTCGGGGTCGCCCGGGGTGACGTGCTGCTGGAGACGGCCGCCCGCGCGCGGGGCGTCGAGGCAGCGGCGGCGCAGCAGGAGCAGCGCGACGTCGTCGTCCCCGCCGCGTTCCTCGGCGACCTCGATCAGCCGGTCGGCGAGGCCGCGTACGTCGTCCGGGCCGTCGGCGACCAGGGCCGTCAGGAGGCGCATGCCGTCGTCGAGGTCGGCGCCCGGCTGCTCGACGAGGCCGTCGGTGCACAGCACGAGCAGGTCGCCGGGGTCGAGTTCCAGGGTGCTGACGGGGTAGGCGAGGCCGCCGAACTCCGCCGAGAGGCCGAGCGGCAGCCCGCCGGGGACGGTGAGGCGGCGGCAGGTGCCGTCGGCGGCGCGCAGCAGGGGGTCGATGTGTCCGGCGCGCACCACCTGGACGACGCCGGTCGCGAGGTCCGCCTCGGCGTACAGGCAGGTCGCGAAGCGGTCGGTGTCGAGGGCGTGCAGGAACAGCGAGGCGCGCGCCATGACCGTGCCCGGCGGGTGTCCCTCGGACGCGTACGCCTTGAGGACGATGCGGAGCTGGCCCATGACGGCCGCCGCGTGCGTGTCGTGGCCCTGGACGTCGCCGATGACCGCGCCGACCCGGCCGGCGGGCAGCGGGATCAGGTCGTACCAGTCGCCGCCGATGTCCCGGCCGAGCAGCCCGCCGATGGTCGCGGCCCGGTAGCGGACGGCGATCTCGGCGCCGGGGACGCTGGGGATCGTGCGCGGCAGCATGGCCTGCTGGAGGCCCTGCGCGATGTCCTTCTCCTGCTCGTAGAACATGGCCCGCTGGAGGCTCTGCGCGATGCTCGAGCCGAGCGCGACGAGGATGTTGCGCTCCTCGGGGGTGAAGCCGCGCCGGTCGCCGTAGAGGAGGCCCATCGCGCCGATCGGGCGGGCCTGCACGATCAGCGGGAGGTAGGCGGCGGAGGTGATCCGCAGGCCGGCGAGGTGCGGCCACAGCACGGGGTAGCCGGCCGCGAACTCCTCCGGCGACTCGATGAAGCGGGGGGTGAGCGTGCGGACGACCTCGCTCATCGGGTACGGCTCGTCGATCCGGGTGACGAGCGTGCCGGGCACGAAGCTGCCCTCGGGCCCCTCGGCGACCAGCCGGATGCGGCCCGCCTCGACGAGGCCCATGACGAGGCTGGTGGCGCCGAGGTGGGTGAGGCCCTGGGTGTCCTTGAGGACGTCGATGACGTCCTGCACGGTCCGCGCGTGTGCGAGGGCGGCCGTGGTGAGCTGGACGACGTTCGTCTGCTCGCGGCGCGCGTCGTCCCGGGTGGTCTCCTCGTGGCGGCGGGCGAGGTCGTCGAGTTCCTGGGTGGCGTCCCGGACGATGCCGATGATCCGGCGGGGGCGGCCGGTCTTGTCGCGGCGGATGTAGCCCTGGGTGTGGGTCCAGCGCAGGGTGCCGTCGCGCAGCCGGAGCCGGAAGTAGCAGCCGTAGTTCTCACTGCCGTCCTTGATCGCCTGGGCGACCAGCGTGTCCAGCCGTTCGCCCTCCGCCCTCGGCACCCGGATGCCCAGTGTCTCCGGTCTCCCGTCGTATTCCTCAGGGCGCAGGTCGAAGATCTCGTGGGCCCGCGCGTCCATGTGGAACTGCCCGGCGTCCAGGTCCCAGTCGAAGCTGCCCATGCGGTTGAGCGCCAGGATCGGGTCCGGATGGGCGGGCCAGTCGTCCGGCATGTGCCCACTGTGACAGGGTTCGTGGGGTTTCACGACCGGAGCAGGGGGTCACCCGGAGGGGAGATCCGGGATGGGCACTTTCACCCCATAATGCTGACGCAAGCGGGGAAACAGCTCACCGAGAGTCACCGCCATGGACTGGTTCACCTCCGACGCCGCCTGGCTGGGGCGTCTCCTCTTCCAGCGCGCGCTGGCCGCCGTGTACCTGGTCGCGTTCCTCACGGCGGCCCTCCAGTTCCGGGCGCTGCTGGGTGAGCGGGGGCTGCTGCCGATCCCCCGGTTCACCGCGCGCGTCCCGTTCCGCAAGGCGCCGAGCCTGTTCCAACTCCACTACTCGGACCGGTACTTCGGGGCGTGCGCCTGGGCGGGCTGCGCGGTGTCGGCCGCCCTGCTGGCCGGGGTGGACGCGCTGGTGCCGCTGTGGGCGGCGATGGCGCTGTGGCTGGTGCCGTGGGTGCTGTACCTGTCGATCGTGAACGTCGGGCAGACCTGGTACGGGTTCGGCTGGGAGTCGCTGCTCCTGGAGACCGGGTTCCTCGCGGTGTTCCTCGGCAACGACGACGTCGGCCCGCCCGTCGTGGTGCTGTTCCTGCTGCGCTGGCTGCTGCTGCGGGTCGAGTTCGGGGCGGGGCTGATCAAGCTGCGGGGCGACGCGTGCTGGCGGAAGCTGACGTGCCTGGACTTCCACCACGAGACCCAGCCGATGCCGGGCCCGTTGAGCTGGTTCTTCCACCGTCTGCCGCGCCCGGTGCACCGGTTGGAGGCGGCGGCCAACCACGTCACCCAACTCGTCGTGCCGTTCCTCCTGTTCGCCCCGCAGCCGGTGGCGACGGCGGCGGCCTCGCTGA
Organism: Streptomyces roseirectus; assembly: GCF_014489635.1. Lineage (NCBI taxonomy): Bacteria > Bacillati > Actinomycetota > Actinomycetes > Kitasatosporales > Streptomycetaceae > Streptomyces > Streptomyces roseirectus. The sequence continues at coordinate 8,123,140 of NZ_CP060828.1, read as the reverse complement.
TGATCCTGACCCAGCTGTGGCTGGTGGCGTCGGGGAACTTCGCCTGGCTGAACTGGCTGACGATCGCACTCGCGCTGTCGGTGGTCGAGTGGCCGTCCGGTGGGCGGGAGTCGCCGCCCACGCCGCTCTGGTACGAGGTCGTGGTGCTGGCCGTCGCCGCCCTGCTGCTGCTCCTGAGCCACCGTCCGGTGCGCAACATGCTCTCGCGGCGCCAGGTCATGAACCGCTCGTTCGACCCGCTGCACCTGGTCAACTCCTACGGCGCGTTCGGGAGCGTCGGGCGGGTGCGGTACGAGGTGGTGGTCGAGGGGACGCTCGACGAGACGCCCGAGGAGTCGGGGCGGTGGCGGGAGTACGAGTTCAAGGGGAAGCCGGGTGAACTGGGGCGCTGGCCGCGCCAGTTCGCGCCCTACCATCTGCGGCTGGACTGGATGATGTGGTTCGCGGGGCTGTCTCCGTCGTACGCGGGGGCGTGGTTCTCGGCGTTCGTGGAGCGGCTGTTGGAGGGTGATCCGGTGACGTTGCGGTTGCTGCGCCGGGTGCCGTTCGATGAGCCGCCGCGTTTCGTCCGGGCCCGGTTGTTCCGCTACCGGTACACGGACTGGGGGGAGTTGAGGGAGAGCGGGGAGTGCTGGCGGCGGACGTACGTGCGGGAGTTCCTGCCGCCGACCCGGCTGGATCGGGGGCGGTGAGGGGCGGGGGGTGCGGGCGAGTTCAGAGGCCGTACACGCGCGTGGCCGTCGCCCCGAAGACCTGTTCCCTGTCCTCCGCCGCGATCAACTCCCCGGCGGTCTCGACGACTTGCCCGTAGCTCGCCACCTCCGTGCACACCGGCCAGTCGGAGCCGAACATCAGCCGGTCGGGTCCGAACGCCTCCAGGGCCACGTCCACGTACGGCCGCAGGCGGGCGGTCGTCCAGTCCGGGCCCGCCTCGGTGACCAGCCCGGAGAGCTTGGCGATGGTGTTGGGGTGGTGGGCGAGGGCGCGCAGGTCGTCGGCCCAGGTGTCGTGGGCGCCGGAGGCGATGGCCGGTTTGCCGAGGTGGTCGAGGACGAGGACCAGGTCGTCGTGTTCGGCGGCCGCCCTTGTGCAGGAGGGGAGTTGGTGCGGGAGGACGAGCAGGTCGTAGACGAGCCCGGCGTCCGCGACCGCCTTCAGTCCCCGGCGTACGTCGGGCCGTCGCAGCCATCCCGGGTCGGTCTCGCCCTGGACCTGGTGGCGGATGCCCTTCAGGTGGGCGCCGCCCGGGAGTTCACGCAGCCGGGCCAGTTCCTCGGCGATGCCGGGGTGGGTGAGGTCGGTCCAGCCGACGACGCCCGCGACGAGGGCGGACGCGTCGGCGAGGGCGAGGAGTTCGGGGGTCTCGTCGGCGACGGGGACGGTCTGGACGAGGACCGTGCGGCCGACACCGTGCGCGGCGACCTCCAGAGCCAGGTCGGTGAGGGTGAAGTCCCGTCTGAGCGGGCTCTGTTGGGGGATCCAGTCCTGGTCGCGGACCGTGAGGTCCCAGACGTGGTGGTGGGCGTCGACGGTCACGGCAGCTCCCAGACGACCGGCAGCCCGGCGTCCGCCCCTCCCGCGGAGTAGTCGTGGACGACGTCGAGGAGTTCGGCCATCCGCGCCTGCCAGGCCACGTTGACCGGCAGTTTCTCCAGCTCGGCGAGGAGGCGGCCGTAGTCCTCGCATTCCAGGACGTGGAAGAGATCGGTGCCACTTCGCCAGATGGTCCAGGAGGTGGCCCCGGCGGCACGGATCGCGTCCGTCAGTTCGACGGGCACCTCCCGGTGGGCGGCGTCGTACTCCTCGACGCGGTCGGCGCGGACCTTGGTGTGCAGGGCGATCCTCACGACAGCCCGGCCTCCTTCCAGAAGGCGTCCGGCACCGGGGTCGCGAACTGCTCGGCCCCGTCGAGGACTTGGTCGGCGGAGCGGGCGCCCACCAGGACGCTCGCGACGGCCGGGTGCGCCGCGCAGAACGCGAGGGCGGCGGCCCGCAGGGTGCTGCCGTGCCGCTCGGCGAGGGACTTCAGGTACTGGGCCCGTCGCACCAACTCCGGTGGCGCGGCGGTGTAGTTGTAGGTGGCGCCGGGCTTCGGGTCGGCGAGGAGGCCGGAGTTGAAGGCGCCGCCGATGACGACGGACACGCCGCGCTCCTCGGCCGCCGGGAGGAGGTCGTCGAGGGCGCCGCGGTCGAGGAGGGTGTAGCGGCCGGCGCACAGCACGACGTCGACGTCCGTGTCGCGCACGAAGCGGGTGAGCATCGCCGTCTGGTTCATGCCGGCGCCGATCGCGCCGACTACGCCTTCGGAGCGGAGGCGTTCCAGTGCCGGGTAGCCCTCGTCGAAGGCTTGTCCGGCGTGGTCGTCGGGGTCGTGGAGGTAGACGATGTCGACGTGGTCGAGGCCGAGGCGGTCCAGGCTGGCCTCGAGGGATCTGCGGACGCCGTCGGCGCTGAAGTCCCAGACGCGGCGGTGGGTGGCGGGGACGGCGAAGCCTCCCTCGGCGAGGTCGTCGCCGGTGCCGTCGGCGGGTTCGAGGAGGCGGCCGACCTTGGTGGAGACGGTGAACTCGGCGCGGGGGCGCTCGCGCAGGGCGGCGCCGAGGCGGCGTTCGGACAGGCCGAGGCCGTAGTGGGGGGCGGTGTCGAAGTAGCGGATCCCCTTGTCCCAGGCGGCGGTTATCGCCTCGCCCGCCTGTTCGTCGGTTACTGGGGCGAAGAGGTTGCCGATGCCCGCCGCGCCGAAGCCGAGGGGCGTGACCCGGACGTCGGTGCGGCCCAGGCGGTTCACTGGCCCACCGGTCGCAGGCGCAGCCCCTGCATGCCGCCGTCGACCGCGAGGGAGGTGCCGGTCGTCGCGCCCGCGAGGGGGCTCGCCAAGTAGGCGATGGCGGCGGCGACTTCGGCGGCGCTGACCAGGCGTCCGGTGGGCTGGCGGGCCTCCAGGGCGGCGCGTTCGGCGGCCGGGTCGGGTGCGGCGTCCAGCAGCCGGCCGATCCAAGGGGTGTCCGCCGTACCGGGGTTGACGCAGTTGACGCGGACGCCCTCGCGGAGGTGGTCGGCGGCCATGGCGAGGGTGAGGGAGAGGACCGCGCCCTTCGTGGCGCTGTAGAGGGCCCGTTGGGGCAGTCCGGCGGTCGCGGCGACGGAGCAGGTGTTGACGATCGCCGCGTGCGACGAGGCGCGCAGGTGGGGCAGGGCCGCGCGCGCGGTGCGGACCATGCCGACGACGTTGACGTCCCAGACGCGGTGCCACTCGGTGTCGTCGTTGTCCTCGACGGTGCCCTGCGCGCCGATCCCCGCGTTGTTGATCAGGATGTCCAGGCCGCCGAGGTCGGCGACGGCGGCCTCGACGGCGGCGCGCACGGAGGCGTCGTCGCTGACGTCGGCGCGGTGGGCGAACAGGGGTTTGTCGACGCCGGACGGGTCGAGGTCGAGGACCGCGACGCGTGCGCCGCGCTCCGCCAGCAGGTCGGCCGTGGCCCGGCCGATGCCGGAGGCGCCGCCCGTGACCAGCGCCGAAAGCCCCTCGAAGTCGTTCATGCCGCCTTGTTCTCCTTCAGGTCCGCGAGCCAGAAGGCACCGTCCGGGTAGCGGTAGCGCGCCAGGGACTCCGGCCGCATGGCGGCGGAGAAACCGGGCGTGCCGGGTGCCATGTAGTGACCTTCCCTGATGACCACCGGATCAAGGAAGTGGGTGTGCAAATGATCCACATACTCGATGACTCTGTCCTCAGTCGTCCCGGACAGGGCCACATAGTCGAACATCGAGAGGTGCTGGACGAGTTCGCACAGGCCGACCCCGCCCGCGTGCGGGCAGACCGGGACGCCGAACTTCGCGGCCAGCAGCAGGATCGCCAGGTTCTCGTTGACGCCGCCGACGCGGGCCGCGTCCAGTTGGAGGACGTCCAGGGCGCCCGCCTGGAGGAGCTGTTTGAAGACGATCCGGTTCTGGACGTGTTCGCCGGTCGCGACCTTCACGGGGGCGACGCCACGCCGTACGGCCGCGTGGCCGAGGACGTCGTCCGGGCTGGTCGGCTCCTCGATCCAGTACGGGGCGAAGGGGGCGAGCGCGTTGGTCCAGCGGATCGCCTCCTCGACGTCCCAGCGCTGGTTGGCGTCGACGGCGATGCGGATGCCGGGGCCGACGACCTCGCGGGCGACCCGGCAGCGGCGGACGTCGTCGTCGAGGTCGGCGCCGACCTTCAGCTTGATCTGCGTGAACCCGTCCGCGACCGCCTCGGCGGCGAGGCGGGCCAGCTTCTCGTCGTCGTACCCGAGCCAGCCGGCGGACGTCGTGTAGGCGGGGTAGCCGCGCGCCAGGAGGTGGTCGCGGCGGCCGGCCGCGCCCTCCTTGCCCCGGTGCAGCAGGTCGAGGGCTTCGGCGGGGGTGAGGGCGTCGGTGAGGTAGCGGAAGTCGACCTGTGCGACCAGCCACTCGGGGTCGGCGTCGGAGAGCAGCCGCCACAGGGGTTTTCCGGCGCGCTTGGCGGCGAGGTCCCAGACGGCGTTGACGACCGCGCCGATCGCCATGTGCATCACGCCCTTCTCCGGTCCCAGCCAGCGCAGTTGGCTGTCGCCGATCAGGGCGCGGCTCACCGATCCCGGGTCCGCGCAGACCTCGTCCACGTCCCGGCCGACGACGTGTGCGCGCAGCGCCTCGATCGCGGCGACCTGGACCTCGTTGCCCCGGCCGATGGTGAACGTGAAGCCGTGGCCCTCGTGCCCGTCCCCGGCGTCCGTGCGCAGGACGACGTACGCGGCGGAGTAGTCCGGGTCCGGGTTCATCGCGTCGGAGCCGTCCAGCTCCCGTGAGGTGGGGAAGCGGATGTCGTGGGTGTCGACGGCGGTGATGCGTGGGCTCACGGAACCCCTTTCGGTTGTCTCGACCCCGCATATTTATCAGACCAATTTCCCTCCTGACCACCCTCTGGAGGGGTTTTTCGGAGAATTTCCGTAGGAGTGGTCCGACCACTTCGCTCGCTAGACTCCCCGCACGGCTTCAGTGAGGAACAGACGGTGGACGACACGGGGACCGCCCCGCAGCGGGGCACGGTGACGCAGCGCGCCATCGAGCGGATCAAGGCGATGATCGCGGAGGGGCTGCTGGAGCCGGGGCAGCGGCTGCCGACCGAGCGGGACCTCGCCGCGCAGCTCGGGATGTCCCGCAGCTCGATGCGGGAGGCGATCCGGGCACTGACCGTCCTCGGGGTCCTGGAGGCGCGGCACGGGTCCGGGACCTACGTCACCGCGCTCGACGCCGGGGACCTGCTGGAGACGTTCGGCGTCGTCGCCGACCTCTCGCGGGGGGCGCGGCTCGTGGAGCTGCTCGAGGTGCGGCGGGTCCTGGAGTCGACGGCGACCGCGCTGGCGGCGGCGCGCATCACGGACGTCCAACTCGCCGAGGTCGAGGAGCACTTGGCGGCGATGAACGCCACCGACGACCCCGAGGTGATCCTCGCCCACGACCTCGCCTTCCACCGGACGATCGCCGTCGCCGCCGGCAACGAGACGATGGCCGCGATCCTGGAGGGCCTTTCCTCCCGCACGTTCCGCGCGCGCGTCTGGCGCGGGTACGCCGAGGAGGGCGCCTTCGCCCGCACCCGGCGCGAACACGCCGCGATCCACCGGGCGTTGCGGGCACGGGACCCGGAGGCGGCACGGGCGGCCGCCGCCGCGCACGTGGGTGAGGTCGAGGAGTGGCTGCGGGCGCAGGTGGGGGCCTGAGGAAACGACCGCGTGGGACGGGGATTTGGGAGGGCGGTTTCCGAAAGCGGTTGCCGGGAGCGGGAGTCGGCGTTCCGCAACGCGGCGGTCCGGGTACCCCGTTCCCGGCTCCGCATTCCGGCGTATTCCCGCCCCCCGCGTTCTCTGCTTAGCTTCGAAGCGACAGCCGTCGGCGGCCCGGAGGGGCGCCGTACGGACTTCGGGGGTTGTCGGCGCAATCGGGGGTTCGGCTGTGCAAGCCATCGCGAGAACACACGGACACTGACGCGGAATCGACCCGCGCGTCCTAGACCTGTCGAGGCGCACGTGCCCGCCTCTCCTCCCGGCACGACATCCTGACGAACCGTCACCGAGGCGGCCTCGTACGCCGCTTCGTGCTGCCCGGTCCGCGTTCCTCAGCAGCAGCAAGGAGGCTCCACCATGCCTGTCAACGACCCGCTCGACCTCGACCACCTCAGGTCGGTGCTCGACGACGCGGGCAACCCGTGGCGGATGGCCGCCACCAGCATGACCTCCCTCACCGAGGCCCAGCGCGTGCTGCGGCTCGGCGTTCCCGTGCAGGAGCACGAGGTCGCCGAGCACGAGGCCGCCCGGCAGAGCGAGCGGGCCGCCGCCCTCGCCGCGACCGCCGAGTCGATCGGCGCCCCCAGCGCCTTCGACCTGCGCAACATCGGCGGCGTCAACTACACGACGCCCGTGAAGAACCAGGGGTCGTGCGGCTCCTGCGTCGCCTTCGGGTCCGTCGCCACGCTGGAGCACGTCGCGCGGTACACCAACCGCACCCCGAACCTCGGCTTCGACCTCTCCGAGGCGCAGGCGTACTACTGCTACGGGCGTGCGGCGGGCGCCACCTGCGGCTCCGGCTGGCTGCCGGAACCCCTCGCCGACAAGGTGCGCGACTCCGGCATCACCATCGAGGAGTACTTCCCGTACACGGCCGGCGACCAGGACTGCGGCAAGCTCAACGCGGACTGGCCCAACCGGCTCGTCAAGGCCCGCTCCTGGCAGCAGGCCAACAACCCGGCGACGATGAAGGAGCTGATCTCGACCTACGGTTCGGTCGTCGCCTGCTTCTACGTCTACCAGGACTTCTTCTCCTACGCGGGCGGCGTCTACCGGCACCGGGCCGGCGACCTCGCGGGCGGTCACTGCGTGACCCTGGTCGGCTACGACGACGCCCAGCAGTGCTGGATCGCCAAGAACAGCTGGGGCCCCGGCTGGGGCGAGCAGGGCTTCTTCCGCATCGGGTACGGCGAGTGCGCCATCGAGAGCTGGCACAACGTCGGCTACCTCGGCGCCGTCATCCGCAACTGGCTCCCCGACCAGCGCATCCTCGCGCTGTGGAGCAACGAGGCCGACGCCAACGCCTGGGCCTACGGCGAACTGCGCGGCTGGCTCAGCCTCAACGGCTCGGTCGGCGCGACCGACGCCTCGATGCTCGCGGAACTCGCCGCGTCCAAGGCGAACGGCGCGAAGGTCGGCCTCTACGAGGACAACGGCACCGTCCAGCAGATCTACGCCTGGTGAGCCGGGCGCGACAGGAAACGGAGGGACGACGATGAGCCCGCAGCAGCAGGACGCGCAGTCCGCGCCCACCATCCAGGAGGTCCGCTCCTCCACCGCCCAGGACGAGGCCGGCCGGCCCGCCCTCCTCCCGCCCGGTGTGAACGCCGGCCTGGCGGGCGGCGCGCTCGGCGGCGCCGGCAAGCCCGCCGGGGACGCCATGGTCCAGCGGTTCGAACTCAACGCGGCCGGCGAGGCACGGCCCACCCTCACGCCCGAACTCCACGGCGAGCTGCGCGCGTTCGCGGCCATCACCGGGACCTGGACGCAGAACGTGACGGTGGACGGGCTCTGGTCCATCAACCAGACCCGCAACGCCTTCTTCCGCGTCAAGGGCGGCGGCTGGAAGAAGATCTACAACGCCACCGACTGGTCCTTCACCGCCCTCACCACCCTCGCCTCCCAGGCCCGCCAGACCAGCCGGCCGATCTCCTTCCGCGAGGAGGCGGACGGGATGGTGCACGAGATCTATCTCTGGTAGCGGCAACGGGGGCGGGGCTTGGGGCGGGGGCGTGGGGCGGGTGGTACATCACGCGTCACACAACAGTGACCCGCAACGCGTACTCCCCCGCCGTCTCGTTCTCCGCTCCCCACGGCTGGCGGTAGACAAGTTCCAGCCGGCCCTCACCCGCCTTCTCGGCGCGCAGCCGCAGGAGGCGGGTTCCCCCGGTCCCGACCATCATGGGCGGGGCCGGGTCCGGGGTGTAGTCGTCGCCGGTCAGTTCGAGGCCGTCGAGGCCGGTCACCTCCCAGCGGAAGCCGGTCGTGGCGTTCTCGGGGAGTTCGACGACGACGTCGTCACCGGCCCGCACGCTCACCCGTGACTCCTGCGACGAGACACGCACCTCACCCACGGGACCTCCTCGGCCGTACCTGCTTCCGGTGTACTGCGTGATATACCACCGGACCACCCGGCCAGGGCGCCCCGGGGCCGGGTTCAGCCCGCCGACATGGTCTGGGCCCGCGCGGCCTGCGTCCGCGTGCCCGCCCGCAGCGCCTCGACGACGAACGCCTCGACCTGCCGCCCCTCGCGGATGACCTCGGCGAGCCGGATCCGGTCGACCTCGGTGTCGCAGGAGAGGGCCCAGTCGGTGCGGCCGTACTGGTTCTCCTTGACGGGTATCACGTTCCACTCGTTCTCGCGGGCGTGCCCCTGCGCGCCGTCGAACCAGACCTCGTCGACGGGGCCGTACTCGGTGAGCACTTCGTACAGGGTGTTGAGCATGTGGGCGCCGTAGCCGGTGGCGTCGAGCGTCCGGAAACGTCCCGGTGTGCGGTCGTCGCCGGCCGTGCGGGGCGGGATCGTGCGCCGGGCGCGGGTGCTGCCGTTGGCGTAGACGCCGTGGAGGTACTGGTTCTCGTCGGCCGGCGAGAGGTGGACGCCGACCTGATGCCGTACCGCCGCATGGAGTCGGCGAAGGACCGCAGGACGTTTGGTGTACCGGGTCGGGTGGAGCACGAGGCCGTCGTGGTGCTTGACGGTCAGGATCGCGAGCTTGAACCCGCCGTCCGCTCCAGGTTCTGCCAGGCGATCTGCCGTGCGGTGGAGCGGACTGGGGAGGCTTTGCGGACGAGGTCGGCCTCGGTGTCGGTGGGGGCGACGGGGATGCGGGACAGGTCGGCGAGGTGGTGTGTGACACGTGATGCGCCTCGCGGACCAGGTTCTCCAGCCAGGGCGGCGAGATGTGGATACGGCAGGCGCAGACGCGGTGCGGGCCGGGTCGATGCCGACGAACGACGACGTCGCCGGTCCGCGCGGGGTCCGTGACGACCGGGACGGTGCCGTGTCCGGCGTCGCGCAGAGCGTCGCGAAGAGGAGGAGGGTCGCTGTCGCGGCGCCCAGGATCCGACGACAAGCCCGCGTACAAGGCCCCCAGGTCATCGGAGGTGTCGAATGATGAGGCAGAGTTCTCCCCCACCGCACACCCCGAGGAGCCTCCGTGACCAGCTGGGTCGGCCGTACCGCCGCAGAGATCGCCGCCGCCGTACGCGAGAAGCGGGCCACTCCCCGGGAGGTGGTCGCCGAGCACCTGGCACGGATCGAGCGGCTGGACGGGCGGGTCGGGGCGTTCCGGGTCGTGCGCAGGGACGCGGCGCTCGCGGAGGCGCACGAGCTGGCGGCGCGGGACGATCTCGCCGAACTGCCGCTCGCCGGGGTGCCGTTGGCGGTCAAGGACAATCTCGCGGTGCGGGGGGAGTCGATGCGGGTCGGGTCCGCGGCGACGTCCGACGCGCCGTCCGCCGAGGACCATGCGACCGTGGCCCGGCTGCGGGCCGCCGGGGCGGTCGTCGTGGGGCTCACGAACGTGCCCGAGCTGTGTGTGTTCGGGACGACCGAGGGGGTGCACGGGGTCTCCCGCAACCCCTGGGACCTCTCCCGGACGGCCGGGGGGTCGTCCGGGGGGAGCGCCGCGGCCGTCGCCGCCGGGATGGTGCCGGTCGCCCTCGGCAACGACGGGATGGGGTCGCTGCGGATTCCCGCCGCGAACTGCGGGCTCGTCACCGTCAAGCCCGGTCAGGGGGTCGTGCCGGCCGGGATCGGGGACGGGGACTGGTTCGGGCTCTCCGAGAACGGGCCCCTCGCGACGACCGTCGAGGACGCGCGGCTGGTGCTGTCCGTGCTGGCCGGGGTTCCGGTCGAGCGGCCCTCGTCCGCCGGGTTCCTCCGGGTCGCGGTGTCCGTGCGGAGTCCGTTGGCCGGGGTGTCCGTCAGTGAGCCGTATGTCGTCGCCGCCCGGGAGGCCGCTCGGGTGCTGAGCGGGGCGGGGCACCGGGTGCGGCGGGCCGATCCGCCGTATCCCCTGTCTCTCTCGGTGACCTCGCTCGCGTACTGGACCGCCGGCACCGCGGTCGACGCGCGGCCGCTCGAACCCGGGCTGCTCGCGCGGCGCACGCGGGTGCACGCGGCTGTGGGGCGGCGGTTCCTCGGAGTCGTCCGTCAAGGGCGAGGGCGGGAAAAGTTGCGGGGACGGTTCGAGGCGTTCTTCGCCGAGTGCGATGTGCTGATGACGCCCTCGCTGGCTCGGCGAGCGCCCAAGGCTGCCGCCTGGCACGAGCGGGGGTGGGCGCGGAATCTCCTCGCCAACACCAACTACTCGCCCCTCACGCCGGCTTGGAATCTCGTGGGGTGGCCCGCGATGTCGGTCCCCTTCGGCACGCATCCCTCCGGGGTGCCGACCGGGGTTCAGCTCGTCGGGGTGCCGGGGAGTGAGGCGCGGTTGCTTCGGGTGGCCGAGCAGCTTGAAGAGTTGAGGCCGTGGCCTCGGACCGCGCCTATGGAGTGAGGGGGGCTGTTGTGTGGCGGGTGCGGGTACGTCGTGGTTGTTCGCGCCCCTGCGGCAGAGCCGTGTATCAGACACAGCCCCGCGCCCCTAAAAACCCTCCAGCGACCCGTCCCGCCCCCACACCCTCTCCGCGAACCTCTCCCCCATCCGTCGGTGTGTCGCTGTGTCCGGGTGGAGGTCGTCCGGGAGGGGGAGGTCCTTGTCGTCGGGGCCGTAGAGGTCGAGGCCGTTCAGGTAGGCCAACTTGTCGCCCTCGGCCGCGCGTTGGGTCACGATTCGTTCCAGGGCCTCCCTGATCGTCACCAGGGTCAGGCGGCCCTTGGCTGCCTCGCCCGGGTCGCCGGTGGCGAGGAAGCGGAGGGTGCCTGCGGCGAATGCCGGGAGGTCGAGGGCTCCGGGGCCCGGGGTGGTTTCGTGGATGGGGCAGTGGATGGGGGAGATGAGGAGGATCGGGGTGTCGGGGTGGCCGTCGCGGATCGTGTCGAGGAAGCCGTGGACGGCGGGCCCGAAGGCGCGCATGCGCATGGCGTCCGCGTTGACGATGTTGATGCCGACCTTGAGGGTGATGAGGTCGGCGGGGGTGTCGCGGATGGCGCGGGCGGTGAAGGGGTCGAGCATGGCGCTGCCGCCGAACCCGAGGTTGAGGAGGTCGACGCCGCCGAGGGAGGCGGCGACGGCGGGCCAGACGGCGGTGGGGCTGGCGGCGTCGGTGCCGTGGCTGATGGAACTGCCGTGGTGGAGCCAGCGTTTGCGCCCTGACGCGGCGGCGGGTTCGACGGGGGCGTCCGTGCGGAGGGCGCGCAGCTCGGTCTTCTGCGCGTAGGGCAGCCAGATCTCGACGTCCTTGAGGCGGGCGGGCAGGCCCGTGAAGCGGACGGTGCCGGGCGGGCCGGGGGTCAGTTCCGTCGCGCCCGTCGTCATGTCGACGGTGAGCGTGTCGCCGCCGGTCGCGGCGGACTGGGCCGTGAGCGTGCCGTCGACGAGGAGGTCGTACAGGGCCGGCGGCCGGGGCGGCGCGGCGGCGTAGACGCGGGTGGTGGGGCGGACCTCCAGCTCGACCTCGGTGGCGCGGGTGCGGAAGGCGAGGCGGACGCCGGAGGGCTGGACCTCGACGGCGGCGAGCTGGGGGTCGGTGTTCCGGGCGCGGGCGCGCGGCGGGAGCCGGTGCGGGACGAGTCCGCCGTCCGGGGTGGTTTCGAGGTCGAGGGCGCCGCGTATCAGGTCGGCGGTGACGGGGATTCGGTGCAGCGGCACGGTCAACCTTCTTCGCTGGTGGGCCAGTTGCGCAGCAGCGCGTCGAGGCCGTCGAGGATCCGCTCCCAACTGGCCTGTGAGTCGGGCTCGCTGTGCGCGAAGCCGCCGGCCGCCTCCAAGCTGACGTAGCCGTGGAAGACGCTGCCGATGAGGCGGACGGCGTGGGTCTGGTCGGGTTCGGTGAGGTCGTAGCCGCGCAGGATCGCGCGGGTCATGCGGGAGTGCCGCACGCCCGCGCTCGCGGCGGCCGTCTCGGGGTCGAGGCGGTGGCGGGCGGCGGTGTAGCGGCCGGGGTGGGTGCGGGCGTAGTCGCGGTAGACGTCGGCGAACGCGGTGAGGGCGTCCTTGCCGGACCGTCCGGCGAGGGCGTCGGCGGCGCGGTCGGCCAGTTCCTCCAGGGCGAGCAGCGCGATACCGGTCTTGAGGTCCTGCGAGTTCCTGACGTGGGCGTACAGGCTCGCGACGCGGACGTCGAAGCGGCGGGCGAGCGCGGAGAGGGTGACGTTCTCGAAGCCGGCCTCGTCGGCGAGTTCCGCGCCCGCGAGGACCAGGCGTTCAGGGGTCAGCCCCGCGCGCGCCATCGTCGTCCCCTTCCCGGAGCCCGGACCGCCCAGACCGTCCGGGTCGCCCAGAATCACCTCAGGGGATTATGCGGCTGCCTAAACCCTTTAGGCAAGCTCCTTGTGCATGACGTGCAGGCCGACGAGCCCGTGCCGGGGGTGGTCGAAGGCGTCCGGGATGGTCGCGAGGATGCTGAACCCGAGGGAGGTCCACAGGTGGACGGCGGGGTTGGTCTCGACGACGGCGTTGAAGACCATCGCCCGGTAGCCCTGGCTCTTCGCCTCGGCCAGGACGTGGGAGGCGAGCGCGCGGCCGATGCCCCGGCGCCCGCGCGCGGGGTCGACCATGAAGGCGGCGTTGCAGACGTGCCCGGCCCGGCCACCGTAGTTGGGGGTGAGGTAGGCGCTGCCGACGACGGCCCCGTCGTCGTCCTGCGCGACGTACACCCGTTTCGCGGGGCTCATCCACAGCGCGCGGGCGGTTTCCTCGGGGGTGTCGGGATCCCAGGTGTAGGTCTCGGCGGCGGCCACGACGCGGTGCCAGAACGGCCAGATCGACGGCCAGTCGGCGGGGTCGGCTTCCCTGATCAGCATGGGCGCGAGTCTGGCACGCCCATGCCGTCGGACGGTTATGAGGCGGGCTCAGTCCACGCTGGGCAGGATGTGGGGCTCGGCGAGGTCGTCCTCGTAACCCGCGAGCCGGATGGGGGCGGAGTGCGCCCACACGTCGAGGCTGCCGAGTTCTCCGGGCCGCCTGGCCGAGCGCTCCGCGCGTTCCTCGGGGCGTTGCTCGCGTTTCGTGTTCTCCGGTGTCACCGCGCACTCCTTATGTGTTCGGGTCACCCTCGGGGCGGGCCGGTCACTCTACGGGCCGGCGCCTGAAGCACCCTCGGGAAAAGCTTGAAGGCGGTCCGGGCGCGGTGGCGCCGACAACTCCTGGGCGCGCAGGCCGTGATGGACCGGCCTGCCCCACGGCGGACGATGGGCTCGGGTGGGATCCCTGTACTGCTGACCGCCGAGCCCTAGGGTAACCAAATGAGCGGGGGTCCGCTCGATAGCGCTGAAAATTTGACGTAACGATGACACGTCACCTCCATGTCATCCCTTGTCGGTTGACGTCCCGGGCGCGTTCCCGCCCCCCGGCGGTTCATCCGTTCGGCGTAGGGCCGCTCAGTTCAGGTGCCGTTGGCCCGTCCGCAAGGTCGCCATGGTCTGCTGGCTCGCGCACCGGCTGTCTCGCGGGAGGACCGACGGATGGAGCTGCGCAGCGTCGAGGAGCTGATGGACCTGCTGTACGCGTGCAGGGGTGTGCGCGCACCGGGTGCCACGGCCGATCTGCACGACCTCGCCCTGCGGACGGCCGCCCTGCTGCGCCGCGGTCGCCCCGCCGACAAGGAGCTCCAGCTCGCGGGGCTCGTCCACCCGGTCGGCCACGTCCTGTGCCCCGCCGACCCGGCGCGGCGCGCCGACCGCACCGCCGACGCCGTCCGCCCCCTCCTCGGCCCCCGTGTCGCCGCGCTGCTGCGCCGGCATCCCCGGCCCGCGCACCTCCTCGCCGACGACGATCTCGCCCGGCTCGCCCACGCGGCCGAGGAGGCGCGGGGCGCCGGGTTCGACGCGGGGGTGCTGGAGGACTGGCGGACGGTCCTGCACATCGTCGCCGGGCGCAACTCGCCGCTGGGGGCGGTGGATTGACGACGCGTGGCGCAACTCGCCGCCGCCTGGGGAACCTTGACTCCCTCTCACCGGGCGCTGTCATCTGACGACCCGTCATGAGACCGTACGCCGATGACGTCGTACTCACTGCACGGCAGGGCGGCCCTCGTCACCGGCGCCACCAAGGGCATCGGTCTCGCCGTCGCCCGCGCGCTCACCGAGGCGGGTGCGCGGGTCTGCGTCACCGCCCGTGACTCCGTCGAAGTACGCCGCGTGGCACGGGAGTTGGACGGTGCGGGTCTCCCCGGTGACCTCGCGGACCCGGCGCTCCCCCGGGCTCTCGTCGCCCTCGCCCTGCGTGAGTTCGGGCGCCTGGACGTCCTGGTCAACAACGCGGCGGTCAATCAGCCGCTGGGCCCGCTGATGGACGCCGAACCCGCGTTGTGGGCCCGTGCGTTCGCCGTCAACGTCGGGGCCCCGCTGCGGCTGACGCAGTGCGCGTGGCGGGGGTGGATGCGCGAGCACGGCGGCGCGGTCGTCAACGTCTGCACCGAGGGCGCCGTCCATGTGGGCGCCGGGGTGGGCGCGTACAGCGTCAGCAAGGCGGCGCTGCTGCGGCTCACCGAGCAGTTGGCGGGTGAGCTGGGTCCTGGCGTCCGGGTGAACTCGGTGTCGCCGGGGCTGACGCGGACCGGGATGGCGCGGTTCGCGTGGGAGGGGCGGACGCCGGACGGGCTCCCCCTGGAGCGGTTCGGGGAGCCCGAGGACGTCGCGCGGGCGGTGCTGTGGCTGGTGTCGGGCGAGGCGGACTGGGTGACCGGCGCCGATCTGCTGGTCGACGGCGGAACCCGGGTGCGCCGGGCCCGGGTTCACCACTTGCCGGGCGCGTAGTCCTTCAGGAAGACGCCGTACAGATCCTCGCCCGCCTCGCCGCGCACGACCGGGTCGTACACGCGGGCGGCACCGTCGACGAGGTCGAGCGGCGCGTGGAACCCGGCCTCGGCGAGGCGGAGTTTGTCGTAGTGGGGGCGCTCGTCGGTGATCCAGCCCGTGTCGACGGACGTCATGAGGATGCCGTCCGTCTGGAACATCTCCTCCGCGCTGGTGCGCGTGACCATGTTCATCGCGGCCTTCGCGGCGTTGGTGTTGGGGTGGCCCGCGCCCTTGTAGCCACGGCCGAACACCCCTTCCATCGCCGAGACGTTGACGACGTACGCGCGCTTGCTGGGCGCCTTGCGGGCGGCCTCGGCCATGCTCGCGCGCAGGGCGCTGATGAGGATGAACGGGGCCGTGTAGTTGCAGAGTTGGGTCTCCAGCAGTTCGACGGGCGAGATCTGCTCGATGGACTGGACCCAGGTGTTGGTGTCGACGACGTCCGGGACGAGGCCGCCCGCGTCGATGGCGGTGCCGTCGAGGTGGCGGGCGACGCTGGCGTTCCCGGCGACGAGGGCGAGGTCGGCGACCTTCTGGGCCTCGATGCCGGAGGTGCCCAGCGGCAGCGCGGCCAGGCCGTCGACCGCGCCGGAGCCGAACGCGCCGATGACGTGGTGCGCGGGGAGTTCCCCGGCGGGCAGCGGCGCGGACTCGCCGTCGACGAGGGCCGCGTACGCGGAGGGCAGCCGGCGGACCGTCTGGGTGGCGTTGTTGATCAGGATGTCGAGCGGGCCCGCCGCGGCCGTCTGTTCGGCGAGGGCGACGGCCTGGGCGGGGTCGCGCAGGTCGATGCCGACGACTTCGAGGCGGTGGATCCAGTCGGCGGAGTCGTCCATCGCCGTGAAGCGGCGGATGGCGTCCTTGGGGAAGCGGGTGGTGATCGTGGTGTGCGCGCCGTCGCGCAGCAGGCGCAGCGCGATGTACATGCCGATCTTGGCACGGCCGCCGGTCAGCAGGGCGCGCTTGCCGGTGAGGTCGGCGCGGACGTCGCGCTTGGCGCGGTTGACGGCCGCGCAGTCCGGACAGAGCTGGTGGTAGAAGTAGTCGACCTCGACGTAGCGGGCCTTGCAGGTGTAGCAGGAGCGCGGGCGCTGCAGGACGCCGGCGATGCGGCCCGCCTCGGTGACCGAGGACGGCAGCAGGCCCTCCGTCTCGTCGTCGATGCGCTGCGCGGAGCCGGTCGCGGTGGCCTCGGTGACGGCCTTGTCGTGGGCGGTCTTCGCGGCGCGGCGCTCCTGGCGGCGGCGCTGCTTGACCGTGCGGTAGATGCCGGCGGTGGCGCGGCGCACGGCGATCGCGTCGGGGTGGTCCACTTCGAGCTTGTCCAGCTCGTCCAGCACGCTGAGGCAGACGGCCAGCCGCTCGGGGTCGATCCCGGGGCCGTACGCGACCTCGCCGTCCTCTGTCACCGTCATCGCGCTGTGTTCCTCGACTCGCCGTGCGGCGCGCCGGTCGCGCCCGCTTTCGAACGGGTGATTCTACGGAGCGCCCCGGCTCTCCTCCAAACCCGTCGCGGTCGCCGTGACCAGCGTCTCCACCTCGGCGCGCACGGCGTCCGCGAGCCGGTCGAGGTCGGGCACGGCGGCGCCGTCCGCGACGAGGCCGACGTGCACGCGCCCGCGGTAGCTCGACAGGGCGACGGCGAGCGCCTGCCCGCGCGCGAGGGGCGCGTACGGATACACCTCGACGACGGGATGCCCGCCGAGCCTCAGCCCCACGCCGGGCAGCGGCACGCTGGTCACGAGGACGTCGAACCACAGCCGCGCGGCGTGCCCGGCGACCGGCCCCGCGAGCCGGTGCCCGAGCGCGGGCACGTGGTCGGCGAGCAGCGCGACGGCTCCCGCGCCCCGGCGGGGACCGGCGTCCTTGTTGCGGTCCATCGCCCCGCGCACGGCGGCCAGCCGCGCGAGCGGATCCGCCTGGTCCACGGGCAGCCGCACGAGGTACCCCGAGAGCCGGTTCCCCTGCGGATGAGCGGTACGGGGACGGCGCTGGGACACCGGGACGAGCGCGCGCGGGGTGACGTCGGTCCGCTCCCCGCGCCCGTCGAGCCACCGCCGCAGCGCCCCGGCGACCACCCCGATCAGCACGTCGTTGACGGTCCCCCCGACGGCCTTGCGCACCCGGTGCACGTCATCGACGTCGATGACGACCCCGGCGGTACGGCGCGTACCGGTGGGCTCGGAGCCGAGGGCCGGGGTGGAGCGGACGGCGAGACCGGACACGGCGACGGAGACGCCGATGTCGAGGGCACGCCCGGCGCCGGACACCGCGTCCTGGAGCCGGCCGGGAAACGCGACGGCACCGGCGAGGACGTCGGCGACGGGCTCGGCGGCGGCGTCGAGGAGGGGGGCGGCTCGGCGGGCGGTGGCCGAGAGGGCGGCGAGGGAGGGGGCGGCGGTGTGCCGGGCCGCGCCGGACAGGGCGCCGGACAGGGCGCTGGACAGCGGTGCGGCGCCTTGCCGGGCCGGTCCCGAGGCGGCGTCGGTCGCCGAGGTGGGCGGCTCCGCCGTACCGCTCAGTGCGTCGCGCACCACGCCCGCCGAGAGCGCGGGCAGGCTCGCCGTACGGCTGAGCGCCCCGCGCACCGGGCCGGGCAGCGCGGCGTGCGCCGACGTCAGGAGTCCCGTCGCGCTCTTCAGCGCGCCGCGTCCCGGCAGGGCCGCTCGCGCCACTCCCGCCAGGCGCCGTACCCCCGTCGGTGTCTCCGCGTGCGCGGGCCGGCTGCGGGGTGGTGGTCCCTCCATCGGGTCCAGTAGCGCCGCCGCGAGTGTCAGGGCGCGCAGCCCGTCCGCGAGGGCGTGGTGGAACTTGAACAGGACGGCGAACGTCACCCCGTCCTCACCCGGCAGGACGTGGGCCTCCCAAGGGGGACGCGTCCGGTCGAGGGGGCGTTGCATGAGGTGGCCCGCCTCCGTCTGGAAGTCGGGGGTGGGGGCGTGGAGGAGGACGTGGTGGAGGGGGTCGAAGCCGGGAGCGGGTTCGCGGACGGCGGCGCCGAAGGAGAGGGGGTGCCAGGTGTCGCGGATGCGCATGCGCAGTCCGGGGACGCCGGGCGCGCGGGCGGCGAGGAGGTCGGCGGCGTGGGCGCCCGCGGTGGGTGAGTGCGCGGTGAAGACGCCGAGGGCGCCGAGGTGCATCGGGTGTGCGGCGGACTCCAGGTTCCAGAACGCCAGGTCGAGGGGGGCGAGCAGGTCGGCGGTCACAGGCTTGCCTCGCGTCGGCGACGGGTGGAGCAGCAGTCAAACCCGTTCGAGCGATTACGGTCAAGTACGATCAAGCTACGCTCAGTTAACAACGGATTAAGTCACCGCTCCGGCCCCGCCCCGCGCCCCCGTCCCGCCCACCCCTCAGCTCACGATCTGCCCCTTCCCCAGCGCGATCACCCCGTTCTTCGACACCGTGTACAGCTCCCCGTCCCGCTCCGGGTTCACCCCGATCGTCGCCCCCGGCGGGACCTCCGTGTTCTTGTCGAGCACCGCGCCCCGCACCACCGCGCCCCGCCCGATGCGCACGTTGTCGTGCAGCACCGCCCCCTGCACGACCGCCCCGGGATCGACCACGACGCCCGGCGACAGCACGGACCGCGTGACCTGCCCGCGTATCAGGCACCCGGCGCTGATGATCGACTCGCTGGCCATCCCGCCCGCGTTGAACCGCGCCGGCGAGAGCTGGCCGGAGTGCGTGTAGATCGGCCAGCTGCGGTTGAAGAGGTTGAACGCGGGCCGCTCGGCGATGAGGTCCATGTGCGCGTCGTAGTACGCGTCCAGCGTCCCGACGTCCCGCCAGTACCCCCGGTCCCGGCTGGTCTCGCCGGGCACGTGGTTCTGGCTGAAGTCGTACAGGTACGCCTCCCCGCGCGCGGTGAGCTGCGGCAGGATCGAGCCGCCCATGTCGTGGACGGAGGACTCGTCCTCGGCGTCGCGCTGCAGCGCCTCGATGAGGGTCTTGGTGGTGAACAGGTAGTTGCCCATGGAGGCGAACACGCTGTCGGGGTCGTCCGCGAGGCCGGGCGGGTCGGCCGGCTTCTCCAGGAACCGCTCGACGACCTGCCCGTCGCTGCCCGGCGTGATCACCCCGAACGACGAGGACTCCGCGCGCGGGACGCGGATCCCGGCGACGGTGACGCCCGCGCCGCTCTCCATGTGCTGCGCGAGCATCTGCCGGGGGTCCATCCGGTAGACGTGGTCCGCACCGAACACCGCGACATACTCGGGCCGTTCGTCGTGCACGAGGTTCAGCGACTGGAGCAGGGCGTCCGCGCTGCCCAGGTACCAGCGGGGCCCGAGCCGCTGCTGCGCGGGGACCGGGGTGACGTAGTTGCCGAGCAGGCTCGACATCCGCCAGGTGGTGGTGATGTGCCGGTCCAGCGAGTGCGACTTGTACTGCGTCAGCACGCAGATGCGCAGGATGTCGGCGTTGACGAGGTTCGACAGGACGAAGTCCACCAGCCGGTAGGTCCCGCCGAAGGTCACCGCGGGTTTCGCCCGGTCCGTGGTCAGGGGCATCAGCCTCTTGCCCTCACCGCCAGCCAGCACGATCCCGAGCACCGAAGGTCCGCCACGACGCATAGCCGCTCCCCTCACCTGTGGGTGCCCCTTCACTGCCCCCGCGCGAGGCGCCTCAACCCTGTCGAAGGATCTCCGCGTAGAGCGCGACAGTGCGCCGGGCCACCGCGTCCCACCCGAACTCCCCCACCGCGCGGGCCCGTCCGGCCTCCCCCATCCGCCGCGCGGCGGCCGGATCGGCGAGCACGGAGTCGATCGCGCGGGCGAGCCCGGCCTCGAACTCCCCGTCCACGTCGACCAGCAGGCCCGTGACGCCGTCGTCGACGACCTCGGGGATCCCGCCCACGCGCGAGGCGACGACCGGCGTCCCGCACGCCATCGCCTCCAGGTTGACGATGCCCAGCGGCTCGTAGACCGAGGGGCACACGAACACGGCGGCGTGGGTGAGGAGTTGGATGACCTCGGGGCGCGGCAGCATCTTCGGGATCCAGTGCACCCCGTCCCGGACGCCGCTCAACTCCTCGTACAGCTCCCGGAATTCGCGGTCGATCTCGGGGGTGTCGGGGGCGCCCGCGCACAGCACGACCTGGGCGCGCGGGTCGACGTCCCGGACGGCGCGCAGGAGGTGGGGCACGCCCTTCTGGCGGGTGATGCGGCCGACGAACAGCACGTAGGGCCGGTCGGGGTCAAGGCCCGCGCGCAGCAGGGCCTCGGTGCCGTGGTCGGGGCGGTACAGGCCGGTGTCGATGCCGTTGTGGACGACGCGCACGCGCGCGGGGTCGAGCGCCGGGTAGCAGGCGAGGATGTCCTCGCGCATCGCCCCGGAGACGGCGACGACCGCGTCGGCGGACTCGATCGCGGTGCGCTCGGCCCAGCTCGACAGGGCGTAGCCGCCGCCCAGTTGCTCGGCCTTCCAGGGGCGCAGGGGTTCCAGGGAGTGCGCGGTCATCACGTGCGGCACGCCGTGCAGGAGTTTCGCGAAGTGGCCCGCGAGGTTCGCGTACCAGGTGTGGGAGTGGACGAGGTCGCGCCCTTCGAGGGCGGCGGCCATGGCGAGGTCGACGGAGAACGTGCGCAGCGCGTCGTTCGCGCCGTCCAGCGCGGACCAGGAGCGGTGGCGCAGCACGCCGTCGGCGCGGCCCTCGCCCCAGCAGTGCACGTCGAGGTCGACGAGCGGTCTCAACTCCCGTGCCAGGAACTCGACATGGACACCGGCGCCCCCGTAGACATCCGGCGGGTACTCCCGCGTCAGCAGCCCCACTCGCAACCGAAGCCCCTCTCTCAGCGACCGGTTCCCTCATGGTCACCCAGACGGGGCGCGCGGGGAAGGGCGTCGAGACAGCAGTCGCCGCACAGGCCACCGCCGGGCACCCGGTAGTACAGGCAGCAACTGCGGCGCCGGAAACGGCCGTTCGTGAAGGTGCCGGTGCCGGCGAGCAGGGGGTGGGCGAAGAGCTCGGAGGTCAGGGCGCGGGTGGTGGCGGCGACGTCGGAGCGGCCGGACTGCCGCGCCCAGAGGGTGAGCTGGCGCGCGCTGCCGGCGAGGGCGGATCCGGCGTTGCCGCGCAGGAGGCCGGGGGCGACGCCGTGGCGGGTGCGCAGGGCTGCGGCGAGGGGTTCGAGGTGGGCGTCGAGGACGGCCGCCGCGAGGTCACGGGCGGGGGCCGGGCGGACCTCGGTGAGCCACAGGTCGTCCGGCGCGGAGGCGTCGGGGCGCCAGCGCAGGAGGGCGGGGTCGAGGTCGGGGAGGCGGCCGTAGAGGGCCGCGCAGCCCAGGGCCGCCGACCAGAGGCGGGAGGCCAGGGACTGGTGGGCGAGGGAGGCGGCGACCCGCTCCTCGGGGGCGCCGACACCGGCCGCGACCGAGCGGACACGGAAAATCAGCGGATCTCCGTAAACATCCGACGACCGGCCTTCGTACGCGTCCGCGAGCGTCGGCAGCGGGCCCGGCGGGGCGGTCGCCGGGTCTCCGGCCGGGGGTAGGAGGGTGCGCAGGACGAAGAAGCCGCCGAGCGGGCGGAGGGCGGCGAGAGCGGGGTCGAGGTCCACGAGAGGCAGTAGTACCAAGAACGGTCGGATCCCGGGGGTACGTCCGGGAGCGGCGCACCACCACCCTTGAGGCGGACTCGGGGCCTTTCGTACTCCGTAGGTAGTAGGCCGCAATGAGTGCTCAGGTACGACGACAGGAACAGATCGACGGGGCATCGTTGTTGTCATGAGAGCCGACCGTTCGCCTCGCCGGGCCCCGAGCCCCCGCCTCACGCAGAGGAGCAGCCGATGAGCGCCCTCGCGTTGTCCGTGGTCCTGTCGCTGGTCTCCGCCGTGGCGTACGCCGCGGGGGCGATCGTGCAGGAGCAGGTGGCGCTCTCCTCCCCGGGCACCTCCGGCGGGCAGTACGCGCCCCTGCGCCGCCCGGCGTGGTGGGGCGCGGTCGCGCTGAACGGCCTGGGCGGGGTGCTCCACGTGGTGGCGCTCGCGTACGGCCCGCTGAGCCTGGTGCAGCCGCTGGGCGCGCTGACGATCGTGTTCGCGCTGCCGCTTGCGGCCCTGCTCGTGAAGCGCCGCGCGGGGGCGACGGCCTGGCGGGGCGCCCTGATGGCGACGATCGGCCTGGCGGGCCTGCTGGCGCTGGTCGGCGCCTCCGACTCGCAGTCCCTGACGACGCCGCAGCGGATCGCGGTCGCGACGGCGACGGCCGGCGCGGTGGCCGCGCTGATGGTCGCCGCCCGCGCGGTGCACCGGCACCCGGCGGTGCGCGCGATGCTGCTGGCGACCGCGTCCGGGATCGCGTTCGGCATGTCGTCGGTGTTCACGAAGACGGTCGCCGTGGACTGGGCGGGCGGCGTCTCCGCCGGTGACCTGCCCACCCTGGCCCTGATCGGGGTCCTCGCGACGGCGGGCATGCTGCTGTCGCAGGCGTCCTACCGGGGCGCCGGGCTCGCGGCCCCGCTGTCCACGCTGACCGTCGTCAACCCGGTGGTCGCGGCGGCCGTCGGGATCACGATGTTCGGCGAGACCTTCCGCTACGGCACCACCGGCACCGCGCTCGCCCTCGGCTGCGGCGTCGTCGCGGCCGGCGGGCTGATCCTGCTGACGACGGAGCGGCTGGCCCGCGAGCACACGGACCGGCCGGAAGCCCCGCACGCCGGGGAGGGCCGCCAGGACACGGCGCCGGAGCCCGGGGCCGGCGCCGGATCCGCCGTCACGGACCCGGCCACCGGCGGCCGACCGCTCGCGAAGCATCCCGGACAGCCGGCCGCGCAGGCGTCCGCCGAGCCCGCCCCGGACCCTGTCCCGGAGCCCGCGCCCGCCGTGCCCGCGCTACCCGCCGTGCCCGCCGTACCCCCCGTACCCGCCCTTGAGGAGCTGCCCCAGCAGCGTCCCGCCGAACTCCCGGACGGCACCTACCGGTTCGTCCTCGACGGGCTCTCCGTGGCGGCGCGGACCGGCGACCGGCACCGCGCCAAGGTCAGATCCTGACGCCGCCGGCCCGCAGGTAGGCGAGCGGGTCGACGTCGGATCCGAAACCGGGCCCCGTCCGCACCTCGAAGTGCAGATGCGGGCCCGTGCTGTTGCCCGTGGACCCGGACCGGCCGATGCGCTGGCCCGCACCGACCGACTGCCCGTCCCGTACGGAGATCGCCGACAGGTGGGCGTACTGGGTGTAGCGGCCGTCCGTGTGCCGGATGACGACCTGGTAGCCGAAGGAGCCGCCCCAGCCGGCGGTGACGACCTCGCCCGCGCCGACCGCCTTCACGGTGGTCCCGGTGGGGACGGGGAAGTCGACGCCCGTGTGGTAGCCCTTCGACCAGGAGGAGCCGGTGGCGCGGTAGCGGGTGCCGGTCCCGGCGTTCACGGGGGCGACACGGGTGGCGTGCCCCTCGTCGGCTCTCGGCTTGGCGGCCGGCTTGGACTTGGCCGCCGGCTTGGGCTTGGCGGCGGGCTTGGGCTTGGCGGCGGGCTTGGACACGGCCTTGGGCTTGGCGGCCGGCTTGGTCTTCGCCTTGGGCGTGGCCTTGGCCGGGTTCTTGGCCGGGTTCTTCGCCGCCGCCTTGCCGTCCAGGCTCAGCCGCTGCCCCGGCATGATCAGGTCCGGGTCGGCGCCGATCGTCGTGCGGTTCGCGGCGTACAGGCCCCGCCAGCCGCCGCGCACGTCACGCTCGTCGGCTATGCCGGAGAGGGTGTCGCCGCGCACGACCGTGTACATCTCGGTGCGCCCGGCGCGGGACTGCGGGGTGGCCTGCGCGCGGACGTCCGGCGCCTGCTTGGCCTTCTTGACCGTGCTGTGCCGGCTCACCGGCTCGATGTCCGGCGCGTCCCCGCCCCGGGTGAGCCCGGCGCGGACCGAGCAGACGGGCCAGGCGCGCGGCCCCTGTCCGTCGAGGACCTTCTCGGCCACCGCGATCTGCTGGTCCTTGGTGGCCAGATCCGCGCGCCCCGCGTACGACAGACCGCCGTACGCCTCCCAGGTGGACTGGCTGAACTGGAGCCCGCCGTAGTAGCCGTTCCCGGTGTTGATGTGCCAGTTGTTCGTGGACTCGCAGGCCGCGACCTTGTTCCACGTGTGGACGTCGGCGCCGCTCGCCGGGCTCGCGGCGATGAGCGGGAGCGCCATGCCCGCGCCGCCCGCAGTGACGGTGAGCGAGGCGCGGTTGATCCGGTTCGGCTGGTACCGGCGGTGCCGGCCGCGTACGGCCATGTGATCCCCCCTGGACAGGCGGACAGGCGTCAGGAGGGGAAAACGTATGGGGCGGGAACCGGCCAGGACAAGACCGCGAATCAGCCGCTGTCCTACCCCGAACGGTTCCCCTCATGTCACCGTGTTTCAGCCGAAGATGCCCTGCCCCGGCACCAGGACCCCGCGGGGGTCGTAGGTGTGTTTCGCGGCCACGAGCTGCGGCCAGGCCGCCCCGAAGTGCTCCTGCCAGTCCGCAGGCCGAAACGGGATGGAGCCGACCGGATACTGCGTGCCGCCGGCCGCCGCGGTCCTCTCGTACGCCGCCCGGTTCGCGGCGAGGAGGCGGTCGACGGTGGCCGTGTCGGTGGACGGGGTCGCCGCGAGGATCGCGAACAGGTACGGAACCGGGTCGTCCGGCATGGGCAGCAGCGGGGCGTGCAGGCGGGCGCGCTCCAGCGGGTAGAGGAGGATCAGCCCGGCGCCGACGTCGGCGGCGGTGACCCCGGCCAGGATCTCCCCGGCCACCTCGGCGGTCCGCTCGCCGGGGATCAGCAGGTTCAGCCAGGGGTGCGCGTACGCCCAGACCCCGGACTTCTTCAGCTCCTCGGCGACCGGTCCGACCCGGTTGACGAAGTCGAAGTAGGTCGGCGTCGTGCGCTGGACGCCCGCCGGGTCGTACCCGAGCCCCGCCAGCAGCGTCTCCTCCGGGACATCCGCGTCGTAGGCGACCGCTTCCAGGACGTACGCGGTGAAGGCGCCGTTCTTGTCGGCGGTGACCTGGCCCTCGACGTAGTCGAAGCGGCGCTCGCGCGTGAGGGTCCGCTGGTCGGCGAGGAAGGCGGCGAGGTCGGTGTAGGGCAGGAGGTAGTGGCGGACCGTCGGCGCGGTGGGCGCCGGGACCAGGCGGATCGTCGCGGAGACGATGACGGCGCACTGGCCGAGGCCCGCGAGGACGGCGTGGAACAGGTCGGCGTGGCGCGCGGGTGAGCAGCGCACCAGTTCGCCGGCGCCGGTGACGACGTCGAGGGCGAGGACGTTGTCGACCTGGGCGCCGTGCCGGTGGGTCTGGCCGCCGATGCCGCCGACCGAGAGGGTGCCGCCGACGGAGAGTTCGATGTAGTCGGTGAACACGGGCGGGGTGAGGCCGTGCTGGAGGGTGGCGCGCAGGACGTCGATCCACAGCGCGCCCGCGCCGACCGTCACCGTGCCGTGCTCCGGCGTCCCGATCCGGTTCAGCGGGCCCGTCTCGATGATCACGCCGCCCGCCGCCTGGGCCTGGCCGTAGGTGCCGTGGCCCTGGCCGCGCGGGGCGACCTTGATGCCGTGGGCGTTGCAGAAGCGGATCATCTTGACGACGTCGTCGACCGAGCCGGGGCTGAGGACGGCGGCCGGGGTGCGGTGGACGATGTGGCCGTAGTCCTCGGCCGCCGCCGCGAGGGAGGCCGCGTCGGTGCGCAGGGTGCCGTCCAGCGGGGGGACCTGCGGGAGGCCGGGGTCCGCGGTCGCCGCCCAGCTGCGGGCGACGGGGTCGAAGGCGACCACGGCGGAGCCTGCGGCCAGGCCCTGGAGCACGGTGCGACGGGAGGGTGTGGGGGTCATGTGCCTCGCCTCGTTCGCCCCTCCGGCCCTCCTGGGGCGGCCCGGAAGGTCGTCGGATGGATCAGGGTGCCATGCTAAGTCGATCTTGAGCGTCTGGTACTTGTGGTTTCAAGCACACTTGGCCTCACCTGCTCCGGACATCGCGCGCGTCCCGCACGCACCGAGCGGCGGCGTCGAGTCCGGGACGCGGGCTGGAGAACACCGGGACCGCCGTCCGGGCGAGTTCCTGAGCCGGTGCCATGGACGCCTGCGCCAGCACGATCGCGTCGGCGTCCGCCACCGCGTCCACCGCGTCCGCGACGGCACGCGCGTACGCCCCGGCGTCCCCGGCCTCGAACAGCTCCCACGCGCCCTCGACCAGCACCGTCCGCACGCTCACCGCGCGCCCGCCCGCCTCTTCGCGGACCAGGTCGGCGGTCGGCCCGAGGGTGCTGGCGACCGCCGCGAGGACGACGACCCGCGCCCCGGCGGCGACCGCCGCGGCGGCCATCGGCCGGTCCACCCGCACGACCGGGACGGCGAGGTCCGCGCCCCGCTCCTCCGCGACCCCGCCGATCGACGAACACGTGCACAGCACCGCGTCCACCCCCTCCCCCACCGTCCGCTCCAGCGCCTCCCGCACCGCCGGCGCGACCGCCTCGGGCCCCTCCACGCGGGCGCGCGCGAGCAGCGACTCGTCCACGTGGTGACGCAGGGTCAGGTCCGGGTGGTGCTCGTCACGCAGGGCGTCGAAGACGGGGATGTGGACCGGCGAGGTGTGCAGGAGGGCGAGACGCATGCCGGGGAGGCTAGCGCGCCTCGGGGTGCTCCTTCAGCCAGAGTTTCGCCGCCCCCAGGAGCTCCG
The DNA here is from genome assembly GCF_014489635.1 of Streptomyces roseirectus. Classification (NCBI taxonomy): domain Bacteria; kingdom Bacillati; phylum Actinomycetota; class Actinomycetes; order Kitasatosporales; family Streptomycetaceae; genus Streptomyces; species Streptomyces roseirectus. The sequence continues at coordinate 8,096,538 of NZ_CP060828.1, read as the reverse complement.
GGCTCGCGGGCGGGGCCTCGTCCGGGTGGCGGGCGGCCCAGGAGACGACGTACGGGCAGAGCGGGGCGACCTGCTTGCCCTCGCGCGCGGCGACGGCGTACAGCTCGCGCGCCAGGGAGCCCGCGATGCCCTGGCCCTCGTGGGCCGGTTCGACGATCGTGTGGACCGGGACGAGGGCGGCCTCGGGGGCGTCCAGGGTGAAGTAGGCGATGTGGCCGACGAGTTCACCGCCGGCGTCCAGCGCCTCCAGGCGGCCCGCCTCGCGGTCGTCGCGGATGTGGATGTCACTCATGGGCACGCTCCCGGGGTGAGAAGTACGGGGCCGAGCGTAGTGGACGATGATCACACCGGGCGGGCCCGTCACCGCTCCCCTTCGAACCTCAGCGTCCCCGACGCCGTCGCCGTGCCCTCCTGGACGACCTCGAAGCCCCAGCCCTCGTCCCCGGCCGCGCAGTCGACCCGCGCCGCCGGCGTCCACTCGGTGAACCCGGTCGCCGTGAGGTCCGCGGCGATGAGCCGTCCCGCGCGCCCGCGCGCGAGGCACGCGGCCTGCCGGGCGGACTCCAGGAGGACCATGCCGGGGACGTGGTCGCTGGGGTGGTCGAAGTAGAGGGGGTGGCCGAGGTCGGCGGGGGCGATGCGGACGGCGCCGGCCGCATCGCGGGCGACCATCACCCCGCCCTCGCCGGTCACCCCCGCCTCGGCGGGCGCGGGCCGCTCCCCTGCGGGCGGGCGGGGCGGCTGCCGGTCGCGGCCGGTGCGCAGGGCGTCGTACTGGCGCGGGGTGAGGGTGCGCAGCCGTCCGTGCGCGCGCCCGAAGGGGACGCCGGCGCAGGAGAAGACGACGCGCAGCGACAGGGACAGCGGCCCCGGGCGCGCCGGGACCTCGCGGACGTCCGACAGGTGCGCCTCGCACAGGATGTCGCTCGCGCCGAACGCCGTACGGGGCTCGGCGGCGGGGTCCAGGGCGAAGCCGACGGTCCTGATGAGCAGGCGGGTCTCGGGCGGGGTGCCGAGGAACACGCGGGGGATCAGCAGGCCGATCTGACGGATCGTCTCGACGGCGAACACCGGGTCGTGGCGGCCCTCGGGGTCGTGGGGGAACGTGGAGTGCCGCAGCGGCCACTGGGCGGCGACCAGGAAGCGGCTGTCCGAGACCCTGAGCGCGTCCGTGAGCAGGACCTCCGTCACCGAGCGGCGGTGCACCAGGTGGCGGGGGACCGTGCGGTCCCAGGTCGGGGCCGCCGTCCTCGGCTCGGCGGTGGCGATGGCGGGGGCGATGGCGGGGGCGGAGGAAAGGGCGGCGAGAGCATTGGACATAAAATCATGAGAACAACGTCCGGCCGTGTCAGTGCTGACTTTTCCCTCCGCCGCCTATAGATCACCTGAAAGGCCGATCGAGACATCCAGGACCGGAGGACGCAGGATGCAGGAGCGCGCGGAGACGACCAGAAAGGCCGTTCTCGTGGCGGCCGCCCGGCTCTTCGAGGAGTACGGGTACGCGGGCACGAGCATTTCCGACGTGGCCCGCTCCAGCGGGTACACCAGCGGGGCGCTGTATTTCCACTTCGGCAGCAAGGAGGACCTGGCGCGCAGTGTCGTCGAGGCGCACTTCGCGCACTGGCCGCCGGTGATCGCCGGGTGCCTGCGCCGGAAGGGCACCGCCCTGGAGCGGCTGGTGCTCCTCAGCTTCGAGGTGGCCCGCGAGTTCCGCGACAACCTCCTGGTCCGGGCCGGCAACCGGCTCTGGAACGAGCGGCAGGCGATCTCGACGGAGCTGCCGCTGCCGTTCGTCGGCTGGATCGCGACCGTCGGCGACGTCCTCACCGAGGCCCGCGACGCCGGCGAGCTGAACCCGGCCCTCGACGTCCCGCGCACCGCCCGGACCGTCATCGCCGCGTTCTTCGGCACCCACACCGTCTCGGACGCCCTGTGCCGCCGCGCGGACGTCGAGGACGCGGTGGCCGACATGTGGCGCCTGCTGCTGCCCGCGATGCGGGTGGACGGGGACACGGAGGGGTGTCTGGCACGGGGGCGGGAGCTGGCGGCGCTGGTGGGGTGAGACGGCCGGGCCTCAAAGCGGGAGCCTCGGGACAGGGGCCTCGGGCTCTCAGGTGAGGACCGCCTCCAGGACGTCCGAGTCGGAGACCAGGCGCACGTCGGGCCCGCCCCCGCCGCTGTGCCGGCCGAGGGCCTGGACCATGCGGCGGGCGCGGATGTTGTCGGCGGCGACGTAGGCGACGATCGTGCGCACGCGCATGAAGTGGGCGAGGCCGTACAGCCGCCGGGAGAGGATGCCGCCCAGCCCGTGGGACTGCCAGGCGTCCTCGACGAGGACGGCCAGCTCGGCGACGTCCGGATGGCGTTCGTAGAGCAGGTGGCCGACGGCGACGACCCGCTGGGGCAGCCCGAACGGCGTCGCGAGGAGCGTGCAGCCGGCGCGGGGCCCGCTCATCCGCTCCCACGCCTCACGGCTCAGCTGCGGCGTCCCCGTGTGGTAGCGCCGCGCCCGGGTGGCGGCCGAGCAGCGCACGTGCAGGGCGCGCACGGCGTCGTAGTCGGCGGTGTACCCGGTGCGGACGGTGACGGTCACAGCAGGCCGCCGACGGTGAGGGGCGGCGCGGCGGGCGCGGGGAGGCGGACGCCGTCGAGCAGGGCGCCGAGCGCGTCGAGACCGCGTACGGCGTCGGCGTCGAGGCCGGTCAGCTCGGTCAGGCGCCAGTGGGCGAGGAGGGGGTGGAGGACGAGGTCGAGGTGGCGGCGCAGGTCGTGGACGCCGGAGGCGGGCGGGCCGAAGGTGAGGAGTTCCGCGCAGATCGCGGCGACGGTGCGGGAGGGGTCGATCAGGAGGGCGTCGTCGAGGAGTGAACGGTGGAAGGCGGCGTGGAGTTCCTTGTCGCCGGCGACGAGGTCCAGCAGCCGCGCCCCGCAGTCGGGGACGCCGGGGACGGACCGGTAGAGGACGGCCGCGGACGTCTCCTGGACGGTGAGGTGCGCGAGGGTGCGGGCGAGGTCGCGCACGGGTTCCTCGCGGACCGCGCCGAGCGCCGCCAGCCGGGCCCGCTCCAGTTCCACGGGGTCGGCGGCGCGGGTGGTGAGGAGGTAGTCGCGCAGGGCGAGTCCGTGGCGCTGCCGCTCGGCGGTCCAGCGGTGCAGCCAGCGCGCCCAGGCGCCCCGGTCGCCGCAGACGGCGGCGAGGGCCGCGTGGCGGCGGGGCAGGTCCTCCTCGGCGGCGAGCAGGAGCGTGAGGACCGTGCGGGCGGGCCCGGTGAGGCGGGACTGCCCGGGGTGCCAGGGGGAGCTGTCGAAGTCCCAGCTGAGGGACCAGGGGACGGGGTCGTGGGGCATCCACTCCCGGGCGGCCGTCAGGTGGTGGTCGAGACGGCGGGTGACACTGGGTTCGAGTTCCGCGCGCAGATCGATCGGCATGGCGATGTCCCGGTTCGAATTTCGGCAGGGGCGGGGCGGACCGTGGTTTTTCTCGGTACCGAGGCGAACGCGGACCGATAATGGTCCCTATCGTTCACGCACCGTAGGTTGCCACGAGCACCGGCCCGAATACGGGCAGTTACCGCTGGACGGAGTGGTCCCCGGCGAATGTTTCACTCGGAAGGGGCGATATACGCACCATGTTTTCCTGTGTCACGTTGGATTGTTTTCCGTGGGTTTTATCGGGCCGTTCCGCGCGTGTTTTCGCGGCGACGTGAAGAGAGGTTCCGAGATGCCGGCCACATCCGCACCCGACCGAACAGATGCTCTCGGCTTCCTGCGGGAGTCGGAATTCCCGTACCTGGACGCCGAGGACCACGCCTATCTGGACTGGACCGGCGCGGCGCCGGCCCCGCTCTCCCTGGTCCGCGCGAGCGCCGCCCGCCTCACCGCGGGCGTGTACGGCAACCCGCACACCGCGAGCCCCGCCTCCCTCGCCTCGACCCGGCTCGTGGAGGAGGCCCGCGAGGCGGTCCTGGCGTTCTGCCGGGCCCCGCGCGAGGCGTACACGGTCGTCTTCACGGCCAACGCGACCGGGGCCCTGCGGCTGGTCGCGGAGGCGTTCCCGTTCGGCCCGCGCGCGCCGCTCGCGTTCCTCGGGGACGACCACAACTCGGTACTGGGGATGCGCCGTTACGCGGCGCGCGCGGGGGCGCCGGTGCGGGTCGTGCCGCCGGGCCCCGACTTCCGCACGGATCCGGCGGCGGTGACGGCGTGTCTGGACGCGGGCGGGCGGGGGCTGTTCGCGTTCCCGGCGCAGTCCAACGCGACCGGCGTGCGGCATCCGCTGGAGTGGGCCGGCGAGGCGCGGCGCCGGGGGGTGGCGGGTGCTGCTCGACGCCGCCGCGTACCTGCCGACCGGGCCGCTCGACCTGACGGAGGTCCCGGCGGACTTCGTCGCGCTGTCCTGGTACAAGATCACCGGGTTCCCGTCGGGCGTGGGCTGCCTGGTGGCCCGCCGCGACGCCCTCGCCGCCCTGCGCCGGCCCTGGTTCGCGGGCGGGACCGTGCGGGCGTCGTCCGCCCACACCGACTGGCATCTGCCCGCCCCGCCGCCGGAGGGGTTCGAGGACGGCACCCTGCCCTTCCTCGCCCTGCCCGACGTGACGGCCGCCGCCGCCTGGCACCGCGCGCTGGGCGCCGGCGCCGTCCGCCGCCACGTCGCGGCGCTCACCGCCCGCCTCCTGGCCGGCCTCACCACGCTGCGCCACCCCGACGGCGCCCCGGCCGTCCGCGTCCTCGGGCCCCTCACCACCGACGGCCGGGGGCCCACCGTCGCCTTCAACCTCCTGCGGCCGGACGGCACTCCGCTCGACGAACGGCTCCTCCAGCGGGCCGCCGCCGGCGCCCGCGTCAGCCTGCGCACCGGCTGCTTCTGCAACCCCGGGGTCGCCGAGGAGGCCAACGGGATGACCCCGGAGGTGGTGCGGGCGGCGCTGCTGCGGGGTGCGCCGGCGGACGTCGACGCGTACCTCGCCCAACTCGCGGTCCGGGCTCAGGGGGCGGTGCGGGCGTCGATGGGGGTGGGGACGAACACGCGGGACGTGGACCGGCTGGTGGAGGTGTGCGCGGAGGTGGTGGCCAAGGGGGCTTGGGAGGAAGGGGAGTTCGGGGCCCGGGTGGGGTGCTGAGGGCCCCGCGCCCCCCTGCCCCCCCTACACCGCGGCCTCCTCGCAGGCGAAGCAGTCCGCTTCCGCCTCATCCTCCTGCTGTCCCTCGAACTGCGTCCGGTACAGCTGCGCGTACCGTCCCTCGGCCGCCAGCAGCCCTTCGTGCGTGCCCTGTTCGACGATCCGGCCGGCTTCGAGGACGAGGATCAGGTCGGCCGCGCGGACCGTCGAGAGGCGGTGCGCGATGACCAGCGCGGTGCGGTCGGCCAGCGCCTCGGTCAGCGCCTCCTGGACGGCCGCCTCGGACGTGTTGTCCAGGTGGGCCGTCGCCTCGTCGAGGATGACGACGCGCTGGCGGGCCAGCAGGAGGCGGGCGATGGTGAGCCGCTGGCGTTCCCCGCCGGAGAGCCGGTAACCGCGTTCCCCGACGACGGTGTCGAGGCCGTCGGGCAGGTCGTGGACCAGCGCCTCAAGGCGGGCCCGGCGCAGCGCGTCCCACAGCTCGGCGTCGGTCGCGAGCGGGGCGGCGAGCAGGAGGTTGGCGCGGACGGTGTCGTGGAAGAGGTGTCCGTCCTGCGTGACCATGCCGACGGTCTCCCTGAGCGAGCGCGCGCTCACGTCACGGACGTCCACGCCACCGATCCGCACCGCGCCGGAGTCGACGTCGTACAGGCGGGGCAGGAGCTGCGCGACGGTCGACTTGCCGGCGCCGGAGGAACCGACGAGGGCGACGGTCCGGCCGGGTTCCGCGCGGAACGTCAGGCCGTGCAGGACCTCGACGCCGCCGCGTGTGTCGAGGGCGGCGACCTCCTCCAGGGAGGCGAGGGAGACGCGGTCGGCGGCGGGGTAGCCGAAGCGGACGTCGTCGAACTCCACGGAGAGCGGTCCTGCCGGCAGGTCGACGGCGTCCGGCTTCTGCTCGATCAGCGGCTTCAGGTCCAGGATCTCGAAGACGCGCTCGAAGCTCACCAGCGCGCTCATCACCTCCACGCGCGCGCCCGCGAGCGAGGTGAGCGGCGCGTACAGCCGGGTCAGGAGCAGCGCGAGGGAGACGACGGCGCCGGGCTCCAGGGTGCCGCCGAGCGCGAGCCGCCCGCCGAGCCCGTACACCAGCGCCAGCGCGAGGGCCGAGACCAGGGTCAGGGCGGTGATGAAGACGGACTGCGCGGTCGCCGTCCGCACCCCGATGTCCCGAACGCGGGCCGCGCGTTCGGCGAACTGGGCGGACTCCTCCTCGGGGCGGCCGAAGAGCTTGACGAGGGTGGCGCCGGGCGCGGAGAACCGCTCGGTCATGCGGGTGCCCATCGCCGCGTTGAGGGTCGCGGCCTCGCGCTGCATGCCCGCCATCCGCGCGCCCATGCGCCGCGCCGGGATCACGAACACCGGCAGCAGGGCCAGCGCGAGGAGCGTGACCTGCCAGGACAGGGTCAGCATGACGGCGAGCGTGAGGACCAGGGTGACGAGGTTGCTGACGACGCCGGAGAGGGTGTTGCTGAACGCGCGCTGCGCGCCGATCACGTCGTTGTTCAGCCGGGATACCAGCGCGCCCGTGCGCGTGCGCGTGAAGAACGCGACCGGCATGCGCTGCACGTGGTCGAAGACGGCCGTCCGCAGATCCAGGATCAGCCCCTCCCCCAGCGTCGCCGACAGCCGCCGCCCCAGCACCCCGAGCCCGGCCTCCAGGATCGCGATGCCCGCGATGAGCAGGGCGAGGCGGACGACGACGGAGGGCTCGCCGCGCGACACGATCGTGTCGACGACGTGTCCGGCGAGCACGGGCGAGGCGACCGCGAGCAGCGCGGTCACCATCCCGAGCGCGACGAACAGCGCGATCCTCCTGCGGTGCGGTCGGGCGAACGCGCCGATGCGGCGCAGGGTCTCGCGGTCGAAGGGTCTGCCGTGTCCGGTCCTGGCGCTCATGGCGCTCTGCAACTGCGCCCACGCGGTGGTCTCCATGCTCATGGGGACGACCGTAGGACCTCGACCAATCTTGAGGTCAAGGGCGTGACGGGAGTTCGTCATACGGCGTCCGCGCGCCCGCAACCCCGCGTTGTGCGGGCGTGGAGAACCTCTGACGACGTGACCGTCCCCCTCATCGCTCCCCGGCGCGTCCCCGTGCGCCAACTGCTCTGCCTCGTGCCCGTCGCCCTCGTCGCCGTCGTCGCGGTCCGCCACCGTGACGTCCTCGCCGAGGGTTTCGGGCACCTCCACGACGCCGAGTGGCCCTGGCTGCTGGCCGCCGCCGGGGCGACCTGTCTGACCTGGGTCGCCGCCGCCGTCACCCGGCAGGGCGCGGTGTCGCAGCCGCTGCCCCGGCTGCGGCTGCTGGCCACCCAGTTCGCGGCCGGCGCCGCCAACCACCTGCTGCCGACCGGGCTCGGCGCCGGCGCGGTCAACCTGCGGTTCATGACCGTGTGCGGGGTGCCGCTCGCGCGGTCCTCGGCGGCCCTCGCGCTGTACCTCCTCGCGGAGAGCGTCGCCCGGGTCGGCCTGCTGGCCGCGCTGCTGTGCGCCTTCCCCGACGCGCTGCGGCTGGGCGCGCTGCTGCCCGGCACGGACGCCGGTCCGCTTCTCGCGGCCGTCGCCGGGGGCGCGGCCGTCGTCGCGGGCCTCCTGTGCCTCGTACGGCGGCTGCGCGCGCCCGTCGTGACGTTCCTGCGCGCCGCCCTCACCGAGGCGCGGTCCGTGCACACGTGTCCCGGGCGGGTGCTGGCACTGTGGGGCGGCTCCCTGGCGTTCCCGGCGCTCCAGGCGGCCGGACTCGTCGCCGTGGGGCGGGCGTTGGAGCTGCCGGTGCCGGCCCTGCACATGGCGCTCGCCTATCTCGCGGCGACCGTCGCGGTGGCGCTCGTGCCGACGCCGGGCGGGATCGGGTCGGTGGAGGCGGCGCTGGTGATCGCGCTGGTGGCGGCGGGCGGGCCGCTGGCGCTGACGACGGCTGTGGTGCTGACGTACCGGGTGATCACGGTGTGGGTGCCGTTGGTGCCGGGGGCGGTGGCGTTGGGGGCGTTGGTGCGGTTCAAGGTGATATGAGGCGCGCCCGTTCCCTCTGGGGTCGGCAGCGCTCTTCTCCCGCTCGGGGCGCGGATCCTGACGCGTCGAAAGGGCTTGCGAAAGGTCCTTCCCGGATGCGGCAGGATGGATGGTCGCGCTCCGGTCGAGGGCGCGTCAGCACATCCCGGAATCGAGCAGGTGACCAGGTGACGACATTTCACATCCGGCCTCTTATGGGCGAGTTGGCGGGAGGTGAGGGATGCTGACGCGTGAACTCACCGTGCACGACGCGGTGGTGGCCGGGATCGCGGTGGCGTCCGGGCTGCTGGTGGCGTTCGTGTCCCGGTCGCTGCTGCTGTGGCTGGCGAAGCACGCGAAGCGGACGAGGTGGGGCGGGGACGACGTGATGGTCGCCGCGCTGCGGGGCGTGCTGCCGTGGGCGGCGGTCGCCGGGGGTGTCGCGTCGGCGGCGGCCGTGCTGCCGCTGGCGAAGGTGTGGCACCGGACCGCGAACCAGGCGTTCACCGTCGTGCTGATCTTCGTGGTGACCGTGTCGGTGGCGCGGGTCGTCGCGGGGCTCATGCAGACGGTCACACAGTCCCGGCCGGGGGTCGCCGGGTCCGCGACGATCTTCGTGAACATCACGCGGGTGCTGATCCTCGCGATCGGGTTCCTCGTGATGCTCCAGTCGCTGGGCATCTCCATCGCGCCGATGCTGACCGCCCTCGGCGTCGGTGGTCTCGCCGTCGCGCTGGCGCTCCAGGACACCCTCGCGAACCTCTTCGCCGGCATCCACATCCTCGCCTCCAAGACCGTCCAGCCCGGTGACTACATCAAGCTGAGCAGCGGCGAGGAGGGGTACGTCGAGGACATCAACTGGCGTCAGACGACCGTGCGCGCCCTGTCCAACAACCTCATCGTCATCCCCAACGGGCAGCTCGCCAAGGCCAACATGACCAACTTCATGCGGCCCGAACAGCAGCTGACGATCCTCGTGCAGGTCGGGGTGGCCTACGACAGCGACCTCGACCAGGTCGAGAAGGTCACCATGGACGTCATCGCGGAGGTCATGACGGAGATCACCGGCGCGATACCGGACCACGAGCCCGCCGTCCGCTTCCACACCTTCGGCGACAACCGCATCGGGTTCACCGTCATCCTCGGCGTCGGCGAGTTCAGCGACCAGTACCGGATCAAGCACGAGTTCATCAAGCGGCTGCACAAGCGGTACCGGGCGGAGGGGATCCGGATCCCGGCGCCGGCGCGGAACGTGTCGTTGCAGCCGGGGTCGCTGGTGATACCGCAGCAGCGGGACCGTACGGACCCCTGTCGAGGCCGGTCCGATCACGAGATATCTTGATGTCGAGCAATGTTGCAGACGTGGAGCGGAGCACCCGGTGACTGACTCGACCATCATCTACACCCACACTGACGAGGCCCCGGCCCTGGCGACGTATTCGTTCCTGCCGGTGGTCGAGGCGTACGCCGGCCAGGCGGGCGTCTCCGTGGAGACCCGGGACATCTCGCTGGCCGGGCGCATCATCGCGGTGTTCCCGGAGTACCTGTCCGAGGACCAGCGCATCCCGGACGCCCTCGCCGAGCTGGGCGAGCTGGCCAAGACGCCGGCCGCGAACATCATCAAGCTGCCGAACATCTCGGCGTCCATCCCGCAGCTGAAGGCCGCGATCGCCGAGCTGCAGGGCCAGGGCTACGCGCTGCCGGACTACCCGGACGACCCGAAGACCGACGAGGAGCGGGACATCCAGGCCCGCTACGACAAGGTCAAGGGCTCCGCCGTGAACCCGGTCCTGCGCGAGGGCAACTCCGACCGCCGCGCTCCCGCCTCGGTCAAGAACTACGCCAAGACCCACCCGCACCGCATGGGCGCCTGGACCCCCGAGTCCAAGACGAACGTGGCGACCATGGGCGAGAACGACTTCCGGTCCACCGAGAAGTCCGCCGTGATCTCCGAGGCCGGCTCGCTGAAGATCGAGCTGGCCGCCGCCGACGGTTCGACGACCGTCCTGCGCGAGTCCGTCCCCGTCCTCGCGGGCGAGGTCGTCGACGCGTCCGTGCTGCACGTCGCCGCGCTGCGCGAGTTCCTGACCGCGCAGATCGCCCGTGCCAAGGCCGAGGGCGTGCTGTTCTCCGTGCACCTCAAGGCGACGATGATGAAGGTCTCCGACCCGATCATCTTCGGCCACGTGGTCCGCGCGTTCTTCCCGAAGACGTTCGCCGCGTACGGCGAGGCGCTGGCCGCCGCCGGCCTGACCCCGAACGACGGTCTGGGCGGCATCCTCAAGGGCCTCGACGCGCTCGAGAACGGCGCCGAGATCAAGGCGTCCTTCGACGCGGAGCTGGCCGAGGGCCCGGCGCTCGCGATGGTCGACTCCGACAAGGGCATCACCAACCTGCACGTGCCGTCCGACGTCATCGTCGACGCCTCGATGCCGGCCATGATCCGCACCTCCGGCCACATGTGGGGCCCGGACGGCCAGGAGGCCGACACCATCGCCGTCCTGCCGGACTCCTCCTACGCGGGCGTCTACCAGGCCGTCATCGACGACTGCCGCGCGCACGGCGCCTACGACCCGTCGACCATGGGTTCCGTCCCGAACGTCGGCCTCATGGCGCAGAAGGCCGAGGAGTACGGCTCCCACGACAAGACGTTCGAGATCAAGGCCGCCGGCACGGTCCGCCTCGTCGACCAGGCCGGGAACGTCGTCCTGGAGCAGGAGGTCGCCGAGGGCGACATCTTCCGCGCCTGCCAGACCAAGGACGCGCCGATCCGTGACTGGGTCAAGCTGGCTGTCACGCGTGCGCGTGCCACCGGTGACCCGGCCGTGTTCTGGCTGGACGCCGAGCGCGGCCACGATGCCGTGATCATCGAGAAGGTCAAGGCGTACCTGCCGGAGCACGACACCGAGGGCCTGGACATCAAGATCCTGTCCCCGGTCGAGGCGACCAAGTTCTCCATCGAGCGCATCCGCCGGGGCGAGAACACCATCTCCGTCACCGGCAACGTGCTGCGCGACTACCTGACTGACCTCTTCCCGATCCTGGAGCTGGGCACCAGCGCCAAGATGCTGTCGGTCGTCCCGCTGATGGCGGGCGGCGGGCTCTTCGAGACGGGCGCCGGCGGCTCCGCGCCGAAGCACGTCCAGCAGCTCGTCAAGGAGAACTACCTGCGCTGGGACTCCCTCGGTGAGTTCTTCGCGCTGGTGCCGTCCCTGGAGCAGTACGCCGAGGCCACGAACAACCCCAAGGCCAAGGTCCTCGCCGACACCCTCGACCGCGCCACGGCGACCTTCCTCAACGAGGACAAGTCCCCGACCCGTCGCGTCGGCGGCATCGACAACCGCGGCAGCCACTTCTTCCTCTCCCTGTACTGGGCGCAGGAGCTGGCCGCGCAGACCGACGACGCGGACCTCGCGAAGGCGTTCGCCCCGCTCGCCGAGACCCTTGCGGCGAACGAGCAGAAGATCGTCGACGAGCTGAACGCCGTCCAGGGCTCCGCGGCCGACATCGGCGGCTACTACCAGCCCGACCCGGCGAAGGCCGCGGCCATCATGCGCCCGTCCGCCACCTGGAACACGGCGCTCGCCGCGCTGTAGCACACACCGCGCTGAGGCTCCCGCTGCGAGCCGACGCGAGTGCCCCGGGGCCCGCCCCGGCCGGATCCTTCCCGGCCGGGGCGGGCCCTTGCGCGACACCGGACGACCGCTCCTGCACGGGCGGACGCTCTCTGGGGACCCGTGCTCGCCGCGCAGGCCGTCGGCGACAAGGACAGCGCGCATCACCACTCCCGGGGTGCGATCAGTTCCTCGACGTCGGCGGTCGGGAAGCCGTACGCGTGGGCGACGAACCAGAACTCGCCGCCGATCTCCTCGCGGGCCACGGTCTCGATCTCGCTGCCGGCGGCGTCGAACTCCGCTTCGAGGGCGTTGAACTCCTCGGTCGCGGCGTGGGTGAGGGCGTAGAGCGCGCTCAGGTCGGCGGGCTGTTCGGTCTCGATGCGTGCGCAGAGGCGGACGAGGATCGCGCGCCCCTTGTCCAGCACGTGGTCGGGGAAGTAGTCGTCCTCGTAGAGCGTCGCCAGGAACTCCCGCTCCGCCGTCTGTTCGTTCGTCAGGCCCATGGCCCCTCCCCCGCAGTCGATGTGACACCGTGATCCGATGGTGCACCACGCCACTGACAACGCCCCGGGAGCAGCCTTGACCAGCGCCGTACCGCCGTCCTTCGTGTGCCTCCCCGGTGCAAAGGACTCGCCGGTGATCCTGCACGTGCCGCACTCGGCGCGGGAGATCCCGGCACAGGTGCGGACGGGGATCGTGCTGGGGGACGCGGAGCTGGAGCGGGAGTCGGACCACATCGTGGACGCGTGGACGGCGGAGATCGCCCGGGACGCGGCCGGCGGGAGCCGGGTGCGGCCGTGGCGGTTCGTCAACCTGCTGTCGCGGCTGGTGGTGGACCCGGAGCGGTTCCTGGACGAGCGGGAGGAGATGCGGGCGGTGGGGATGGGGGCCGTCTACACGCGCACGACGCACCGGGAGGTGCTGCGGGACGACGCCGTCGATCCGGGGCCGCTCGTGGAGCGGTACTTCCGTCCGTACGCGCGCGCGATGACCGAGGCCGTGCGGGAGCGCGTCGAGCGCGCGGGCCGGGCTGTCGTGATCGACGTCCACTCGTACCCCAGCACGCCCCTGCCGTACGAGCTGCACGGCGACGGCGCGCGCCCGGCCGTGTGCCTGGGCACCGACCCGTTCCACACGCCCCCGGCGCTCCTGGACGCGGCCGAGACGGCGTTCGCGGGGTTCGAGGTGGGGCTGGACAGCCCCTTCAGCGGTACGTACGTCCCCCTGGAGTTCTACGGGTCGGACGCGCGCGTGACCGCGCTGATGATCGAGGTCCGCCGGGACGTCTACATGACCGAGCCCGGTGGCCCGGCGGGCCCGGGGCTGGGCCGTGTCGCGCGGGCGCTGGCGGCCCTCGTGGACGCCGTCTCGGGCCCGCGGCCCTGACCCGCCCTGTTAGGAGCACTCCCGCGCGACACGCCGCCCGCGCCCGGCGAGGGTGGACGCATGACCGAGGAGATCACCGCGCCGCCCCTGCCCGCCGTGCGGGACTGGCCGACCCCCGACCTGGAGGGCACCGCCTTCGACCCGGTCCTCGCGGAGCTGATGCGCGAGGGCCCGCTGACCCGGATCCGGCTGCCGTTCGGCGAGGGCTGGGCGTGGCTGGCGACGCGGTACGACGACGTCCGGGCCGTGACGAACGACCCCCGGTTCAGCCGCGCCGAGGTGACGAGCCGTCAAGTCACGCGTATGGCCCCGCATTTCAAGCCCCGCCCGGGTTCGCTGGCGTTCGCGGACCAGCCCGACCACAACCGGCTGCGCAAGGCGGTCGCGGGCGCGTTCACGGTGGGCGCCATGAAGCGACTGCGCCCGGTGGCGCGGGCGATCCTGGACGGTCTGGTCGACGCGGTCGTCGCGGAGGGGCCGCCCGCCGATCTCGTCGCGCGCGTGCTGGAGCCGTTCCCGCTGGCGGTGGTCAGCGAGGTGATGGGCGTGCCGGAAGCGGACCGTCCGCGGGTGCACGCGTGGACGCGCGAGATCATCTCGACGTCGGGCGGCGCGGCGGGCTCGGAGCGGGCCAAGGAGGGCCTGTACGGGTGGATCGCGGCGACGATCCGCGCGCGGGCCGACGATTCCGGCGGCTCCGGCGGCTCCGGCGGCTCCGGCGGCTCCGGCGGCTCCGGTGAGGACGTGTACGCGCTGCTCGGTGCGGCCGTCGCGCGGGGGGACGTGCGTGAGGACGAGGCGATCGGGCTCGCGGGGCCGTTGCAGATCGGCGGGGAGGCGGTCACCCACAACGCCGGACAGATGCTGTTCCTGCTGCTGACCCGCCCGGAGCTGCTGGTGCGGACGCGTGAACGGCCGGACACGCGCGGGGTGCTGATCGACGAGCTGCTGCGCTACATCCCGCACCGCAGCAGCGTCGGCCTGGCCCGGATCACCCTGGAGGACGTCGAGCTGGCCGGGCGGGTGATCCGCGCGGGCGAGCCGGTGTACGTGTCGTACCTGGCCGCCAACCGCGACCCGGACGTCTTCCCCGCTCCGGACGTCGTCGACGTCGGCCGGGACCCGAACCCGCACCTCGCGTTCGGCAACGGCCCCCACTACTGCACCGGCGCCGTCCTGGCCCGCCTCCAGCTCGACCTGCTGCTGGAGACGCTGGCCGGACGGCTGCCGGGGCTGCGCCTCGCGGTCCCGGCGGACCAGGTCGAGTGGCGGAAGAAGACCATGATCCGGGGGCCACGCACCTTGCCGGTCACCTGGTGAGACGCGGGTGGGCGCGATGAGGTTCAGGCCCGCAGCCACTCCGTGACGACGACGTCCCCGCCGGCCCGCACCCGCAGCGCGAACGGGCCCGAGGGGGCCGCGTCGCTGCTGAACCGCCCGAGGTCGTCGGTGTCGAGCGCGGTGGCCTGCTGGGGCCCGCCCAGGACCTCGATGCGGGCCGTCTGCGGGGGCATCAGCTGCCCGAACATGCCGTGCGTGGTGACCTCGACGTCGACCGTGAGGTCCCCGGTGTCGAACGTCAGCATGCGCGGCGCGTCCGTCACCCCCCGCACGGGGATGCCGTGGGTCAGCGAGTCGAAGGTCAGCCCGGCGATCTTGGCGTCGAGGTCGACCAGCGCGAACGCCTCCAGGGCCGTGCGGTAGACCTCGGCGGGCACCGGGTCGAGGATCGCGGCGGCCTGGCGCAGCTCCTCCTCCAGACAGTCGTCCGCGAAACCGTCGCCGGCGTCGTCGTGCGGGGCCTCGTTCATCGGATCGTCCATCCCGTCGTACACGTCGTCGTTCACTTCGGACCCCGGCCTTCCAGGCGGACGCGCAGCCGGCGCAGGCAGCGCTGGCGCATCGGGCCGATGCTGCCGACGGCGATGCCGAGCGCGTCCGCCACCTCCTGGTAGCTGGGCGGGGGCGAGGCGATGAGCACCCTCAGCAGTTGCCTGCAGCGTTCACCCAGCGCCTCGAACTCCTGCCACAGGCGGCGCACGCGTTCGCTCTGCGCGGCGGCCTCCTCGGAGTCCAGGACGGACTGTTCGGGGGTGCGGTCCTCGCTGACCCGGTCCAGGACCTGGGGGTCGTCGGTCGGGGTGAGGCGCTTGAGGCTCTTGATGACCTTCAGGCACTCGTTGCGCGCGGTGCTCGCGAGCCAGGCGCCCGCCTTCTCGGGTTCCCGGATCCGCCCCAGGTGCTGGGCGAAGCGGAACCACACGGTCTGGCACACCTCGTGCCCGTCGGCCTCGGAGAGCCGGTGTGCGCGCACCACCGACCAGACCAGCGGGCTGAGCCCTTCCACCAGCGCTTTCCAGGCCGCCGCGTCACCGTCGATCGCGGCCTGGACGAGCGCGCCGACATCAGTACGGTCCACGGCCCCACCCCTCGTGTACGGCATGTCATCGTACGCCGTGACGGGGGTGGCGACGGCCCTCATGAGACGGCGACGGGCTGCTCGGCGGTGGCCGGGAGCCAGGTCGGCGGGCGCAACGCCGTCACGTGCGCGCCGCGCACCTCGGCGAAGTCGGCGCAGGAGGCGAGCAGGGCGCCGGCGGCCGCGCGCGGGTCGGTCTCCTTCGTGGCGTTCATCCAGGCGGCGACGAGCCCCGCGACCAGGGGCGTCGCGAAGGAGGTGCCGCTCCAGGCGGCGTACCCGTCGAACATCACCTGGTCGGGCTTCTCCGCCGGGTCGCTGAGGACGCCCGTGTGCTGCGGGGAGCGGCACGTGCAGGCGTAGCCGAAGCCGTAGCGGCAGGAGTCGTAGGTGGAGTGCTGGTAGACGTACGGCACGGGCGCCTCGAAGCCGGTGAGCGCGCTGACGAGGCGTTCGCCGGGGGCGTAGACCTTCACCCAGGGGCCGTGGTTGGTGAAGCAGGCGCCGAACGCGCCGTCGGTGCGCAGCGCGCCGACCGACAGGACGGCGTCGGCGTGGCCGGGCACGGCGGCGTACGCGGCGGGCCAGAACGGGGTGGCGCTGCCGTCGTTGCCGGCGGCGGCCACCAGGAGCGTGCGCTGCGTCTGGAGGGCGGTCATGAACGCCTCGACGCCGAGCAGGCCGTCGGTGCGGCCGTTGACGCTGCCCGCGGACAGGCTCAGGATGTCGGGCCAGCCGTCCTCGACGGCGTCGAACAGGCGCTCGCCGAACTCCGACTCCAGGATGGCGCCCGCGTCGTTGAGGGTGTTGCGCACGGTGACGTCCGTGTTGGGGGCGACGGCGGTGAGCAGACCCGCGATGAACGTGCCGTGCCCGGCGTACTGGCGCAGGATGCCCTGGCTGTCGGTCTCGCCGGCGAGGGCGTCACCCGTGACGTGGCTCATGCCGGGGCAGGCGCGGTAGTCGTGCGTGAGGCCGTTGTCGACGACCAGGACAGAGACGGCGCTGTCCGGGTCGTGCACGGCGTCGGCGGGTGCCGGGTTGGTGGCGGCGGAGCGCGGGGCGGGCACCGGCTCGTCGCCGGGGCAGGCGTTGGTGGCGATGTGGACGACGTGGTTGCGGCTGATCAGCCGGTGTCCCGCGCGGCCCTCGCGGGCGCCGAGCGCGCGCAGGGCGTGGGCGACGCTCTGGTCGTCCCCGCCCGCGCGTATGCCCTGGCCGGGGTCGCCGACCTGTATCCGGGTGATCCCGGACCGGTTGCGGTCGGGGCCGGCCCGGCGCACGTGGTCGGGGGTCAGGTCCGGTGCCTCCGTGAAGTGCGCGCGCACCGTGTCCTCGACGAGGCGCGCCTCCTCGCCGTCCCGCGCGAGGACGACGCCTTTCTCGTACACGAACTCCCCGAGATCGTCGGGCCCCATGGCGAGTGGCACGTCCGGCATCGAACGCTGGATGTGGTCGAACTGCTCCTGGAATCGCTGTGGCGCCATGGCTGTCCTCTTCCCCTGAGGC
Source organism: Streptomyces roseirectus (assembly GCF_014489635.1). Lineage (NCBI taxonomy): Bacteria > Bacillati > Actinomycetota > Actinomycetes > Kitasatosporales > Streptomycetaceae > Streptomyces > Streptomyces roseirectus. Next base: position 8,079,496 of record NZ_CP060828.1, on the reverse strand, counting down.
GATGGTCGTCAGTTCAGAGCCGCGAACGCGGCGGTTGATACAGGGTGAGGGACGGGAGCGGGTTCACGGAGCGCGGCGGGGGCGCGTTTCGCCGTGTGCGCCGGAGTGCGCGCCCGGGCGGTGGTGCGGGGTTTCGGCGGAAGCGCACCGACCGGTGTGGTGCGCTCCGCCGCCCGATACCATCCGTGGGGTGACAGCGGCACACGAACCGGTCCTCGAACTGCTGCCTCTGGTGTTCGCCGCCCCCCACGAGGCGTTGGCGCGCGCGGAGGAACTGCTCCGCGCCGATCCGCCGCCGCTGCACGCCTCCGTCGCCCATCAGGTGATCGGGATCTGGCAGCGGGACTGGGGCGACCTGCGGCTGGCCCTCAAACACCTGCGCCGCGCGTGCGTGCTGGCGGCCCGCGCGGACTCGGCGGACCGGGAGGCGGACATCCTGGGCACCCTGGGCGTCGCCCTGGTCCACGCGGGCCGCACCCGGCAGGGCCTGGCCGCGTTCGAGCGGGGCGTGGAGCGCGGTACGGGCCTCACGCGTGCGCGGGTGCTGTTCCGTCGGGCGTACTCGTGGGAAGTGCTGGGCCATCATCCGGAGGCACTGGAGGACCTGCGGCGCGCGGTGCCGGTGCTGCGTCAGGTCGGCGACACCATCTGGACGGCGCGCGCACTGAACCTGCGCGCGACGGTGCACCTGGCGCTCGGCGCGGTGGACCGGGCGGACGCCGACTACGCGGCGGCGCAGGCCCTGTGGGACACCACCGACCAGGAGCACGACAAGGCGGACGCCGTCGAGAGCCAGGGCATCGCCGCGTTCCGCTCCGGCGACATCCCGCGCGCGCTGAGCCTCCTGGACGACGCCGAGGAGCGGTACGCGAAGCTCGGCACCCCGGGGATCATGCTCAACATCCGGCGCTGCGAGGTCCTGATGGCGGCCGGCCTCGCCCCGGAGGCGCTGGCCGAGGCGGACGCGGCGATCGCCGTCCTGGACGGCATCCGGGGCCAGTCCACGCGCAAGGCGGAGCTGCTGCTGACGGCGGCGAAGGCGGCCCGCCTCGCGGGCGACACGGGCACGGCGATAGCGCGCGCGGCGGTCGCCGTGCGGCTGTTCGCGGCGCAGCGGCGCACCTGGTGGGAGACGCACGCCCAACTGGTGCTGATCGAGGCCCGGCTGACGGCGGGCCGGGGTTCGGGCCGGCTGGTCGCGGACGCCGCGAAAGTCGCCGGGAAGCTCGCCTCGTTCGGGGCGCCCGCCGCGCCGGAGGCGTGGCTGCTGGCGGGCCGTATCGCGCTCGGCCTGGACTGGACGGCCGACGCCGAGCGCTACCTCGCGCTGGCCGCCCGCAGCCGGCACAGCGGGCCTCCGCTGGCCCGGGTGACGGGCTGGGCGGCGCAGGCCCTGCGGGCGCGCGCGGCGGGCTCGGGGCGGGGCGTCCTGGAGGCGTGCCGGCGCGGTCTGGACGTCCTGGACGACCACCGGATGACGCTGGGCGCCTCCGAGCTGCGTGCCCGCGCGACGGCGCAGGGCGCCGAACTCGCCGCGCTGGCGCAGCAGGTGAGCCTGGAGCGGGGCGGGCCGCGGCAGTTGCTGCTGTGGAGCGAGCGCTGGCGGGCGACGGTGTTGTCCGCGCCGCCGACCAGGCCGCCCGCCGACGCGGCCCTCCTGAGCGGTCTGACGGCCTTCCGGGTCATCGCCGACCAGGCGGAGCAGGCCCGCATCTCCGGGCGCCCCCTGCCCGCCCTGGAGCGCGAGCAGCGGCGTCTGGAGCGCGAGATCCGCTCCCGGACCCTGCACATCCGGGGCGAGTCCCCCGAAGGCGGCCACCGCTTCGACGTGGTCCGGCTGCTGGATCGGCTCGACGGGGAACGGCTGGTCGAACTCGCCGTCCTGGACGGGCGCGTGCAGGTGCTGCTGTGCGGGGACGGCCGGGTGCGCCGGTTCACGGGCGGGCTGCTCGCGGACGCGGAGCGCGAGGCCGAGCACGTCCAGGCGGCGCTGCGCAGGCTCGCCCACCCCGGCGCGGAGAATCGGCTGCCGCTCGTCGAGGAGATGGGCCGCCGCCTCCAGGACCTGCTGCTCGGACCCGCCGCCGACCATCTCGGCGACGGCCCTGTGATCGTCGTGCCGCCCGCGCGCCTGCACCGGGTGCCCTGGGCACTGCTGCCCGCGCTGCGCGAGCGGGTGCTCAGCGTGTCGCCGTCGGCGAGCAGTTGGCTGCGGGCCAAGGAGACCCCGGCGCCGTCCGGCGGGCGGCACGTCCTGGTGCGCGGTCCCGGGCTCGCGACGGGCGGGGCCGAGGTCCCGGAGGTCGCCGGGCGGTACGGGCGTCCCGTGGTCCTGGAGCACGACGGCGCGCGTGTGCCGCGTGTGCTGGCCGAGCTGGACGGGGCGGCGCTCGCGCACATCGCCGCGCACGGCACGTTCCGCGCGGACAGCCCGCTGTTCTCCGCCCTGCGGATGGCCGACGGGCCGCTGATCGTGCACGACTTCGAACGCCTCGACCGCAGCCCCCACCGGATCATCCTCTCCAGCTGCGACACCGCCCGCCTCGCGTCCGTGGGCGCCGACGAACTCCTCGGCCTCGTCACCGCGTTGCTCCCCCTCGGCACGGCCGGCGTCCTCGCCAGCAGCGCGCCCGTCAACGACGCGGCCGTCGTCCCGCTGATGCTCGCGCTCCACAAGAGCCTCGCGGACGGGCGCTCGCTCGCGGAGGCCCTGCGGGACGCGCGCGGGGCGGTGCCGGGGGACGCGGTGCATCAGGCGACGGGGTGGGCGTTCACGGCGTTCGGGGCGGCGTGAGGGGGGCGTGAGGCTGCTGTGGTGCCGCGCGCGTGGTGTGTGTCTGACGACGCGTGTCCGGTGCGCTTCTGACACGCGTGGGGCGCGCGTGTGCGTCGGCCCTGACGCGCCGTCCACGGCCTTGCGCCTTCACGCCGGTTGGCCCACCAGCCACGGCAGGGCGTCGCGGTCGCTCGCTCCGAGGCGGGTGTAGGCGCTGTAGAGGTGGTTGCCGACCGTGCGGATCGACAGGGTGAGGCGTTCGGCGATCTGGCGGTTGCTGAGGCCCGCCGCGGCGAGGGTGACGATCTGGCGCTGGCGGGCGGTGAGTTCGTCGAGGGCGAGGCCGGTGGGGGCGGGGTGGGCAGCGCCCTGGCAGCGGCGGGCCAGGGCGACGGCACGCGTGCGTGCGGCGCGGGCGGCACGGGGGTCGCGGTGCAGGTGCGCGGCCTGGGTGCGGGCCTGGACCGCGTGCAGCAGGAACCCCCGTTCCTCCAGTTCCCGCGCGGCCTCGTCCAGCGCCGCCGCGTCGCCCTGCGCGAGCGCGCACGCGTGGAGCGCGAACACCCCGCCGGCGTCCCGCATCTCGTCGGGCCGCACCGCGCCGTCCTCGGCACGGGCCAGCTCCGCACGGCAGAAGGCGTCGCCGGGGGTGTGCCTCAGGCCCTCGCGCGCCCAGGACGCCGCCAGCCGCAGGTCGCCCCGCAACCGTGCGAACCGTGCGCGCACGCACGCGTGGACCGCAGCGACCGGCTCCCCCTCGGCGGCCAGCCACTCCCCCACGGGCGCGCGCGTGTCCCGCACGTCCGCCGCCGTCATCCGCCGGACCAGTTCGGCGGACTCCTCGGCGAGCGCCACGTCGTGCGGCTCGCGCTCCCCGGTCAGCCGAAGCGACCGCAGCCGGCCCGCGACGGCACGCAGGACGGGCCCGTGCAGCGGGTCGGCGAGGCGTACGCGCGTGTCCTCCCCGACCTCGATCAGCCCGTCGGCCTCAAGGCGCTCCAGGACACCCAGGTCGAGGCGGTGGGCCGGCATCGGAAGGGGCTCCGCGAACGCCAGCCGGTCAAGGGTCTCGCGCTCGGCGTCCGTGCGCGCGAGGACGGCGGCCGCGTGCTCCCTGACGGCCGCCGTGACCGGCACGGGACCCCGCCAGGCGTACTCGGCGCCCTCGGCCGGTACGAGCAGGCCCTGCTCGCGTACGGCGTCCGCCAGCTCCCTCAGGAGCCTCAGGTCGCCCCGGCACAGCCGGTGCAGCCGGTGCGCGGTGAGGGCGTCCAGCTCGACGCCCGTACCGGCCGCCAGGAGCCGCGCCGTCTCGTCGTGGGGCAGGGGGCCGAGGACGAGCCTCGGGAGGAGTTCGTCGGCCCACAGACGGGTGATCGCGGCCGGCGCGGGGGCGCCCTCGGCGGTGACGACCAGCAGGCGGGTGCGGCCCTGGACGGCGAGCTGGTGGACGAGGGCGGCGGAGGCGTCGTCCAGGAGGTGCGCGTCGTCCACGAGCAACAGGCGCACCGGGGCGAGGAGTTCGACCGCGCGGTGGAGCGTGACGTCCTCGGGGAGGAGGTGGGCGAAGGCGGCGAAGGGGAGCGCGCGGGTCTCGGGGGTGCCGGCGACGCGCGCGCACGCGGGTGGGGCGTCGGGGGTGTGCCGGGCGTGCGGGCGGGTGCCGGCGGGGGTCTCGTGGAGGGCGTCGGTGCTCTGCCGGGCGCGGGCGTCGGCGGGGGTCTCTCCGCGCGGGGCGGTCTCCCGGCCGTGTGGCTCGGCGGCGCGGCCGTACGGTCCGGTGGGTGCTCCCGAGCGGCCGCGCGCCCCGCGCGTACCGGCGCCGTGCGCTCCCTGGAGGCCGCCGCGCGCCGTCCGTCCGCGCGCCCCCCTCGGTGCTTCGCGCGCCGCCCCGGGGACGAGGTCCCTGACGGCCTCCGCCGCGAGGCGGGTGCGGCCGTGGCCGGGCGGACCGGTGAGGATCATGCCGGGGCGGGCGGCGGTCAACGCCTGGCGGATCAGGGTCAGTTCCTCCTCCCGGCCGGTGAACGGCCAGGGTGCGTCGAGGGACTTCGGGTCGCGTTCGAGAGTCGTCACGTCAACATGAGCGGGGGTACTCAGGTCTGATACACGGTGACTTGAGTAGCCCCCGACTCAGGCGCGGTGACCTTGGACCGGGCACTGTGGAACACATGACCGCCCGCTACTGCTCGCTCGTCCGGCAGCCGGAGCCCGGGTTCACCCCGGGTCTCGCCGCCGAACGGCTCGGTGCGCTCATGGGCGGCCGGCGGATGTGGGTCAACGGCACGGTCCTGCACTACTGCTTCTTCGACACCTGCGACCGGACCTCGCGCAGGCTCTCCTGGGCCGGCGCCGAGGCGCAGCGCGAGGTCGTGCGCGACTGCTTCCGCGAGTGGCAGGGGCTCGGCATCGGCGTGACGTTCACGGAGGTCACCGACCGGTCCGAGGCGGAGGTACGCATCGGGTTCCAGGACGGCAACGGCTCCTGGTCGGCCGTCGGGCGCGACGCCCTCCTCGCGGGCCTCCACGAGCGCACGATGAACTTCGGCTGGGACCTCACGGCCCCCGGCGAGCGCGCGACGGCCCTGCACCAGATCGGCCACGCGCTGGGCATGCAGCACGAGCACCAGAGCCCGTACGCCGGGATCCACTGGGACGAGGAGGCCGTGTACGCCGACCTCGCGGGCCCGCCGAACCACTGGAGCCGCGAGCGCACGTACCTCAACATCCTGCGCAAGCTGGACGCGGCCGAGGTCAACGGCACGGTGTGGGACCCGCAGTCGGTGATGGAGTACCCGTTCCCGGCGGGGCTGATCCTGGAGCCCGAGCAGTTCCGGCAGGGCGTGCATCCGCCGGGGGCGCTGTCCGCGCTGGACAAGGAGTTCGTGCAGCGCTGGTATCCGCCGCCGCCCGCGCGCCCGCCGGGCCCGCTCGTGCCGTTCCGGTCGGAGCCGCTGGTCCTCGGGCCGGGTGAGCAGGCGGACTTCACGCTGGAGCCGCCCGAGACCCGCGACTACCGGCTCGCCGTGTTCGGCGACTGCGACGCCGTCGTCGTCCTCTTCGAGGAGCGGGAGGGGGAGCCGCGCTTCCTCGCCGGGGACGACGACGGGGGCACACCGGGGAACGCGACCCTGCGGGCCCGGCTGGTGAAGGGGCGCCGGTACTTCGTGCGGCTGCGCCTCTACTCGGCCTGGGGGTCGGGGCAGACGGCGGTCATGTGCTGGTGACCGCCCACGAACCACAGTCCAGCGCCGGGGGAAAAGGCCGGGCCGTCCGCTCTCGGGGGAGGGCGGGCGGCCCGGCCGCACCGGCGGGGCCGGGGAACACGGGGGCCCAGTCGAACGGCGGGTCGGGGATCTCCTTGCGCAGGACGCTCGCGGGGAACCTCACGACGCTGCCCGGCTCTCGCGGGCCTCGTCCGGGTGGGTGAGGCCGAGGTGGTCGCGCAGGGTGGTGCCCTCGTAGTCGGCGCGGAAGACGCCCCGCTCCTGGAGGAGCGGGACCACCTTGTCGGCGAACTCGTCGAGTCCGCCGGGGGTGATGTGCGGGACGAGGATGAAGCCGTCGGCGGCGTCCGCCTGGACGTACTCGTCGATCGTGCGGGCGACGGTCTCGGGGGTGCCGACGAAGTTCTGCCGGTTGCCGGTCTCGATGACGAGGTCGCGGATCGACCACTTGTTGGCCTCGGCCAGCTCGCGCCACTCGCGGGCGGTGGCCAGCGGATCCCGGTACATCCTGACCTGGGCGCGGCCGCGCGAGATGTGCTCGGCGTCGACGTCCGGGTCGATCTCGGGCAGCGGGCCCTCGGGGTCGTACGCGGAGAGGTCGCGGTTCCAGACGAACTCCAGGTGCTTGAGCGCGGTGGCTCCGCTGACCTGCTGCCGGCGCACCTCCCTGGCGGTGTCGCGGGCCTCGTCCTCTGTGTCGCCGAGGACGAAGGTCGCGGCCGGCAGGATCAGCAACTGGTCGGCGCGGCGGCCGTACTTGGCGAGGCGGCTCTTGACGTCCGCGTAGAACGCCTGGCCCTGTTCCCGTTGCGCGTGCCTGCTGAAGATCGCGTCGGCCTCGGCGGCGGCGAACTCGCGGCCCTCCTCGGAGTCCCCGGCCTGGAAGATCACCGGCCGGCCCTGGGGGCTGCGCGGCACGTTGAACCGGCCGTGGATGTCGAAGTGCTTGCCGGTGTGGACGAAGGAGCCGGCTTTCGCGTCCCGCAGGAAGGCGCCGGTGGCCCGGTCGGCCAGGATCTCGTCGCCCTGCCAGGAGTCGAACAGTTCGTGGGCCGTGGTCAGGAACTCCCTGGCGCGGGAGTAGCGGTCCTCCTGCGGCAGGAAGCCGCCGCGCCGGAAGTTCTCCCCGGTGAACGCGTCCCACGAGGTGACCACGTTCCACGCGGCGCGGCCGTCGGAGAGGTGGTCGAGGCTCGCGAACTGCCGGGCCACCTCGTACGGTTCGTTGAACGTCGAGTTGATGGTGCCGGTCAGGCCGAGCCGTTCGGTGACGGCGGCGAGCGCGGCCAGGACGGTGAAGGTGTCGGGGCGGCCGACGACGTCCAGGTCGTAGATCGTGCCGCCCTGTTCGCGCAGCCTGAGCCCTTCGGCGAGGAACAGGAAGTCGAACTTGGCACGTTCGGCGGTCCTCGCGAAGTGGGTGAAGGAGCTGAACTCGATGTGGCTGCCCGCGCGGGGGTCGCTCCAGACGGTGGTGTTGTTGACGCCGGGGAAGTGGGCGGCGAGGTGGATCTGCTTCAGCGGCTTGCTCATCGTCGGTGTCTCCCTCGCGCTCAGGCGGCGTATCGGTTGGCGGGGCGGGTCAGGCCGAGGAGCCCGCGCAGGGTGTCGGCCTCGTACGCCGTGCGGAAGGCGCCGCGCCGTTGGAGTTCGGGGACCAGGCCCCGGCTGATCGCGGGCAGGTCGTGTCCGGCGACGGCGGGACGCAGCCGGAACCCGCTCAGGCCGGCCGTCTGGAACTCCTGGAGCAGGTCGGCGAGTTCGGCGGGGCTGCCGGCGAAGATCCGCGCGTCGCCGCTGTGGGGCTCGCCCGCGAGGTCGTCGAGCCGCGCCCGGCGCGCCCGTGCCTCGGCCGGGTCGTCGTCGAGGAAGACCAGCAGGTCGGCGAAGACGTGCAGCGGGTCGGCGCCGCGCCCCGCGGCCTCCTGTTCGGCGCGTATCTCCTGGACGATCGCCCGCGCCCGGTCGGTGTCGTGCGGGGTGACGAAGCCGACGTCCGCCGCGCGCGCCACCAGCCGGTAGGGCACCGTCGCGTGGGCGAGGGCCGCGACGAGGGGCTGGCCCTGGGGCGGGCGGGGGGTGATGGAGGGGCCCCTGACGCTGAAGCGGCGGCCCTCGAAGTCGATGTGGTGGAGTTTGTCGCGGTCGACGAAGCGGCCGGTGGCGGCGTCGCGGATCTCCGCGTCGTCCTCCCAGCTGTCCCACAGGCGGCGGACGGCTTCGACGTAGTCGGCGGCCTCGTCGAAGAGGTCGGTGATCAGGGCGCGGGTGGCGGGGTCGGTGTGGTCGTAGGACTCGATGCGCGGGAGGGTGCGCCGGCCGAAGTGCGCGGCCTCGTTCTGCCGGGCGGTGATCTGGACGCGCAGGCCCGCGCGGCCGGTGCTGACGTAGTCGAGGGTGGCGATGGCCTTGGAGATGTGGAACGGCTCGGTGTGGGTGGCGACGGTCGTCGGGACGAGGCCGATGTGCCGGGTGAGCGGGGCGACGCGGGAGGCGATCAGGACGGCGTCGAGGCGGCCTCGGACCTGGTCGGTGCGGTCGTCGGGGTCGAGGAGGCGGGAGGACTGGGGGCCCAGGCCGTCCTCGATGGTCACGAAGTCGAGCAGGCCGCGTTCGGCCTCGGTGACCAGGTCGGCCCAGTAGCCGGCGGTGAACAGGTCACGGGGGCGGGCGACTTGCTCGCGCCAGGAGGCGGGGTGCCAGCCGGTGCCGTCGAGGGCGACGGCGAGGTGGAGAGGTGCGGGGGACGAGGGAGACGAAGGGGACACGGGCGGAGTGCCTTCCTGGAGGTCCGTACGAGGGCGCCGGGCCCGCGCGGGAAGCGGGTGCGGCGGCGGGGGTGCGGGACGGTGTCAGCTACAGAGCGCGTGAAGGTGTTCGGCGTGGCGTATGTGGATGTCGGTCACTGCCGTCCTCCTTCTCTCTCGCTCCGTGCGGTCCGGTCGTGGCTCTCATCCGTCACAACGGGCCGGTCCTCGGCCGTGTTCCCGATTCCACGACATTTTTCGAACTTCTGTGCGAAATCGATTCTGCGGACTCGCCGAACTCAGCCGGCTCGACAAACTCGGCGGCGCGCCCGGTGGCCGGCCCCGCGGGGCTCCGCACCTCCACGATCCGCGACGTCCGCCGCAGCGTGAAGCCGATCGACTCGTACAGCCGGATCGCCCCCGTGTTGCCGGCGGCGGCGTGCAGGAACGGCGTGTCCCCGCGCGCGTGGATCCCGGCGGCGACCGCGCGCACGAGCCGGGTGGCGAGCCCCCTGCCCCGGTGGGCGGGGTCGGTGCAGACGGCGCTGATCTCGGTCCAGCCGGGCGGCCTGAGCCGTTCCCCGGCCAGCGCGATCAGCCGCCCCCGGTGCCGGATGCCGAGGTAGGTGCCGAGCAGGATCGTCCGTTTCAGGTAGGGCCCAGGACGGGTGCGGGCGACGAGGTCCAGGATCTCCGGGACGTCGTCCGGCCCGAGCCGCACCGCCTCGGGGTCGGGCTCGGTGCGCAGCGAGGTGTCGACGAGCTGGACCCCGAGCCCTTCCCGGATCACCTCCCAGCCGTCGGGGACGGCGTCGACGGGCTTGAGGCGTACGGCCGTCGCGGGCCCGACGAGGCGGTGCAGGTCGACCCAGGCGGCGGGGTCGGCCGGGTCGTCGAGGGCGGCGAAGGCGTAGACGTCGGCGGGGTAACGGGCGGCGCGGGCTGGTTCACCCAGCGCTCGCAGCCCGGCCCGGTCGGCGAGGTGGGCGTGGGGGCCGGTCAGGGCGGCCCAGACGGCGTTGTCGAGCGGGTGGGGCGCGGTGGCGGCCGGGGCTCTGCCTCCGTGGAGGTCGTCCGGGTGGGTCACGGAGGCGAAGTCCTTTCGTTCGGAGTGGTGTTGACGGTGTGTCAGGCGTTGGTGAGGGGCAGGCCGGGCGGGTTGATCTCGGACTTGGTGACGGCTTCGTTGGCGAGGTTCCAGGAGTCGAGCCACTGGGCGTACGCGCCGGTCTCGATCAGGTGGTTGATCGCGTCGGCGAGCGGCTTGACGAGGCCGCTGTCCTTCTTGACGGTCGCCGCGATCAGGCCCTGGAGGGTTTCGCCGGCGCCGGAGTAGGTGCCCGCGATGGCCGTGGGCGAGGGCGACTTGGCGCTCTGCGTGACGTGGTAGGACAGGCTCGGGTTCGGGCCGAGGTAGGCGTCGATCTTGCCGCTGTTCAGGGCGAGATAGGTGCTGTTGCTGTCCTGGAAGTACTTGATGGTGAGGTTCTTGCCCTCGGCCTTCAGTTTCTTCTGCCATTCCAGCAGCAGGCGTTCCTGGTTGGTGCCGGCGCCGACGGAGAAGGTCTTGCCCGCGAGGCTGCGGTAAGTGCCGTCGAACGTCCAAGAGTTGGACTTCAGCTTCTCGAAGCCGAGGTTGTCCTGCCGGTAGGAGGCGAAGTCGTACTTCCGCTTGCGTTCCTCGGTGTCGGTGATGTTCGAGAGGCCGACGTCGACCTTGCCGCTGTCGATGCCGACGAACAGGTTCTCCCAGGTGAACCGCCGGTATTCGGGCTTGAGTCCGAGGACCGCGGCGACCAGGCGGGCGAGGTCGGGCTCGGAGCCGGTGAGGGTCTTCTGGTCGTCGCCGACGTAGCCGAGCGGCGCGGTGCCGGACGGCAGGGAGCCGCTGCCGATGACGAGCGTGCCGCGTTCGCGGATCGCCGCGGGCACCTCGGCGCTGATCGACTTCACCTCGGAGACCTTCAACGTCCGTTCTTTCGCGGCCCCGTTGGAGACGCGGCCGATGGTGACGGAGCCCGCGGAGTCGGTGGCGGTGGCGGCCTCGCTGTCCCCGCCGCAGGCGGCGAGCCCGCCGGCGAGGGAGGCGACGGCGGCCGTCGCGGTGATGCCTCGGATCAGGGCACGTCGGGAGAGGGGCGCGGGCATGGCTGTCCTTGGGTCTCGTGGGTCAGGAAGGGGGGTCTCGTGGGTCAAGTGGGGTGGTGTCAGAGGACTTTGGCGAGGAAGTCGCGGGTCCGTTCGTGCCGCGGCTCGTCCAGTACCTGCTGCGGCGGGCCCTGTTCGACGATCCTTCCGCCGTCGAGGAACACGACGCGGTCGGCGACCTCGCGGGCGAAGCCGATCTCGTGCGTGACGATGAGGAGGGTGGTGCCGCTGGTCGCCAAGTCCTTGATGACGGCGAGGACTTCGCCGACCAGCTCGGGGTCGAGGGCGGAGGTCGGCTCGTCGAAGAGGATGACGCCGGGACGCAGCGCGAGGGCGCGGGCGATGGCGACGCGCTGCTGCTGGCCGCCGGACAACTGCCGTGGATAGGCGGCCGACTTGTCGGCGAGGCCGACACGGTCCAGGAGTTCGCGGGCGAGTTCCCGGGCCCCGGCCCTGTGCAGCCGTCCGGTGGCGACGGGGGCGGCGGCGACGTTGTCCAGGACGGTGAGGTGCGGGAAGAGGTTGAAGTTCTGGAAGACGAACCCGATCCCGGACCGCTGCGCGAGGATGGCCCGCTCGCTCAACTCCCGCAGCCGGTCGCCGTGTTCGCGTACGCCGATGAGTTCGCCGTTGACGCTGACGTAGCCGCGTTCGGGCTTCTCCAGGTGGTTGATGACGCGCAACAGCGTGGACTTGCCGGAGCCGGAGGGGCCGAGCAGCGCGGTGACCTCGCCGGGGCGCACGGTCAGGTCGATGCCGTCCAGGACCCGGTGGGTGCCGAACCACTTGTGGACGCCGTGGAGTTCGACGGCGGCGGGCGCAACAGCGGTGGCCGTGGCGGCGGTAGCGGTAGCGGTGGCGGTGCTCATACGGCGGCCTCCTTGCGCAGGCGCTCCCTGAACTGGCCGACGGAGGCGCGCAGTTGCTGGAACGGGGTGGGCGGCAGGGTGCGGGTGGCGCCGCGCGCGTAGTACCGCTCGACGTAGAACTGGGCGATCGAGACGAGGCTCGTGAGGATCAGGTACCAGACGGTGACGACCAGCAGCAGCGGGACGACGTCGCCGGGGTAGGTGGAGCCCATCGTCTGCGCGGCGCCGAAGAGGTCGAGGAGGGAGACGTAGAAGACCAGCGACGTCGACTTGACCAGCCCGATCAGCTGGTTGACGTAGTTGGGGACGATCGACCTGAGGGCCTGCGGGAAGACGATCCGGCGGAACTGGTACCCCTTGGGCAGGCCGAGCGCGGCGGCGGCCTCGTGCTGCCCCTGGTCGACGGAGAGGACCCCGCCCCGGACGACCTCGGCGGCGTACGCGGCCTCGTGGAGGCTGAGTCCGACGACGGCGATGACCATGTCGGTGGCGAGCCGCGACTCGTCGAAGCTGAAGAAGGCCGGGCCGAAGGGGACTCCGACGCTCAACGTCCGGTACAGGGCACTGAAGTTGTAGAGGAACAGCAGCACCACGATCAGCGGGATCGAACGGAACGCCCAGATGTAGACCCAGCTCACCGCCCGCAGCACCGGACTCTTCGAGAGCCGCGCGAGAGCCAGCAGGATGCCGCCGAGCAGGCCCGACACCGCACTCCAGGCGGTGACTTCGAGGGTGACCAGGAGTCCTTCGACGATGGCCGGGCGCAGGAACCAGTAGCCGAACCGGTCCCACTGGTAGAAGGGGTTGGTGATCAGGCCGTGGGCGAACTGGGCGGCCAGGACCAGGACGATCACGGTGGCGATCCAGCGTCCAGGACGGCGCAGCGGCTGAACTCGCTGCGCCGTGACGACTTTTGACGGCTCATCAGGTGGTGGTGCCGTGGCGAGGGACACGGCGCCCGGTGATTCGCTCATAAGGGGCTCCGGCGGAAGGCGGGCTCCCCGGGTCACAGGCGGCGGGCCGCGGGTGCACGGCTCCTCACGGAGCGGGCGCGGTCAACGGGCGCGTACGGGACCGGGGTTCGAGGGCTGCGGGCGGCGCACCGCGTGTGCGGTGGCCGGCGAGGGCGCTGCGGTCGGGGTCGGCTTCGAGGTCAGACCCGACAGCGGGCACGGCCCGGTGCGGTACACAGTGCGCTGCTGACGCGCAGGAGATCGACGGCGCGGTTCGCGACGAGGTGGCTGAGGTACGGGCGTACGCAGCCCGGGGAGCGGCGGGGCGCCGTCCTGGGAGCTGCGTACATGTCGTCCTCTGCTTCTGCTTCGGGCGGCGGCCGGGGCGGCCGTCGAGAAGGGGTGCGGCGCTGGATCGTCAGACCGTTCCGCGCCGCAGTCAAGCCCGTCGTCCGGACGCTTGTCAACGTCCGTCCGGGTTCCGGACCGGATCAGCGCTGGTGGGTCCGGTTTTCCTCGGTCGCGTACGCGGCCCAGTCCAGGATCTGGACAGCCGAGCCGGCGGCTTCGAGGCCCTGGCAGCGGGCCCGGTGGCGGCGGTCGATGCCGTCGAGGTCGAGGTGCGCGCCGAACGCCGGGTGGGCGGTGAGGCGGCGGGCGCGGGCCCACAGGGCGTGGTGGGCGGCGATCCGCTGGACGGCGGCGGCGTCGAGGTGATGGCGGTGCACGGTGTCGAGCTGGACGAGGGTGACCCACAGGTCGACGTCGGCAGCGGTGAGCTGACCTTCCGCCATATGGACGTCGTCGTCGAGCTGTTGCTCCAGGCCGCCGAGCGCGTCGAGGAGGCCGTCGAGGGCGTCGGCTCGCTCGCGCTCCGACGCCTGTGCGTCGCCCGCGAGTTGGGCGGCGTGCTCGGCCCGGCGGCAGAGGCGTTCCACCGTCTCGATCCGCGCCTCGGTGCCGCACGGGTACAGCGACGGACGGCCGCCGCCGAAGCGGCGGGCCAGGTCGCGGGCGATGTCGGGGCCGTGGGTGGAGACGATGCGGCCGGACCAGTCGTCGCTGAGCACGGGCGCGAGGGCCGGGCCCCGGTAGCGGTGCGCGCTCGCCTCGTACAGCGGGCGCAGGCTCGCGTGTCCGCCGTCGGGACAGTCGGGGACGGCGGGCAGGAAGGTGAGCGGACACGCCGTGTCGAGGCCGAGGAGGCTGTGGGTGACGGCGATGCGCAGGCCGTCGGGGTCGGCGGTGGACAGGTGGAGGCGGTAGCGGCGCGGCACGGCGTAGTGGCCGCTGCGGGCGTCGCCGCCGATGCGGCCCCGGAAGGCGGGGGCCGGGCGGTCGTACGCGTGGGCGGTCAGCGGTGTTGCGGTCATGGTTCTCCCCGGGGGCGAGCGCGCGGGGGCGTACGCGCGGCGGCGGTTGCGGCGGCTGAGGGGTGTGCGGGAAGGGGGGTGTGGACCTGCGGGGTCAGCGTTGTGCGCTGCACACGCGCAGCAGGTCGATGTGGCGGCGGGAGGTGAGGAGGGGCGACGACCAGGCCGTGCGGCTCGTGCGGCTGACGGTCGGTTCCAGGCGCCCCATGATTCCCTACCTGTTCACTAGGATTCCCGGTTCGAGTGTCGATCGAGGGTTCCGGGGCGTCAAGGGGGTGTCCGGGGATTGAGCCGTGGCGCTCTCCTCATGGCCGGCACGAGGGCCACTGCACCTAAGGCGGCCAAGTCCACTGCGCGCAAGGCGAGTTCGAAGTCGGCGACCCACGAGTCCGCCTGACCTGGCCCGCTCCACAGCCCGAGTCCGCGCGGGCTCTCTCCCCAGGGCGCGGGGACGACGGAAACGAGGCACCGCGGCACCCCGGACGTCACGCCGAGCCGCCGTCCCCCAAGGGACATCCCTGACGCCCCTCCCCCGTTCCCGGGACCCCGATCCCACCTCGCTCCCGGACCCGCTCCTCACGCCCCGGCCCCACCCCGGTCCCAGGCCGGCCCGGCGCGATGCGGGGCCGTGACAGGGCCGGGGACTCACGCCGTCGGGACGTCGGGCGGGGGACCTTGAGTGAGCGAGGTTCCGAGAGGGGCGCTCTCGGAGGGAGCTTCCGGAAGGTGGTGGGTCACATGTCATACAGCACTGAAACCCCGGCCACCGGCGAGACGGCTCCGCTTCTCCCGGAACCCGTGCACACCGACCAGCCGGACCGGACGGGGCGCTCCGTGCGAGCTGCCCGCGACGCCGGCCGCCGACGGGGGCGCCGTAGGGGTGCGGCGCGGCGGCGGCCGGTGGGGGTGCCCGCCGGTCCGGCCTCCCAGCCCCGCCCGCACGAGGTGGAACCGGCCCGCCCGGCCGCCTCGTGCGGAGCGTGGGCGCCTCGTCACCGTCAGTGGAACATCACACACCACTGCCCGCGCGACCCCTCCCACGGCCGTCCGAACCACGAAGGACCCGTCATGCCCTTCCCGCCTCCCACCACCCACGGCCTCACCACCACGGACGGCCCGGGACCGGCGCGCAGCTGGACCGTCGCCACCGCGAAGCCCGTCAGCTACCGGGTCCGGTTCGCCCCCGGCGTCCTGGACCCCCGCAACCCCGCCCTCGCCCATGCCGGCCTCCCGGAGGGCGAGAGCACGCCGGCCCGACGGCTGCTGGTCGTCGAGGAGCACGTGGACCTGCTGTACGGCGACGCGCTGCGCGCCTACTGCGAGGCGGCGCGTCACGCGTCATACAGCATCCACGTCCTGCCCGCGCACGAGCGACTGAAGACGATGGACTCGGTGTACTCCGTGGTCGACGCGATGGACCGCTTCGGCCTCGACCGGCGCCGCGAGCCGGTCGTGGCCGTCGGCGGCGGGGTGCTGCTGGACATCGTCGGCCTCGCGTGCAGCCTGTACCGGCGCAGCACCCCGTACGTCCGGGTCCCGACCACCCTGATCGGGCTGGTGGACGCCGGTGTCGGCGCGAAGACCGGCGTCAACTTCGGCGGCGGCAAGAACCGCCTCGGGACGTACCACCCGGCCGTCGAGACGCTGCTCGACCCGGCGTTCCTCGCGACGCTGGACGAGCGGCACATCGGCAACGGGCTCGCCGAGATCCTGAAGATCGCCCTGATCAAGGACCGTGACCTGTTCGACCTGCTGGAGAGCAGCGGCGAGCGCCTGCTGGCCGGCCGTTTCCAGACGGCGGGCCCGCTGCGGACCACGGCACATCACGTACTGGCCCGCGCGGTGCACGGGATGCTCGAAGAACTCCACGACAACCTGTGGGAGCACCGGCTGGAGCGGGTCGTCGACTACGGCCACACCTTCAGTCCGACGCTGGAGATGCGCGCCCTGCCCGCGCTGCTGCACGGCGAGGCGGTCAACCTCGACATGGCGTTGACCACCGTGATCGCCCGTGGCCGCGGCCTCATGACGGACCGTCAGTGCACGCGTGTACTCGACACGATGCGCGCGCTGCGCCTGCCGGTCCACCACCCCCTGATGGAGCCGGAGTTGCTTGGCTCCGCCCTCGCGGACACCGTCCGTCACCGCGATGGCATGCAGCGCCTGCCGCTGCCGGTCGGCATCGGTGACGCGGTGTTCGTGAACGACCTGACGGATCGTGAGATCACCGGCGCGGCCGAGAAGTTGGCGCGCGCCGCGAAGGAGGTGCGGTCCCATGCGTGACGCACTCGTGGTGGCCGACGTCCACTCGCCCGCCGTGGTGCACGGCGTGCACGACTCGGACGGGATCTCCCGCTGGACCTGCCTGGCGCGGCGGACCGGCCTGTACGGCGGCTGGGAGGCCGTCGAGTGGGCCTGGCTGCCGCCCGGCGGGGTCAGCGGGGAGCATCTGCACTCCCGTACCGAGGAGTTGTACTTCCTGCTGCGCGGCCGGGGCGAGATCCACCTCGACGGCACGGCGCACCGGGTGCGCGCCGGGGACGCCGTCCTCACCGGGATCGGCTCCCGGCACGCGCTGCACAACACGGGGCAACGGCCGCTGTCCTGGCTGGTGGTGGAGTTGCCCGCCGTCTTCCCCCGGCCCCGCCGGCCCCTGGAGCAGGAGACTTCCGTGAACAGCATCGTCGTCCGCGATCTGCGTGCCCACGGCCCGCTGGACGCCCAGAGCGTCCTCACCGGGCCGCTGCGCACCATCCACGTCCAGGACCTTCCGCCGCACGCGGGCGTGGAGTTCGCGGCGCGCGGCACCGAGCACACCGTGTTCGTGCTGAGCGGCACGGGCACCGCCCGCACCGCCGACCGCGAGGTCGCCCTCGCCTCGGGGACCGCGCTGACCCTGCCGCTGGGCGGGGCGGTGCGGCTGTGGGCCGGCGACGGCGGCCTGGAGTTCTTCCACGCGGTGCTGGACGTGCCGCTGCCGACGGAACAACGCGCCGCTTGACACCCGACTCACGTCGCAGGAAAGGGAGTTGGCCGTGATCGTCCACAACGGGCCGCTGAGCGCCGTCCTGTTCGGGCCCGGCGAGGAGCGGGCGGCCGTCCGCTGTCTCGCCCGGCGGGGGATGCTGCACAGCGAGTGCGAGGCGTTCGACGAGGTCGAACTGGCCCCCGGCACCCGCTGGGAGCCGGCCGGCCGGGGCGGCACCGAGACCGTCTGGTACGTGCTGGGCGGGACGGTGCACGCCGACCGGCGCCCCGTCCCGCTCACCGCGGGCGGCCTCGTCCTCGCCCCGCACGGCGGCGCCGCCACCCTCACCGCGGGCCGGCACGGCGCCCGGCTGCTGTGCCTGACGCTCGGCCCCGCCGCCGTCACCCGGGCCCTGCCGCCCCGCACCCCCAGCACCGCCCGCGCCTCCCTCAAGGAGCCGTCATGACCACCGTCCCCGGCGTCGGCGCCGTCCACCACGTCGCCTACACCGTGCCCGACCTCGACCAGGCCGTCGCCTTCTTCACCGACGCGCTCGGCGCCCAACTCGCCTACCGCACCGGCCCGGTCGAGGACGCGGCCGGCCTGTGGATGCTGCGCCAGCTCGGCGTCCACCGCAGCGCCGTCGCCCACATCGCGATGCTGCGCCTCGGCCCGGTCACCAACGTCGAGCTGTTCGAGTACGCCTCCCCCGACCAGCGCCGCGTCTACCCCCGCAACAGCGACTGGGGCGGTCACCATCTCGCCCTGGGCACCGAGGACTTGGACGCGTCGCTGGCCCATCTCACCGCGTACGACGGGGTGGTTGCCCTCGGTGAGCCGCAGACCGTCGCCGAAGGGCCCATCGCCGGCGTCCGGTTCATCTACCTGCGCACCCCCTTCGGCCTCCATCTGGAGCTGTCCGAGATCCCCGAGCGCCTGCCGTTCCACGACGAGACGCCGGTCCGCCTCTACGACCCGCCGAGGGCCGCGTCATGACCGGCGTCTGGGGTCCAGGATCGCCGCCGGTCGTCACGCGGGAGCAGGACGTGTACGAGGCCGACGTCCTCGTCCTCGGCTCGGGCGCCGGAGGCGCGACGACCGCGTGGGCGCTGGCCTCGACCGGCGCGCGCGTACTCGTCGTCGAGCGGGGCGACTTCCTGCCCCGCGAGCCCGAGAACCGTTCCCCGGAGGCCGTGTTCGTCGGCCACCGCTACCACAACACCGGCATCTGGCACACGGCCGACGGCCGCCCCTTCACCTCCGGCGGGTTCTACGGCGTCGGCGGCACCACCAAGGTCTACGGCGCCGCCCTGCCCCGGCTGCGCGCGAGCGACTTCCGGACGGTCGAACACCTTCAAGGCACCTCGCCCGCCTGGCCGTTCACCTACGGCGACCTGGAGCCGTACTACGCGGAGGCCGAACACCTCTACCGCGTCCACGGCGCCGACAGCACCGACCCGAGCGGCCCGCCCCGCAGCGGCCCCTACCCCTGGCCGCCGGTGCCGCACGAGCCGGTCATCGCCGCCCTCGCCGACCGGCTCACGGCACAGGGCCTGCACCCCCACCCCGTCGAACTCGGCGTCGACCTGGCGCCCGAGGGGGCGTGTGAACGCTGTGCCACCTGCGACGCCTTCCCCTGCCAGGTCGGCGCCAAGAGCGACGCCGAGACGCGCGCCCTGCGGCCCGCGCTGCGCACCCCGACGGTCCGCCTCCTCACCCGCACCCGCGCCGTCCGGCTGCGCACGGACCCCGGCGGGCGGCGGATCACCTCCGTCGACGCCGTGCGGGACGGGCGGGCGGTCCAACTCCGGGCCGGAACCGTGGTGGTGTCGTGCGGGGCCGTCAACTCGGCTGTCCTGCTGCTGCGTTCGGGTGGCGCCGCGCACCCCGACGGGCTCGCGAACGGCAGCGGGCTGGTCGGGCGCAAC
This sequence comes from Streptomyces roseirectus, assembly GCF_014489635.1. Classification (NCBI taxonomy): domain Bacteria; kingdom Bacillati; phylum Actinomycetota; class Actinomycetes; order Kitasatosporales; family Streptomycetaceae; genus Streptomyces; species Streptomyces roseirectus. Next base: position 8,060,507 of record NZ_CP060828.1, on the reverse strand, counting down.
CTCATGCTGCACAACAACTCCGTGCTGATGGCGGTCGATCCGCGCCGCCGCAACCCGGTGACCTTCCAGAAGACGCTCGCCGTCAACGACTTCTACCTGCCGGGCGGCCCGCAGGGTCAACACCCGCTGGGAACACTCCAGTTGATGGGCAAGGTGTACGGGGCGACGCTCGCCGCCGCGCATCCCCGGCTGCCCCGGCGGCTGCTCGGAGCGCTGGCCTCGCGCAGCGTCGACTGGTGGGTGATGTCGGAGGACCTGCCCGATCCGGACAACCGCGTCCTGCCGGGGCCCGGCGCCGACGACGTCACCATCCGCTGGCGCCCCACCAACACCCGCGCCCACCACAAACTCGTCCGCGCCGCCGCGTCGATGATGCGCCGGGCCGGCTATCCCCTCGTGTTCTCACGCCGGTTGGGCGTCGAGGCGACCGGCCACCAGTGCGGCACGACCGTCGCCGGCACCGATCCCGCGCGGTCCGTCCTCGACCCGTACTGCCGCAGCCACGAGGTGGCGAACCTCTTCGTCGTCGACGGCGGGTTCTTCCCGTCGTCCGCGGCGGTCAACCCGACGCTGACGATCGCCGCGCAGGCGTTGCGGGTGGTGCGGGAGGGAGGGGTGTTGCCGTGAAGGAGCGTCGGGGTGGGGCGCGCGATGCGTGATGCGTGATGTGCCGCCTGGCCCGGCAACGGTGCGTAATGCGTGATGTACCACCCGGCCCCGCAGCGGCGCGTGATGCGTCATGTACCACACCGCCCCGCGAAAGCACGTGATGCGTGATGCAGCACTTCACCCAGCGGAAGGCCCCCTGCGTAATACAGCACTCCCCCACGACGGAGATGCGTGACGCGTGATGTATTACGCAGCCCCGACAGCCACCCCATCCCCCACCATCCCCCCACATCCCCCACACCCCAAGATGCGTGACATGTGATATATCGCCCCCTCTCGGGAGACCCGCCATGCACACCGCCACCGCCGCCGTCGTCCGCGCCCACGGCGCCCCCTTCGCCCTGGAGGAGGTCCGTGTCGACGATCCTCGTCCCGACGAGGTCCTGGTCCGCGTGCAGGCCGCCGGGATCTGTCACACCGACCTGAGCGTCCGCGCCGGGCACACCCCGTTCCCCGTCCCGGCGGTGCTGGGGCACGAGGGGATGGGGACGGTGGAGGCGGTGGGCGCGGGGGTCACGTCGGTGGTGCCCGGCGACAGCGTCGTCCTGAGCTTCGCGTCGTGCGGCCGGTGTCCGGCGTGCCTGACCGGGCGTCCGGTGCGGTGCGCGCACTGGCCGGCGCTGAACCTGTTCGGCGGGGGCAGGCTGGACGGGAGCGCGACGGTGTTCGGGACGGGCCGGCACGCCGGTTCGGTGCTGCACGGCCACTTCTTCGGGCAGTCGTCGTTCTCGACGCTCGCGCTGACCGGTGAGCGCAATGTCGTGCCGGTGCCGGCGGGGCTGCCGCCGGAGGTGCTGGCGCCGCTGGGGTGCGGGGTGCAGACGGGGGCGGGGTCGGTGCTGAACGTGCTGCGCCCGGAGGCGGGGCACACGCTCGTGGTGCACGGCGTCGGGTCGGTGGGGCTGGCCGCGGTGATGGCGACGCGGCTGACCCCGGCGACGCGGGTGATCGCCGTCGATCCGGATCCGCGCCGGCTGGCGCTCGCGCGCCGGCTCGGGGCGACCGACACCGTCAACCCGGACGAGGACGACCCCCTGACGGCCGTCCGGGACCTCACCGGCGGGCGCGGGGCGGAGCGGGCGCTGGAGACGAGCGGGGTGCCGAGGGTGCTGCGGCAGGCGGTGGACGGGCTGGCGGTGAGCGGCGTGTGCGGGGTGGTCGGGGCGCCGCCGGCCGGGACGGAGGCGGCGTTCGACGTCCCGACCATGCTGGACCGGGGGCCTCGGGTGGTCGGCGTCAACCAGGGCGACGTGGTGCCCCGGGTGTTCGTGCCGGCGTTGGTGGAGCTGTACCTGGCGGGGCGGCTGCCGGTGGACGCGCTCGTGTCGGTGTTCCCGTTCGAGGCGATCGAGGAGGCGGGGGCGGCGGCGGTGCGGGGGGAGGCGGTGAAGCCGGTGCTGCTGATGCCGTGAGGTGTGATGCGTGATGCATGACATGTGATGTGTGACGCGTGATGTGTCACAGGTGATGCGTGAGGTACCGGATGAAAATATGCCGAACCACCCCCGAAGGGATTACCTTTCGAGAGTGAACGAGGATGCCGCTCCGCCCGCGGACCGGTCCGTGCTGCGGGCGCTTGTCGTCGAGGACCATCCACTGTTCCGCAGCGGGCTGAGGTCGGCGCTGGAGAGCCTGGGCGAGGTGGTGGTCGTGGCGGAGGCGGAGACCGTCGCGCAGGTGCCGGAGGCGGTGGCCGCGCACCTCCCGGACGTCGTGATCATGGACCTGGGGCTGCCCGACGGTTCCGGCATCTCCGCGATCCGCTCGCTGGCCGAGGAGCACCCCGGGCTGCCCGTGCTGACCCTGACCATGTCCGACGACGAGGGCGACCTGCTGGCCGCCCTCCAGGCGGGCGCGCGCGGGTACATCGTCAAGGGCGCCGCCGCCGAGGAGGTCCTGCACGCCGTGCGGACGGTCGCGGCGGGCGGCGCGGTGTTCGGGGCGGGGGTGGCGGCGCGGCTCAGCACGCTGGTCGCGGGCTCGCGGCGGCGGGACGCCGAGCAGTTGTTCCCGGCGCTCACCACGCGCGAGTGCGAGGTGCTGGGACTCATCGCGCGCGGGTTCGACAACCGCAGGATCGCCCGGGAGCTCGTCCTGTCGGAGAAGACCGTCCGCAACCACGTCACGCACATCTTCGAGAAGCTGCACGTCGCCACGCGCGCGGAGGCCGTCGCCCGCGCGCGGGACGCCGGCCTCGGCGAGGAACGGTAGCGGGTCGGGACCTGTGCCTCAGGCGTCCGGGACAGCGGGCGCCCGAAGCTGGAGGGATCCGGTCGGCGACGGCGAGGAGTGGCGATGGGCGCGGAGGTGAACGGCACCAAGGTCCCGGGCACGGGGCGTGAGCTGCTTCCGGCGTATCTGGTGTGCGCGGTCGTCGCGCTGTCGGGGGTGGTGTGGGCGGTGCTCACGCTCATCCATCTGGACACGGTGACGGCTTACGACCAGTTCCACTACTCGGTGCAGAACCTGTTGCTGGGCTTCGGTTTCGCGTTGTCCGGGATGCTGTTCGCCGCGCGCCCGACGGGTGCCGTGTTCGGCTGGCTGCTGATGACCGCCGCGCTGACCGTGACGGTGGCCGACGTCCTGCTGATCACCATCACGCTGGGTCTGCTGCCCGCCTCGCTCGGCGGGGTCGCCTGTGTGGCCGGGATGGTCTTCTACATGCTGTTCGGCCTGCTGATCCTCACCCAGCCGGTCTGGCTGCCGGACGGGCGGCTCGGTTCGGTGCGGGCGCGCCTGTACGTCGTCGTCATGCTGCTGCTGTGCGTCGCCCAGGGGCTCTACGCGTGGACGCTGGTCGACGGGTGGATGGGAGTGCGCAATCCGATGGCCCAGGGGGCGTGGGCGGCGTTCTGGCACCGTACGGAGCCGGTCTCCCGGTGGGTGTTCCCGACCGGGATCGAGGTGGCGCAGGTGCTGGCGCTGCTGGTGATGGTCGTGAAGAGCCTGCGGTCCCGGCAGTACCTGCGGGACACCTGGTGGGTCGCGGTGCCGTACACGGTGTGGTCCGTGCTGGCGCTGCTGACGCTGCGGGTGGACATCCCGGAGGCCGTGGACCGTCCGGTGCGCTACGCGGCGGCGCTGGTGTGGCCGCTGTGTCTGGGTTACGTCAGCGCGCGCGCACGCGCGTGGTACCTCGATCGCGCCGCGCGCCGGGTGCTGGCGACGCTGCTGTTGACGTTCCTGCTGCTGGCGGCGGCCATGGCGGCGGCGGGTGTGCTGCTGAGCCTGGCCCCGCACCACCGGGACACGGCGCGGCTGCTGCCGGCTTGCGCGCTGGGTCTGCTGCTGGGGGTGCTGCTGCGGCCGACGTTCCGGTGGGCGGCGCGCGTGATGGACCACTACTTCTACGGTGATCGCGCGCACCCGTACCAGGTGGTGCGGGGGCTGGCCGAGCGGCTGAGCCGTGCGCCCGATCCGGGGGACACGCCTCAGTTGCTGGGAGACGCCGTCGTCGGGGTGCTGGGGCTGCCCGCCGTCTCGGTCACGGTCGACACCCGGCACGGGCCGCGTGAGCTGGTACGGATCCACGATCCCGGGCCGGTGGCGGAGGAGTTCCCGCTCCTGTACCGGGGCGAGGAGATCGGACGGCTGTGCGTGGCGCCGCGCCCGGGTGAGCTGGCTCTCGACCCGCAGGACCGGGAAGCGGTCCAGGTGCTCGCCGGGCAGGCGGCTCCGGCGCTCGCGGGCGCGCGCCTGTACCAGGATCTCCAGAGCAGCCGGGAACAGCTCATCCACGCGCGCGAGGAGGAGCGGCGCCGGCTGCGGCACGAGCTGCACGACGGGCTCGGTCCCGCACTGTCGGGACTGCGCCTCCAGGTCGACGCGGTGCGCAGGGGCGCGGGCGCGGAGGTGGCGCGTCCGCTGTCGGAGGTGTCCGACGGGATCGGGTATGCGATCAAGGAGCTGCGGCACATCACCGACGGGCTCGCGCCGGCCGCGCTGGACGGCGCCGACCTCACGCGCGCGCTGCGGCAGCTCGCCGACCATCTGAGCAGCCGCAGTCTGCGCATCGGGGTGGCGGTGGAGCCCGACCCGCTGCCGCCGCTGCCGGCCGCGCTGCAGGTGGCGGTGTATCGGATCGCCTCGGAAGCGCTCAACAACGTGGTCCGGCATTCGCACGCCGACCGCGCGCAGGCGCTGGTGTCGGCGTCGGACGGGCGGGTGTCCCTGCGGATCACGGACAACGGGGACGGCTTTCCCTCCCACCGGGACTGCCCGGGGGTGGGGCTGCGGTCCATGGCACAGCGGTCGGAGGAGCTGGGCGGGTCGTTCGCCCTCACCAGCAGTGTGGACGGGACGGTCGTGGACGCCAGGTTCCCCGCCGGTCCCGGGACCACGTCGGGACCTCGGTCTCATGCGTCCGGGTCCCTGGGCGCCGAAGACTTCTGACTGTGGGAACACCCCGTGAGAGCGGGGCCGAAAGGAGACAGACATGCGTGGGAAACGCTCCGGGCGTTCAGTCAAGGACAGGGCGCTGGCACGCTTCCTGAAGATCGCCGCAGCCCTCCACCTTCCGGGGGCTCGGTCCCGGCTCGCCTCCAATCCGTGCTGGCCGAACAGGTGCTGAGGCACCGCCCGCAGGCCGCCCCGTGGACTTCCACGGGGCGGCCCTTTCGTGCGCTCAGGCCGCCGTGTACCCCAGCTGGCGCCGCATGTACGGCGTCATCAGCGTCTTCGCCTTGGCGACGGTCGTCGTGCGGCTCCCGAGGACGGCGCTCTCGCCGCCGGGGACGGGGACGAGGGTGAGGCCGTCGGCGCCGCCGAAGGGGACGATGAGCGGGGTGCGGTGGGGGGCGCGGTAGAGGCGGGGTTCCTTGCGGTGGCGCCCGGCGGCGAGGTGGGCGCGGATGTTGTGGGCGGCGAGGTCGGCCTGGCTGATGGCGGCCTGGGTGACCTTCTGCTCGGCCGCGTCGTTGACGTCGCCCACGGCGAAGACGTCGCGCAGTCCCGCCACGCGCAGCGCGCGGTCGACGCGGACGTGGCCCGCGGGGTTGAGCCAGTCGCCGTGCCCGGCGAGGCGCAGCCACAGGGTGTTGGGGGTGATGCCGGTGGCCCAGAAGGAGACGTCGGCCTCGACCGCCTCGCCGTGGGTGTCCTTGTAGACGCCGAACTCGGTGCCGGGCGCCATGAAGGAGCCGAGGCGGACGGCGACGTCGTGCGCCTCCAGCCAGGTGCGCGCGCGGCGTCCGGCCCAGGCGCTGCCGGTGGAGTCGAGCAGGGCGTCGCCGGCGTGGGCGAGCGTCACGCGCACGTGGGGGCGCGCCAGGCGTATCTCGGCGGCGAGTTCGACGCCGGAGGGGCCGCCGCCGACGACCAGGACGTGGTCGGCGCCGGCGATCTTCTGCTGGTGCGCGGCGAACGTCTTGGCGGCCTCGTCGACGGTCGTGCCGGTGAACCGGGCGGGCTCCGGGTAGTCGGCGCCGGTCGCGATGACGAGGACGTCGTAGGGGATCCGTTCGCCTGTCGCGAGGACGACGTGCCGGGCGTCGGTGTCGATGCGCAGGGCCTTGCCGACGACGATCCGGCCGTGGGTGAGGAGCCGGTCGTAGGGGATGAACGGGGTCGAGGTCCACTCGGGGTGGACGCCCGCGCGCAGGGAGGCGATCCGGTGGAAGAAGACCTCCTTGCGGTCCACCAGGGTGACCCGTGAGGTCGCGTCCAGCCGTTTGGCCAGCCGGACTCCGGCGTAGCCGCCGCCGATCACCACTACGTCGCCGTCGCGCACGGCCTGTCTCCTGTACCTGTGGGGGTGCTTCGCGCGAGCGCCGGGGCGTGGGGGCCGTTTTCGGCCGCTCGGCTTGTCCGTGAGCGTAGCTTTTGAAATCTAAAGAAAGAGTGAGGGCGGGTGCGCATCCCGTGAAACCCCGTCCCTGGGCGAGGAGTTGCCGGGTTCTCAGGAGTCGCCGGGCGCGCCTCCGTCGAGTCTCGTGAGCCAGGAGCCGAGGAGCTGTTCGAGGATGGCCGCCTCGGCGGGTGTCATCAGGTCGAGCAGCCTGCGCTCGTTGCGCATGTGGTCGGCGAAGGCGCGGTCGATCAGCTCGCGGCCTGGTTCGGTCAGGGCGACGATACGCCCGCGCTGGTCGTCGTCCGCGCGCCGCCGGGTGACGAGGCCCGCGCGCTCCAGCCGGTCGATGCGTTTGGTCATCGCGCCGGTGGTGACCATGGTGTGCGCGGCGAGTTCGCCGGGCGCCCGCTCGTACGGGGCGCCGGCCCTGCGCAGCGCGCACAGCACGTCGAACTCCCCCTCCCCCAGGCCGTACCGCCCGTAGACCAGGCACAGTTCGTCGGTCAGGCGGCCGGCCAGCGAGTGCAGTCTGCCGATCACGCCCTGCGGGGAGACGTCGAGGTCGGGGCGCTCGCGGCGCCAGTCGTCCTGGATGCGGGCGACGCGGTCACGCGGGGGCGGGGCCTGGTTCCGCCACTCTTCCGAGGGAATGTCCTCACTCATGCCTTCCAGGGTACCTTCCCGGGAAGCTACATTGTCTTCCATGGAAGCGAATGCACGCTGGATCGCCCTCACCTCCCTCGCCCCGGTGGCGTGGGGAGCCAACTACTTCGTGACGCACGAGTACTTGCCGGCCGACAGCCCCCTGTACGGCGCGGCCCTGCGCGCACTGCCCGCCGGGCTCGCCCTCCTGATGCTGCGCCGACAACTCCCGCGCGGCGCGTGGTGGGGGCGCTCCGCCGTCCTCGGCTTCCTCAACGCGAGCGTGTTCTTCGTCCTCGTGTACGTCGCCTCCCAACTGCTGCCGACGAGCGTGGCGTCGACGGTGATGGCGGTCTCGCCGCTGACGATGATGCTGCTCGCGTGGGGTCTGGTCGCCGAGCGCCCGCGCGCCGCGCATCTCGCGGGGGCGGCGGTCGGGCTCGCCGGGGTGTGCCTGATGCTCTTCACGGGGGCGGACGGCACGAGCGTCGTAGGCGTCCTCGCGTCGGCCGCCGCGATGCTGGTCTCGTCGTTCGGGCACGTCCTCACCAAGCACTGGGGCTCCGGCGCCGACGTCCTCGCGGCCACGGCCTGGCAGCTCACGGCGGGTGGCCTCTTCCTGCTGCCGGTCGCGGTCGCGGTGGAGGGCGCACCGCCCTCCCTGTCCGTCTCCGCCGTCCTGGCGATCGCCTACACCTCCCTCATAGCGACAGCCCTGGCGTTCGCCGTCTGGTTCGCGGGACTGCGGCATCTGCCGGCGGGGACGGTGGGGTTGATCGGCCTGCTCAATCCGGTGACGGGGGTCCTACTGGGGACGGCTGTCGCGGGGGACAGCCTGAGCGGGCGCCAACTGGGCGGTCTGGCGCTGGTGTTGGCGGGGGTGGTGCTGGGACGACCGGGACGGAGCGGGGGTGGGGACGGATCGACGCCGGTCACCTCGCGAGGGCGCGAGGGAGACGGGGACGAGGTCACACCGGCCGGCTCGCGCGGGCGCGGCGGGGACGGACTCGCGTCGACCGCACCTCACAGGCGGGGCCGGCGCACACACGGCACGCCTCCCGGCGAGGGGACGGCCCCATGAGGACGCCCCGCCGCACAGCGCGCCGAGCCGGACCCCCTCACGCCGGGCGGACCGAGCCGCCCTCGCCGGCCGGGGACGTCACGCCCCCGCGTCCCAGCCCTCCCCCGAGCCCCGGCCCTCCCCTGCCGTCCGTCTCACTCGCCCCGCGCGCTCACCCGCGCGAGGAGCGGCCCGTCGGGATGGATCGTGATGTCGAACGCGGGCCGGGGCCGCTCCCCGACAAGGGCGAACTCGAAGGCGGGCAGCAGGGTTTCCGCGAGGAGGGTCATCTCCTGGAGGGTGAACTGGGCGCCGAGGCAGGTGCGGGGGCCGAGCCCGAGCGGGTAGTACGTACCGAGGGCAGGCCGGGGCGCCGGTTCGTGGAATCGCCGGGGCTCGAACCGCTCGGGATCCGGCCACAACTGGGGGATCCGGTGCGTGAGGTAGGCGCACAGGGCGACGGTGGTGTCCTTCCCGATCCGGTGCCCGGCGAGGACGTCGTCCTCGGTGGTGTCGCGGAACAGCAGCAGCGCCGCCGGGTAGAGCCGCAGGGTCTCGCTGATCAGCGCCCGGATCGCGGCCGTCCGCGCGGCCGAGCCGGCGGGCCCCTGCGCGAGCGCCCACTCCCGGTCCCCCGGGTGGTCGTGCAGGAGCAGCAGGAGCCAGCTGAGCGTGGCGGCGGTGGTCTCGTACCCGGCGACGAGGAAGGTGACGAAGTTGTCGCGGACCAACCGCCCGTCGGGGTCGGGGAGTTCGACGGTGTCGAGCAGCGCGTCGAGGATGCCGGGGTCGCCGTTGGCGCGGGCGGCGGCGACCGCGCGTCCGGCGGCGGCGTCGACCTCCGCGAGGTCGCGCTCCAGGTCGGCGGTGTCGGCGGGCCCGATCGCGGCGACCGCGGCCACGATGCGGGCGGCGGCGAGGAGTTGGCGGTGGGTGGTGTCGTCGAGGGGCAGTCCGGTCGTGGCGCGCCAGATCACGTCGATGGTGAAGCGCCGCATGTCGGCGACGAGGTCCCGGGGCTCGCCGGTACGGGCCGACGCGCTCCAGGCGCGGGCGACGTCCGCGACGGCGTCCCGCATCGCCCGCTCGTAGCGCCGGACGCCCTGGACGGTGAACTGGGGCTGGAACAGCCTGCGTTGCCCCCGCCAGGCGGGCCCGTCGACGGTGAGTACCCCGTCGCCGAGGAGGTGACGCATCCGGTGGGAGCGTTTGACGTACCGGTCCGGATGTCGCGCGAGCACGTGCCGGACGGCTTCGGGGTCGGTCACGAGGACGACGGGCCGGTCCCCGAGCCGGAACCCACTGACCGGCCCGAGCCGGTGGGCCCGCCCCAGCAGATCGACGACCGGCGTCCCCGCCGCCTTCCAGGCAGCCACCTCCGCCCTCGACAACTCCGGCACTGCACCGGCCAACTCGACCTCCCGCTGCGCACGTTGCGAACCCGCCCCATGATAGCCAGCGGTGACCACCACACCACTTTGGGCAACCCATCGGCCGGCCCCAAGGACTTGCCCCCGGCCGATTCACAGAGTGCCACTGCTCGTCGAGGCATCCTGCGGATGACATCCAGCCGCGGAGGCACAGCGGTGTATCCGAAGAGCGCCGCTCCTCGCAGCTCTTCTTCGTGGAACAGGAACGGACTCTCTGTGAGCGCTGCCCGCTCCGGTGGGCGCGTGCAGCCCGCCCGCCCTGGTGACCCCCGGCAGGTCGGCCCGTACCGGATCGTCGGGCGGCTGGGCGCGAGCGGCATGGGCGTCGTGCACGCCGGTCTCGATCCCGCCGGGCTGCGCGTCGCCGTCAAGGTCATCCATGCCGCGCCGGCCGGGGATCCGGAGTTCCGGGCCCGTTTCCGCCGTGAGGTGCGGCTCTCGGCCCGCGTCCAGGGGCCGTGCCTCGTGCCCGTTCTCGCGGCCGACCCCGACACCGAATCCCCCTGGCTGGCCACCGCCTACGCCCCCGGCCTCACCCTCGACCAGCACCTCGCCGCCCACGGCCCCCTCACCGCCGCCACCCTGTACGCCTTCGCCACCGGCACCGCCCAAGCTCTCGCCGCCATCCACGCGGCCGAGGTCGTCCACCGGGACGTCAAACCGCAGAACGTCGTCCTCACCCCGACCGGCCCCCGCCTCCTGGACTTCGGCATCGCCCACGCCGCCGACGGCACCTCGGTGACACGCACCGGCACGATGACCGGCACGCCCGGCTGGATCAGCCCTGAGCACTACCGCACCGGAACAACCGGCCCTCAGGGCGACGTGTTCGCCTGGGGCTCCCTCGTCGCCTACGCGGCCACCGGCCGCCCGCCCTTCGGCACCGGCGCTCCCGACGTGGTCGCCTATCGGGTCATGTCCGCCGACCCCGACCTCGACGGCCTCCCCGAACCCCTCCGCGACATCACGGAAAGGGACCTCGCCAAGGAGCGTCCTCGACGACCCGTGGATCCACCGCCTCGGCAACGTCGTGAACGCCCTCGACGACTCGCAGAAGCGGGTCAAGCTCCCGAACGGCTCGGACGGACCTTCCGGGTTGCCAGGACTTCCGCTGTTCCCGGTACCGCTGCCGCAGCCTGTGCCGCTCATCCTGGCCTCCTACCAAGGACAAGTCCCCGGCATCCTGCCGATGCGCGCCGGCATCAACAGGGTCGACCCGTCCATCCCCAGCCAGGACCCCATCCCACCGGCACCCGGAACCACCCGCATCCTCGGCCCGGCCGAACAAAAACAGTTCCAGACCTGGCTCAACTCACTCACCCCCGGAGGCTTCGCGGGCGGCGGCGGGCCCACCAAACATCCTTGTGGAACTACTCCAAAGCGCTCCAGCAATCGGTGCCCCGGCACGTGCATCTCGTTGATACAGCCCAAGCCCTTACGAGCGGACATTCGCAAACCGGTTCAGCGCGCCTTGCTGGGCACCTGCCACAGGCGTCATATGCCGGAATCCCCCCCACGAGCCGGGTTCGCGGGTGAGGCGATCAGCGGGAGGGCGGTCCAGGGTGTGTCCGTAGTCGGTGGCAGGACCAGAGCGCGGCGGTGACGAGGAGGAGGTTGCGCAGGAGCAGGATCGCGATGACCGGGGCTTGGCCGGCCAGGGCCTGGTTGACGAAGATGGGGAATTCCAGGGCGGTGAGGGGGAGGCAGGCAAGCACCAGGACGATGACCGGGCGTTGTGTGGTGGTCCGGGAGGCGGCGCACACGGCGACCAGGCCCAGGAGCCAGATGAGGTACTGGGGGCTGATGACACGGCTGGTGACGACGAAGAGGAGCGTGGCGGTGAGCGCGGCGTCGGCGGCCGGGGCGGCGGAGCCGCGTGTGCGCCGGCGCCACCGGATCAGCCAGCACGCGGCCAGGGCGCTGGCGGCGAGGGAGGCGTCGGCCACCGCGGCGACATGGGGGCCGACGATTTCGTAGGACCCGTAGCGTTTTTCGATGTGCCCGGTGTAGCCGAGGTGGCGTGCGGCCAGCAGCAGGCTGCCTCCGACGGACTCGTATTCGACGCCGCGGCCCGCCTGGGAGGTCAGGAAGCCGAGGGCGTTGTGCAGCAGGGCGGCTGCGGTGAGGCACACCCCGGCGGCGACGGCCAGGGCTGAGCGCCAGGTTCTGCCCGGCGCGGCGATCAGGAGAAGGGCGGGCCAGGCTTTCAGGGAGATTCCCGTACCTGCGATCACTCCCGCGGCGGTGGGGCGGCGGTGGACGAGCAGCAGTGCCAGAACGGCGCAGGCGGTGGGGAAGATGTCGTACCGGGTGTACGGGAGGCCGAACAGGACGGGGATTCCGGCTGTCCAGATCCAGGCCGGGGCGAGGGGGCGCGTGGCCGGTCCGGTGCGGATCAGGGCGAGGGTGACGAGGCCGTCCACGACCACGGTCATGAGGATGAAGATCTGGACGTAGGTGCCGAGCGGGCTCAAGTACGGCAGCAGCATGATCAGTGCGGAGCCCGGCGGGTACTGCCAGGTGGTGTCCGCGGTCGGAAAGGTGCCGGTGAGCATGGTGTCGGCCCAGTGCTGGTAACCGGCGACTTCCTGCCAGGCGTTCTGGCCGCTGAGGAGGATGCCGACGACCGCCGTCAGGCGGGTGACGATCCAGAACAGGCCGAGGGCGGTCAGTCGGCGGCCTGACCGCGGCCGGGGAGCCGGTACCCGGTCGGCACCGGGTGTCGACCGGTCTGCGGTGAGGGTCAACGGACCGCACCACTGCCGGCCATGGGGGCGTCGGGCGTGGTGACGTGCCGGACGAAGTCACGCACGTGCCGCTCGACCTGCTCGGGTTGGTGGACGGAGCTGAAGTGCCCGGCGCCGGGGATGCCTTCGAAACGGGCACCGGGGATGGCGGCGGCGGTGGCGGCCTTCTGGCGGGGGGACATGAACCTGTCGCGCTCACCGGAGAGGACGAGGACGGGCAGGGTCCCGAGTACGGGCAGGCCGTCGGTGTAGTCGCAGACGGAGATGTCGGCGAGCAGGGCGAGCAGCGAGTCCCTGGGCATCGACGACACGATGCGCCGGGCGGTGCGGACGCGGGTGCGCAGGGTGCGGGGCCGGGTGGCCGGGGTGCCCTGTCCCTTGGGTTTCTCGGCCGCCGGAACCGGTGCTGAATCGTTCCGCTTGGTCGCTGTGGACAGGCGCAGTGTGAGGGCGAGGAGCAGGCGGACGACAGGGCGTGCGACGGGGGTGGGCACGGGCAGTCCGGTGACGGCCTGGAGCCAGCGTGCGGCGATCGTGTCGAGCAGCACCACCCCCGTGATCCGGCTGCCGAACAGGTGCGGTTGCTGCTGGGCCAGGGCGCAGAGCGCGAGGCCGCCCATGCAGTGCGCGACGATGATCACCGGCCCGGTCGGGGCGGCGGCGTCGATCACCGAGGCGAGGTCACGTGCGGTCTGGGCGACCGTGGCGTTCTTGAGGGTGGAGTCCTGGGAACGGCCGTGCCCCCGGTGGTCGTAGAAGACGAGTCGGCCCACATCGGCCAGTGCTCGGCGCTGGTTGTCCCAGTAGGCCAGGGTGGTGTTGAAGCCCGTCACGAAGACGAGGGTCGGTTCGCCCGGAGAGCCGGCGTCGACCTCGACGTGCAGGGCGAGCCCGTCGCCGGCTGGGACTGCGAGTTCTTCAACGGAGTGTGCCATCGCTTCCACGCTTCTCGATCCTTCACGGACGGCCGGGACTGTCCACGGCTCCGAAGGACCGGCGCTCACGACCGGCTCCGCATCCTATCTTCGGCCCTCGACGGGGATCGGGGGTGGCCGTTGTCACATCGCCCCTGCCGGGTTTGCCAGTTGCGCGTGGCAGGGCTGATGATCTTCTCCGTCGCACCACTTACCGGGACCAAAGGGGCGGCCAAGGCAATGGGCAAGGGTCCGCGGGGGTGGGTCGAGTACGGTGGAAGAGACGGTGATCGCGCATGTCACCGATGTTTTCGCACCGCGGATCGGCGGCATCGAGGTCCAGGTCGAAGCGCTGGCCCGTGCGCAGTCCGATACGGGGCAGACGGTTCACGTCGTCACGGGGACGCCCGATCGCGGGCCAGGAGCGGACGTTTCTTTTCCCTTCGCCGTCCATCGCGTGCGTGCGTCGGAGCTGCGCGGCCTTCTGACATCTCTGCGGCCCGACGCGGTGCACATCCATGTCAGTGTGGTCTCTCCGTTCGCCTGGCGGGCGGCTCGGATCACGGGCGAGTTGTCGGTCCCGGCGGTGCTGACCGTGCACAGCATGTGGGACAGCCCCGTCCGGCTGCTCTACCGCACCATCGCCGCACTCGGCAGGTGGCGGCGCGGGCTGGTGGTGACGGCGGTGAGCACCCCCGTGGGCAGACAGGTCGCCAAGGCGCTGCCCGGCTCGGTGCGGATCATGGTCGTGCCCAACGGTGTCGACACGGGCCGGTGGACGGTCGACGCCGCTCAGCGAACGCGGGGCGGCGCGGAGTTCCACGTCGTCTCGGTGGGGCGCCTGGCCCGCCGCCGTCAGCCGATGGCCCTGCTGCGGGTTCTGCGGGAGTCCCACGCTCGCCTGTCCCCCGGTGTCGGGATGCGGGCGACCATTGTCGGGGCGGGACCTCGGCGTTCGGCGATGAAACGTTACCTCAGGCGTCACCGGATGGACGGCTGGGTCGATCTCGTCGGCGCACACGACCGGGCCGGCGTGCACAGGGTGCTGTCCACGGCCGACGCCTACCTGAATGTGACGGGCCGTGAGGCGTTCGGCCTGGCCGTCCTCGAAGCGCGCTGCGCCGGGCTGCCGGTCGTGGCCCGCTCGACCACGGGGGTCGCGGACTTCATCGAGCACGGCCGCGAAGGGCTGCTCGGACGACGCCTGGAGGACCTGGTGGACCAGCTCACCCGGATCGGACGGGACGGTCTCCTCCGGGAGCGGATAGCCGAGCACAACCGCTCCACCAGGCCGACCACATGCTCTTGGCCCTTCGTGCTCGAACGACTGCAGGACTGCTACGACCAGGCCGCCGAACTGGCCTGGACCCGGGCGGACGACCAGCCCAGAACAGACAAGGAAACCCGTTGGAGACCCCTCAGCACATCGCCCGCATCGCCTGGAGCAACGTCGTACACCTGCGCCAGCGGTTCACCAACAGCTCTCCCTCCCGCGTCGCCCATGACGTCGTCCGCGCAGCGAGGCTGATGTGCCGTGACCCGCAGCCGGGTGGGCCCTCTGAGCGCGCTGAGCGGCCCGAACGGCTCGTGGTCACGCTGAGCACAGTTCCCCAGCGGTTGCGGTATCTGCGTCCGACACTGCGCAGCCTGCTGGACCAGAGCTGCCCGCCCGACCGCATCCTGCTGGCCTGGCCGGATTATTCGCTGCGTAAGAACGTGCCCTATCCGGAGCCTTCCGGGCTGCCCGCGGGTGTGGACGTGTTGCGCTGCACCGACGTGGGACCGGCGACCAAGCTCCTGCCGGCCCTGGTGGAGGAGCCGGATGCCGTGCTGGTGGTGGTGGACGACGACGCGATCTACCCGCACGACTTCCTGGAGTCCCTGCTGGCGAGCCACCGCCGGATGCCGCATGCCGCCCTCGGGGTCCGCGGCCAGCGTGTGCGCTACGGCGTGGATCCGCGCTACCTGGGTCACGTCAGCGGCACCGCGGTCCGCGAGCCGGTCCCGGTGGACGTGCTCATGGGCATGTGGGGGTACCTGATACCGCCCGGTGCGCTGGATGCGGCGGTGCACGACTTCGACGGATGGCCTGCCGAAGTGCGCTGGCAGGACGACGTGTGGATCTCCGCGCACTTGGCGAAGCGAGGCGTGTCCCGCTACGTGGTGCCGATTCCCGGAGTGCCGATCGAGAGTGCGGCGGCGTTCGTCGGAGCGCTGCACCACACGGTCAACCGCTCGGGCCACAACGAGGCAACGGCCTTCGAGACCTTCCGGGACTGGTGGGAGAAGTGACGACCCCGACGGAGTTGGCGGTGCAGTCCGGCGGTACCGGCCTGCACGTGGAGATCGACGAAGCCGAGGGGCAGGTGCCCACCTTCCTCTTCGTCAACGGGCTCAACCTGACCATCCACCACTGGCGTTCCCAGCGCGCCGGTCTCGCCTCGGCCGGACGGCTGGTCTTCTACGACCACCGGGGGCACGGCCGGTCCGGGAAGACGTCCTGGCGCAGGGCGACGATCCGCCAGACCGCGCTGGACCTGAAGGCGGTGATCGACGCGGTCGCGGCCGAGGGCCCGCTCGTGCTGGTCGGGCACTCGATGGGCGGGACGGTCATCGCGGCCCTGGCCGCTGAGCACCCCGAGCTCTTCGGACGCACCGTCACCGGGGTCGCGCTGGTGGAGAGCCTGCCGGGCAGGTGGGGCGACGTCAGCTACGGGCTGGGCATGAAGGTCTCGCGTCCCCTGGTCGTGCTGTCGCGGCTGCTCGGTCCGGTGCGGCTGCTGTCCGCCGCCTGCTTCTGGGCGGTCAACTCCGTGGCGGTACGGATCAGGCCGCAGTGGGCACCGACCTCGCCCCGGGTGCGGGCCGCCGACCGCGCACGCGGAAGGACCACCCTGTGGGGCGTCATCATGTCGGCGTCGACCTTGGCGTTCACCGCCCTGTCCACCGACGCGATGGTCTGCGACCACAGCCAGGCGCTGCCGGTCATCGGGCGGGCCGCGACGCTGGTCGTCGCCGGCACCGACGACCCGTACATCCCGGACGAGACCAAGACCCGGCTCGCCGAACTGATCCCCGGGGCGAAACTGCTGGTGGTGCCCGAGGGCGGGCACTCCAGCCACCGCCGCCGGGCCGACCTGGTCAACACCGAACTGATCAGCCTGGCAGCGCGGGCCGTACCTCGTACGGGAACAGAGCAAGCTCCCGTATAAGGGCGCGCGGCCCGGCCTCGTCAGCCGACGACCGGGACGACGAGAGCGGACGGCCGAGCCGGGTCGTGGAAGACCTCCTGCTCGGCGGTGACCTTGACCGACCCGGCCCGCTCCCCGGTACCGGGATTGGCCGGGAAGCGGGGTGAGGCGCCGCTGCACACCTGCACCCGGAGCCGGTGCCCGGCTCTGAACCGGTGCCCGGTCGGATACAGCTCGACGCTGATGCGGCGCACCCCGTCCTCGTCGGCGGTATCCGCCGACCGTACGAGCCGCAGGATGCCCTCGCACAGGTTCATCGACGCACCCCCGGGATGGACGTCGCACAGGCGCACCACGAAGTCGGTGTGCTCCCGGCTGGAGCGGACGTACAGGTCCGCGGTCACCGATCCGATGACCTCCATCGGACGGCGCAGCGGCTCGCTCGTGTAGGTGAGGACATCGGAGCGCCGTTCCAGGGCCCGGTTGTCGGCGGGGCGGGAATTGCCGATCAGGGTGGGGCCACGGGGCGCGGGGGTCGGGTCGGACGGGTCGAAACGGTAGTGGTCCGGTTGCGATTCCGCCGGGGCTCCTTCGGCCAGACCCCGGCCCGGCTGGAGGTGCCAGCGCACCTGCTGGGTACCCGGCGGCGGGTAGTGCGGATAGTCCCGCCACTCGTCGGCACCGGTGACGAACAGGCGTACCGGGTGGGGGCGCACACCGCTGCGTTCGCCGAGCAGGTGCGCGCGGAACCAGGCCAGGGCCTCCCGGTTGGAGACCATGACATGCCGCAGGTCGTAGTGGAACCAGGGGCCGACGGTCAGGTGCGGTTCGTGGCCGGCCGCCCGAAGGGCCAGATAGTCGTCCAACTGGCCGCGCACGAAGACGTCGTACCAGCCTCCGACCAGGTGCGCGGGCGGGACGCTCGTCCGGCGGGGAGTGCGGCTGTGGTCCAACGCGGTGCGCAGCGTGCTGCCGGGCCCCTGGTCGGCCAGGACCTCCTGGAAGAACGGCAGGCGTGTCCCGCTGGCCAGGAGGTCGAGTTCTTCCAGCGGGCGGCCGGTGGCCACGGCACGCCGCACGCGGGAGGGCGCGGTGATCGACGAGGTGAAGCTGTGGTTCGAAAGCCAGATCAACACCGATTCGAGGCCGAAAGAGCCGCCGGTGAAGATGGCGTCGGCGAACGACGACGCCGACAGGTGGACCGACAGCGCCTTGAGTTCCGGCACATCGGCGGCGATGGCCCACTGCGAGAACCCGAGAGCGCTGAGTCCGTGCATGGCCAAGGGCCCGGTGAACCAGGGCTGTTGACGCAACCACTCGACCGTGGCGAGCCCGTCCTCGTGCTCCCGGCTCAACGGCACGGCGTGTGCGCGGAAGTCCCCCGCTTCCCGGGAATCCTGGACCAGGACCTGGAAGCCGTGGCGCGCGAAGTAGCGGCCGTAGAAGATCCCCAGCGGCCGACGCCCCATCGGTGACCGCACCAGAATGGTCGGTGTCCCCTCGGACACCCCTGGGGACGGGTAGTAGCGGTCTGCCGGCAACGCCACGCCGCCGCCCACCGGCACCTCGATGTCGCGCTGCACCCGTACCCGCCCGGCCCTGATCACTCGGCCGACTCCTTCACCCTTTTGACCAGCACAAACTGCGAGGGGAGCATATCGTCCCGGTGATCAGCGCAGAACGGCCAGCGGGTCGGACAGCCGTACGCCCTCGGTCAGACTCCTCTGGACGAACCACTCCGTCCCCAGCACCCGCCGGAACACCGGAGCCGGCAGCCGGCGCAGGCCGGCCAGGGTCCGCACGCCGTCACCACCGCCCGCCTGGCTGCCGTGCGCGGCCATGCTGGCCCGCTTGAGCGCGGCGAACCGGCGCACGTCCACCCGGTGCGTGATGTCCTCGCCCGGGACGTAGGCGTCCTGGAAGGACGCCGGGTCGACCTTCGGGCCGAGCACAGGCAGCCGCGCCGCCCACCGAAGCCCGCGCAGGAGCAGGTCCCGGTCCACCGTGGCCTCCAACACGAGTGGTGTGCGCGCCAGTTCGGCCGCCCGGTATCCGACACGGTGCACCTGGACATGGTCCGGATGCCCGTAGCCGCCCACCGGGTCGTAGACGGTCAGCAGATCCGCGCGCTCGCTCTCCAAGACCTGCGCCAGCCGGTCGGCCGCCGTCTCCACGTCCATCGTGCTGAACGCTCCCGGAACAGGACCGTGCACCGGGTCGAGCCCGGAATCGCGGAAACCGAGGAACTCCACACGTGCGCAACCCAGGGCACGGGCGGAGGCCGTCGCCTCCTCACGGCGGACCTCCCCCAGCCGACGCCCTCCCAGGGTCCGCGGATCCGCGAGCCCCGCATCGCCGTCGGTCGCCACCACCAGCACCACACGGTGCCCCTCCGCGGCGAGCCCGGCCATCGTCCCCGCCGTCAACAAGGACTCGTCATCGGGGTGGGCATGGAAGAAAACGCAGGTAGCTCGCACCGAACCAACCTACCGCTGCCCACAGATAAGATCCCCGAGTGCTGATCAACAGGAACTTCACCCTGCTGTGGGCAGGGCAGACGCTTTCCGAGATCGGCGACTACGCCATCGGCACCACCCTGTCCCTGTGGATCGGCGTCATCCTCCTGCGCGAGAGCGGCGACGCCCCGCTCGCGGTCTCCGGCATCGCCGCCGTCACCGCGCTGGCGACCATGCTCGTCGGCCCGATCGCCGGGGTTTTCGCGGACCGGTGGAACAAACGCCGGACCCTCATGACGGCCGACCTCCTGCGAGCCCTGCTCATGCTCGCCGCCGTCCTGGTGGTCTCGCGCCCCTCTCCCGCGCACGACAGCCGAGCGACCCTGCTCCTGCTCTACGCGATCGTCCTCGCGGCAACCGTCGCCGCGCAGTTCTTCAACCCCGCGCGCTTCGCACTGATCCAGAGCGTCGTGCCGTCCCAGGACCAGAACCGGGCCGCGGCCATCGGGCAGAGCACCCACGCGATCGCCGTCATCGCCGGCCCGCCGCTGGCCGCGCCCCTGCTCTACACCGCAGGGATCCAGTGGGCGCTCGCCCTCAACGCCGCCTCCTTCCTCGTGTCCTGCGCACTGATCCGTGCGGTCCGCGCACCGCACCGGCAAAAGTCGGGCGAACCGCTCCCCGGCACCGGACTGGCCGCCGAATTCGCGGACGGACTGCGTGTCGTGGCCCGCAGCAGACCGCTCAGGACACTCATCGTCGCCGTCGTCCTCGGAACCACCGGCATCACCGCCTTCAACACCCTCGGAGTCTTCTTCGTCACCGAGGATCTCGACGCCGCACCCCAGTGGTTCGGCATCCTCGAAGGCGTCCTCGGCCTCGGACTGGTCGCCGGAGTGCTGACCGCCACCCGCCTCACCCACCACGACCCCCACCGCCTGTTCGCATGGGGGCTGTTGGCAACCGGCACAGGACTGGCCATCGGCGCGAACTGCTCCGGCATCCACCCCGCGCTGGCCGTCATGTTCCTCGTCGGCATCCCGCTGGCCGTCACCTACGCCTCGTTCACCCCCATCATCGTCCAGGCAGCACCGCCGACCCACCTCGGCCGGGTCACCGCGCTGATCAACCCGGTCGAACGGGCGGCCGCCCTCCTCGGCGCCACAGCGGCCGGCTGGCTCGCCCACAACTCCCCCCTCACCGACGGACCGGGCAACGGCGCGGACTCCCACGGCGTCGGAAGCACCCTCACCCTGGCAGCAGGACTCGTCCTCGCCACCGGGATCTACGCCGTGTGGGCACTGCCCCGCGCCGCACAGGCGCCGCATGCACGGCACAGCCCGCAGACCCCGTGAGCCCTGTGAAGCGACTCCAGCAGTTCCCACCCGGCCGCAGGGAGGAGACCGTCGGCACCACAGGGACCGAGAATCGCCGGGCGCGATCGTGTCCATCGCCACCGCGGACTTCATGCGGGCCCGGCTGCCTGCCGCACTGCTCGCCGTCGACCTCCTGGCCGCCACCGCCCCGGTGTCGCAAGTACCGCTTCGCCGTCGGGGCACCCAAGGACAACCCTGCCCTCACCCACAGGGGCGTACCGGATCGGCACCACCACCCGGCGACAGCGGCGACGGGGTACCGGAGCCGGATCTCCACCTCGCAGGCACCGAGTGGCGCCCTGGACAAGCCGCGGCGCCCGCCGCGGCTGACAGACTCCGAACTGGTCCGCCGGGCCGTCGCTCAGGTGCTGCTGGGCTTCCACTCCGGCGATGCTGGTGAAGACGCCCGGTGAGTTGGGCAAGCTGACGGCGGCCAGCGGGATTCCCCGCGTGCGGCCACTCGGCACGGTGAGACCGAGTGACCGCATGCGAGGAGGGTTTCGTGTTCGTCGTGGTACCCGAGCGGTGTCGCAGATCGAAGGTGCTGAAGCGGTCTCGCCTTGTGTGCGGCTTTCGCTGTGCTGGTGTCAGCGGCGGAGCTGCCGGAAGAAGGCGCGGGTGTCGTCGACGAACAGGTCGGGAACCTCGAAGGCCGGGAAGTGTCCGCCTTCGGCGTGTTCGCTGAGGAAGGACGGCCCGCCACCGGGGTGGAGGACTTTCCGGACGAGCGGGTCGCTGTAGAAGAGGGAGGCGCCCATAGGGACACCGTTGGGTTCGCCCCAACTGCTGTCGGGGGGCGTAGGCCAGTTCCCAGTAGAAGTCGGCTGTCGCGGGGCCGGTGCGGGTGAACCAGTAGAGGCTGGCGGTGATCAGGACATCGTCGCGGCTGATCGGGGTGGCGGGGTTGGCCCACTGGGCGAGTTTCTCGGCGATCCAGGCCAGCTGGAGGATCGGGGAGTCGGCCAGACCTGCGGACAGGGCGTTGGGCTCGGTCGAGTGTAGGACCCGGTAGCCCTTCATCTGGGACCAGGCCCGTTGCGCTGCTTCGAGGGCAGCGCGTTCTTCCGCTCCGAGTCCCTCGGGAACCGGGAGGTCTTCGCCGGCCATGCCGAGCTGGAGCCGGTCTCCGTGGGTGTGAGCGCCGATCACCCGCTCCGGCAGGAGCATCGCCATCCGGCCGGTCACCCCGGCGCCGAGGTCACCGCCCTCCACACCGAACCGCTCGTAGCCCAGTCGGCTCATCAGCTCCCCGAACGCCATTGCGGTCCGTTCCAGGGTCCAGCCCCGCGCCGACAGCGGGCTGGAGAAGGCGAAGCCGGGCAGTGACGGAACGACGACGTGGAACGCGCCGGCCGGGTCCCCACCATGCGCCCGTGGATCGGTCAGCGGCCCGTCGGCCTCAAGGAACTCCACGAAGGACGTCGGGGACAGCTCTCCTGTGCGGGAGAGCCGGGCAGCCTCGCTGCTCGGGGTGTTGCGTTCCGGGTCAGCGAGGATGCGACGCGCGACCTCGCGGATGACGGCCGAGGCGTGCGGGTGCAGTACGACCTTGTCGATCCTGCCGCCCATCACGGTCCTGACGTACTGGAACCCGTAGGACGGCTTGCCCTTGGGACGCCCCGCCGCACGCGTCTTCACCGTGGCGCTGCGGTTCCGGCGCTGGATCGCCCGCAGCTCCATCTGCGCGCCCCACGCCTCCATGGTGAAGCGGTTCTCGTCGACGGGGTCGTCCAGGTCCCACGGTCCGTCATGGCCGAAGGTGACGAGCAGCTTCCCCTCGTCGCGCATTTTGTAGCCGGTGTTCAGGCAGTCGACGACGTTGCGTCCGAGGCGGTCGACGGCTGCCGCCGCCAAGCCGTCGTACGGGCCTCGCTCGCCCCGGAGCCAAGGGCCCAGCTTGGGACGAGTCATCGGATCGGACGTGGCCAGCTTCATCCTCGACAGCCGACGCACGCCGAGCAGGCACTTCCACATCCGCCGTAGGGGCGTTCGATCACGTTCAGGTCCGTACCGCGCGAAACTTCTCCGTATCGGGTGCTCAAGGTACGGAGATTTCGCGGCCGCCCCGGGACGGTCTCGGTCGGACCGGGGGCTCAGCCCAGGAAGCTGAGTCGGACCTGACGGTCAGGGTTGTCCGTGTTCGTGTCCACCAAGCACACGGATTGCCAAGTCCCCAGCTCAAGACGTCCCCCGAGCACCGGAAGGGTCGCGTGGGGTGGGACGAGCGCGGGGAGGACGTGGTCGCGGCCGTGGCCGGGGGAGCCGTGGCGGTGGGTCCAGCGGTCGTCGGCGGGGAGGAGGGTGTGGAGGGCGGCGAGGAGGTCGTCGTCACTGCCTGCGCCGGTCTCGATGACGGCGATGCCGGCCGTGGCGTGGGGGACGAACACGTTGAGGAGGCCGTCGCGGTCCCGGGCCACTTCGCGGAGGAAGGACTCGCAGTCATGGGTGAGGTCGACGACCCGTTCCCGGGAGCCGGAGGTGATGTGCAGGACGTGAGTGGTGAAGGCATCGGACATGGGGGCATTCTCCCCGGTGCGGACGGGGGTGGCTTCCGGAGCGGGGCGGGGGGACCGGACCTGCCCGGCGCCCATGCGGCTCCGTACGCCACCGCACCCGCACCCGCCACACCCCTCCCTTCCCCTCTCCTACCTGTCCCATCCCGAAGTCCACCTCTCAAGACACCCGTTGACCCCCACCCCCCAACTGGCTACCTTCAGCCGCATGTTGCGTTCAGCCCTGCTCACCACGCGCGGTCACATCGACCTGCTGCGGGTGGCCTCCGCCGCGTGTCGCCGCGGCTGCTGACGTCTTCTCCCTCTCGGCGGCTCTCCCCCTCGGCGGACCTGTGACGTCCGCCTGATCCGGTGTTGCCGAGGTGTGTTCCCCCACCGCCCCGTGGAGCATCCATGAGCATCAGCCATGCCCGGCCACCGTCCGACTCCACCAAGCCCGACATGACGGACAGTGGCGCAATCGCCCTCCAGCCCATCGTCCCCCGCGCCACGCGCCGCACCCGCGTCCCCCGCTGGCTACGCCGCGCCACAGGACCGGTGTTACTGCTGGCGCTGTGGCAACTCCTCAGCACGACTGGGGTGTTGACCTCGGACGTGCTCGCCTCACCGGGACGGATCGCGGAGGTCGGCAGGGACCTGATCACCGACGGATCGCTGACGTCGGCGATGGGGACGTCGCTGCGGCGGGTGGCCCTCGGGCTGCTGTTCGGGACGGTCGTCAGCGTCGGACTCGCCCTGTTCTCGGGGCTGTTCAGGATCGGCGAGGACCTGGTGGACGCGCCGGTGCAGATGGTGCGGACGGTGCCGTTCGTCGGCCTGATCCCGCTGTTCATCATCTGGTTCGGGATCGGCGAGAGCCCGAAGGTCGCGATCATCACGCTCGGCGTGACCTTCCCGCTGTACCTGAACGTGTACGCCGGGATCCGCGGCGTCGACTCCCAACTCGTGGAGGCGGGCGAGTCGTTGGGGCTGTCGAGGTGGGGGCTGGTCCGGCATGTCGTGCTGCCGGGCGCGCTGCCCGGCGCGCTGACGGGGCTGCGGTACTCGCTCGGCATCGCCTGGCTCGCACTGGTCTTCGCCGAACAGGTCAACGCGGACTCGGGGATCGGGTTCCTGATGGTGCAGGCGCGGGACTTCCTGCGGACGGACGTGATCGTGGTGTGCCTCATCGTGTACGCGTTCCTCGGGCTGTTCGCCGACTTCGTCGTCCGTTCTCTGGAGAGGGTGCTGCTGCAATGGCGACCGACGTTCACCGGCCGGTGACCGGACAGGCGGTACGGGTCGAGGGGCTGACGCGGTCCTTCGACGGGCGTGCCGTCATCGACGACCTCCAACTCGCCATCGGGTCCGGCGAGTTCGTGGCGCTCCTCGGCCGCAGCGGCTGCGGCAAGTCGACGTTGCTGCGGATCCTCGCGGGGCTCGACCGGGAGATCGAGGGGACGGTGCTGGTGCCGCGCCGCAAAGCGGTCGCGTTCCAGGCACCCCGGCTGATGCCGTGGAAGCGGGTGTGGCGCAACGTCCTGCTCGGGCTGCCCGGCAAGCCCCCAAGGGCCGTCGCGGACAAGGCACTTGAGGAAGTCGGCCTCACGAAGCACGCCAACGCCTGGCCCAAGACCCTCTCCGGCGGCGAGGCCCAACGCGCCTCACTGGCACGGGCGTTGGTCCGCGAACCCGATCTCCTGCTGCTGGACGAGCCGTTCGGCGCCCTCGACGCGCTCACCCGGATCAACGCCCAGCGCCTGGTGGGCGAGTTGTGGCGGCGACGCGGCTGCGCGGTCCTGCTCGTCACGCACGACGTCGAGGAGGCCGTCCTGCTCGCGGACCGCGTCCTGGTGATGGACGGCGGGGTCATCGCGCACGAGCAGCGCATCGACCTCGACCGGCCACGCGACCTCGCCGACCCCCGGTTCGCCGAACTGCGGGCGGGGTTGCTGGCACGGCTGGGGGTCGAGGCGGCGGCGTGAACACCCTGACTCCGGTGGCCCGAGCGCCCCGGCTCCGGCGGTTCGAGCACCCTCACCCCGGCGGAGCGAACCCCGGGTGAACCCCGGCGGCCTCCACTCCTCCGCCCCCGCCGACCGAGCCCCCGGCCCCGGCCCCTCCCCCGGCCGCCCGAACTCCCCACCCTGGCGTCCGAAACTCCGGCCGACAGAAACCTCCACCACCCGAATCCCCAGCCCTCACCACCCTCCGCCACCCCAACTCCCCTCCCCCCGCCCCCACTTACCCCACCCCCACAGACAGGGCCCACCACATGCGACGACGCCACCCCCTCCCCGCCGCCCTCCTCCCCCTCGCCCTCCTCCTCACCGCCTGCGCCGGCACCTCCTCCGCGAGCACGACGACCGACGGCACCGGCTCCCTCACCCTCAACGTCGGTGACCAGAAAGGCGGTTCGGAAGCGGTCCTGCGTGCGGCCGGTGAACTCAAGAACCTCGGCTACAAGGTCAAGTGGTCGACGTTCACCTCCGGCCCACCCCTCCTGGAGGCCGTCAACGCCGGCGCGGTCGACATCGGCGCCGTCGGCAACACCCCGCCGGTCTTCGCGGCCGGCGCGGGCTCGAAGATCACGGTGGTGGCGGCGTGGCACGGCTCGTCCGAGGGCGAGGCGATCCTCGTGCCGAACGGCTCGAAGCTCACCAAGTCCGCTGATCTGAAAGGGAAGTCGATCGCCGTCGCGCAGGGCTCCTCCGCGCACTACCAACTCGTCGCGTCCCTCAGGGCGGCCGGCCTGACCCTGGACGACGTCCAGGTCAAGTACCTCCAACCGGCCGACGCGCTCGCCGCGTTCACCTCCGGCAAGGTCGACGCGTGGGCCGTCTGGGACCCGTACACATCACAGGTCCTCGAAGCGGGGAAGGGGCGCGTACTGACGACCGGGCAGGGCATCGTCAACGGCCTCAGCTTCCAGGTCGCGGCGCCCGCCGCGCTCAGGGACCCGAAGAAGACCGCCGCGATCGCCGACTACCTCGCGCGGCTGCGCCGGGCACAGGACTGGGTCTCCGGGCATCAGACGGACTGGGCGAGGGTGTGGGCGAAGGACACGGGGCTGCCGTACGACGTGGCGCTCGCCTCGGTGAAACGTACACACGCGACGCGCGTTCCGGTCGCTGTCGATCAGCCGCTGATCGATTCCGAGCAGAGGATCGCCGACACGTTCGCGGAGTTGAAGCTGATCCCAGGAAAGGTCGACTTCTCAGGGTTCGTGGACAAGCGCTTCAACGGCAAGTTGCCCGCTTCGACAACCCCGGCGAGGTAGCCACCGCAGACACCCCAGTGGAGGAGGGCCACGCGGCCGTCACCCTGATCGAGGACCGGGTCCGGCGGGGCCTCCCGCCGCGCAGCGTCGTCTCGGTCGCCGCCCCCCTCAACGACTCGATCCGCGAGGGCCTGGCGAACGGCGTGCTGAACCGCCACCCCATGTTCGACGCCCCCCGACGAGCGTCCGCCGGCCCGACGGCGACGAGGCGCAGGCAGACGTCGCCCTCCGGGCCACCGGCTTCCGCCCCGCCCTCCCCCCGCCTCACCCATCTGAACCTCCGCGAACCCGGGGGAACCGGCGGCGGCCTGACGGTCGTCGGCCCGAGCCGGGGGGCGAGCCCCGGCTCGGGCGTGTGTCATCCCGCCTTCGGTTTCCTGGCCTGGAGCTTGTTGAACTCCGCGACGTTGCGCTGGTGTTCGGCGTAGTCGGCGGTGAAGCGGGTGTCGCCGGGCTTGACGGTGACGAAGTAGAGCCAGTTGCCGGGGGTGGGGGTGATGGCGGCGCGCATGGCTTCTTCGCCGGGGTTGTCGATGGGGGTCGGGGGGAGGCCCATGCGCTGGTAGGAGTTGTAGGGGCTGTCGATCCTCGTGTCGGACTCCGCCGTGTTCAGCGTCGAGCGGTTGAGGGCGTAGTTGATCGTCGAGTCCATCTGGAGGGGCATGCCGCGCTCCAGCCGGTTGAAGACGACGCGGGCGACCTTGCCCATGTCCGCCTTGGTGGCGGCCTCGGCCTGGACGATGCTGGCGATGGTGACGGCCTGGTAGACGTTCATCGCGTTGCGCTGGGCGCCGGCGGCGACGGGAGCGCCGTTGAACTTCTTGTCGGCCGTGGCGACCATGTACGTCAGGAGGGACTGGGGGGTCGACTTCTCGGTGAGGGGATACGTCGCCGGGAAGAGGTAGCCCTCGGGGTTGCCCTCCGCGTCGGCCGGGAGGCGGAGGCCGCTCTTCGGCAGGGCCTTGCGTGTCGTACCGGCCGGCAGGGCGAGCGCCTTGTCGACCGCCTCGTAGACCTGGCCCGCGCGCCAGCCCTCCGGGATGGTCAGCACTTTCGGCTTGGCGGCCTCGGGAGCCGGCCGCTCCACGCTCAGCAGCGGCACCGCCACCGCGGCGGCGGCCACTGCCGCCCCGGTGACGACGAGGACGGTTCGGCCGCGGCGCGTCAGACGGATCGCGCTCCGGGGCGGAGTGTTCATCTGCATGCGGGCACGTTAACTCTCATACAATCAAAAACCGGGCATATCTTCCCCTTGTCGGATCATCAGCCCCCGGAAGCCGCAGCACCCCGGAGACCACAGCACGTGGGAGAGCGGCGCTGGCGCGGGGACGGGGCTCGTCGACGCGGGGGCGGGACTTGTCGGCGCGGAGACGGGGCCACGGAGCGGGAGGGAGCCGTGGCAAGAGGAGGCCGACCCGACGGGAAGCCGTGGCAGGAGAAGGGCGCCCCGCCGCGAAGCCGGGGAGGGGCGGCCCCTCTGGCGAGCCGGCCCCGAGAAGGCCGGTCCGCCCCAAGAAGCCCAGCCCGGCGAGCCAACCCCAAGAGAGCCGACCCCATCGAGCGCCCTCTAAGCAGCCCGGCCCCTGAGGAAGCGGCACCTCTCAACACGCCCCCCCAGCACACCGCCCGCTCCGAGCCACCCCCGCCAAACACACCACAGCCCCCGCCCACCCACCTCAGCAACACCTCCCCCTCACGACGCCACCACCGCCTCCCCCCGCCTCACGAGCCCCGCATACTTCCCCTCCCGCTCCACCAACTCCTCATGCGTCCCCCGCTCCACAACCCGCCCCTCCTCCAGGACGACGATCTGATCAGCCCCCCGGATCGTCGACAGCCGGTGCGCGATCGTCACCGTCGTCCGATTCGCCGACAACGCGTCGAGCGCCCGCTGCACGGCGTACTCCGTCCGCGTGTCCAGCGCGCTGGTCGCCTCGTCGAGCACGAGGACCGGCGGATCGCGCAGGATGGTGCGGGCGATGGCGAGCCGCTGTTTCTCCCCGCCGGAGAACCGGTGCCCCCGCTCACCGACGACCGTGTCGTACCCGTCGGGCAGTGAGACGATGTGGTCGTGGATCTGCGCGGCGCGCGCGGCGGCGTGCAGCTCCTCGTCCGTCGCGTCGGGCTTGGCGAAGCGCAGGTTCTCGGCGACCGTCGCGTGGAAGAGGTACGTCTCCTGGGAGACGATGCCGACGGCCCGCGCGAGGGTGTCGAGGTCGAGGTCGCGGACGTCGACCCCGTCGAGGGTGACCCGGCCGCCCGTCACGTCGTAGAGGCGGGGCACCAGATGCCCCAGCGTGGACTTGCCCGCACCGGTCGCGCCGACGACGGCGAGGCTGTGCCCGGCGGGGACGGTGACGTCGATCCCGTCGAGGATCGCCCGCCCCTCGCCCTCGTACCGGAACGAGACGTCCTCGAAGCGGACCTCGCCCTTGACCCGGTCGAGGTGGACGGGGTGGTCGCGCTCGGTGATGTCTATCGGCAGGTCCAGGTACTCGAAGATGCGCTGGAAGAGCGCGAGGGACGTCTGGATCTGGACGCCGGTCGACAGCAGGCTGACGGCGGGCCGGAACAGCCCCTGCTGGAGGGAGACGAACGCGACGATCGTGCCCAGCGAGACGCCGGGCCCGCCGACCTGGAGGACGACGCCCGCCGACCAGTAGATGACCGCTGGCATCGCGGACATGACGATCCCGATGACGGCCATCCGCCAGCGCCCGGCCATGCTGGAGCGGACCTCCAGGTCGACAAGGCGCTCGGACTCGTCCGCGAAGGACCTGGTCAGGGAGTCGGCGCGGCCCATCGTGCGGCCCAGCAGGATGCCGCTGACCGACAGCGACTCCGTCACCGTCGCGGACATCGCGGCCATCTGTTTCTGCCGCTCGGTGGTGATCTTCTTGCGCTCGCTGCCGACCCGGCGGCTGATCCAGACGAACACCGGCAGCAGGAGCAGCGAGACGGCGGTCAGCCGCCAGTCGAGGGCGAGCATCGCGACGACGGTGGCGACGACGCCGGTGAAGTTGGAGACCAGGGACGTCGCCGTGGACGTCACCGTCGCCTGCATGCCTCCGATGTCGTTGGCGATGCGGGACTGGACCTCGCCGGTGCGGGTGCGCGTGAAGAACGCGAGCGACATGCGCTGGAGGCGGCCGTAGACGGCGGTGCGCAGGTCGTGCATGACGCGCTGGCCGACCGTCGTCGAGATCAGCGTCTGCAGGACGCCGAAGACGCCGGACAGTATCGCGCTGAGGATCATGCCGAGGGCGAGCAGGCTCAGCAGGCCCGTACGGCCCTCGGGGATCGCGACGTCCAGCGTCTCCTTCAGCAGGAACGGGGTCGCGACGGACACCAGTGAGGAGGCGGCGACCAGCAGGCCCACGAGGGCGAGGCGGGCGCGGTAGGGGCGGAACAGCTTCAGGATGCGGCGGACCTGCCGGGGCTGCGGCTCGGCATCGGCCGGCGGCTTCCAGGCGGTTTTCTCTCGGTCGGGGTGCATGGGCTCCTTCGCGGGGCACGGGGATCAGGACCACGTTCATTGTTACCTATACTCACAATGAACGGCATCCTGTTATTGTTCCCGCATGGCCACCCCGGATCCAGACAGCCTCCTCGCCGAGCAGTTGCTGCGGTTCACCCGCCGCGTGCACCGCATCCAGAAACGGCACATCGAGGAGTGCGGTCTGGGTGTCACCCCGGCCCAGTCCCGCCTGCTGCGCACGCTCGCCCAGTACCCCGCCCCGCCTCGCATGGCCGACCTCGCCGAACGCCTCGAAGTGGTCCCGCGCGCGGTGACGACGCTGGTGGACGGCCTGGAGGCGAACGGCAAGGTCCGCCGCGTCCCCGACCCGACCAACCGCCGCGTGATCCGTATCGAGCTGACCGAGGACGGCCGGCTGGCCCTGCGCGCCCTGCGCGGCGCCCGCCGCTCGGCCGCCTCGGAGATCCTGGCACCGCTCACCGAGGACGAGCGCGAGGCACTGGGCGAGCTGCTGGGCACGCTGCTGGACGGCATGCCGGTGCACGGCTAGGCGTATCGGCACACGGAACAGGCCGCGGCCACCGGCTCCGGGGTGTCGGAGGCGGTGGCCGCGGCCTGTTCCGTCGCGTTCGTCAGCGTTTCGTCCGCGGTCGTCCGCGCTCGCCCGTGAGGATTCCGCGGCGGAAATTCACTCGAACGAGATCAGCTCACTTCGGGCGCGGGCTCCTTCTTCGCGAGCTGAGCGGGCACGGCGGCCTCGTCGGCACCGGCCACGTCGTCCTCGTCCCCCGTCACGTCGATCTCCCGGTCCAGCACCTTCCGTGCCCGCTCCAGGTCCAGCGCGCCCTCCCAGCGCGACACCGCGAAGACGGCGACGCAGTTGCCGAGGAGGTTCGTCACGACGCGCATCGAGTCCATGATCCGGTCGACGCCGAGGAGCAGGGCGACCGCGCCCGCCGGGATCGCGCCGAGCGAGGACGCGGTCGCGGAGAGGGCGAGGAAGGCGGAGCCGGGGATGCCGGCCATGCCCTTGCTGGTCAGCATCAGGACGAGGACGACGGTGATCTGCTGGCTGAGGCTGAGGTCGACGCCCACGGCCTGCGCGATGAACAGGGTGCCGATGGAGAGGTAGAGCGAGGCGCCGTCGAGGTTGAAGGAGTACCCGGTGGGCAGCACCAGGCCGACCGCGTCGTCCCGCGCGCCCGCCTTGCGCAGCTTCTGCATGACGCGCGGCATGACCGACTCGGTGGACGCGGTGCCGAGCGCGAGCAACATCTCCTCGCGGATGTAGCGCAGGAACTTCCAGAGGCTGAGCCCGGTGACCATCTTCAGGGCGACGGCGAGCAGCGCGATGAACAGGGCGGCCGCCGCGTAGCACAGGGCGATCAGCTTGCCGTAGGTCTCGATCACGCCGAGGCCGTAGTTGCCGATGAGGACGGCCATCGCGCCGAACACGGCGATCGGCGCGAGCCGCATGACGAAGCCGACGATCGCGAAGATGATCTCCTGCGCCTGCTCGATCGCGGGCAGCACCTGCGGGACCTTCGTGTGCCCGAGGTGCAGCAGCGCCGCGCCGACGAGACAGGCCAGGATCAGCACCTGGAGCAGGGAGTTCTCGGCGAACGCGCCGATGAACGAGGTCGGCAGCGCGTGCAGGATGAACTCGGTGGTCGACGGCAGCGACCCGCCGTCCGTCTTCGCGTCGACGGCCGCCGCGTTCAGCGTGGACGGGTCGACGTTCATCCCGGAGCCCGGCTGGACGAGGTTCGCGGCGAGGAGCCCGACGATCAGGGCGAAGGTGCTCGCGACCTCGAACCAGATCAGCGCCTTGAGCCCGATCCGGCCGAACGCCTTGAGGTCACCGGCCTTGGCGATCCCGACGACGACCACACAGAACACCAGCGGCGAGATGATCGTCTTGATCAGCCGGATGAAGCCGTCGCCGAGCGGCTGGAGGTCGGAGGCGAAGCCGGGCCACAGCTTGCCGACGGCGATTCCGAGCACGAGCGCGAGGGCGACCTGGACGAAGAGCGAGGTACGCAGCGTTCGTGCGGCGCGTCGCGGCAGGGACGGTACGGACTGCGGCACGGGCACTCCTGAGAGGGGACGGTGGACTCACAGAAACCCGACAGGACTTCTGCGATACGGAAAGCGTCTTCCGTGCCGATCACTTTGGAGTGCCCGTGGCTCGTAGGGAAGACCTCCGTGTTGCCGATTTGTAAATCACGTCATGAGTGATGCATCACACATCAGGAGGTTTCAGCAGGCGCTACTGTCCCCTGTCAGCACGCCCTGAACCGCCGTCACCGTGCGGTCGTAGCAGCCCCCGGAGCCCGTCAGCCGGTAGCGCTCGGTCGTCGTCGCGACACCCTGCCGCTGGTCGCGCGGCACACCGGTCGTGTACGCCGCGTCGCCCGTGTAGGTGTCGTCGAGCCGCGACCACCGCCCGCGCGAGTCGCTGACGGCGGCCCGGTCGGCGAGCGTCATGACGGTCCGCAGCCGGGCGTCCGCGCCGATCGTCGTCTCGCCGTCCATCGTGTACGTCCGGTGCGCGCGCGTCGCGTGCCCGTTGACGACGACCGTCTCGTCGTCCCGCCAGACGCCGTCGAGGGCGTCGGTGCTCTCGCCGTCGGTCCAGCGGTGCGCCGAGGTGTGGGCCAGGGTGCGGGCGACCGTGGTGGTGACGCGGCCGTGCGAGGTGTCGAGGTACCCGGCGACCGTCAGGCTGTGCCCGGCCCGCGTGTCGACGCGGTGCTCCGTGCCGGGCGTGTACGTCGAGGAGCCCGTGGGGGCGCCTTCCTTGTGGACGGTCAGTTTCCCGCCGACCCGCTGCTTCCCGGCGTCCTGCCAGACCAGGACGTTGACCGGCGCGCTCCACCCCGTCTGGCCCTCGGGAACGCCGACGACGGAGACCTCGACGCGATGCGGGCGGCCGTCGTTGAGGAGTCCCGCGAACGGGGTCAGGTCGTACTCGATGGGCTTGATGTCGAAGGCGCGGGGGCCGGGGACGACGTACCAGAGGAAGGGGTTGGACCAGCCTCCGGTCCACACGGTCGGGAACGGGGTGGCGATGCCGGCGAGCCTGCCGTCCACCGTGATCCGCACCTCGCGGTAGGGGCCGTCCGGGGTCTGGCACGAGTAGGGCGCCGGGGCCGGGACGGAGAGGTACCAGTACTCCTCGCAGCCCCCGCCGGAGCCGGTGGCGTAGACCTCGGCGAGGATGCGTTCGCTGTTGCGCGGGGTGGTGAGGGTGTGGTCGGGGGTGAGGGTGAGGACCTTGTCGGGGACGGAGGTGCGTGAAGTGCCCTGCGTTTCGGGGGACTTGTGGGACGCGGGCGCCTTGTGGAACGTCAGCGTGACCTTGACGTCCAGCACGCCCGTGTACGTCTCGTCCACGACGTTCCCGATCAGCATCTCCACGTCCTGCGCGCGCCGCAGCGTGTCCGTGTACCGGGTGACGTCCTTCTCGACCGACCACTCGATGCCGTCCGGCGAGGGCTGCGGCGTCGACGTGCGGTAGATCTCGACGCCTCCGACGTGCAGGGAGCCGAGCCTGTCGTACTGGCGGCCCTTGACCTTGCCGTCGAGGCGCAGGACGACCTTGCTCCAGTCGGTGCCGCACGCGGCGGGCGGGGTGTACGTCCCCCGGTACGGGGTGAAGTCGCGGAACTGGGCCTGGGCGACGGTGACTTCGCATGACTTGGTGCCGGGTTTCGGGACGGGCGGGGCGGCGGTCAGGGGGTCGTGCCAGTCGGAGCCGAAGACGGGCGGGGCGTCGATGACGGGCGGGGCGTCGGTTGCGGGGGCCGTCGCCCGGGTGGGGACGGACGCCTGTGCGGAGTCGGCTGGCTGGGCGGGGTCGGCCGCCTGGGCCGGGTGCGCGGTCGCCGTCAGAGGGAGGGCCGCCGCAGCGAATGCGGCGAGCATGGACATGATGAGCCGTCTGGTCATGGCCGGTGTTCTAGGGGAGTCGCCCCGCGTCCCGCAATGGTGCGGTTCAGGCCGCCAGCTCGGCCCGGTCCCCCATCACGACGACCGGGTGTGCGGCCGGGTCCAGCGTCTTCAGCAGGTGTTCCATGCCCGCCTTCGACAGGCTGACGCAGGCCGATGTGCCGCTGCCGTGGTCCATGTGGAGCCAGATGCTCCCTCCCTTCCTCTCCCCCTCCGGGCGGGTCGGGTCGCTCGGAGAAGTCCCCTTGATCCGGTTGTAGTCGATGGCGATGACGTAGTCGAAGTCGTGCCGGTACGGCTTCTGCCACCAGCTCGGCGTCTCGAAGGCGCTCGATCGCGTGTACGGCAGTTTCGTGCCGGGGTTCTTCAGGACGCCGCCCGCGTCGGTGAGGGTGAACACCCCCACGGGGCTGCGGCCGTCGTCCTCGTGATGGTCCGTCGTCCAGCCCTTGCGCGCGTTGTGGGCCGGCCAGCTGCTCTCCTTCTGCCAGGTTCTGCCCTGCTTGATGTAGAGAACGACCGTCGCGTCCGGAGAGTTCCTGCCCTCGCCGTACACCGCGACGACTTGCCGGGAGCCGGCCGGGATGCGCTCGCGCAGGCTCGGGCCGACGCCCGGAACGGTGGTCGGGGCCGCGGCGGCGGGCTTCTTCGTCCCGGCGTCCGCGCTGTCGTGGCTGTCGTGCGACTGCGTGCTCGCGCAGCCGGCCAGGGCGGCGAGCAGCGCCCCGGCCGCCGCCGTCCGCGTCACTGTTCCTCGCATGCCTTCCATGGTCGCAATCCGTGGGGCCCAGGGGAAAACCGGTTGAGTTTCGCCGTCCGGCGCGGCGAGGCTGGCACGGTTTGCGCCTCCTTCTGACACGAGTTCCTGGGACGTCATGCAGATCCAAGACCTTCCGTATCCCGACCCGGGTGTGCCCGACGCGCGTTCCGGGCCGCGCTTCCTGTGGTGGCTCGGGCGGAGCCAGGCGGGCGGTCAGCTCAAGTCCCTGGCCTGGGGCATGCTGCACTTCCCGGCCGTGGCGGCGCAGCCGTTCCTCGTCGGGTACGCCGTCCAGGCCGTCGTCGACCGCTCGGGCGCGCGGCTCGCGCTGGCGGGCGCGCTGATGCTGCTGTGCGGTGTCGCGATCACCCTCGGGGACACGTTCCTGCACCGGGCGGCCGTCACGAACTGGATCACCGCCGCCGCGCGTGTGCAGCAGTTGCTGGCGCGCAGGGCGGCGTTGCTCGGGTCGGCGCTGACCCGGCGGGTCGCGGCCGGTGAGGTGGTCGCGGTGTCGACGGGTGACGTGGAGAAGGTCGGGTGGTTCGTCGAGGCGGTGTCCCGGTTCACGGCCGCCGCCCTCACCGTCGTCCTCGTCTGCGTCGCCCTGGTGGTCTACCAGCCCGCGCTCGGGGCCGTCGTCGCCGTCGGGGTGCCCGTCGTGGCGCTCGCGGCGCTTCCGCTGCTGCCCCGGGCGACCCGGCGGGCGGACGCGCAGCGCGAGAAGGCGGGGCGGGCGACCGAGCTGGCCTCGGACACCGTCGCGGGGCTGCGGGTGCTGCGCGGGATCGGCGGCGAGGAGCTGTTCCTCGACCGCTACCGCGCCGCCTCGCAGGACGTCCGGCACGCGGCCGTCCGCAGCGCGAGCATGTGGGCGCTGATCAGCGCGCTCCAGGGACTGCTGCCGGGGCTGCTGCTCGTGGGGGTCGTCTGGTACGGGGTGCAGCTGGCGCGCGAGGGGCGGGTGTCGGTGGGGGAACTCGTCACCGTCTACAGCTCCGTCGCGATCCTTTCGTACCCTTTGCGACATTTCGAGGAGATCGCCATGGCCTACTCCTTCTCCCGGCCGTCGGCCGAGCGGGCGGCGCGGGTGCTGTCGCTGGCGCGCGGGGACGGTGGGGATCGGGCGGACGGTGTGGCGGTCCGTGCGGTGGACGGTGTGACGGGGGACGCGGCGCGCGGTGGTGCGGAGGGTGGTGGTGCGGAGGGTGGTGACCTGTACGACCCCGCCTCCGGGCTCCTCGCGCCCGCCGGGGCCTTCACCGCCGTCGTCTGCGGGGACCCCGACGCCGCCGGGCGGCTGGCCGAGCGGCTGGGCGGGCACAGTGCCGAGCCGGGGCCGTCGGTGCTGCTGGGCGGGGTGGCGCTGGACGAGCTGCCGCTGGACACCGCGCGCGGCCTCGTCCTCGTCCAGGACAAGGACCCGGTGCTGCTCTCCGGCACCCTGCGCGACCTGCTCGACGTGCCGTCGTCGGGAGCCGTGGACGCGGACGCCGCGCTCGCCGCCGCGCGCTGCGGGGACGTCCTCGACGCGCTCACCCAGGGCTCGCCGGGCGACCCCATGGACGCCCACGTCACCGAGCGCGGGCGCTCCCTCTCCGGCGGGCAGCGCCAGCGCCTCGCGCTCGCCCGCTCGCTGGTCACCGATCCCGAGGTGCTGGTCCTCGACGAGCCGACGTCCGCCGTCGACTCCCACACCGAGGCACGCGTCTCGGAGGGCGTACGGGGGTTGCGCAAGGGGCGCACGACGGTGGTGTTCACGTCCTCGCCCCTGCTGCTGGACGTCGCCGACCGGGTCGTGCTGCTGGACGGCGGTGCGGTGGCGGCGGTCGGGACGCACCGGGAGCTGCTGCGGGACGAGAGACGGTACCGGGCGGTGGTGACTCGGGAACCGGATGCGGATGTGGATGTGGATGCGGATGCGGACGGGGTTTCCGTGCCGGAGGCGGGGGCGCCGGGCGGTGCTGTGGCAAGCGCCGGTGTGCCGGGCGGTGTCGCGGCGGGCGGTGCCGTCACGGGCGCCGGAGCGAACGGCGTCGTTTCCGAGTCGGAGAAGATCGAGGAGTCGGCATGATCGGCGTTCAGCCGCCCCAGTACGACCCGGCGGCGCCGGCGACGGCGAGCACGCTGCCCGTCGGCGCGCCCGCGACCGTCCGCGCGTACGTCGGCGAGCTGGTGCGCAGGCACCGGCGCGCGTTCCTGGTCCTGGTGCTCGTCAACACCGTGGCGACGGTCGCCTCGATGGTGGGGCCCTGGCTGCTGGGCGGCCTCGTGGAGCGGGTGTCGGCCGGTGAGCGGGAGCTGCGGCTCGGGTTCACCGTCACGCTGTTCACGCTCGCGCTGGGCGTGCAGGCCGTGTTCGTGCACCAGGTGCGGCTGCGCGGCGCGGTGCTCGGGGAGCGGATGCTGGCCGACCTGCGCGAGGACTTCCTCGTGCGGTCGGTGCGGCTGCCGCCGGGCGTCCTGGAGCGGGCCGGGACCGGTGACCTGCTGTCGCGCGTCACCACCGACATCGACCGGCTGGCCAACGCCATGCGCGAGGCCGTGCCGCAGCTGATCATCGGCGTGCTGTGGTCGGCGCTGCTGCTCGGCGGGCTGGTCGTGACGGCGCCGCCGCTGGCCGCCGCCGTCCTGCTCGCCGTGCCGCTGCTGGTCGTCGGCTGGCGCTGGTACTTCAAGCGGGCGCCCGCCGGGTACCGGTCGGAGGCCGCCGGGTACGCGTCCGTGGCCGCCGCGCTCGCGGAGACCGTGGACGCCGGGCGGACCGTCGAGGCGCACCGGCTCAGGGAACGCCGGGTCGCGCTGTCCGAGCTGCGGATCAAACAGTGGACCGGTTGGGAGCGGTACACGCTGTGGCTGCGGTCGGTGCTGTTCCCCGTCATCAACGCCGTACACCTCACGGTGCTCTCGTCCGTGCTGCTGCTGGGCGGTGTGTTCGTCCTCCAGGGGTGGATCGGCGTGGGGCAGTTGACCACCGGGGCGCTGCTCGCGCAGATGCTGGTCGATCCGGTGAACCTGATCCTGCGCTGGTACGACGAGCTCCAGGTCGCCCAGGTGTCGCTGGCCCGGCTGGTGGGGGTGCGGGAGATCGAGCCGGACGCCGGTGAGGCGGGGCTCGTTCCCGAGGGGCGGGAGCTGGCTGCCGACTCGGTGCGCTTCGGGTACCGGGAGGGCGTCGACGTGCTGCGCGAGGTGTCCCTGTCGGTGGCGCCGGGGACCCGGCTGGCGCTGGTCGGCCCCTCCGGGGCGGGCAAGTCGACGCTGGGCCGGCTGTTCGCCGGGATCTACGCGCCGCGCGCCGGCCAGGTCGCCCTCGGCGGTGCCGAGCTGTCCCGGATGACCGCCGAGGAGGTCCGCTCCCACGTCGCCCTCGTCAACCAGGAGCACCACGTCTTCGTCGGCTCCCTGCGCGACAACCTCCTGCTCGCCCGCACCGGCGCGGACGACGCCGAGCTGTGGGCGGCGCTGGGCGCGGTCGACGCGTCCGCGTGGGCGCGGGCCCTGGACGACGGGCTCGACACCGAGGTGGGCTCCGGCGGGCTCGCCCTCACCCCGGCGCAGGCCCAGCAGATCGCCCTCGCCCGGCTGGTCCTCGCCGACCCGCACACCCTCGTCCTCGACGAGGCCACCTCCCTCCTCGACCCCCGCGCCGCCCGCCACCTCGAACGCTCCCTCTCCCGCGTCCTGGACGGCCGCACGGTCATCGCCATCGCCCACCGCCTGCACACCGCCCACGACGCGGACGTCATCGCCGTCGTGGAGAACGGGCGCGTCAGCGAACTCGGCAGCCACACCGACCTGGTCGCGGCGGACGGCGCGTACGCGGCGCTGTGGAGGTCCTGGCACGGGTGAGACGGGGGTGAGGGCGCGGCCTTCACGCGCGGGCGGGGGCCCTCCGCCTGTCCGCTCCCGCCGGGTGCGGTCTTCGCGCGGGCACGCGGGGGCGTCGTGCGGGCCGGGGCTGAGGCGGGCCGGGGACGAAGCCTCGCTCCCGCGCGCGGGGGCGTCGCCGGGGTGTGGGCGGGGCCGGTCGCCGCGCGGGCGAGCGCCGTCGGGCCGGGGGCGCACGCCGTGGCGGCGGTCCTCGTGACCGGTGGCAGGCCACGCGAGGCTCCTCCGGGGGTGTGTTCCGGCGTCGCGAGCGTCGCTCCGGTGGTGCGTCGGCGTCCGCGTGGCCCCGGTGTGTGCCGCCGTCCGCTCGTCCTCGCGCGCGTGCCCGGTGGGCCGGGTGTTCCGCGTTGCCGTTGCGCGGGCGCGGGGCGGGGTGGAACGTTGGAGGGCAGTAGGTGTGCACGGCGCGGTCCGGGTCGTGCCGGGACGTGGCTCGGGCCTCACCCTCTGGAGGTGTGCGTGACCAGCGGCGACGGATGGGGCGACGACGTCTACCAGCCCGACGGGTCCGAGGTCCAGGACGACGCGGGGCTGCTGGACGCCGAGGACACCCTCGACCAGGACGGCGTCGGCGACCCCCTCGACCGCGGCTGGTCCCCGCCGGAGCGCCCGTGGGCCGTCGAGCACACCGGCGTGACGGCGGCGGAGGCCCGGCGCGGGGAGACCCTGGACCAGCGGCTCGCCGAGGAGGTCCCGGACGTGGCCGCGTACGACGGCGACGGCCTCGGCGACTGCGACGGCACCGACGGCGAACTCCTCGACAACGAGGTCGGCGCCGCGCGCGCCGGCCGCCTGGTCGCCCCGGACGAGGGCGCCCACGAGGACGAGGAGAGCGCCCTCGTCGCCACGGACGTCGGCATCGACGGCGCCGCCGCCTCCGCCGAGGAGGCCGCGATGCACATCGTCGACGAGGACGCGCTGTCGGGGTGAGAGGGCCGAGCCCCCAGCCCGTTCCGCACTCCCGGAGGAGCCCGCATGAAGCAGGACCAGCACCCCGACTACCACGAGGTCGTCTTCCGCGACCGTGCCGCCGGGTACGCCTCCCTGACCCGGTCCACCGCGAACAGCGCGGAGACCATCGAGTGGGACGACGGCGCGACGTACCCGGTCGTGGACGTGGAGATCTCCTCGCAGAGCCACCCCTTCTACACCGGCAAGGCCCGCACGGTGGACACGGAGGGCCGCGTCGCCCGTTTCGAGCGGCAGTACGGCGCGGGCGAGCGCGAGGGTTGAGCCGGCCGTCAGATGAAATTGAGGGCGGCCGCCCCGCCGACCCCGCCGAGCAGCATGAACACCGGCATGAGCACCTTCAGTTCGACCCAGCTGCCCGCGCGGAACCGCATCGCCTTGGGCGGCCCGATCGGGTACCACCGCTTGCGGCCGATCGGGATGGGCCACAGGACGGGGCAGCCGGAGACGGTCAGCGCGTCCCCGAGGTCGTGCACCAGCGCGCCCAGGACGATCGGCAGCCCGAGCCACAGGTACTCCTGGCCGGGGTCGGTGAACAGCCAGTCCGAGCCGTTGCCGGGCTTGTCCAGCACCCCGGCGATGATCCACGCCGTGGCCGCCGCCAGCAGCCACACCAGGACGTCGCTGCTGGAGCCGCGCGCGGCCCGCCACAGCAGCCCTTCGATCGCCAGCACCATGTGCACGAAGAGGATCGCGAGGACCGCCCAGCGGCCCCCCATGATCGCCAGCGCCGAGGTGCCGGCGCCGATCGCCACCGCCCACAGCCAGGTGTGCGTCAGCGTGCGGTGCCCGCCGGAGCGCCGCGGGTCGCCCGGTTTGCGGGTCGCCTTGTAGA
This sequence comes from Streptomyces roseirectus, assembly GCF_014489635.1. Taxonomy (NCBI): domain Bacteria; kingdom Bacillati; phylum Actinomycetota; class Actinomycetes; order Kitasatosporales; family Streptomycetaceae; genus Streptomyces; species Streptomyces roseirectus. The sequence continues at coordinate 8,020,578 of NZ_CP060828.1, read as the reverse complement.
CGGCGTAGGAGAGCTTGTCGACGATCTCGCACAGCCACCGCGAGACGGGACCGAAGGCGCGCGAGATGGTGGCGGCCTTGTGGTCGAGGTCGGGGGCGAGCGCGGCGCCCGCGCAGATCAGCGCGCCGGCCAGGACGACCGGCCAGGGCATCGGCCTGCCCGCCGCCGCGGCGGCGGCTCCGACGCCGAGCCAGGCGGCGGCGCCCGACAGTGAGTGTGCTGGTCCCATCATGGCGCTCGCCCGCCCCGTTCCTCTTGTGCCGCTGTCCAGTTGACCGGGTGCTCTGACACTCCGTCGGCGACACAGCGTAGCGGCCGTGATCTTCGCGGCGGCAGCCGATTCCCCTCAAAGGGCCCGGGACAGGCAAGATGGGTGTGTGACCCTCATCGATCAGTTGCCGCCGACCGCCGACCCCGACGCCCTGTACGAAGCTTTCGAGTCCTGGTCGCAGGAGCGCGGTCTCACGCTCTATCCGCACCAGGAGGAGGCGCTGATCGAGGTGGTCTCCGGGGCGAACGTGATCGTGTCGACGCCGACCGGGTCCGGCAAGAGCATGATCGCGGCGGGCGCCCACTTCGCGGCGCTGGCCCGCGACGAGGTCACCTTCTACACGGCCCCGATCAAGGCGCTGGTGTCGGAGAAGTTCTTCGAGCTGTGCAAGATCTTCGGCACGGAGAACGTCGGGATGCTGACCGGCGACGCGTCGGTCAACTCCGACGCCCCGGTGATCTGCTGCACCGCCGAGGTCCTTGCGTCGATCGCGCTGCGCGACGGCAAGGACGCGGACGTCGGCCAGGTCGTCATGGACGAGTTCCACTTCTACGCCGAGGGCGACCGGGGCTGGGCCTGGCAGATCCCGATCCTGGAGCTGCCGCAGGCGCAGTTCGTGCTGATGTCGGCGACCCTGGGTGACGTCTCCTTCTTCGAGAAGGACCTCACCCGGCGCACGGGGCGTCCGACCTCGGTGGTCCGCTCGGCGACCCGCCCGGTGCCGCTGTCCTACGAGTACCGGTACACGCCGCTGACGGAGACCCTGACCGACCTCCTGGAGACCCGGCAGGCGCCGGTCTACATCGTGCACTTCACGCAGGCGCAGGCGGTGGAGCGGGCGCAGGCGCTGATGAGCATCAACATGTGCTCGAAGGAGGAGAAGGAGCAGATCGCCGATCTGATCGGCAGTTTCCGCTTCACGACCAAGTTCGGCCGCAACCTCTCCCGGTACGTCCGGCACGGCATCGGGGTGCACCACGCGGGCATGCTGCCCAAGTACCGCCGGCTGGTGGAGAAGCTGGCCCAGGCGGGCCTGCTGAAGGTGATCTGCGGGACGGACACGCTGGGCGTCGGTGTCAACGTCCCGATCCGTACGGTGCTGTTCACGGCCCTGACGAAGTACGACGGCAACCGGGTGCGGACGCTGCGCGCGCGGGAGTTCCACCAGATCGCGGGCCGCGCGGGGCGGGCCGGCTTCGACACGGCCGGGTTCGTCGTCGCGCAGGCGCCGGAGCACGTCATCGAGAACGAGAAGGCGCTCGCGAAGGCCGGTGACGATCCGAAGAAGCGGCGCAAGGTGGTCCGCAAGAAGGCGCCCGAGGGCTTCGTGGCCTGGACGGAGAACACCTTCGAGAAGCTGATCGAGTCGGAGCCGGAGCCGCTGACGTCGCGTTTCCGGGTGACGCACACGATGCTGTTGTCGGTGATCGCCCGCCCCGGCAACGCGTTCGAGGCGATGCGCCACCTCCTGGAGGACAATCACGAGCCGCGCCGGCAGCAGCTTCGGCACATCCGCCGGGCGATCGCGATCTACCGCTCCCTGCTGGACGGCGGCATCGTCGAGAAGCTCGACGAGCCGGACGCGACGGGCCGCGTCGTGCGCCTCACGGTCGATCTCCAGCAGGACTTCGCGCTCAACCAGCCGCTGTCCACGTTCGCGTTGGCCGCGTTCGAGCTCCTGGACCCCGAGTCGCCGTCCTACGCGCTCGACATGGTCTCCGTCGTGGAGTCCACGCTCGACGACCCGCGCCAGATCCTCGCCGCCCAGCAGAACAAGGCGCGCGGTGAGGCGGTCGCCCTGATGAAGGCGGACGGCGTCGAGTACGAGGAGCGCATGGAGCGCCTTCAGGACATCACGTACCCGAAGCCGCTGGAGGAGCTGCTTTCCCACGCGTACGACACGTACCGCAAGAGCCATCCGTGGGTCGGCGACCATCCGCTGTCGCCGAAGTCCGTCATCCGGGACATGTTCGAGCGGGCCATGTCGTTCACCGAGCTGGTCTCCCACTACGAGCTGGCGCGCACGGAGGGCATCGTGCTGCGCTACCTGGCGAGCGCCTACAAGGCGCTGGACCACACCGTCCCCGACGACCTGAAGTCCGAGGACCTTCAGGACCTGATCGAGTGGCTGGGCGAGATGGTGCGCCAGGTCGACTCCAGCCTGCTGGACGAGTGGGAGCAGCTTGCCAACCCGGAGGAGATGACCGCCGAGCAGGCCCAGGAGAAGGCCGACGAGGTCAAGCCGGTCACCCTGAACACGCGCGCCTTCCGGGTCCTGGTGCGCAACGCGATGTTCCGCCGCGTGGAGCTGGCGGCCCTCGACCAGGTCGGCGAACTCGGCGAGATGGACGGCGAGTCCGGCTGGGACGCGGACGCGTGGGGCGAGGCGATGGACGCCTACTGGGACGAGTACGAGGACCTGGGTACCGGCCCGGACGCGCGCGGCCCGAAGCTGCTCGTGATCCAGGAGGAGCCGGCCGACCGGCTGTGGCGGGTCCGGCAGATCTTCGATGACCCGAACGGGGACCACGACTGGGGCATCAGCGCGGAGGTCGACCTCGCGGCGTCCGACGCCGAGGGCCGCGCGGTCGTGCGGGTCACCTCCGTGGGCCAGTTGTGAGGCAGCCCATGCCCCGTCCCGCGCCCCGGCCCGTGCCCCGGCCCGCGATCCGGTTCGTGACCACAGGAGAGACGCCATGACGAACCCCGCCGAGAGACTTGTCGACCTGCTCGACCTGGAGCAGATCGAGGTCAACATCTTCCGCGGGCGCAGCCCCCAGGAATCCCTCCAGCGGGTCTTCGGCGGGCAGGTGGCCGGGCAGGCGCTGGTCGCGGCGGGCCGGACCACGGAGGGAGACCGGCCGGTGCACTCGCTGCACGCGTACTTCCTGCGTCCCGGCCGGCCCGGTGTGCCGATCGTGTACCAGGTGGAGCGGGTGCGCGACGGGCGGTCGTTCACGACCCGGCGGGTCACCGCCGTGCAGCAGGGCCGCACGATCTTCAATCTCACCGCCTCCTTTCACAAGCCTGAGGAAGGTCCCTTCGAGCAGCAGCTGCCGCCGGCCCGGCAGGTCCCGGACCCGGAGTCGCTGCCGACGGTCGCGGACGAGGTCCGTAAGCATCTCGGGGCGCTGCCCGAGCAGTTGGAGCGGATGGCCCGGCGTCAGCCGTTCGACATCCGGTACGTCGACCGGCTGCGCTGGAGCCCTGAGGAGCTGAAGGAGGCGGAGCCTCGCAGCGCCGTGTGGATGCGGGCGGTGGGGCCGCTGGGCGACGATCCGCTCGTCCACACCTGCGCGCTCACCTACGCCAGCGACATGACCCTCCTGGACGCCGTCCGTATCCCCGTCGAGCCGTTGTGGGGGCTGCGGAACTTCGACATGGCCTCTCTGGACCATGCGATGTGGTTCCACCGGCCGTTCCGGGCGGACGAGTGGTTCCTGTACGACCAGGAGTCGCCGATCACCACGGGTGGGCGGGGGCTGGCCCGGGGCCGTATCTACGACCTGCACGGGCAGTTGCTGGTGTCCGTCGTCCAGGAGGGCCTGTTCCGGGCGCTGTAGGGGTTCGCCCCTGGGATGGTCAGGAGTGGTCAGACGTGCTGCCTGGCCCTGCTCCTGCGGCGCAGCCACTTCGGCAGGCGGTGGCGTGAACGGGGTGCCGGCGTCCGGAGGTGCGGCTCGGGTTCGGGTGCGGGCCGGGGTACCGGCTGAGGCGCCGGGTGGGCTTCGCGTGCCGGGTCGGGTGGGCTCTGGGTCCGCAGGCGTGGTTCGGGTGCGGGCGCTGCCCGGGGTGCGGGCGTGACCTGGGGGCTCGGGGCGGGTGCCGGTACGGTCCGCAGCCTCGGTGCGGGCACGGGATCGGGTACGGCTTCGGGGGTCGGTTCGGGGGTCCATGCCGGGCGGGGTGCCGGGAGGTCCGTACGGGCCTCTGCGAGGGCTTGGGTGAGGTCGGCGCGCAGCCACGCGATCTCGTCCGGGTCGTCCGCCGTCATGATGGTCGCGGCCAGGTGGGCGGAGGGTGAGCCCGGGGCGCCGTGCGCGGGTGTGGTGGGGCGGGAACGGCTCAGCCGGGCCCGCTCGTAGGGGTCGGGGACGAGTTCGGCGACCTGCGCGGGGTCGAGGAAGGTGGCCAGGGCGCCGGCGCGCTGCCAGGGGTTGTCGGCCTGGCGGAGCAGGAAGCCGAGGTGGCGGCCGCGCCAGTTGCGGGGCCTGAGGTCGGCTCCTTCGGTGAGCCGGGCCCGCATGTCGTCGGGCGTGCGGCCGGTGAGCAGGGGCGCGTTGCCCGGGTCGGCGGCGAACTGGCGGAGTTCGTCGGCGAGGTAGAGCCAGACGACGGCCCGGTACCGGTTGAGGTAGAAGCGGACCGGCACGACGACTCCGAGCCGCGCGAGGCGGGAGAAGCGGGCGGGCGAGATGCGCAGGAGTTCCGCGGCCTCGCCGGTGCCGACGGCGCGCACCCCTTCGAGGAAGGACTCCGGGAAGTCCGGCTCGGCGCGCAGCCGTTCGAGTTCGGTGTACGCGATCCGGCGGCCGCCGCCTCCCTCGTCCGGCACGGTCCGGATGCGCCCGAGGTGGACGGCGAGGTCCACCTCGGCGCGCTTGAGGCCCAGTTCGCGGGCCGCGCGCTTCGGCGTGCAGGTGAGGGGCTGTGGTCGGGCGACGGTGTACTGAGACATGGTCGGTCTCCCCCGTGGTCAGGTCGGGCTCCGCGCTGTTCGCGGTGGCCTCGGAAAAAACCGTAGCCGTTTTGCCCGATCCCGTGGCAAGCCTGTGGATAACTCCGTATACACGACTGAATGTGCAGGTCAGCGCTCTGTGAGCGGGGTGCGTTCGGGCTGGCGCACATCCATCGTGAGGTGTTCCCCGACGCGGCTGACGAGGAGTGTCATCTCGTAGGCGACCTGGCCCATGTCGGCCTCGGCACCGGTGAGGACGCACAGGCAGCTGCCGGTGCCGGCGGCGGTGACGAAGAGGAGGGCGTCGTCGAACTCGACCATCGTCTGCCGTACTTGGCCCGCTCCGAAGTGGCGGCCGGAGCCCTTGGCGAGGCTGTGCAGGCCGGAGGAGACGGCGGCGAGGTGTTCGGCGTCCTCGCGGCGCAGTCCGGTGCTGGCGCCGGCCGTCAGTCCGTCGGTCGTGAGGACGAGTGCGTGCCGTACGTGTTCGACGCGCTCGGTCAGGTCGTCCAGCAGCCAGTCGAGTCCCTGGTTCTGCCCCATGCTTCGGTCTCCCCGCGTCCTTCTCCCCGTTGGGTCCCGCCCGTGCGAGGACTTGCCCGCCACCCTTGCGCAGTTTCGGGGGCACGAGCAAGGAGGATGGCGGCATGGCGCAGAAGATGACCGACGAGGAATGGCGGGCGTTCGTCTCGCACGGCACCCGCACCGCGAAGCTGTCCACCGTCCGGGCCGACGGCAGCCCGCACGTGGCCCCGATCTGGTTCCTGCTCGACGGGGACGACCTGGTGTTCAACACCGGCAAGGAGACCGTGAAGGGCCGCAATCTGGCCCGTGACGGCCGTGTCGCCCTGTGCGTCGACGACGACCGCCCGCCCTTCGACTTCGTGGTGCTCCAGGGCCGGGCCACCGTCTCGGAGGACCTTTCCGAGGTCCGTCACTGGGCCGCCCGCATCGGGGCCCGCTACATGGGCGAGGACCGCGCCGAGGAGTTCGGCGCCCGCAACGGCGTGCCCGGCGAACTGCTCGTGCGGGTCGCCGTGGAGAAGGTCCTGGCGCAGAAGGCCGTCTCGGACTAACGAGTCAGCCGACCGAGTCGAGGAGCCGGGCGGTGTGCATGCGCCCGGCGTACTCGACGAGGCGGATGAGGACTTCCTTGCCGGAGTCGCGGTCGCGCGCGTCGCACAGGACGACGGGGGTGCCCTGGTCGAGGTCGAGGGCGCGGGAGACGTCGGGGGCGGCGTACGCGCGGGCGCCGGTGAAGCAGTTGACGGCGACGACGAACGGGATGTGCCGGTGCTCGAAGTAGTCGACGGCCGGGAAGCAGTCCTCCAGGCGCCGGGTGTCGGCGAGGACGACGGCGCCGAGGGCGCCTTGGGAAAGTTCGTCCCACAGGAACCAGAAGCGGTCCTGGCCGGGGGTGCCGAACAGGTAGAGCGACAGGCCGGAGCGGATGGTGATCCGGCCGAAGTCCATGGCGACGGTCGTGGTGACCTTCTGGTCGACGCCGTCGGTGTCGTCGACCGTCTGCCCGGCTTCGCTGAGCAGTTCCTCGGTGCGCAGCGGCTTGATCTCGCTGACGGCGCCCACGAGGGTCGTCTTGCCCACGCCGAACCCGCCGGCGACCAGGATCTTCAGGGCCAGCGGGGCGGTCTCGCCGGTGGCGTCGGGGTGCTCGGAGGCCATGGATCACTTCTCTCGGGAGTGCCGGCGTGCGTGGGTGTCGTCCGGGGGCAGCAGGATGGCGACCGTCGGCCTGGTGCGGGAGATTCGATCGCGATCCGTCTTTTGTGACCGTTCTTGCTCTTTCCGATGCCCTGAGGGGCGCGAGACGCGTACGTATACGCGCGCTTGGTGACGGGTGTTCATCTACAGCGCCCGCAGCCCTTCGATGACCTCCCGCAGGATCCGTTCATCGGGCAGGTGCGCGGGCGGCACCGGGCGGCTGACGGTGACGCGGCCGGTCTCCAGCAGGTCGCCGAGCAGGACACGGACCACGCCGACGGGCAGGTCGGTCCCGGCGGAGAGTTCCGCGACGGACTGTGTCTCGACGCGGCACAGGTCGATCAGGGCGCGGTGTTCGGGCCCGAGCGCGTGGTCGTCGTCGGCGCCGAACGCGCCCGGGTCGAGGGTGACGAGGGCGATCAGGTCGAAGCGCACCCCGGTGGGCCCCGGTCTGGTGCGTCCCCCGGTCATCGCGTACGGGCGCACGAGGGGCCCGGCGTCGGTGTCGTACCACTGGGCGGCGGTGGTCGGGTCGTCGGTCATCGCCGCCTCACCCCGCCGCGGGCGGGCGCGCGGCGACGCGCGGCGGGGTGTGCAGGTGCTCGCCGACGCGTTTGACGAGGCGGGCCATCTCGTAGGCGACGAGCCCGATGTCGGCGGTGACGGCGGTCAGGACGGCGAGGCAGGAGCCGTCCCCGGCGGCGGCGACGAACAGGAAGCCGTCGTCCATCTCGACCATGGTCTGCCGTACGCCGCCGGCGCCGAAGTGCCGTCCGGCGCCCTTGGCGAGGCTGTGGAAGCCGGAGGAGACGGCGGCGAGGTGTTCGGCGTCCTCGCGCCCGAGGTCGCTGGAGGCGCCCACGGCGAGGCCGTCGTTGGACAGCACCACCGCGTGCCGTACCTCGCTCACGCGCGTCACCAGATCGTCCAGCAGCCAGTCGAGTTCCCCCGACCGCTGGGACGGCCTCGTGCCGGGGTCCTGGATCATGCGGGGTCTCCTTCACTGCCGGAATGCGGTCCGGCCGCGCGGCCGGGGTGTCTGCCGCCGCCGCGGGCCCAGCCCGCGCGGTAGGCGGCCATGCGGTCACGGACGACTTCGGGGGTGCGTCCGTCGTCGCGCGGGCCGCGCGGGCGCTCGGGTTCTTCCGCACGCGGGCCGCGCAGTTGGGGTACGAGGCTCGCCTGGCGCACGCGGCGCGGGAGGTCGTCGTCGGCGGCCTCAGGGGGCTCTGGGGCGTCGTCCTGGGGGCGGTGCAGGCGCAGGGGGGTGACGCCCGGCGGCGGGGGCGCGGGGGCTTGTGCCGGGGGCGGCCCCGAGTCGGGGGCCGGTGCTGCCGCCGGTGCCGTCGGTGCGACGAGGGCGGGGCGGTCGGCCGGCGCGGGGACGGCCTCGTGGCCGTGGTCGCCTGGGATGCGCGCGTACGCGGGTTCCACGCTGTGCTCCGGTGCGCCGCTCCGGACGGCCTGTGCGGCGGAACGTTCCGGCTTGCCGGTGTCCAGGAGGGCGGTGGGCAGCAGGACGACAGCGGTGGTGCCGCCGTAGGGGGAGGTGCGCAGGTGGACCTTGATGCCGTGGCGGGCGGCGAGCCTGCTGACGACGAACAGGCCGAGGCGATCGCTGTCGAACAGGTCCAGCGCCTCCGACTGGGTGATGCGCCGGTTGGCCCGCACAAGGGTCTCCTGGCCCATGCCGAGTCCCCGGTCCTCGACCTCGACGGCGTACCCGTTGCCGACGGGTTCCCCGGTGACGCGCACGCGCGTGTGCGGGGGCGAGAACTGGGCGGCGTTCTCGACGAGTTCGGCGAGCAGGTGGGTGAGGTCGGCGACGGCGGCGCCGACGACGGACGCCTCGGGCAGTTGCCGTACCTCCACGCGCGCGTAGTCCTCGACCTCGGAGACGGCGGCGCGCACCACGTCGGTCAGCGGGACCGGCATCCGCCAGGCGCGGCCGGGCGCGGCGCCGGAGAGGATGATCAGGCTCTCGGCGTGGCGCCGCATGCGGGTGGTGAGGTGGTCGAGGCGGAAGAGGTCGCTCAGCTCGTTCGGGTCGTCGGAGCGGCGTTCCATGCTGTCCAGGAGGCTCAGCTGACGGTGCACCAGGACCTGGCTGCGGCGCGCGAGGTTGACGAACACCCCGGAGATGCCGCTGGCGAGTTCGGCGCGCTCCGCGGCGGCCCGCAGGGCGGCCCGGTGGACGGTCGTCAGGGCCTCGGCGACCTGTCCGGTCTCGTCCTCCGCGCGGGGGCCCGGCGGGGCCTCCGCGCGGACGTCGATCTCCTCACCCGCGCGCAACTTGCGCATGGCCTCGGGGAGTTTGCGGCGGGCGATCTCCAGGGCGCCGTTGCGCAGGCTGACGAGTTCGACGACGAGGCCGCGGCCGATGCGTACGGAGATGACGAGCGAGGCGACGACGGCGGCGAGGCCGAGCAGGACGGCGGCGCCGGCCGGGGTGAGGAGCCCGCGCGTGAAGGGGTCGGCGCGGCGGGCCACCTCGTGCCCGGCGTCCGTCTCGATGGTGCGCATGCCCGCCTGCACGCGCGTGTGGGCGGCGTTCCAGGCGGACTCCGGCGCGGTGGCCAGGGCCCGTGTGCCGGGGGCGCTCGCAAGGATCCGGTTCTCGGCGGCCGTCAGGCCCTTGTAGGCGTCGTCCCCGGCCAGGGTCCGCCAGGCGGCTCGCTCGGGGCCGCGCAGGTCGGTCACGGCGGCCTCGGTGAGGGCGCGGCGGGTCTGGGCGGCGGCGCCGAACATACGCAGGCGCCCGGTGTCGAGGCGACCCGCCACGCGTGCGCTCGCGAGGACGGCGTCCTCCTGGGCGAGGGCTTCGGCGGCGCGGGAGAATTCGAGCAGTACGCGCGCGTCGGAGCCGAGTTCGGCGTCCTGGATCCCGGAGAGCGCGCCGCCCACGGCGAACGCGTCGGAGATCGTGCGCGTGTAACGCCCGTACACCTGGGCCCAGTCGGTCTTCCCCGCGAGCATCGCGCCGCGCAGGGCGCGCAGTTGCTCGGCCCCGGTGACGAAGGCGGCGAGCCGCTGGGCGACTCCGGCGGGCAGTTCCTGGCCGTCGGCGACGGTGCTGTCCTCGCCGAGCCGCAGCCGGGCGACCGCACGGTCGGTGGCCCGCGCGAGCCCGCGCAGGTTGTCCGTCTGCTCGGCGTCAGGCCCGGTGGCGTACCGGACGGCGGCCGTGCGTTCGGCCTGGAGCGCGGCGACGGCGGCGGCGACGGGTGCGCGGACCTCGGAGTCGACGCGCTGGATCTGGCGCAGCCGGGAGACGTCCTGGGCGGTGGTGACGGTGGCGTACGCCCAGAGGGCGAGCAGCGAGACGACCGGCACCATCAGCAGGCAGACGATCTTGGCGCGGACGGTGCGGGGGCGTATTCGCCAGCGTTGCGCGCGCGGGGGCGTGCCGTCCGCCGGGTCCGTGGGGTCGCCCAGGCCCTCGTCTGCGGGCGGCCCGGCGTGGGCGCGGCGGCCGCGCACCGGGTTCGGTGACTCGGGGCCGGCCGCGGTGGCCTTCCTGGGGGTACGCATGGACTCCTCGCTGGACGGTGGGTCGAAGGGGTGGTGCTACGCGTGCGTGCCTGCGGGCTCCACGGCCCGTTCGGCGGAGGCGGACGCCTCGCGTTCCCTGGTGGTGGGCGACAGGGCGACGAAGGCCGAGGTGAGGAAGAGGTAGGACCCGAGGCCGACGGCGAGGGGGAAGATGAACTGCATCGCCGTAGCCCCGGGCAGCGCCGCCCCGGAGGGCGTGACCCGCACGCTCACCGCGAACATCCCGGTGTAGTGCATGCTGCTGACGGCCGCGCCCATGACCAGGGAGGCCACGGTGACCGCGACGGGCGATTCGATGTTGAGGGCGGCCCACAGGGCGGCGGTGGCCGCGACGACCGCGATCACCACGGAGAGGGCGACGGCCATCGGGTCGTAGTGGACGTCGCCGTGCAGCCGGACGGCCGCCATGCCCAGGTAGTGCATGCTCGCGACGCCGATTCCGGTGGTGAGTCCGCCGGTGAGCAGTGCGCGCGTGCGGTCGCGTCCGTAGCCGACGGCGAACACGCCCGCGCAGACGACGACCATGGCGACGAGGAGGCTGAGGACGGTCAGCGGTACGTCGTAGCGGATGTCGGTGCCGCTGACGGCGAAGCCGAGCATGGCGACGAAGTGCATCGTCCAGATGCCGGTGCCGATGGCGGAGGCGGCGGTGATCAGCCAGTTGCGGCGTGACCGTCCGGTGGCGCCGAGGGCGCGCACGGTGCAGCGCAGTCCGAGGGCGGCGCCTATGCAGGCCATCACGTACGACAGCACGGGGGTGAGCCAGCCGAAGGCTGCGTGGTCCAGGTGTCCCATGGCTCAGGGACGCTAGTGCGGGCATGGGCGCACAGAGGGAGCGCGCTTCGGAAAGTGCCGCAATGTGGCGGAGAAGTGCGCACAGGTGATCAAGTGGCGCCCGGACCTGCGCGCTGTGGGTCTCTGTGTGACGGTGCGGGATCATGCGCTCATGAGCGAGTACCGCACGCACGTCCAGGAGTTCTTCGCGGCCCGCGCGGCCGGCTGGGACGAGAGGTTCGCCGGTGACGGCCCCGCCTACGCCGCCGCGGTGGCCGCGCTGGGGCTGCGGCCGGGCCATCGGGTCCTGGACGCCGGCTGCGGCACCGGGCGAGCCCTGACGCCGCTCAGGGCGGCCGTGGGGCCCTCGGGGACGGTCCTCGGGGCCGACCTGACCCCGGCGATGCTCCAGGCCGCCGTACGGGCCGGACGGGGGCGTGACGGGCGGCTGCTGCTCACCGACGTCGCCGCGCTGCCGCTGCGGGACGGGGTGCTGGACGCCGTGTTCGCCGCGGGCCTCGTCGCGCACCTCGGTGAACCGGCCTCCGGGCTGCGGGAGTTGGCGCGCGTGGTCCGCCCCGGCGGAGCGCTGGCCCTCTTCCATCCCGTCGGCCGCGCCGCCCTCGCGGCCCGCCAGGGGCGCCGGCTCACGCCGGACGACCTGCGGGCCGAGCCCAACCTGCGGCCGCTGCTGGCCGGTTCGGGCTGGCGGATGACGTCGTACACGGACGAGGAGAACCGCTTCCTGGCGCTGGCGGTGCGGGAGGACTGAGCGGGCGCCTGGGCCCTTCTGCCGGGAAAGGTCCGACTCTACGTTGGGGAACAGGAGCCGGCGCCCGGTCGCGCCGGGCGGGCAGGAGGAGGGTGGTCCGGATGGCGGGCGGGTTGCGCAGGGCCTGGGGGTTGCTGACGGGCGGTACGCGCGCGGACGCGGCGCGGGGGCGGCGGGAGCGGGTACCGAATCTGTTCGAGGCGGCGGCCGTGTACGTGTCGGCGTGCGCGCTGGACGATCAGGACCGGATCGAGGAAGCGGCCTCCTGGGTGTCGCCGGAGGCGCTGTCCTTCGGGGTACGCGAGCTGGCCTGCCGGGCGGTGGTCACGCTCGCGCGCGAGCACGACGAGTCCCCGCAGAGCGTCGCCCGCGCGCTCCTCGGGCTGCCGGCCGCCTGACACGCGCCGATTCGTCCCCGTCCTGGCCGAAGCCGCAGCTCCGGGTCCGTCCGGGAGTCGTGACAAGCACGTCACGGGCGCACTAGGGTGCGCGCCGTTGGACGAACCCACGGGGAGGCCGGGATGTCCGGGACGGACGAGGACACCGTTGCCGCCGAAGACGCGCTCTATGTGCTCACGGCGGTGCTGCTGACGCCCGCTCAGTTCCCGAGCGCGCTGGGCGACGACTACCCGGAGGCGTGCGCGTCGCTCGGCCTTCCGCCGCTCGCGGAGGGCTACGGGCTGGTGTTCGGCCAGGACGGCACGGGCGCGCGGTGGACCGTGGTCGTCGACGACGTGTCGCTGGTGGCGGTCGCGATCGCCTCCTGGGACTGCGGGATGGAGTACGACCTGTCGCCGGACGAGCGGTCGGTCGTCGCGGGTCTGCCCGGCTGGCCCCTGCCGGTCGCCGTGGCCGCGCCCGGCGTCCCCGCGCCGCACGATCCCGCTCCCGAGGTCGCCGAGGGGCCCGCGCTGGTTCCGCCGGACACCAGCGTGTGGGGGGCGGCGCGGCGGCGGCTGGGGGCCGACGAGATAGCGGTGCAGTGGTCGACCTGGCGCGAGCAGATCGACGACTCACAGTTCACGCCCCGGCAGGAGCAGGACGCGAGCGCGCGTCCCAGTGACGTCCGGCGGGTCCTCGCCGAGGCGCGCGCCTATGTCGAGACGCCGCCTCCGCTGGGCCGGGTGCGGTCCTCCTTCGCGCCGGGCGAGGCGCGCACGCTGCGGGCGGACGGGCCGGGCTGGTCGCTGGTGGCCCGCACCGACGACATCGCCTTCGTCCTCCTCGACGACAAGCCCGGTGAGGTGCTGCCCGTCGGGCGGGGGCCCGAACTGCCGGGGCTGCTGGAGGCGCTGGACCGGATGGCCGTGCGCCCGAGCTGAGACGCTGCGGCCGAGCCGAGCCATGTGGCCGAGCCGAGCCGGACGGCCCCCGCGGGTGGGAGACCGTCCGGCCCCACCCTCAGCGGCCCAGTTCCTTGCGGGTGACGCGGCGCAGCCTGCGCCGCTGGGACGGGTCCAGCGCGAGGTACGCGGCGGCGGGGACCCCCAGCACGATCAGCAGCGCCGCCCACCAGGGCAGCCAGATCAGCAGGAGGAGTCCGGCCGCCACCCCGCCCGCGGCGATCTTCGCGTTCTTCGACATGTACGTCGCCTCCTTCGCGGCCATTGCCGCTCTCTGCTGTGAGAACGGCTCCACGCGGCCCGCGGTTCCAGCCGCCGACCCTGAGACGTCCCCGAGACCGACCCCGAGATGTCCCTGAGAAAACCTTGCCGTGAGCCTCTTCCCATGCTGTACCCTCGGCGACCGCAGCCTGACTAGTCAAACTTGAGGAGTAGGGTCATCGCCACACAGAGGGTCCCCACGGAAACACCGCCCGACGTCCCCGAACCGTCCCGCTGCCACGCCGTGTTCGTGCCGGGCGACCCGGCCCGCACCGGCCGGATCGCCTTCTGGCACCCGGGCGGCGACGCGCAGCCGCCCGCCGTCGGCTCCGCCGGGCGGCTGCGCGTCGTACAGCCGGCCGGTGCGGGTGTGGAGGCCGTCGAGGTGCCCGTCGCCTTCGTCTCCGTGCGGGAGGCGCTGCCGGTGCTCACGCGGGCGCGGGTCGCGCCGGACGCGCATCCGGCGGCGGCCTTCTGGGGCGGCGCCGCGCTCCTGGCGCTCCAGTTCGTCGCGCGCGGACTGCTGCTGCCCGGCCTGTCCGCGGGCGACCACGACGCCTGGCGGGTCGGGCCGCTCGGCCAGGACGACGTCGAGCGGATCCGGCGGCTCGCCGCCGCGATGCCGCCCGAGGCGCACGCCGTCCCCCTGGACGGCGGCCCCGAGCTCCGGCTGCCCGCGCCGGAGGGGCTGGTGCGGGCCTTCCTGGACGCGGTCGCCGACACCCTGCCCCGCTCCCCCGCCGCGCCGCTCGTGACGGGCGCCCCCGCCTACGGGGGACGGCAGCCGCAGCGCCTGCCGCACGCACGCGCGTGGGCCACCGACGTCGCGGCGGGGCACAACGCCGGCGTGCGGATCTCGCTGCGCGTCGAGGTGTCGGGACTGGACGGCCCCGGGGAGCCTCGGTTCCGCGCGGTGCCGCAGGTCCGCTCCGTCGCCGATCCGGGGGTGATCGCGGACGCGGCGGACGTGTGGGCCGCGACGGACGGTGCCGGGGAACCCGCGCGCGGGGGGACCGCACTGTCCGACCGGGCGCCCGCGCAGACAGCGCTGCCCGGGTTCGGCCCGTCGGCTGCGGGACACGCGCGGGCGGAGGCGGCCCCGCCGTCCCCGGCGCCCGCACACCCCGGCTCCGGCTTCGGCCCCCACGCGCGGATGGACGTCCTGCTGGCGCTGCGCCGCGCGGCCCGTGCCTGGCCCCCGCTGGCGCCCCTGCTGTCGGCCGCCGTCCCGGACGTCGTCGAGCTCCTGGACGACGACGTCGAGGACCTGCTCGGCGAGGGCGCGCGGGCGCTGGCCGGTGCCGGGGTCGAGGTGCACTGGCCGAGGGAGCTGTCCCGGACGCTGAACACGCGCGCGGTGGTGGGCCCGCCGGACGGGCGGGGCGAGCCGGCCTCGTTCCTGTCGGCCGACGCGCTGGTGAGCGTCGGCTGGTGGTTCGCGCTGGGCGACCGGCAGTTGACCCGCGAGGAGCTGGACCGGCTCGCGGAGGCGAACCGCCCGATCGTGCGGCTGCGCGACCAGTGGGTCCTCGTCGATCCCGGGGAGGTCCGCCGCGCCCGTTCCCGGCAGGACCTGAAGCTCGCCCCCGTGGCGGCGCTGAGCGCCGCGCTGACGGGCGCCGCGGAGATCGACGGCCACCTGGTCGACGTGCGGTCCACTCCGTGGCTGGAGGGCCTGCGGGAGCGGCTGGTGCCGTCCGGCGAACAGGAGCCGATCGCCCAGCCGGCCGCGCTCGCCGCGACCCTGCGGGACTACCAGCGGCGCGGTCTGGACTGGCTGGCCCGGATGACGTCGCTGGGGCTCGGCTGCTGCCTGGCCGACGACATGGGCCTCGGCAAGACGATCACGCTGATCGCGCTGCACCTGCACCGCCAGGCCGACCCGGCGTCCGCGGGCCCCACGCTCGTGGTGTGCCCGACGTCGCTCATGGGCAACTGGCAGCGGGAGATCGAGCGGTTCGCGCCCGGCACGCGCGTGCGCCGCTTCCACGGCCCGCGCCGGGACCTGGCGTCCCTCGCGGACGGCGAGTTCGTCCTGACCACCTACGGGACGCTGCGCCTGGACGCGCCCCGGCTCGCCGAGGTGCCCTGGGGGCTGCTCGTCGCCGACGAGGCGCAGCATGTGAAGAACCCGTACGCGGCGACCGCCCGCGCGCTGCGGACCGTCGGGGCACGCGCACGCGTGGCGCTCACCGGCACCCCGGTGGAGAACAACCTCTCGGAGCTGTGGGCGATCCTGGACTGGACGACGCCGGGGCTGCTCGGCCGGCTGACGGCCTTCCGCGCGCGGTACGCGCGGGCCGTGGAGGGCGGCGGTGACCCGGCCGCCGCCGAACGGCTCGCCCGGCTGGTGGGGCCGTTCCTGCTGCGCCGCCACAAGTCCGATCCGGGCATCGCCCCGGAGCTGCCGCCCAAGACCGAGACCGACCGGCCAGTGTCGCTCACGCCGGAACAGGCGGGCCTGTACGAGGCGTTGGTGCGCGAGACGCTGGCCCGGATCGCCGAGGCGGACGACATGGCGCGGCGCGGGCTGGTCGTGAAGCTGCTGACGGGCCTCAAGCAGATCTGCAACCACCCCGCCCAGTACCTCAAGGAGGAGCGGCCGGAGATCGCGGGACGGTCCGGGAAGCTGGAGCTGCTGGACGAACTCCTCGACGGTGTCCTCGCCGAAGGGGCCGGCGTCCTGGTGTTCACGCAGTACGTGGCGATGGCCCGGATCATCGAGCGGCACCTGCGCGTACGGGGTGTGCCCTCGCAGTTCCTGCACGGCGGGACGCCGGTCGGGGAACGCGAGGCGATGGTCGGGCGTTTCCAGAGCGGGGAGGTTCCGGTGTTCCTGCTGTCGCTGAAGGCGGCCGGGACGGGGCTCAACCTCACCCGGGCCGAGCACGTCGTGCACTACGACCGCTGGTGGAACCCCGCTGTCGAGGCGCAGGCCACCGACCGCGCGTACCGCATCGGGCAGACCCGGCCGGTGCAGGTGCACCGGCTGATCGCCGAGGGGACGGTCGAGGACCGCATCGCGCGGATGCTGGAGCGCAAACGGGAACTCGCCGACGCCGTGCTCGGCTCCGGCGAGACGGCGTTCACGGAGCTGACGGACGCCGAGCTGGCCGAACTGGTGGAGCTGCGAGGGGGGACACGATGACCGGGCACGACGGGTACGAGGAGTCGACGTTCGAGGTGACCGCGCCCGCGCGGGGGCAGGCGTTCGCGCGGACGTGGTGGGGGCGTGGCTGGGTCGCCGCGCTGGAGGACGGGGTGCTGGACGGCGCCCAGATCCGTGCCGGGCGTCGTCTGGCGCGCGGGGGCGCGGTCGGTGCCGTGTCGGTGCGGCCGGGCCGCGTGACGGCCGTCGTCCGGGACCGGGACGGTACGGCGCACCGTGCGGACGTGCTCCTGCCGGAGCTGTCGCAGGCGCAGTGGGAGCGGTTGCTGGGGCTGGCCGTCGAGCGGGCCGGGTATCTGGCCGCGCTGCTCGACCGCGAGATGCCGCCGCACCTGGTGGAGGACGCGGCGGACTCCGGCGTGGATCTGCTGCCGGGGCTGGGCGAGTTGGAGGCGTCCTGCGACTGCGGCGCGTGGGACCACTGCGGGCACACGACCGCGCTGTGCTACCAGGTGGCCCGGCTGCTCGACGAGGACCCGTTCGTGCTGCTGGCGCTGCGCGGGCGCCCCGAACGGGCGCTGATGGACGGCCTCAAGGCCCGCACGCGCCCGTCCCGTCCCGACGGCGTCGACGCCGCGCGGGCGTACGCGTCCGTGCCCGCCACGCTGCCCGCTCCGCCGGAGCTGCCCGAGGGTCCCGGGGTCCCGCCGTCCCTGGACGCCGAGACCGAGCCGCCCGGGGATGTCGTCCCGGCCGCTCTGGAGTTCCTGGCCGCGTGCACGGCCCGGGAGGCGCACCGGCTTCTGCGGGAGGCCCTGCGCGGGACGCCGGAGGCGGCCGAGCTGACGCCCGCTCAGGACGCGGTCCGCCTCGCGGCCGGCTCTCCGT
This sequence comes from Streptomyces roseirectus, assembly GCF_014489635.1. Taxonomy (NCBI): domain Bacteria; kingdom Bacillati; phylum Actinomycetota; class Actinomycetes; order Kitasatosporales; family Streptomycetaceae; genus Streptomyces; species Streptomyces roseirectus. Next base: position 8,003,208 of record NZ_CP060828.1, on the reverse strand, counting down.
CCGACGACTCTGTCGCCGCCCGGCTCGTGGCGGGTTCGGGGCGCGGGCGCGAGGGGCTGGATCCCGCCGTGCACGCGTGGCGCATGGGGGGCGTGGGCGCGTTGAGGGTCCTCGACGAGGAATGGGCCCTCGACGAGGAGACGGCGGCACGCGCGCGGGCGGCTCTCGAAGCGGCCTGGGACCCCGGCGAGCGTCCGCCGCTGCGTCCGCGCGCCAACCGCTGGACCGCTGTCGGCGCTCCCGCCCAGATACGCCTGGACCACGACGGCCGCTGGTGGCCCTACCGGAGGCGCGACGGCCGCTGGGCACCGGCGGGCGAGCCCGCCCCGGATCCCGCGACGGCCTGGGCGGCGGCTTCCCGGGACGAGGGCGAGGAGGACCCGTTGTGACGGGCCGGCGCGTGGGCCCGCCTCCGGACACCGGGGCGGGCCCACGCGCCATGAAACCGGCTCACGGCAGCAGTGACGCCAGGTCGCTGGGGATGAAGCCGCTCGGGATCGCGGTCGGGAGGTCGCTGGGCAGTGAGGGGAACCGGGTCGGGAGGATTCCGGTGGGGAGTCTGCTCGGCAGCTCGAAGGGCGGGCCGGAGGTGTTCCCGGAGTCCTTCTCGTCGTCGGGGCCGCTGTTCCCGTCGGTCGCCAGGACGGCGATCACGATCACCGCGACGGCCAGCAGCGCGGCCAGGGCGGCGAACAGGGGTGTGCGGCGCCTGCGGGGGCGCCGGTCGTCGGCGTCGGGTGGCGGGGCGCCGAAACCGCCGCCGGAGGGCGGATGCGGAGGTACGGGCGGAGTGGCCATGGGAACCACACTGGCCCCGGTCCGGGCCGGGCGGGGCCTGTGCGCGGGAGTTGGTACCGGCTCAGGCCCTGGAGGGCACGATTCCGGCGCAATGCACGCGGAACGCCGCACGAGTGGTCGTACGGGTGCAGTACGCGCGCGTGGGGCGAGAGCCGCAGCCCGGTCGTCGGCTCGCCGTGTACCGCCCACGCGCGCGTGCCCGTCCGGCCGGGACGGTTCGCCCGTCCCGGCCGCCCTGGACACCGACGGGCACGCGCGCGTGGAGGGAGATCAGCCGCGGGCGCCCAGGAGGTGGTCCATGGCGAGCTGGTCGAGGCGTTCGAAGGCCATGCCGCGGGCGGCGGCGGCATCGACGTCGAAGTCCTCGAAGGCGGCGCGGTCGGCGAGGAGCGCGTCGAGGCCGTCGGCGGCGGTGGGCTGGGCCAGCTCGTCGAGCCGGGACGCGCGCAGGGCCTCCTGGACCTCCGGGTCGGCGCGGAAGGCGAGCGCGCGCTCCTTGAGGATCAGGTAGTTGCGCATGCAGCCGGCCGCGGACGCCCAGACGCCGTCGAAGTCCTCGGTGCGCGGGGGCTTGAAGTCGAAGTGCTTCGGACCCGCGTACCCGGCGCTCTCCAGGAGGTCGACCAGCCAGAACGCGGAGCGCAGGTCACCGGCGCCGAACCGCAGGTCCTGGTCGTACTTGATGCCCGACTGGCCGTTGAGGTCGATGTGGAAGAGCTTGCCCGCCCACAGCGCCTGCGCGATGCCGTGCGGGAAGTTCAGGCCGGCCATCTGCTCGTGGCCCACCTCGGGGTTCACGCCGTACAGCTCGGGCCGCTCCAGGCGCTCGATGAACGCGAGCGCGTGCCCGACGGTCGGCAGGAGGATGTCGCCGCGGGGCTCGTTCGGCTTGGGCTCGATCGCGAACTTCAGGTCGTAGCCCTGGGCGGTGACGTACTCGCCGAGGAGGTCGAACGCCTCCTTCATGCGGTCGAGCGCCACGCGCACGTCCTTGGCGGCGCCGGACTCGGCGCCCTCGCGGCCGCCCCAGGCGACGTACGTCTTGGCGCCCAGCTCGACGGCCAGGTCGATGTTGCGGACCGTCTTGCGCAAGGCGTAGCGGCGCACGTCGCGGTCGTTCGCGGTGAACGCGCCGTCCTTGAAGACGGGGTGGGTGAAGAGGTTGGTGGTGGCCATCGGGACGGTCATGCCGGTGGCGTCCAGGGCCTGGCGGAAGCGCTTGACGTGCGACTCGCGCTCGGTGTCGGAGGACCCGAAGGGGATCAGGTCGTCGTCGTGGAAGGTGACGCCGTAGGCGCCCAGTTCGGACAGGCGCTGAACGGTCTCGACCGGGTCGAGGGCACCGCGCGTGGCCTCGCCGAAGGGGTCCCGTCCCTGCCAGCCGACGGTCCACAGGCCGAAGGTGAACCTGTCCTCGGGGGTGGGCTGGTAGCTCATACCGCGGCTCCTTGCTGCGTACGACTATTTCGTCATGGCCGTTTACAAATTAGTATGCGGACGCATCCCTGGGAAGACCGTTCGAGGACCGATCGGGGACGTGTCACAGAGAGTTCCCGCACCGTCGCGCACAGCATGAGGGAGAGCCCGATGTCAGCAGCCGAAGGTCCGCTCGTCGTCGGCGTGGACTCGTCCACCCAGTCGACCAAGGCCCTCGTCGTCGACGTGGCGACCGGCGAGGTCGTCGCGAGCGGCCAGGCCCCGCACACGGTCTCCGCGGGAGCCGGACGGGAGAGCGACCCGCGCCAGTGGTGGGAAGCGCTCAGCGAGGCGCTGAGGCAGTGCGGTGACGCCGCCCGCGAGGCCGCGGCGGTCTCGGTCGGCGGGCAGCAGCACGGCCTGGTGACGCTGGACGGCGACGGCGAGCCGGTGCGCCCGGCGCTGCTGTGGAACGACGTCCGCTCGGCCCCGCAGGCGCGCCGGCTGACGGAGGAACTGGGCGGCGCGAAGTTCTGGGCGGAGCGCACCGGCTCGGTCCCGGCGGCCTCCTTCACGGTCACCAAGTGGGCGTGGCTCGCGGAGAACGAGCCGCAGGCGCTGCGCGCCGTCAAGGCCGTCCGGCTGCCGCACGACTACCTCACCGAGCGCCTGACCGGCGAGGGCACCACGGACCGCGGCGACGCCTCCGGGACGGGCTGGTGGGCGTCGGGCACGGAAGCCTACGACGCCGAGATCCTGGCGCACGTGGGCCTCGACCCGGCGCTCCTCCCGCGCGTGGTGCGCCCCGGCGAGGTAGCGGGCACCGTCCGCGACGGGCACGGGCTGCCGTTCGCCAAGGGCACCCTCGTCGCGGCCGGCACCGGCGACAACGCGGCGGCGGCGCTGGGCCTGGGTCTGCGCCCTGGCGCGCCCGTGCTGAGCCTCGGCACCTCCGGCACGGTCTACGCGGTGTCGAAGCGGCGCCCCGCCGACCCGACCGGAACCGTGGCCGGCTTCGCCGACGCGCACGGCGACTGGCTTCCCCTCGCCTGCACCCTGAACTGCACCCTGGCCGTCGACAAGGTCGCCGCCCTGCTGGGCCTGGACCGCGAGGCGGTGGAGCCCGCCACGGGCGTCACCCTCCTGCCCTACCTGGACGGCGAGCGCACCCCGAACCTCCCGAACGCCTCCGGCGTCCTGCACGGCCTGCGCCACGACACGACCGCGGGACAGCTCCTCCAGGCCGCCTACGACGGCGCCGTCCACTCCCTGCTCGGCGCGCTCGACCTGGTCCTCGACGAGGACGCCGACCGCTCCGCGCCCCTGCTGCTGATCGGCGGCGGCGCACGCGGGCGCGCCTGGCAGGAGACCGTACGGCGTCTGTCCGGACGCCCCGTCCAGGTCCCCGAGGCCAAGGAACTCGTCGCCCTCGGCGCCGCCGCGCAGGCCGCCGGCCTGCTCACCGGCGAGGACCCCGCGGCCGTGGCCCGCCGCTGGAACACCACGCGCGGGCCGGTCCTGGAGGCTGTGCCCCGCGACGACGCCGCGCTGGAGCGGATCGCGGGGGTGCTGGCGGACGCCGGGGGGCTGCTGGGCGGCTGAGCGCGACCGGCGCCCCGCCAGGACGCCGTCCCGCGCGCGGGAATGCCACGGCAGTGGACTTTTGATCCATTGCCCTCGCATTCCCGACCGCACGCCCCGACGAGAACCGGAGGACTCCCCCGCATGACCGCGCCCCTGCACGACCCTCGTCCCACCGGCCCCGGCCGGGTGTCCTCCGACACCCAGCAGGGCATGCGGCGGCGCAACCTCGCGCGCGTGATGCACGCCGTCAGCGCGGAGGGGTCGCTGTCCAGGGCGGCGGTGGCGTCGCGGATCGGGCTGACGCGGACGGCCGTGTCGACGCTGGTGGACGAGTTGATCCGGGCCGGGCTGCTGGAGGAGCTGGGGCCCGAACGCCCCGGACGGGTGGGGCGGCCCGGGTCGGCGCTCGCGGTCTCGCGGCGCGGGCCCGCCGGGATCGGCGCGGAGATCGGCGTCGACCACCTGGCCGTCTGCGCGGTCGACCTGCGCGGCGAGGTACGCGCGCGGGCCGAGCGGCAGGGGACGAACCGGGGCCGCTCCCCCGGGCCCGTCGTCGCCGAACTGAGCGAACTGGTGCGGGACGTCGTCGCCGAGGCGCGCGGGCAGGGGCTGTGGGCAGCGGGGCTCGCCGTCGCCGTACCCGGGCTGGTCGCGCGGGACGGGCGGACGGTCGTGCGCGCGCCGAACCTCGACTGGCACGGCGTCGACCTCGGTGAACTGCTGTCCCCGGAGCCCGCGTTCACCGTCGACAACGAGGCCAACCTCGGTGCGCTCGCCGAACTCTGGCTCGGCGAAGGCGCTCCGCGCGACTTCCTGCACGTGTCGGCGGAGATCGGGATCGGCGCGGCGGTCGTCGTGGACGGCGGACTGCTGCGCGGGACGCGGGGGTTCGCGGGCGAGCTGGGGCATGTGCCGGTCCACCCCGACGGGCCGCAGTGCGTGTGCGGCGGGCGCGGATGTCTGGAGCAGTACGCCGGGGAGGAGGCCGTCCTGCGGGCGGCCGGCCTCGCACCGGGCGGTGACCGGGTCGGACTGCTCGCGGGGCGGGCGGCGGACGGGGACGAGGCGGTGCGGCGGGCCCTGCGGGAGGCGGGGACGGCGTTGGGGATCGCCCTCACCGGGGCGGTCAACCTGCTGGACCCGGAAAGCGTCGTGCTCGGCGGGGCGCTCGCCGGACTCGCGCCGTGGCTGCTGCCGTCGCTGGAGGCGGAGTTGGCGCGGCGGACGGCGGGGCCGGTGTGTCCGGTGTCCGTGTCGCGGTGGGGGTCGGAGGGGCCGTTGCTGGGGGCGGCGCATTCCGTGGTGCGGGCCGTGCTGGACGATCCGGTCGGGGTGGGTGTCGGGGCGGGGTGAGGCGGGACCGTCCGGTGTGATGATCGGATCCAGGTCGAGGTGAAACGTCCCACCTGTGGACAACTCCCGTTCGCCGAAGCGGAATTACCCCTTTCGGGTGAGCCGGTTTTCCACAGGTCCCGGTCTGTCCACAGAATCCCGCGGTGTCCTCTTGCGGGCCCTTTCGCCGCCGTACCTTGTGATCACACGCATCGCAGCGGCGGTCGTGGAACTCCTCATCGGCGGAAGGGCGTTGCATGAACCAAGGCATGAACCGGGCCGGTTCCCCACCCGGCCGGCGTCACCTTCTCAAAGGGGCCGTGCTCGCGGCGGCGTCCTCCGTGATGCTGCCCGAGCCGAGGGCCGGGGCGCAGACGCAGGCGCCCGACCGTCCGTCGGCGTTGTGGGCGCCCGCCGCCCCGGCCAACTACACCGTGTCCGACCGGCCTTCGCCGCGCCACCCCGTCGACCTGGTGGTCATCCATGTCACGCAGACCTCGTTCGACAAGGCGCTGACCATCTTCCGGAACCCGAAGAAGAAGGTGTCCGCGCACTACGTGGTCCGCTCGTCCGACGGCCGGATCGCCCAGTGCGTGCGGGAGGCCGACGTCGCGTGGCACGCGGGGAACTGGGAGTACAACACGCGCAGCATCGGCATCGAGCACGAGGGCTGGGTGGACCGGCCGGCCTACTTCACGGACGCGCTGTACGAGCGGTCGGCCGAGCTGACGGCGACGGTGTGCGACCGGTACGGCATCCCCAAGGACCGGGCCCACGTCATCGGCCACCACGAGGTGCCGGGCAGTGACCACACGGACCCCGGCCGGAACTGGGACTGGGCGCGGTACATGAGACTCGTCGCCCAGAGCTGAGCGGGCGTGGGCGGACTTGAGCGGGCACGGGCGCGGACACCGATGCGGATGCGGACACCGATATGGAAGGGCCGGATTCGAGTGAGTGGTGCCGCGACGGTTGTCGGCGCCGGGGCCCGGAGTGACGATGTCCGCAAGCAGGCCGGCCACGGGTGCGCCGTCGGGAACGACGTGCGGCGCGCGGTGCCGGCCACACCGTCCGCGCGGCGCCCGAGCACCGCGTCACCGACCTCGCCGTCACCCGCCGCCGTCGCCCCCGCGCTCGTCCCTCGCGCTGTCGTCCCCGTCAGCGTCAGACCCTCACCTCGCTTCACCTGCCGCACATCCCACCCCTCCAAGTGACCTGTACCGCCTGATCCACCTTCCGGGAGGCCGAGTTGACCGATCCTTGGGTGGCCCTGGAGCCCGGGGCCGACCCCGTCGAGCGGGTCCGTACGCTGCGGCGGGCGCATGAGACGTTCACGGCGGCGGGCACGGTCGCGCGCCCCGTCCGTCCGGTGGTCGCCGACTCCTGGCGGCGGTCCGCGCGGGCCGGGGTGGGGCCGGACCGCACGGCCGATGTGGAGCTGACCGACGGGGTGCTCGGGGAGTACCGGGCGAAGCATCCGCTGGCGCCGGTGATGCCGCTGCTGCGGGAGCTGGTGGGGCCGTTCGCGGCGGACGGGGCGCATCTGCTCGCGGTGTGCGACGCGCACGGCCGGCTGCTGTGGGTCGAGGGGGACGGGGCGACCCTGCGGCGGGCGGGGCGGATGAACTTCGTGCCCGGCGCGCGGTGGGCGGAGAGCGCGGTGGGGACGAACGCGCCGGGGACGGCCGTCGCGGTGGGTCGGCCGGTGCAGGTGTTCGCGGCGGAGCACTTCACGCGGCAGGCGCAGCCGTGGACGTGTGCGGCGGCTCCGGTGCACGATCCGCGCACCGGGCGGGTCCTGGGCGCCGTCGACGTGACGGGCGGGAACGCGCTGGCGCATCCGCACAGCCTGGGGTTCGTGCAGGCGGTGGCGCGGGCGGCGGAGTCCCAGCTGGCGCTGATCGCGCGGGAGCGGCCCGTCGTCGAGGCGGCGGAGCTGACCGTGCTCGGGCGGGACGAGGCCCTGCTCACGGCGGGCGGGCGGACGGTGCGGCTGAGCCGGCGGCACAGCGAGATCGTGGTCCTGCTGGCCCGTCACCCGGAGGGGCTGACCGGGGACGGGCTGCTGTGCGCGCTGTACGAGGACGAGTCGGTGACGCCGGTGACCCTGCGTGCCGAACTGGCCCGGCTGCGGGGCGTATTGGGGCCGGACCTGCTGGCGTCGCGGCCGTACCGGCTGACGGTGCCGGTGGAGTCGGACCTCGCGGTCGTCGAACGCAGGCTCGCCGCCGGGGCGGTGACGGCGGCCCTCGCCGCGTACGCCGGTCCACTGCTGCCCGGCTCGCGGGCGCCGGCGGTGACCCGGCTCCGGCGGCAGCTCGCGGACGGGGTGCGGGCGGCGCTGATCGCGGGTCAGGATCCCGACCTGTTGACCGACTGGGCGCACGCGCCGTGGGGCGAGGACGACCTGGAGGTGTGGCGGGCGCTGGCGGTAGTACGGCCGACGGCGTCGGTGCGGGCGCGACTCTCGGCGCTGGAGGAGGAGTTGGTGGGGACCGGAGGGTGGGTGAGGTAGAGGGTGGATGAGGCAGTGGTGGGACGGGGAACCGGCGGGGTGTGGAGGGGCGTTGCGGGGAGCGGCGGGTGGGGCGCGGAGGGGCGTCGGGGCGGCGAATCGCCTCACGCCGGGCGGGACGTCTGCCGGGGGACCTCCGCCGGGCGGGCCGGACGCCCCGCACCGGGTGCCATGGGCCGGACACCTCGGACGGAATGCCGGGCGGCCCGGATCGCGGTTCCGGTGGCGCGCGGCTCACGCCACCACCAGCACACCGTTCACGCTCCCAGCAGCACACAGCCCACACTCCCGGCCGTGCGCGGCTCGCGTTTCCGGTGGCACCCGGCTCACGGCCCCGGCAGCTCCGGCACCGGCCCCCGCACCCGCACCCGCACCCGCACCCGCACCCGCACCCGCACCCGCACCCGCACCGTACGCACACACGCTCAACGAACCCCGCGCCGGTTCCCCCCGGACGCAACGTCCGTGCAACGTCCCGTTCCGTACCGTCCGTCGGAGCTGTCCAACGGCGGGCAGCGCTGCTGAGGGAGGTATGGGATGACTCGTTACGCCGCACCCGGGTCGGAGGGGGCGATCGTCTCCTACGAGGGGCGTTACGACCACTTCATCGGCGGGGAGTACGTGCCGCCCGCGCGCGGGCAGTACTTCGAGAACCCGAGCCCGGTGAACGGGCAGCCGTTCACGGAGGTCGCGCGGGGCACGGTGGAGGACGTGGAGCGGGCGCTGGACGCGGCGCACGCGGCGGCGCCCGGGTGGGGGCGGATGTCGGCGACGGAGCGCTCGGACATCCTGCTGAAGATCGCCGACCGGATGGAGGCGAACCTGGAGGCGCTGGCCGTCGCGGAGAGCTGGGAGAACGGCAAGCCGGTGCGCGAGACGCTGGCGGCGGACATACCGCTGGCCATCGACCACTTCCGGTACTTCGCGGGGGCGGTGCGCGCGCAGGAGGGTTCGCTCAGCGAGCTGGACGACGACACGGTGGCATACCACTTCCACGAACCGCTCGGAGTGGTCGCGCAGATCATCCCGTGGAACTTCCCGATCCTGATGGCGACGTGGAAGCTCGCGCCGGCGCTGGCGGCGGGCAACGCGGTCGTGCTCAAGCCGGCCGAGCAGACGCCCGTCTCGATCCACTACTGGATGTCCCTGATCGCCGACCTGCTGCCGCCGGGCGTCGTGAACATCGTCAACGGCTTCGGCCTGGAGGCGGGCAAGCCGCTCGCGTCGAGCCCGCGCGTGGCGAAGGTCGCGTTCACCGGGGAGACCTCGACCGGGCGGCTGATCATGCAGTACGCGGCGGAGAACCTGAAGCCGGTGACGCTGGAGCTGGGCGGCAAGTCGCCGAACCTCTTCTTCGACGACATCTGGGACAAGGACGACGACCTGCGCGACAAGGCCCTCGAGGGGTTCACGATGTTCGCGCTGAACCAGGGCGAGGTGTGCACGTGCCCCTCGCGCGGGCTGATCCAGCGCGGCAACTACCCCGACTTCCTCGCCGCGGCCGTCGCCCGCACCGAGCTGATCAAGCCGGGGCACCCGCTCGACACCGAGACGATGATCGGCGCGCAGGCGTCCGGCGAGCAGCTGTCCAAGATCCTCTCGTACATCGAGATCGGCCGGAAAGAGGGCGCGAAGATCCTCACGGGTGGTGAACGCGCCGAGTTCGACGGCGAGTTGAAGGGCGGCTATTACGTCCGCCCGACCATCTTCGAGGGCGACAACCGGATGCGCGTCTTCCAGGAGGAGATCTTCGGGCCCGTCGTCTCCGTCGCCGGGTTCGACGACTTCGACGACGCCATCAAGATCGCCAACGACACGTCGTACGGGCTCGGCGCGGGTGTGTGGACCCGCGACGTCAACACGGCCTACCGGGCGGGCCGGGCGATCCAGGCCGGCCGCGTCTGGACCAACTGCTACCACGCGTACCCCGCGCACGCGGCGTTCGGCGGGTACAAGCAGTCGGGGATCGGGCGGGAGACGCACAAGATGATGCTGGAGCACTACCAGCAGACCAAAAACCTCCTCGTTTCGTACAGCCCGAAGAAACTCGGGTTCTTCTAGAGGCGATCGCGGGGCGGTGCCGTCGAGGCGCGCACCACGAGTTCCGTCGCGAGTTCGATGTGGTGGGACTCGACCTTCTCGCCGTTGACCAGCCGAAGGGCGGTGCGCAGGGCCGCACCGCCCATCTCCCGCAGCGGCTGACGCACGGTGGTCAGCGGCGGCGAGGCCATCTGGGCGAGGCTCGTGTCGTCGAAGCCGACCACGCTCAGGTCCTCGGGGACGCGCAGCCCCCGGGTGCGGGCGGCCTCGATGGCACCGAGGGCGATCTCGTCGTTGCCCGCGAAGATCGCCGTCGGTGGCTCGTGCAACCCCAGGAGCACCGTGGCGCCGAGCAGCCCGGTCTCGTACGTGAAGTCCCCGGGCCGGACGTAGGCGTCCGGCACCTGCGCGCCCTCCTCCTCCATGGCGGCGCGGTAGCCGTGCACGCGTGCCTGGTTGGCCATGGCCATGGCCGGTCCGCCGATGTAGGCGATGCGGCGGTGGCCCAGGGAGAGCAGGTGCCGGGTCGCGGCCAGCCCGCCGCCGAAGTTGGTCGACCCGACGCTGTGGACGCGGCTGTCCGGCAGGTGCAGCGGGTCGAGGACGACCAACGGCAGCCCGGAGCGGGCCAGTTCGTCCATGTGCGCGGTGGTGTACCCGCTGGTGACCGCGATGACGGCGCGGCGTCCGGCCGAGACCAGGTCCCGGGCCCAGTGCGGGGCGTGGGACGCCTTGCTGATCACCACCGAGGCCCCCGATTCGGCGGCGGAGTCGATGATGCCTTCCAGGGTCGCGGCCACGTACGACTTGAGGCCGCCCTGGAACTGCACCTCGACGGTCGGGCTCTCGGCGGCCTCGGTGTGACGGAACACCGGCGCGAGGTAGTCGTGCTGCCGCAGCAGTTCCTGTACCCGGCTGCGGGTGTGCGGCGCCACGTCACCGCGGCCGTTGACCACTTTGGACACGGTCGCGACGGAGACTCCCGCCGCCTGGGCGATATCGGCCAAGGTGGTGCGCCTGGCGTTCGGACGCATCGGTTCCTCCCAGCTGTACGTCCACCGGTGTGGTGAGCTGCCGGTCGGGCCGGCCGTGCGGGTGGAACCGGTCAACCGTACGGCACCCCGGCAGCGGCCTCAGGCATGACCTGGGCCGACCGTGCGTCAGCCGCGGACATCACATCACCTCTCCGTCCCAGGTCAGTCGATTTCGAAATGGTTTCGGTCCACCGCCAGGGCCCCTCAGGAGTCGTTCTTGCCCGATATTAAGGGGCTGTCCGCAACACGACAACATGCCTGCACGCACCTTGACAGGGCGTCAGTTCGATACCTAATTTGCACGGACAGAGCTCGGAGAAAGCTGTTTCGAAAACCTTTCACCATGACTCACGAGATGCTGACGGCTCTCGAGTGCGGAGAAGAACATGGCGCTCTCCCGACGTACCCTCCTCGGCCTGGCCGCCGCCGCGCCGGCCTCCGCGGCCCTCGCGGCCTGCGGCTCGTCCGGCCCCAGCGAGAGCGGTGGTGGAACCGCCACGTACTGGCATCTGAGCGGCCAGCCTCAGGAAGGCGTCAGAACCGGTGCGGTGGAGCGGTTCAACAAGGCCAACCCCAAGGGCAAGATCGAGGTCACCACCTTCGAGAACGACGCCTTCAAGACGAGGATCAAGACCGCCATCGGCGCCGGGAAGGCGCCCACCATCATCTGGGGGTGGGGCGGCGGCACGCTGCGCACCTACGTGAAGGCCGGCCAGGTCGACGACCTCACCCCGTGGTTCGACGAGAACCCTGAGTTCAAGAACCGGCTCTTCCCGAACTCGCTCGGCCCGGCGACCGTCGACGGCAAGCTCTACGCGGTGCCGTTCGAGAGCGTGGAGCCGATCGTCCTGTTCTACAACAAGAAGGTCTTCGACGACGTCGGCGTCCAGCCGCCCCAGTCCTGGGACGACATCATGGCCCTGGTGCCCAGGTTCAACGCGAAGGGCATTGCGCCGTTCGCCCTCGGCGGCCAGTCCCGGTGGACGAACATGATGTGGCTGGAGTTCCTGTTCGACCGCATCGGCGGCCCCGAGGTGTTCCAGGCCATCTACGACGGCGAGAAGGACGCCTGGTCCCACCCGGCCGCCATCGAGGCGCTGACCAAGGTGCAGGACCTCGTCAAGGCGGACGGATTCATCAAGGGCTTCTCCTCGATCACCGCGGACTCCAACGCCGACCAGGCGCTGCTCTACACCGGCAAGGCCGCGATGATGCTGCACGGCACCTGGTCGTACGGCATCCAGCAGAACGAGGGGAAGAACTTCGTCTCCAGCGGCGGCCTCGGTTTCATGAACTTCCCGCCCGTCGAAGGCGGCAAGGGCGACCCGAGCAACTCCGTCGGCAACCCCGCCCAGTACCTGTCCATCTCCTCGAAGGCCAGCGCCGAGCAGAAGGAGATCGCGAAGAAGTTCTTCGCCACCGGCGTCCTCACGGACGAGGAGGTGAAGGAGTGGATCGACACCGGGGCGGTGCCGATCCGCAAGGACTCGCAGAAGCTGCTGGCCGGGTCCAAGAGCTCCGAGTTCCTGGAGTTCGTCTACGGCGTCGCCAGCAACGCGAAGGCGTTCGGCCAGTCCTGGGACCAGGCGCTCAGCCCGACGTCCGCCGAGGCGCTGCTGGACAACATCGTCAGGCTGTTCCAACTGTCCATATCGCCGCAGCAGTTCGCCTCCAACCTCAACAAGGTCATCGGCACGTGAGCGCACTCACCAGCTCCCCGGCGCGCGAGGGCCGGCCCGGCATCCTGCCCTGGCTGGCCGTACCGGCGCTGCTGTTCTTCGTCGGCTTCGCCGTGGTCCCGCTCGTCGGCGTCTTCCTGCTGAGCTTCACGACGTGGGACGGCATCGGCTCCATCGAGCCGTCCGGGCTGACCAGTTGGCGTGCGGTGCTCACCGACCCCGGGCTGCCGCACGCCCTGTGGGTGACGTTCCTGGTGATGGCCGTGTCCTGGGCGGTCCAGACCCCGGCGAGCATTCTGCTCGGCACGTTCCTGGCCGGCCGCCAGCGTTACCGTGCGGTGCTGAGCCTGATCTACTTCGTGCCGCTGCTGCTCAGTTCCGCGGCGATCGCGGTCGCGTACAAGGCGCTGCTGGACCCCAACTTCGGGCTGGGCGCCGGGCTGGGGTTCGACTGGCTCAGCAAGGACTGGCTGGGGCGTCCCTGGCTCGCCTTCGGCGTCGTCATCTTCGTCGTCTCCTGGCAGTTCGTGCCGTTCCACTCGCTGATCTACCAGGGGGGCGTCCAGCAGATCCCGAAGTCCCTGTACGAGGCGGCGCAGTTGGACGGTGCCGGGCAGATCCGGCAGTTCTTCAGCATCACGCTGCCCCAGCTGAAGTACACCATCATCACCTCGTCGACGCTGATGGTGGTCGGTTCGCTCACCTTCTTCGACCTCATCTTCGTCCTGACCGAGGGCGGTCCGGGAGACGCCACCCGGGTCCTCGCGCTGGACATGTACAAGCGGGGTTTCCAGGCCAGCCTGATGGGGCCGGCCAGCGTCATCGCGGTCATCCTCGTCCTGGTGGGCCTCGCCCTCGCCCTGCTGCTGCGCCGGCTCGGCGGCCGGGACGCCGGTGAGAGCCAGCTGGAGGGAGTCTGACATGACCACCACGCTCACCAAGCCTCAGCCGCAGAAGACCGCCCGCCGGGAGCGGGGACACCGTCGCGGTACGACCGCCGGGCGGCGCAACTGGCTCGGCGGTCTGGCCGGATGGCTCTGGCTGGCCGTCGTCGTCATCCCCCTCTACTGGATCCTCGTCACCAGCCTCAAGGAGCAGAGCACCTACTACGCGAGCAATCCGCTGGCGCTGCCGACCGATCCCACGCTGGACAACTACAGGCTGGTCTTCGAGTCCGACTTCGTCAGCTACCTCTGGAACAGCGTCGTGGTCACCGTCGGCGCGGTGGTGCCGGCGGTCGCGGTCTCCTTCATGGCCGCCTACGCCATCGTGCGCGGCTGGCGCATGCGGTTCCTGCGGGTGGTGAACGGCCTGTTCCTCATGGGCCTCGCCATCCCCCTTCAGGCGACGGTCATCCCGGTCTACCTGATCATCATCAAACTTCAGCTGTACGACAGCCTGCTGGCGCTGATCCTGCCGTCGATCGCCTTCGCCATCCCGCTGTCCGTGCTGATCCTCGCCAACTTCATCCGCGACGTGCCCAAGGAGCTGTTCGACTCGATGCGGGTGGACGGCGCCACCGAGTGGGGGACGCTGTGGCGCCTGGCGGCGCCGCTCACCCGCCCGGCGATCCTCACCGTGACCATCTTCAACGCGCTGACCATCTGGAACGGCTTCCTGCTGCCGCTGATCCTCACCCAGAGCCCGTCCCAGCGGACGCTGCCGCTCGCGCTGTGGACCTTCCAGGGCGAGTACGGGGTCAACGTCCCCGCGCTCCTGGCCGCCGTCGTCCTCACCACCCTGCCCCTGATCATCCTGTACGTGTTCGGCCGCCGCCAGCTGCTGAGCGGTCTGACCGCCGGATTCAGCCGTTGACCGAGAAAGTGAAACGCTGACGTGGCCGTAGAGCCCACCACAGAGACCCCCGCAGAACCCCCCACCGGGATCTCCCCCTGGAACGACCCCGCCCTTCCCGTCCCCGCGAGGGTCGACGCCCTGATCGGCGCGATGACCCTTCAGGAGAAGATCGCCCAGCTGTACGGCGTGTGGGTGGGCGCCTCCGACCAGGGCGGTGAAGTGGCCCCCCACCAGCACGACATGGAGGAGGCCGTCGATCTCGACGCGCTCCTGCCGGACGGCCTGGGCCAGCTGACCCGGCCGTTCGGCACGGTCCCGGTCGACCCCGCGCTGGGCGCGCTCTCCCTGGCCCGGACCCAGCGCCGGATCGCCGCCACGAACCGGTTCGGCATCCCCGCGCTCGCGCACGACGAGTGCCTGGCCGGCTTCGCCGCCTGGGGGGCGACGGCCTACCCCGTCCCGCTGTCCTGGGGCGCGACCTTCGATCCGGACGCGGTGCGGCGCATGGCCGCCGCCATCGGCCGCGACATGCGTGCCGTCGGCGTCCACCAGGGGCTCGCGCCCGTCCTGGACGTGGTGCGCGACGCCCGCTGGGGTCGGGTCGAGGAGACCATCGGCGAGGACCCGTACCTCGTCGGCACCATCGGGACGGCGTACGTGCAAGGTCTGGAGTCCGCCGGGCTCGTCGCCACCCTCAAGCACTTCGCCGGCTACTCGGCCTCCCGCGCCGGACGTAACCTCGCCCCCACCTCCATGGGCCCGCGGGAACGCGCCGACGTGCTGCTGCCGCCCTTCGAGATGGCGATCCGTGAGGGCGGCGCCCGGTCGGTGATGTGCGCCTACACCGACACCGACGGCATGCCCTCCGCAGCGGACGAGGATCTGCTCACCGGGCTGCTGCGCGACACGTGGGGCTTCGACGGCACTGTCGTCGCCGACTACTTCGCCGTCGCCTTCCTGCGGACACTGCACGGCGTCGCCGTCGACTGGGCCGACGCCGCCGGCACGGCGCTGCGCGCGGGCACCGACGTCGAACTGCCCAACGTCAAGACGTACGGCGCCCCTTTGGCCGGTGCCGTCGCCGACGGCCGCGTACCGGAGGCGCTGGTCGACCGCGCCCTGCGCCGGGTCCTCACCCAGAAGGCGGTGCTCGGCCTGCTCGACCCGGACTGGAACCCCGTGCCGGCCGCGCTCGACGGGGCGAACCTGGACGACATGGACGACCCGGAAGCCCTGCGCGGCCGGATCGACCTGGACGGTCCCGGGAACCGCGCGCTGGCCCGCACGGTCGCCGAGGAAGCGGTCGTCCTGCTGAGCAACGACGGCACCCTGCCGCTGGAGAGACCGCGCCGCATCGCGCTGCTCGGCCCCAACGCCGACGAACCCACCGCCGTCCTCGGCTGCTACTCCTTCCCCCAGCACATCGGCGTCCGCCACCCCGGTACCCCGCTCGGCATCGCGCTGCCCACCCTGCGCGACACGCTCACCGCCGAGTTCCCCGGCGCCGAGATCACGGTCGCCCGCGGCACCGGGATCGACGACGGGGACCTCTCCGGCATCCCCGAGGCCGTCCGGGTGGCGCGCGAGGCCGACGTCGCCGTGGTCGTGCTCGGCGACCGCGCCGGGGTCTTCGGGCGGGGCACCAGCGGCGAGGGGTGCGACGTCGAGGCGCTGGTGCTGCCCGGCGCGCAGCAGGACCTGCTCGACGCCCTGCTCGACCTGGAGACGCCCGTGGTCACCGTCCTGCTCGCGGGACGGCCGTACGCCCTCGGGCGTGCCGTGACGGAGTCCGCCGCGATCGTGCAGTCCTTCTTCCCCGGCGAGGAGGGCACGCACGCGATCGCCGGGGTGCTCAGTGGCCGTACCGAGCCCTCCGGGCGTCTCCCGGTCGGCGTGCCGCGCGGGGCGGGCTCCCAGCCGGCCACATACCTCGGGGCGCGGCTCGCTCACGTCAGCAAGGTGTCCACCGCCGATCCGACGCCCGCGTTCGCCTTCGGGCACGGGCTGTCCTACACGCGGTTCGACTGGACCGACCTGGCCGTGGACGTCCAGGAGGCGCCGACCGACGGCGAGTTCGCCCTCGCCTTCACCGTCCGCAACACGGGCGGGCGGGCCGGGACCGAGGTCGTCCAGCTCTATCTGCACGACCCGGTCGCCTCCGTCGTCCAGCCGGTGCAGCGCCTCGTCGGGTACGGCCGGGTCGCCCTGGAGCCGGGTGAGGCGCGGCGGCTGCGGGTCACTCTCCCGGCCGACCTCGCCTCCTTCACCGGGCGCGACGGGCGGCGTGTGGTCGAACCGGGCGAGCTGGAGGTGCGGTTGGCGGCGTCCAGCGCGAATGCGCGGCTGACGGCCAGGGTCGTGCTGACCGGGGCCGAACGCCGGGTGGACCACACACGGCGCCTGCACGCGACCATCGTGCAGGAGCCGGTCGCCTGAAGCTCACAGCAGGCCGCGCCGGGCGAGGCTGCGCATCAGCGCCCCTACGCCGAACGTCCACGGCGTGGCCTGCTCGCTGGGGACGACGGTGTTGACGAGCGCGCCGAGGCGCGGGCTGGAGATCCGCACGACGTCGCCGTGCTCGTGGGTGAAGCCCGCGCCGGGTGCCTGCCGGTCCTCGGTGGGGGCGAACAGCGTGCCGGTGAACAGCACGAAGCCGTCCGGGTACTGGTGGTGCGGGCCGTGCGTGGCGGCCACCAGGTCCAGGACGTCGCGGCTGATCTCGCGCATGGAGCTGCTGCCGTGCAGGACGTAGCCGTCCGTGCCGTCGATCCGGAGGTCGATGTCAAGCCCTCGGACGGTGTCGAGGTCGAAGTCCTCGTCGAAGAGGCGGACGAACGGGCCGATCGCGCAGGAGGCGTTGTTGTCCTTCGCGCGGGACAGCAGCAGGGCGCTCCGGCCCTCGATATCACGGAGGTTGACGTCGTTGCCGAGCGTCGCGCCGCGCACCCGGCCGCGCGAGTCGACGACGAGGACGGCCTCGGGCTCGGGGTTGTTCCACACCGAGGCGCCGAGCACGCCGATGTCGGCGCCGGTGCCGACCGCGGACAGGACCGGGGCCTTGGTGAACACCTCCGGGTCGGGGCCGATCCCGACCTCCAGGTACTGCGACCACAGCCCTTCGGCGACGAGCAGTTCCCTGGCCTTGTCCGCCTCCGGCGATCCGGGACGGATGCCGTCGAGCGTGCCGCCCACCACCTCCCCGACCCGGTCCCGGATCCGCGCGGCCTGCGCCGGATCACCGCCCGTGCGCTCCTCGATGACGCGTTCCAGCAGACTCCGGGCGAAGGTGACGCCCGCGGCCTTGATCACTTGCAGGTCGACGGGCGCGAGCAGACGCGGAACGTCCTGGTTGCCGAGCAGGTCGTCCAGACGCCAGACCTGTCCGCCGGCGGCCTCGCGGACGACGTCCGCCGCGTCGTCGCGTTCCATGAGATCGGCGACGGTCGGGGCGACGGCGGTCAGATCGACGACCTCCTCGCCACGCACCGCCGCCACACACGGCCCGTCCGGGCCCTGGACACGCGCGACGAGGGCGGCCCGGTCGGCGTCCGCCGGCAGGACGGAGCCCGCCGTCAGGACCGGGCGGGGGCGCGCTGCTGCCGATTCCACGATCGCTGCTCTCCTGGGTTCGAGGGGGTTCGGTGGGAGTCGCGGGACGCCCGTCGAACACCTCGCACCCGCCCCACGGGTCGTACCCTGCCCGGCCATCATCGAATGACGCGACGAACGGCGTCCAGGGGGCGAACTGCGCCGGGTCCCCTCACGCCCCTTCGATCACCCGCTTGATGCCCGCCACCGTCCGCTCCACATCGGCCGCCAGCTTCGCGTTCCACTCGGTGACGAAGCGTTCGCGGCCGGGCTCGTCGAGGGAGGCGAAGATTTTGGAGAGGCCCTCGGTGAGGCGGCCGAGGCGGTAGTGGTGGACGAGGTGGCTGCCGCCGGCGGTGGGGGAGATCTCGAAGGACCAGGTGCTCTCCTGGGGTTCGCCGGCGGAGGTGAGGATGATCCAGCGGAAGACGGAGCCGGGGACGGCTTCGACGACCTCGGAGAGGGTGGACCAGGTGCCGCGGATGACGGGGGCCCAGGGGACGGCGTCGGCGCCTCGGAGGTTGGTGCCCTCGAAGACGGCGCCGACGGTGGACGGGGTGCCCTTGATCCAGGTGCCGCCCCGGCACTCGGGGCTCCACTCGGCGCTGCGGCCGAGGTCGCTGACGGTGGCGTAGACCGTTTCGGGGGAGGCGGCGATGAATATCTCCGCGCGGACCTGGAATGTGGTCACGCCGGGGCGTTCGTAATCGGTGGTCATTTTCGGTGTGCTCGCTCTCTGGTAGGGAGGTGATTTCACGCGGTGCGCTGGAATTCCCGGTCGCCGTGCAGCCATTCGACCTTTTCGTGGAGTTCGTCGGCGCTCAGGGCGGACAGTTCCGCGTTGCGGATCTTCGCGGCGACCCCGGCGGGGTGGTAGACCTGCCGCCCCATCTCCCGCGCGACGAGCTGCGTGCGCGCGGCCCGGGTCCGCCGCAGCGCGGCGTACGCGCCGAGCCGGGCGGGCAGCGCGTCGGCGGAGATCTGCGGGCCCAGCAACTCGCCCAGCAGGACGGCGTCTTCGAGGGCCTGACAGGCGCCTTGCGCGGCGTACTGGAGCATGGGGTGCGCGGCGTCGCCGAGGAGGGCGACGCGGCCGTCGACCCAGGTGGCGACGGGGTCCCGGTCGCACAGCACCCAGCGCCGCCACCCCTCCCCCAGCCGCAGCAACTGCCCGGTGACGTCGCCGAGTTCGGGGAACTCGGCGAGGACGGCGGCCCGCTCGACGGCCTCCCCGGCGACGGCCGTGACGGCGCCGTCGTCCCGCGTCGCCGCGAGGTTCAGCTCGCGCCCGCCGCTGATCGGGTAGTGGACGAAGTGCCACTGCGGCCCGGCCCACAGGCACACGGCGTTGGCGCGCAGCTCCTCGGGCACCCGGTCCATGGGGATGACGGACCGGTAGATGGTGTGCCCGGACACGCGCGGCTCGCCGTCGCCGAGGAGTTGCCCCCGGACGGCGGAGCGGATGCCGTCGGCGCCGATCACCGCGTCCCCGGCGACGCGGGTGCCGTCGGCGAGCAGCGCCCACGCCCCCGCCGCGTCCTGCCCGTACCCGCTCACGGACGCCCCGGTGACGAGCCGTACGCCGGGCCGCGCGCGGCACGCCTCGAGGAGCGGCCGGTACAGGTCGGTGCGGTGCACGACGGCGTAGGGGTTGCCGAAGCGGCGGCGGTAACCCCCGGTCAGCGGCATGGAGTTGATGAGTTCGTCGGTGGTGCCGTCGTACAGGCGCAGGGCGTCGACGAACACGGAGCGGGCCCGGACCTCGGCGCCGACGCCGATGCGGTCGAGGGCGTGGTAGGCGTTGGGGGCGAGCTGGATGCCGGCGCCGAGTTCGGTGAACTCCGCGCGCCGTTCCAGGACGGTGACCCGGTGGCCGTGCCGGGCGAAGGCCAGCGCGGAGGCGAGTCCGCCGATGCCGCCGCCGACCACCACGAGGTGTATCACTGCCGGTCTCCTAACGGTCCAGGTCGGGGCGGACGATGAGCCGTCTGCCGCGCAACTCGCCCTTCTCCATGCGCAGATGGGCGTCGGCCATCTCACTCAGGGGCACGCGCTCGATGTGCCGGGGCGTCAACCTCCCCGCCGCGACGAGGCGGTTGACGGTGACGGCGGCCTCGGCGAGCTGTCCGGTCGTCGCGTGCGAGATGACGAACCCGAGGATCGAGGCGTCCTTCTGGTAGAAGGGCCCGACGGGCAGGACAGGTCGTGCGGCCACCCCCGCGAGCAGCACGATCCGGCCCCGGGGCGCGATCAACTCCACCGCCTGGCTGAGGTCGTTGGTGCCGAAGCTGTCGAGGTGGACGTCGATCCGTCCGAGCCACTTCCCGAAGTCCGGTGCCCGGTAGTCGAGTACGGCCTCGGCGCCGAGCCCGCGCACGTACCCGGCGTCCGCCGCCGACGCCGACGCCACGACGCGGGCGCCCGCCTCGACGGCCAGCGTCACGAGCGCGCTGCCGACGTTCCCGGCGCCGCCCGCCACGAACACCGTCTCCCCCGGCCTCAGTCGGGCCTCGCTGAACAGTGCGAGGTAGGCGGTGGCTCCGGGATGCAGCACGGCGACGGCCTGTTCGGCGTCGGCGCCGGGCGGCAGGTGGTAGAGCCGGTCGGCGGGGACGACGGCCCGCTCGGCGGCGGCGCCCTGACGTCCGCCGTGGCCCAGGGAGTTGGTCCACACCCGGTCGCCGGGGCGGAAGCCGGGGGCGCCGGGGCCCGCGGTCAGGACGGTGCCGACGAGGTCGCGGCTGACGACCAGGGGCAGCGGGACGGGGGTGCGGAACCGTCCGGAGCGCACGAGGGTGTCGACGGGGTTGACGGTGGTGCACTCGACCTCTACCAGCACGTCGGTCGGTCCGGGCGTCGGCTCGGGCAGGTCGCCGTGGCGGATCCCGTCGGACGGCCCGAGTTCGGTGATGTAGGCGGCACGCATGACGTCAGACTGTCGCCGGACAACGCCGTCGGACATGCGGTGCGGGGGAATTCGTCAGGTCCGCCGGGGGACCTGACTTATCCCCGTTTCCTTCATTGACGCGGGCTTCTCCGGGGCCGGAACTTCGCAAAGGAATTCGCGCACCTGAGGAGATTCGGATGAGCAGAAGGCATAAGGAAATCTGTGTCGTCGGCGCGGGCCCCCGGGGACTGTCCGTGCTGGAGCGGCTGTGCGCGGGCGAGCGCCTGAACCCCTCCGACGCCTTCGTCGTCGTCCATCTCGTCGACCCGAACACGCCGGGCGCGGGCCGGGTGTGGCGGGCGGGGCAGTCGCGGCATCTGCTGATGAACACCGTGGCCTCGCAGGTGACCGTGTTCACCGACGACAGCGTGCGGATCGAGGGGCCGATCGAGCCGGGGCCCTCGCTGTACGACTGGGCGCGCCAGCTCGCGCTGCTGGGGGTCGAGGGCCACGACTACGACGAGGACACCCTCGCGGAGGCGCGCCGCCTGGAGCCGGACTCGTATCCGAGCCGGGCGTTCTACGGGCACTACCTCAACGACTGCTTCCGGCAGATCCTCGCGCGCGCCCCCGGGCACGTCGAGGTACGGGTGCACCGCTCGCAGGCGGTCGCCATGTCCGACGTGCACGGCGTGCGGGGCGGCCGGCAGGGCGTGCGGCTCGCGGACGGGACGCGGCTGAACGACCTGGACGCCGTCGTCCTCGCGCAGGGCCACGTGCCGGCGCGCCTGACGCCCCGCCAGGAGCGGACGGCGGCGCTGGCCCGCATCCACCACCTCACCTATCTGACCCCGACCAACCCGGCGGACGCCGACCTCAGCGGGGTGCTGCCGGGCGAGCCGGTGCTGGTGCGCGGGCTCGGGCTGAACTTCTTCGACTACATGGCGCTGCTCACGCTCGGGCGCGGCGGCGTCTTCGAACGGCGGCCGCAGGGCGGGCTCGTCTACCGGCCCAGCGGACGCGAGCCGGTGATGTACGCGAGTTCGCGGCGCGGGGTGCCGTACCACGCGCGCGGCGCCAACCAGAAGGGCGCGCACGGCCGCTACCTCCCGAAGCTGCTGACCGCCGAGTACGTCGAGGGGCTGCGTTCGCGCGGCGCCGACGGGGACCGGCCCTACTTCGGCGAGGACCTGTGGCCGCTGATCCGCTGGGAGGTGGAGCACGTGTACTACACGACGCTGCTCGCCGCCCGGGGCGGGAAGGCCGAGGAGTTCGCCGAGGAGTTCCTGGCGCTCGGGCCCGGCGCGGACGCGACCGCGCTGCTCCAGCGGCACGGGCTCGAGCCCGACGCCCGCTGGGACTGGGAGCGGATCGTCTCGCCGCTCGCCGGGCGGGAGTTCGCGAGCCGCGAGGAGTTCGGGGCGTGGCTGCGCGGCTATCTGCTGCGCGACGTCCGCGAGGCCGAGGCCGGCAACGTCGAGGGGCCGCTGAAGGCCGCGCTCGACGTGCTGCGCGACCTGCGCAACGAGATCCGGCTCGCCGTCGACCACGGCGGCATCGACGGGAACTCCTACCGGGACGACGTCGAGGGCTGGTACACGCCGCTCAACGCGTTCCTGTCGATCGGCCCGCCCGCCTCCCGCATCGAGGAGATGATCGCCCTCCTGGACGCCGGGCTGCTGGTCCTCACCGGTCCTGGCACGCAGATCCGCTTCGACACCGCCGACCCGTCGTTCGTCGCGCACACGACGGCGGTTCCCGGGCCGCCGGTGCGGGCGCGGGCGCTGATCGAGGCGCGGCTGCCCGAGCCGGACGTCCGCCGCACCGAGGACCCGCTGCTGCGGCACCTGCTGGCCACCGAGCAGGCGGCGCCGTTCCGGATCGACGGGAGCTGCGGGACGATGTACGAGACCGGCGGGCTCGCCGTCGGCGAACGCCCCTACCACCTCCTGGACAGCCAGGGCCGGCCGCATCCGCGCCGGTTCGCCTTCGGCGTCCCGACCGAGGCCGTGCACTGGGTGACCGCCGCCGGGATCCGCCCCGGCGTCGACTCCGTCACCCTCGGCGACTCCGACGCCATCGCCCGCGCCGTCCTCGCCCTGCCACCGGTGGCCCGGGTCCCGCAGGAAGTGCGCCCGCTCCAGGACGACAGCGAGTGGTCCGGGGTGGTCGTGTGAGCGCGCTGACACGGGCGGCGTGCCAGGTACGGCGCCGGCGATCGGGAGGCCGCGCGGCTCCTCAGGGGGCGGCGGCTCCTCAGCGGGCGACGGATGTGCGGGGCACGGGGCGCGAGGCGGCGGGTGCGCGGAGCGCAGGGCCTGGCGCGGCGAATGCGCGGAGCGCAGGGCGCGGGGTAGCCGTCTCCTCCCTCGGGCGTGCCGGAACCGCCTTCTCCGGGACCACCTCCCCCGGTCGCGCCGAGTCCGCGCACCCCCTCAGCTCCCCCGCCCTCAACCCACCACCCCCCAACTCCCCCGCCCGCGACGCCCGTTCCCCCGAGGACGTCCGATGACCGCCCCCGACTCCGGTCTCCTCTCCCCCGTCCGCGCCGGCACCCCCGTGGAGACGGTCGTCGCCGACGACGCGTGGGTGCAGGCGATGCTGGACACCGAGGCGGCGCTGGTGCGGGCGCAGGCGGGGCTCGGGACGGTGCCGGAGGACGCGGCGCGGGTCATCAGCGCGGTCGCGGCCGAAGGGGGCCTGGACGTACGGGCGTTGGCGCTGGCCTCGCGGGAGACGGCGAACCCGGTCGTGGGGCTGGTCCAGGCGTTCACCCGGCGGGTGGCCCAAGTCGACCCGAGCGCGGCGGAGTTCGTGCACCGGGGCTCCACGAGCCAGGACGTCCTCGACACGGCGGCGATGCTGATCGCCCGGCGCGCGCTGCGCCTGATCGTCGCGGACCTCGACAAGTCGGCGGACGCGCTGGGCAGTTCGGCCCGCGCCCACCGGGACACCCCGATGGCGGGCCGGACGCTGGCGCTGCACGCCGTGCCCACGACGTTCGGTCTGAAGGCGGCGGGGTGGCGGGAACTGCTCCTCGACGCCCGGCGCCGGCTGGCCCGGGTGGCGGACGAGGGGCTGCCGGTGTCGCTCGGCGGCGCGGCCGGCACGCTCGCCGGGTACCTGGAGTACGCGGCGGTGGACGGGGCGCCCGGCGACAGGGCCGGCTATCCGGACCGTCTGGTCGAGGCGTTCGCCGCCGAGACGGGCCTCGCCGTCCCCGCACTGCCCTGGCATTCGCTGCGCACCCCGTTCGCGGACCTCGCCGCCGTGCTGGCGTTCACGGCGGGGGCGCTCGGCCGGGTCGCCGTCGACGTGCAGGCGCTGGCGCGCACGGAGGTCGGGGAGGTGGCGGAGCCGCCGGTGTCCGGGCGGGGCGCGTCCTCGGCGATGCCGCACAAGCGCAACCCGGTGCTGAGCACGATGATCCGCTCGGCTGCGCTGCAAGTCCCGGCGCTGGCGGGGGCGTTGACGCAGTGCATGGTGACGGAGGACGAGCGCTCGGCCGGGGCCTGGCACGCCGAGTGGCTGTTGCTGCGGGAGTGTCTGCGTCTGGTGGGCGGCGCGGCGCACACGGCCGTGGAGCTGGCCTCAGGTCTTGTGGTCGACCCCGGACGGATGCGCGCCAACCTGGACTTGACAGGCAGTCAGATCGTGTCGGAGCGGATCGCGGCCCGTCTCACCCCCCGCCTCGGCAGGGCCCGCGCCCGTGAACTCCTCACCCGCGCCTCCGTCGAGGCCGACGCGTCCGGTCAGCCCCTGGCCGCCGTGCTGGCCGGCCTGCTCCCCGAGGTCCCCGCCGAGGAGGTCGCCGAACTCTGCGATCCCACCCGGTACTTGGGGGCGGCGCCTGCCTTGGTGGACCGGGCGTTGGGCGACTGAGCCCCCGCCCCAAAAAAAGACCCGGGAGCGCCGGACCGGAACCCCCTCTCCGGACCGGCGCTCCCGCCTGTGCACCCAGCACCTCGCCTACGCTCCCGGCAGCCACTCCACCTCGTCCCAGAACTCCAACTGCCGCAGCTTCGACGGGTGTTCCACCCGAGCCCCCTCGACCCCGCCCAGGATCAACGCACTCGGCGTCCCCGGCGCGTACACCGGCCACTCCTCCGCCGGCGCCTCCCCGCGCACGAAGGACGCGACGAGGTCCACGAACGTGTCCGACACCCGCCGCTCCAGCGGCCCGTCCCCGAACTGCCCCACGAACAGGGGGTGGGCGTGGGACCCGAAGAGGAACTTGGACGTCGCGTCGTGCGGCGTCCCGAAGTGCGGCGCCCGCACCGGATGCGCGAACTCCATCACGTACTGCGGGGAGGCCCCCCGCAGCGCGTGCCGCTGGGCGAGCCGCACGATCTGGTAGCGGAAGACGGCGTCCCCCCACACCTCGGTCCACAGGGAGAGCGGATCGGCGGGCCGGCCCTCGTCGAGCGCGGCCTCGCGGTACGCGGCCACGCACGCGGCGGGCTGCCAGTCGGGTACGGAGTCGGTGCACTTGAGCATCACCTCCCGTACGGCGGCCCGCAGTTCGCGTTCGTCGGTGGGCGCGGGCGGCGCCGGGGGGAAGGACACGCTGTGCGGGTCGGTGAAGAAGGAGCCCTCGGTGCGGTTGTGGACCGACATCACCGGTATCGCCGGGACGACGGGCTCCTTCCCCACGCCGGTCGGCGCGTCGAGCACCGGCCCCCGGTACTCACGTCCGCTGCCCAGCACCCGCCCGGCGGGCGGCCCGTCGAAGAGCGCGTTCCACGCGGCGAACAGGGCGCCCGCCGGTACCGTGCGCAAGTCCCGTACGCCGACCCCGAGTTGCCCGGCGATCAGTTCGTACGCGCGGGTCGCGTCGGCGGGGGTGAGCCCCATCGTGGGGGCCCAGGGCCGGCTCGCGCTGATCGCGATGAGCCGGCGCGCGATGCCCCGGGTCTCCTCGGCGGCGGTGAGGAGGCGGGCGCAGACGGAGCCGGCGGAGGTGCCGCACAGGGTGATGGCGCCGGGGTCCCCGCCGAACGCCTCGATGTTGTCGCGGACCCAGCGCAGCAGCGCGGCCTGGTCCTGGAGCCCCCAGTTCGCGAAGCGCCCGGTGCCGGGGTCCTCGAACGCCTCGTGCAGCCCCCAACCAAAGGCACCGAGGCGGTAGTTGAAGGTGACGACGACCATATTGCCGAGCGCGGCGGGCTTGGCCCCGTCGAAGGTGGGCGCGCTCCCGGAGCCGACCTGCCAGCCGCCGCCGTGGACGTAGACCAGCACGGGCAGGCGGGCGCCGGGGTCGGGCGTCCACACGTTGGCGTACAGGGCGTCCTCGGTGCTGTCAGGAACACCGGGCTGGAGGAAGGCCGGGGCGAAGACGGTCGCGTCGCGGACGTCGGTCCAGGGGTCGGCCGGGCGGGGCGAGGCGAAGCGTGCGGCGCGGGCGTAGGGCACACCCCGGAAGACGTGCAGCGGACGCTGCCGGCACGTCTCCAGGGTGCCGCGCAGCTCGCCACTCGCGATCCGCACGACAGAGGTGGTGGTGAGACCGGAGGTCATGCTCGTACGACTCCTCTGAAAAGTAAGGGGCCCCGGCACGTCCGCCAGGGCCCGCCTTGCGACGTCCTCACCCCCGCGCCGGCCCCTCCCGCGCCCGCCCGAAGGGTTCGTACCGCCGAAGCACGTCGTCCTCGTCTCGGGCGAGGACGCGCGGCATGCCGTACCGGGCGGTGAGCCGGTCGGCGACGACGGACGCGGCGCTCACGCTGGACCGGCCGGTCGTGCGGGCGTGCGGGTGGACGCCGATCCGGCCGTCCGGCACGGGCGCCGCCTGGCTCAGCGCGGCGGGGCCGGGGGCGGCGACCGGCCGGCGGGCGACCGCCCGGAGGGGCATCGTCAGCCCCGCTTCCCGGGCCCGAGGCCGGCGGCGAGTTCCTGTTCCAGGCGGCTGAGGTCGTGCTCGTGGCCGTGCGCGGCGATGTGGCCGTCGGGCCGGACGAGGTGGTAGCCGAGCCGGCGGCAGCCGGTCGCGGCGGCGAGGCTGCGGGCGGGCACGGTGACGGTCTTCAGGTGGGGCCAGCGGGCGGCGATGTGGCCGACCTGGGCGCGCCAGGGTCCGGCGTCGAGGGTGGTGCCGGTGAGGACGAGGGTCCAGTGCGGCCCGGTGACGCCGTGCGCGAGGGCCTGTTCGCGCGGGAAGAGCCCGCCGACGCCGATGCCGCCGGGGAGTTTCGCGCGCGCCTGGCAGGGCGAGACACCGGACGGCAGCTGGGTGTCGCGCGGGACGGGGTAGGTCTGGCGGCGTCCGGCGAGGACGGGCGCGTACAGGCGGGAGACGGCTCCGGTGCGCTCGGCGAGTTTGAACCCGGCGTCCCGCACGCGCACGCGTGTCTTGCCCTTGGCCATCCACGCCTTGGTGTGCAGGTCGGTGTCGCGGACGCTGCGCCGGGTGGCCTCGGAGCGTTCGGGGCCGTAGGTGTCGAGGAGGGAGACAGGGGAGGTGCCCCGGAGGACGGCGGCGAGTTTCCAGCCGAGGTTGTGCGCGTCCTGGAGGCCGTTGTTCATGCCCTGTCCGCCGGCCGGGCTGTGGACGTGCGCGGCGTCGCCGATCAGGAAGACGCGGCCGAGCTGGAAGTCGGCGGCGAGGCGGGCGTGGACGCGGAAGACGGTCGTCCACACGGGCTCGGTGATGCGGATGCCGCGCGGGCCGCGTTCGTCGACGATCTCCTGCATCATCGCGACGCCGGCGCTCTTCGCGACGCCCTGCGGCAGGACGGACAGGAAGCGGAAGACGCCGCCCGGGTGCGGGACGACGGCGAGGGTGCCGGTGGGGCCCTGGTAGTACAGGATCTCCTCGGGGTCGAGGCGGCCGTCGATCCGCGCGTCGACGAGAGCGAACTCCAGCCCGTAGGTGGACCCGTGGAAGCCGATGCCGAGCTGGCCGCGCACCGCGCTGCCCGCGCCGTCGGCGCCGACGACGTACGAGGCGACGGCGCGCTCGACGATGCCGTCGGCGCCTTCGAGGACGGCGGTGACGCCGTCGGTGTTCTCGATGCGGCCGCTGAAGTCGACGTTCTCCAGGCAGAGCAGGCGCACTCCGCGCTCGACCTTGCCGCCGAGGGCTTCGAGGCGTTCGGTGAGGATGCGCTCGGTCTCGTACTGGGGCAGGACGCGGGCCGCGTGCTCCTCGGGGATGTGGAACGAGGCCAAGTGGTTTCGTTCGGAGAAATAGCTGAGGGTGCGGATCGTGCCGGACACCTCGTAGACCGCGTCGCGCAGGCCCTGGTCGGCGAGGATGTCCAGGGCGCGGGGGTAGATGGACAGCGCGCGGGGGACGCGGGTCGGCTCGGGGGCCGCGTCGACGATCCTGACCCGGACGCCCCGGCTGAGGAGTTCGCAGCCGAGGAGCAGCCCGGAGGGGCCGGCCCCGACGACCAGGACGTCGAAGATCTTCTCTGTGCGTTCGGTGCTCTTCATCGCCTTCCGCTTTCTGGTCAGGAGGGGTCGGCCGGCAGCGGCGGGAGCGTCGGCAGGCGGTCCAGTTCGATGCCGAACCAGCGCCGGCAGGCGGCGGGGAAGGCGTCGTCGTCGAGGACGTCGCGGATCCGTTCGCCGTGTTCCTCGCGGGTGAGGGTGCGGTCCAGGAGGGAGACCCGGCCGGTGCCGGTCACGATGGACGCCCACACCGTGGTGCCGGTGACGGGGGATTCGGGGGCGGTGGCGAACCACCACAGGGTCGCGGCGAAGTCCTCGGGGTCGCGGGGCCGGGTCTCCAGGCGGACGCGGGGGACGCCGTCGTGGACGATGACGACGTCGCCGTGGTCGGCGTCGAGGATGCGGTACTCGCCGTTCTCGTCCTTCTGCGGGCCGCGCTCGCGCAGGCGCAGGGGGCCTTGGTTCGCCCAGCGGAAGCCGACGTCGACGAGCCAGGGTTCGCCGTCGATCGTCACCTTCAGCATGAGGTGGCCGCCGAGGACGCCGAGCGGGGCTCGCCTGCCGTCGTGCAGGGTGCGGCCGGACAGCAGGTCGACCTGGTAGCCGAGGTCGCGCAGCAGGAGCGCGAAGGCGGTGTTCAGCTCGTAGCAGCCGCCGCCCCGGTGCCGGTGGGCGATCTTCTCGACGGCGCCCTCGCCGAGGCGGACGGGGATGCCGAGGTTGAAGTCGATCGTCTCGAACGGCACGGTCCGCAGGTGGCGGTCCTGGAGCCGGGCCAGCGTCTCCAGGTCGGCCCGCTCTGGCCGTGGGACGCCGAGCCGCCGCAGGTAGGCGTCCAGGGCGTGCCGCGCCCGGCCCGTGGCCTCACCGTCCATCTCCGCCCCCCTAGGTCTCCTGCCCGGCCAGCATCGGTGGCCGTCCGCAGGGGCACAAAGGGCACCGGGGCGAGTCCGTCAGGTCCCGGAGCGGGGCGTGGAGTGGGGAGCTGACCAGCGCGTCCGCCGGATCGGGGGCGCGGTCAGTGTTCCGTCGCCCGTCCGGTGCCGTAGAGGCGCAGGAACGTGTCGACGCCCTCGATGACGATGGTGGTGACCTCGGGTCCGGGCAGGGGCAGGGCGCCGTAGAAGGTGCGCTGGTTGACGTCGATGATGGTCAGCAGGTTGAAGTGGTTGGCGGCGCGTTCGGCGTCGTCGAGGTCGAGGAGGCCGCGTTCGCCGATGCGGCGCAGGTAGGGGGCGAGCCGCTTGTGCGCGGAGAGCGGGCCGACGTCGCGCCAGGACTCCAGTACGTCGACGGGGATGCGGGACGCCTCGGCCTCGATGGTGCGGACGAGGGCGAAGTGGTCGGGGAACTCGGTGACCGCCTGGACGCGCTCCAGGGCGAAGGCGATCAGGTCCTCGCGGACGTCGACGATCTTGCGGAGGTGGCGTTCCAGGATCTCCGCGATGGCGGCGGTGACCTGTTCGGCGCCCTCCAGGGCGACCATCTGGAAGAGCTGTTCCTTGTCGGCGAAGTGGTTGTAGATGGTCCTGTTGGAGACGCCGGCCTCCAGGGCGATGGTGTCGACCCCGGCCCGGGTGTAGCCCTCTCGTCCGAACACGGCGCGGGCCGCCCGCATGATCGCCCGTCGTTTCTCCGGCATGCCGCGACGGGTGTCCGCCGTCGTTCCCACCGTCATCGCAGTCCCTCCGCTCGGCCGTGGATCCGCAGCGTACCCGTCCGCTGGTGGGCGGGGGTCTACACCGTTGGACCTACATCGATCGTCGCATTGTTTACAGCACCTGGTGCAACACATACTCTACGCGCAGTAGTTCACCCTCTGTTATCACGACTTCGCTGCTGCGTCACGTCCCAGAAGGGCTCCCTGTCATGACCCGTTCCGCACCGGACCAGCAGCCGCGCGACGCCGTGGCCGAACCAGCGCCGCCGCCCGAACGGCACCGGATCGCCGCGCTCGCGCTGGGCGTCATGGCCACGCCGACCGCGCTGAGCGCCAACGCGGCGACGACGACGCTGCCCGACATAGCCGACGGCATCGGGATATCCGTGCCGGCGGCGACCTGGATCGCGACCGTGTTCGGGCTCGCGATGGCGCTCGGCACGCCGATGGTCGCCGCGCTGCTGCGCCACCGGGGGGTGCGGCCGGCCGTCCTGCTCTGCTCGTTACTGGTGATCGCGGGCACGGTGGTCGTCCTCACCGCGGACTCGATGCCGGGGCTGATCGCCGGGCGGGCCGCCCAGGCGTTCGGCGGGGGCGGGTTCATCACCACCGCGATCAACCTGGCCGGGACGCCCGCGCGGATGGGCGTCATCACGGCGGGAAGCGGGATGCTCGGGGCGATCGGGCCGCTCTCCGGTTCGCTGCTCAGCGACCACGTGTCGTGGCACGCGGCGCTCTCCCTCTCCGCCGTGGCCCTCCTCGCCGCGCCGTACGTGTACCTGCGCGCGCCTAAGTTCCGGCCCGCCGAGGGGCACACGGCGTTCGACGCGACGGGGGCGGTGCTCACCGCGGCGCTGATCAGCTCGCTGGTGCTGCTGGGGCGGTTCCCGTTGCCGGCGGTGCTCGCCGCGGCCGTCCTCGTCGGCGCGCTCACCGCCTGGATCCGGCGCCGGCCCGAGGGGTTCGTGCCGGCCGCGCTGCTGCGCTCGCCGGTCTACCTCACGGCGTGCGCGGTGGTGTGCTCGCTGTCGACGGCGTACTTCGCGCTCCTGTACGCCGTGCCGCGGCTGCTGGAGGACGACGCCGGGTGGGACACCTCGGCCGTCGGCGTCGGCATCCTCGTCGCCCTCCTCATCGGTTCCTCCCTCTCCTGGGTCATGGCCGCCTCCGCGAACCGGATCCGCCGCTCGACGGTCCTCACGGTGCTGCTGACGCTCGGCGCGCTGGCCCCGCTCACCGTCGCGCTCGGTGTCCCCGCGCCGCTCATGCTCGCGGCCGGCGGTGTCGCCGTCTTCGTCACCGCCTCCGGTCAGGCCACCCTCTCCGTCATCGCCGTCACCGGCGCCCCCGACCGGCTGCGCACCACCGCCCTCGGCCTGTTCACCCTCTGCTACCAGCTCGGCGCGGCCTTCGGCCCGGCCATCGTGGCGCTGTCGCTGGCGTGACCCGGAGGGCCGGGGAACCGGCCAATCCCGGGACGGCCGCCGGGAGGTGACCGGAGCCGCGCGAGCCCTGTGCCGGGCGGCCCGGCGAGGCGGCCGGTCCCGGCAGGGGGCTTCCCGGGGCGGGCGGCCCCCTCCTTCGGGCACCGCCGTGAACCGGCCACCTCGCGAATCCCCCGGGAACCGGGCGGGCCCGCCGACCGCTCCTCCGGAGCGTTCCTTCTCCGGACCGCTCCCCCTCCCCCGGCGTCGACGAGGCGTCGTCCACCCCCAACCGTCCCAGGAGGCTCGATGAACACGCTCGTTCAGGAAGACGCGGCGCGGGAGATGTGCGCGGCCGTGTTCGGGGCGCTGCCGAGGCGTGATCAGCGGCGGCGGGCGGAGGAGTACGTGCGGGGGCTGCTGTCGACGCCGGGGCGGAAGTCGTTCCGGAGCATCGCGCAGCACACGGGCGGCGACTCGGCGGCCGAGCAGCGGCTGCACCACCTGGTGACGGGGTCCACCTGGGACTGGCGTCCGGTGCGCGCGGCGCTCGTGGAGTGGCTGGCGGCGACGCACCCGCTCGCGGCGTGGGTGGTGCAGCCGATGCCGCTGCCGAGGAGCGGCGAACGCCCGTGCGGCACCCCCCGGTGCCGGCAGTCGTTCGGCGTGTGGTTCGTCTCCCCGGACGTCGTCACCCCCGTGGCGTGGCGCCTGTACCTCCCGGACGACGACATCGTCCCGGACGAGCCCTACGAGGACGGCGTCACCGCCGCCGTCCTGGAAGCCCTCGGCTCGGCGGACACCCCCCGGCGCCCGGTCGTCCTGGACGTCCACGGCGTCGACGCCCCCGACGCCCTCACCCGGCTGCCCCTCGCCCCGTTCCCGGCGATCGCGCGCACCCAGCCGTCCGCCCCCCTGCGCATGGCGGACCCCGCCCTGCCGGGGTACGGGGCGGGCCCGCGTCCGGCGCGCGACACCCTCGCGGCGGTGACGTCGCTGCGCAGGCCCGTCGAGTGGCACGACGGTTCCCCCGCCCCGGCGGTGTCGCTCGCGGCGGCCGTCCCGGTGACGACGGCGGCCCGCAGGCCCGCGCTGCTGCTGGGCGAGTGGACCGACCCGCGCAGGCCGCCGGCCCACCTGTGGGTCACCAACATGCGCCTGCCCGCGCCGGTCCTGCTGCGCCTGACCAAGCACGCCGACCGGGTCGGCCGCACGGCGGTGACCAGGGCCCGGCAGACGGGTCTGAAGGACTTCGCGGGCCGTTCCCTGACCGGCTGGCACCGCCATCTGACGCTCGCGTCGGTGGCCTGCGCGGTCGCCGCGCTGCCGCCCTGCGGGACCTGACGAACTGCTTTCGGCCGCGTTGCC
Organism: Streptomyces roseirectus; assembly: GCF_014489635.1. NCBI lineage: Bacteria > Bacillati > Actinomycetota > Actinomycetes > Kitasatosporales > Streptomycetaceae > Streptomyces > Streptomyces roseirectus. The sequence goes on along the minus strand of NZ_CP060828.1, from coordinate 7,970,694 downwards.
CGGCCCCGGGCGCCGCTTACAGGATCCGGCGCATGGCCACGGATCACACCGTACTCACCCCGGCAGCACCGGCGGACCCGCAGTGGGGCGGGGACCTCCTGGACCTCGACGCCTACCTGGCCCGCGTCGGCCACGCGGGCCCCCTGACCGCCACGCGCACGACCCTGGACGCCCTGCACCGGGCCCACCGGGCCGCGATCGCCTTCGAGAACGTCGATGTCGCCCTCGAGCGCGGCGTCTCCCTCGAACTCACCGACATCCAGCGCAAGTTGGTGACCGGCGGCCGGGGCGGCTACTGCTTCGAGCACAACCTGCTGTTCGCCGCCGCCCTGGAACGCCTGGGCCTGCCGGTGACCCGGCACCTCGCCCGCGTCCGGCAGGGCAGGAAGACCGTCCGCTACCGCGCCCACACCACGCTCCTCGTCGAGGCGGGCGGCGAGACGCTGCTCGCGGACGTCGGTTTCGGCGCCGAGAGCCCGCTCGCCCCGCTGCCCCTGGCGGACGGCGCCACGCACACCGAGGGCGGCTTCGCCTGGCGGGTGGTGCGCGAGGACGACCAGTGGGTCCTCCAGTCGCTGCACGACGACGGCTGGTTCGACCTGTACGCGTTCCGCCTGGAGCGCCACCACGCCGTCGACTTCGACGTCTCCAACCACTACACCGCCCACCACCCCCGCTCCACGTTCACCGGCAAGCTCGTCGCGATGCGCGGCGACGCAGTCAGTCAGCAGACCCTGCTGAACACGGAGTTGACGACCCGTCACACCGACGGGGCCGGCGAGCGGCGGGAGTTGGGCGCCGCCGGCGCCGTCCGGGCCCTGCGCGAGATCTTCGGCGTCCGGCTGACCGACACCGACGCACGGCTGCTGACGCAGCGGCTGTCCACCACCTTCGCGAGTCCCCAGGAGGGATGATGGCGCTCCACCTGCCCGCCAGCAAGAAGCCGCTGAGGCTCGGGCTCGTGCCCGAGGAGGCGGCGGCCCGGCACCCGGGGGTGCCGGTCACCCTGGACCACGACATCGACACCGTCCCCGAGGCCGGCCGCGAGCTGACGTTCGCCTCGCTCGCCGACCTCGTCGACGACCTGGCCGCCCGGCTGTGGGCGGCCGGCGTCCGGGCCGGTGAACACATCGCCCTCTACAAGACGCACAACTTCGACATCTACCTCCTGGCGTGCGCGGCCTCGCGGCTCGGCGCGGTGCCGGTGCTGCTGTCGCCGGCGCTCGACGGGACGACGGTCCGCGCGCTCCTCGACCGCCTGGAGCGGCCCAACCTCCTCACCGACGAGGCCAAGCTGAGCGGCCCGCTGGCCGGTCTGCCGCTGGCCGAGTCGGCGGCCCGGGTGATCGTGCCGCGCGGCGAGCGCCCCGGCACCGTGTCCCTGGAGGAGCTGGCGGGCTCCCCGCGCCGCACGCCGGTCAGGCTCGACGGGGACCAGCCGGCGCTGATGACGCACACGTCCGGGACGACCGGGGTGCCCAAGCTGGTCGTGCACACCGCGCTGTCGCTGCGCGGGCGTTACCGGCCGCAGGAGCGGTTGGTGCGGCTGATCCGGGAGCGGGAGACGTACGCCGTCCACGTCTCGTTCGTCCACTCGCGGATGTACATGGCGCTCGCGGTGATGCTGGAGCACGGCATGCCGGTCGTCGTCATCGACGACCCCGAGCCGGAGCGGGTCGCGCCGCTGCTGGCGCGCACGAGGCCGGGGATCGTGGAGACGCACCCCAACACCTTCGTGGAGTGGGAGGAGTTGGTGGAGCATCCGCTGCGTCCGCTGTCGAACGTCAAGTACTACAGCGGCACGTTCGACGCGATCCACCCGCCCACGATCCACAAGCTGCTCTCGGCGTCTTTGCGCCGCAACCCGATCTTCTTCCAGTTCTACGGGCAGAGCGAGTGCGGTCCGCTCGTCGCCCGCTGGTACACCCGCAAGAACGCCCTGAAGGCGAACGGCCGTTGCCTCGGCTACCCGCTGCCGGGCATGACGCACCTGCGGGTGGTGCCGCGCGACGGGCAGCGGCCCTCGAAGAAGACGCCCGGCTTCATCGAGGTGATGAGCGACGGCCGCGCGATCACCTACTACGCCGAGGACGAGCGCTACCAGGAGGAGTGCGACGGCCGCTGGTGGCGCACGGGTGACGTCGGCTACCGCGACCGGTGGGGGCGGGTCCACGTCCTGGACCGGGCCGTGGACGTCATCGAGAACGTCGACTCCACGCTGGAGGTCGAGGACGCGGTCCTCGGCCGGCTCGACGAGCTGGTCGAGCTGGTGCTGGTCGCGGGGCCCTCGGGCGAGGCGGTGCCGGTGGTGTGCACGAAGAACAACGTGCCGCTGGACCCGGCGCGCTGGCGGGGCGCGGTGAAGGACTTCCCCCAGCTCGCCGACCCCATCCAGCTCCCGCTCGCCGAGCTGCCCCGGACGGCGACGATGAAGGTCCAGCGCCTGGAGCTGGCCCGCCGGCTGCGGGAACGCCTCGAACCGGCGTGATCCGGCCCCCGGACTCCCTGGGTTCCGGCCCCCATGCGGGGCCCAGGGTCCGGGCCGCACATGTGATCCACGTCTCTTTCCGCTCCCGCCTGTCACAAACCCCGGGCTCGGCCCCTCTCGTGTGCGACACGACACCGGCGAGGGGACAGGCATGTCGGCACGACTGGCGGAGTTGATCTGGCGGCGGGGCAGAGCGGTGCTCGTGACGGCGGCGGTGCTCGCGCTGCTCGGCGGCGCCGCGAGCGCGACCCTGTTCGACAAGCTGACGGCGGGCGGCCTGACCGACCCGACCACCGAGTCGGGCCGGGCGGCGGCGGTCCTGGCGCGCTCGGGCCAGGGCGCCCCGAACCTGACGCTGCTGGTCACGGCCCCCGCCGGGGTGGACGACGCCACGGCCACCGAGGCGGGCACCCGGCTCACCCGCAAGCTCGCCGAGGAACCCGGCGTCCGGGACGTCTCCTCGTACTGGACGGCCGGCCGCGCGCCCCAGCTCCGCTCCGAGGACGGCGGGCGGGCGCTGGTCGTCGCGACGGTCGCCGGGGACGAGACGGCGGCCGGCAAGCGGCTCGACACGCTGCTGCCGCGCTACGAGGGCGAGCAGGACGGGCTCGACGTCGCCGTCGGCGGGTACGCGGTGTTCCAGCAGGAGGCCGGGAAACAGACCCAGCAGGACGGCGCGAAGGGCGAGTTGATCGCGTTCCCGGTGACCCTCGTCATCCTGTTCGTCGTCTTCGGCAGCGTCGTCTCCGCGCTGCTCCCCCTGATCGTCGCGTTCGTCGCGCTGCTCGTCGGCATGGGCCTGATGTGGATCCTGGCGAGCGTCACCGACCTGTCGGTCTTCGCGCTGAGCGTCGTCACCCTCCTCGGTCTCGGACTCGCCGTCGACTACTGCCTGTTGATGGTCACCCGCTACCGCGACGAACTGCGCACGGCACCCCGCCGGGAGGCGCTGCGGACGACGATGGTGACGGCCGGGCGCACGGTCGCGTTCTCCGCCGTCACCGTCGCCGTCGTCCTCGCGGGGCTGCTGTTCTTCCCGCTGCCCGCGGTGCGGTCGATGGCGTACGCCGGGATGCTGACGGCGCTGCTGTCGGCGGGGGCGGCGCTGACGGTGCTGCCCGCGCTGTTCGTCGTGCTCGGGGCGAGGGTGGAGAGCCGGCGTGGGGGCTCTGCGCGAGAGCGGACGGGATTCTGGCACCGGCTCGCCCTGTTCGTGATGCGCCGTCCGGTGCCGGTCGTCACGGTCGCGCTGGCGTTCCTGATCCTGCTGGGGGCGCCGGCGCTCGGGATGCGGCTGGGGATGGCCGACGAGCGGAGCATGCCGGAGAGTTCGAAGGCGCGGCAGGTCGCCACGGCCATCCGGGAGGGGTTCGACTCGGGGGAGCTGAACGCGCTGCAAGTGGTGGCACCCGAGGCTGAGTTGGCCGAGGGAGGGCCGGCCGAGGAGGTCGCCGGTTACGCCGCCCGCCTCTCGCGGCTCCCGCACGCCGCCCGCGTCGACAGCGTGGCCGGGAGCTACGCGAAGGGGGCGCTGGTGTCGCCGGCGAGCCCGGCGCACGAGCGGTTCGTGATCGGGGGCGGGACGTATCTCTCCGTGGTGCCCGCCTCCGCCGCCGACGCGAAGGCCCTGGTGGGTGAGGTCCGGTCGCTGGACGCGCCGTTCGAGACGCTGGTCGGCGGGATCGCGGCCGTCGACCGGGACACCACGCGCTCGCTCGCCGACCGGCTGCCGTACGCGCTCGGCGCGGTCGCGCTCGCCATGGTGGTCCTGCTGTTCCTGCTGACGGGCAGTGTGCTGCTGCCCGTACTCGCCCTGATGCTGAGCGGGTTGAGTCTCACGGCGACGTTCGGGGCGCTGGTGTGGATCTTCCAGGAGGGTCATCTCGCGTCCCTGCTGGGCGGTTTCACGGTCACCGGCACGATCGCGTCCATCGTCCCCGTGATGCTGTTCGCGCTCTCCTTCGGGCTGGCGATGGACTACCAGGTGTTCATGCTGGCCCGGATCCGGGAGGAGTACGAGCGCACCGGGTCGCCGACGGCCGCCGTCGCCATGGGACTTGAGCGGGTGGGCCGGATGGTGACCGCCGCCGCCGTCCTCATCTCGGTGGTGTTCCTGGCGTTCCTGGTCTCCGGGATCACCTTCGTGAAGGCGTACGGGGTGGGGCTGCCGCTGGCGGTGCTGATGGACGCGACGCTGATCCGGGGCGCGCTGCTGCCGGCGGCGATGCGGCTCGGCGGGCGGGCGACGTGGTGGGCGCCGGCGCCGCTGCGGCGGCTGCACCGGCGGTACGCGATCCGCGAGGGCGAGGCGCCGGGTACGCGCGAAGCCCGCCCCGCTGAACAGGACGGGCTTCGACTCTGAGCGCTGGGCCGGCCTTGCACCTGCATCTCCCCGCAGGAAGCGGGACGTCTTTCCTTGGACCACCAACGCACTGTCCGGCGCCCCGAGTTGGGGCGGCCTCGCAAGATCAATCATAGGGCATGGGAAGGGGTGGGTGCGCCCGGCCGCCCCGTGGTTGGATTTGCCCGTGACGCGACGGATCTTCATCGACAAGCAGAGCCCGAAGGCGTACCACGCGTTGGTGCAGACCTCGGAGGCGGTGCGGGCGACGGCCGCCGAGGCGGGGCTCGGGCGCACGCTGATCGAGCTGGTGAACCTGCGGGTCTCCCAGCTCAACGGCTGCGCCTTCTGTCTCGACGTGCACACCAAGGCGGCGCTGCGCGAGGGCGACACCGCGCGCCGGCTCGGTGTGCTCGCGGCCTGGCGGGACACCGAGTTGTTCACCCCGCAGGAGCGCGCGGCACTGGCGCTGGCCGAGGTGACGACGCTCACGACGGACGCGGACGCCCAGGAGGCCGCGTACGCGCGGGCGCGTGAGGTGTTCACGGACGATCAGGTGTCGGCGGTCGTGTGGGCGGCCGTCACCATCAACGCGTTCAACCGGGTGTCGATCATGAGCAAGCACCCGGTGCGCTGAACTCCCGCCGTCCCGGCCCGCCTTGGAGGTGCCCGTGCCGCAGTCCCCCGAGTCCGTGAACGCCGCCGTCTGGCAGACCTACGCGGAACACCACCTGCGCCGGGGCACGCCCGTCGAGGACGCGGACCGCGTCGACTGGGGGTTCCCCGGCGTGGGCCCCGGCACCGAGTTCCTGGGCGAGCTGACGGGGCGCCGGGTCCTGGACCTGGGCTGCGGTCTCGCCCGGCACGCCGCGCACCTCGTCACGGCGCACGGCGCCCGGGTGGACGCCGTCGACGCCTCGCCCGGCCAGATCGAGCGGGCCCGCGCGCGGTACGGCGACCTGCCGGGGCTGCGCCTGATCACGGCGGACGCGGTGGACCACCTGCGCGCGACGGCGGAGCCGTACGACGTCGTGTACGCGGTGGGCTCGCTGCCGTACATCGACCCGTACCGCCTCCTCCCGGCCCTCGCGACCGCCCTCGCGCCGGGCGCCGTCCTGTGCTTCTCGGTGCTGCACACCGACTCGGACGGCGCCGGCCCCTCCGGCACGGTCACCGCCCGCCCCGAACCCCTGCGGCTCGCGGGCGGCGGTGAGGAGAGCGTGCGGATGTGGGTGCTCGAACCGGAGCTGTGGGAAGGGCTGTTGACGGAGCACGGGCTGAGCGTCGACCGCGTCGAGACGGTCGCCTCGCCCGACCCCGCGAACCCCGCCTCCTACCGCGTCTTCCGCGCCCGCCGCCCGCCGCGCACGACGTCCCGCCCCCGTACGAACCTCCCGCCCGTCCCGCACGCCGCCCTCGGGGTCGGCGCCATCCTCCACGGGCCCCGCGGGCTCCTCCTGGGCCGGCACCGGCGCGGTACCTGGGAGCTGCCCGGCGGCACGTCCGAGCCCGGCGAGCGGCTGGAGGAGACGGTCGTGCGGGAGTTGCGCGAGGAGACCGGCATCGAGGCGGACGCGCGGGACGTGCGGCTGCTCGGGACGCTCCTCGACCATGTCGACGGTGTCGTCCGCGTCACCGTCGGCGCCGTGGTGGAGAAGTGGCGCGGGGAGCCTTCGGACCAGCCGGGTGAGCGGGTCGGCGACTGGCGCTGGTATCCGCTGGACCGGCTGCCGCCGTCCCTGTTCGTGTGCAGCGCGCAGTCCCTCACCGCCTGGCGCCCCGGGCTGCCGATCGACCACGCGCCGGCGCACTTCACGCCGTTCCGGGGCTGACCAGCCCGTCAGGGGCGGATGCCGGCCACCAGGTCCGCCGTCGCGGTGAGGCCGCTGTGGATGGTGGGCGCCATGCTCGTGCCGGCGAGGAAGAAGCCGAGCAGGAGGCAGGTGACGGCGTGGGACGGCTTCAGTCCGCCGGTGCGGACGAAGACCACCACCAGGATCAGCAGCAGTACGACCAGGGAAATGGACAGGGCCAACGCCAACCTCCTCCGCTACGTCCGCTTTTGCGGCGTTCGGCCGCAAGTGTGGCGTAGCGGAGGGGCGGATCGGGCGAGTGACCTGTCCCTCGAACGGGTGGTTACGCGGCCGTGCGGGTGTCGAGGAACGCTTCGAGTCCGGCGAGGTCGTCGGTGTTGAGGAAGTCGACGCCGGCGGCGAGGAGTTCGCCCCACAGGGCGTCGCGGGCGGGCCCGGCGAGGTCGGGGGTGGCCCAGAAACGGACCTGCTGGCCGCGCGCGTGCGCCTGGTCGACGATCCCGCGCAGTGTCGCGCGTTCGGCGTCGGGGAAGGCGCCGACGCCGCTCCAGGTGAAGGTGCGCGTCCAGTTGTCGCTGATCAGCGGGATCAGCGAGGCCGGCGCGGCGGTGCCGAGGTCGGCGAGGCGGCCGTCGTAGAAGGCGCTGCGGACGGTCTGCGCCTCCAGGGGGCCGCGTGCCGCGCGGTCGCCGGAGATGACGGCGGTGACGGCGCCCTCGCGGATCCGGCCGTGCGCGTAGGTGGTGAACAGGCCGGGGTAGCGGCGCAGGTGGCGGTCCAGCTCCAGGTAGGTCGAGGAGCCTTCGGTCTTGATGTCGATCAGGAGTTGGAGGGGCCGGCGCTGCCCCCGGTACACCGAGCCGTGGTTGGCCTTCACCCGGGCGGCGAGGGGGTCGAGGTAGAGGGCTTCGAGCGTGCGGGCGGGGTCGAGTTCGCTCGCGTCGTGGGCGATCAGAAGCTGGTCGCCGACAAGGAAGATGTCCGCCTCGACGCTGCCGAAGCGGTGGTCGAGGGCGTCGAAGAGGGGGCGGGGGTGCTCGTAGTCGTTGTGCGCGTGCGCCCGCCACAACGGGCGGCGTACGGGGTGGCGTTCGGCCGCGAGGGCGCTGACGCTCGGCAGGGCGAGACTGCCCGCGAGGGCGACGCCGAGGGTGCCGAGGGCTCTGCGGCGGGTGGTGAGGGCCATGCGCTGCTCCCTGTCTCTTCCGTGGGGGTCCCCCGCGAGTATGCGGGCGTGGACACCTCAAGAGGAGGAAGCGGCGCAGGAGTTGGCCGGACCGCCGCCGTCAGTTCACCGAGGACGGCACAGGGCCCGCCCCGGGTGGGACGGGCCCTGCGAAGTGAACGCCGGTGGAACTCAGGGTGCTTGGAGGTCCACCAGTGCGGCCAGCGCCGTCCGGTGGGCCCCCGCGGTCCCGTACGCGATCGAGTCGGCCTTGGCCCGCTTGAGGTACAGGTGGACGGGGTGTTCCCACGTCATCCCGATGCCCCCGTGCAGTTGCAGGGCCTCCTCGACGATCCGCACGGCGGCGGGCGACGCGTACGCCTGGGCGACCGCGACGGCCACCTCAACGTCCTCTCCGGTGGACAGCGCGTCGGCCGAACTCCGGGCGGCGGCGCGGAGGTTGACGACTTCGAGCCAGACCTGTGCGAGCCGGTGCTTGAGCGCCTGGAACCCGCCGACGGGCCGGTTGAACTGCGTGCGGTCCTTGAGGTAGCGGACCGTCTCGGTCAACGCCCAGTCCGCGACGCCCAGTTGCTCGGAGGCCAGCAGTCCGGCGGCGGACCGCAGCGCGCGGTGCACGGCGGGCGCGGACTCGCCGAGGCGGCGGCCGGGGGCGCCGTCGAGCGTGACCGTGCCCAGCGGGCGGGTGAGGTCGAGGGACGACTGCGGGGCGATCGCCGCGTCGGCCGCCTCGACCGCGTACAGCCCGCCGTCCTCCGCCGGAACCAGCAGCACGTCGGCGGCGCCGGCGTCCGCGATCCCCGTCAACTGCCCGTGCAGGCGCCCGTTTTCGAGGCGGGCGACGGAGAACGCGGTGCCCGGGGCGCGGTGCAGCCCGACCGCGAGGACGCCGACCGCCCGGCCGGAGGCGAGCCGTTCCAGCAGCTCCGCGTCACCGCACTCCAGCAGCGCCTCGGTGGCGACGACGGCGCTGGACAGGTAGGGCACGGGCGCGACGAAGCGGCCCAACTCCTCCAGGACGACGGCGACTTCACGGTGCGTGGCGCCCTGGCCGCCCAGCTCCTCGGGGACCAGGAGCCCGGCGAGGCCCATGTTCTGGGCGAGCGCCTTCCAGGCGGCGGTGTCGTGCGGGGCGTCCGACTCCACGCGCGCGATGACCCCGGCCGGGTCGCAGTGGTCGCCAAGCAGGTCCCGTACGGCGGACCGCAGGGCCTCTTCCTCCTCCGAGTACAACAGATCGCTCATCGGGCGAGGTCCTTCCAGGCGACGTCCTTGTCGGTGCGCGGCTCGGCGGGCAGGCCCAGGACGCGTTCGGCGACGATGTTCAGCAGGACCTCGCTGGTCCCGCCCTCGATGCTGTTGCCCTTGGCGCGCAGGTAGCGGTAGCCGGCCTCGCGCCCGGTGAAGTCGACGAGTTCCGGGCGGCGCAGGGTCCAGTCGTCGTACAACAGGCCCTCGGGGCCGAGGAGTTCGACCTCCAGGCCGCTGATCTCCTGGTTGAGGCGGGCGAACGCGAGCTTCATCCCGGCGCCCTCGGGTCCGGGCTGCCCGGCGGAGAGCTGCTGGCGCAGCCGGTCGGCGGTGAGCCGCGACACCTCGGACTCGACCCACAGCTTCAGCAGCCGCTGGTGCAGTTCGTGCGTGCGCAGCTCGGGCCGTTCGCGCCAGGTCTTGGCGACGGGCCCGATCATCCCGCCCTCGCGGGGCAGCCGCATGCCGCCGATCGCGACGCGCTCGTTGTTCAGCGTGGTCTGCGCGACCCGCCAGCCGTCCCCGGTCTCACCGAGCCGGTGGGCGTCGGGGATGCGGACGTCCGTGAGGAAGACCTCGTTGAACTCGGCCTCGCCGGTGATCTGGCGCAGCGGGCGGACGTCGACGCCGGGGTCGGTCATGTCGCACAGGAAGTAGGTGATGCCCGCGTGCTTGGGGACGTCCGGGTCGGTGCGGGCGATGAGGATGGCCCAGCGGGCGTTGTGCGCGCCGGACGTCCACACCTTCTGCCCGTTCACGATCCAGTTGTCGCCCTCGCGGACGGCGCGGGTGCCGAGTGCGGCGAGGTCGGAGCCCGCGCCGGGCTCGCTGAAGAGCTGGCACCAGACCTCCTCGCCGGTCCACAGGGGCCGCAGGAAGCGGCTGTGCTGCTCGGGCGTCCCGTACTTGAGGATGGTCGGCGCGGCCATGCCGAGGCCGATGCCGTTGCGGCGCGGGTCGTTGTCGGGGGCGTCGGCCGCCGCCAGCTCGGCGTCCACGACGGCCTGGAGGGCGCGGGGCGCGTCGAGGCCGCCGAGTCCGACGGGGTAGTGGACCCAGGCGAGCCCGGCGTCGAAGCGGGCGCGCAGGAAGTCCAGCCGTTCGGTCGTCGCGGGCGGGTGGGCGGCCAGCAACTCGGTGGTGCGGCGGCGCAGTTCACTCGCGTCGGTCATGCGGAGACCTCCACGACGACCCGTCCGGTGGTGGCACCGTCGGCGAGCTTCTGCACGGCGCCGGCCGCGTCCGCGAGGGGCACGCGCTCGCTCACGAGGGGCTTGATCGCGCCCCGGTCGGCGAGTTCGGTGAGCTGTTCGTGGCAGTGCGCGATCAGCTTGGGGTTCTTGGTGCCGTACAGGCCCCAGTGCAGGCCCAGGATCGAGTAGTTCTTCACCAGCGCGTGGTTCAGGGCGGGGCTCGGCACGGAGCCGCTGGCGAAGCCGACGACCACGATCCGGCCCTCGAAGGCGACGGCCTTGGCGGACTGCTGGTACGCCTCCCCGCCGACGGGGTCGTAGATCACGTCGGCGCCCCGGCCGCCGGTCGCCTCCTTGACGGCGCCGACGACGTCGTCCGCGCGTCGGTCGATGACGACGTCGCAGCCCAGCTCGCGGGCGACGGCGGCCTTGTCGGGGCCGCCGACGACGCCGATGACGCGCGCGCCGGCCGCCTTGCCGAGCTGGACGGCCGCGCTGCCGACCCCGCCGGCGGCGGCGTGCACGAGCAGCGTCTCGCCGGCTTCGAGACGGGCCCGGCGGTGCAGTCCGAACCACCCCGTCTGGTAGCCGATGAGCAGCGCCGACGCCTCGGCGTCGTCCAGGGACTCCGGGGCGGGCAGCAGGGCGGCGGCGTCGGCGAGGGTGTACTCGGCGAGCGCGCCGTGCGGCAGGACCGGGTTGCCGATGACGCGGCGGCCGTCCTCGGTCTCCCCGCACAGCTCGACGCCCGGCGTGAAGGGCAGCGGCGGCTTGATCTGGTACTGGCCCCGGGCGAGCAGGGCGTCCGGGAAGTTGATGCTCACGGCGCGCACCTTCAGCAGGACCTGGCCCTCGCCGGGCGTGGGCGGCGCCACGTCCACGAGCCGCATCACCTCGCTCGGCTCGCCGTTCTCGTGCACGTGCCATGCCTGCATGGGGGGCCTCCACGGGGGGACTGCTTCGTCTGACCGGGGTCGATCCGCATACTAAGCGGTCGCTTGCCGTGAGGGAACACTCAGGTCTTCTTGGGCCGCGCCCGCACGTGCATCCGCTCCCCCTGCGGCCCGAACAGGCTCAGGAACTCCACCGGCCCCTCCCCCGTCGACCCGAACCAGTGCGGCACCCGCGTGTCGAACTCCGCCGCCTCCCCGGCCGTCAGCACGACGTCGTGCTCCCCCAGCACCAGCCGCAGCTTCCCGGAGAGCACGTACAGCCACTCGTACCCCTCGTGGGTGCGCGTTCGCGGTTCCTCGGAGCGCTTCGGCTCGATCGCCTTGTACGCCTGGAGCCCGCCCGGCTGCCGGGTCAGCGGATAGAAGGTCCGCCCGCCCCGCTCGAACGGTTTGGCCCGCACCCGGGGGTCCCCGACGGGCGGCGCCCCCACCAGTTCGTCCAGCGGCACCTGGTGCGCCTGCGCGATCGGCAGCAGCAGTTCGAGGGAGGGCTTGCGCAGCCCCGACTCCAGCCGCGACAGCGTGCTGACGGAGATCCCGGTGGTCTCCGCGAGCGCGGCCAGCGTCACCCGGCGGTCCTTGCGGAGCCGGCGCAGCCGGGGCCCCACTTCGGCGAGAACGTCCTCGGTACTCATGCCCGGCATTGCAGTTTCGGCAACCCGGTTTTGTCAACACCGCACGCCGGGATGTGCGCGCGCGAGCCCCGTAGCACCATGGCCCTATGCTCCTCGCACGCCTGGCCGAGGTCTCCCGCGAGGTCGCCGCCACCTCGGCGCGCTCCCGCAAGACGGCCCTGCTCGCGGACCTCTTCCGCGAGACGGCCCCGGACGACGTCCCCGTCGTCATCCCCTACCTCGCGGGCCGCCTCCCCCAGGGCCGCCTCGGCATCGGCCCACGGCTCCTCAGCCGCACGCCGGACCCGGCCCCTGCCCCGACCCTCACCGTCCTGGACACCGACGCCCGCCTCACCGCCCTCGGCGAGGTCAGGGGCACCGGCTCCCAGGCCGAACGCGCCCGCCTGCTCACGGAGTTGATGGGCGCGGCCACCGAGGACGAACAGCGGTTCCTGCGGGGCCTGTTGAGCGGCGAGGTCCGCCAGGGCGCGCTGGACGCGGTCGCCGTGGAAGCCCTCGCGAAGGCAACCGGCGCTCCCCCGGCGGACGTTCGCCGCGCGGTGATGCTGGCGGGCTCCCTGCACCCGGTCGCCCAGGCCCTCCTCGCCGACGGCCCGCCGGCCCTGGCCGCCTTTCAACTCACCGTCGGGCGGCCGGTGTTCCCCATGCTCGCCCGCGCCGCGGCCTCCGTCGAGGAAGCCCTCACGGCCCTCGGCCCCTGCGCGGTCGAGGAGAAGCTCGACGGCATCCGCGTCCAGCTCCACCGCGACGGCTTCGAGGTCCACGTCTACACCCGCACCCTCGACGACATCACCGACCGGGTCCCCGAACTCACCGCCGTAGCCCGCGACTTGCCGGCCACCACCGTCATCCTGGACGGCGAGGTCCTGGCCCTGCACCCGACGACGAACCGCCCCCTGCCCTTCCAGGAGACCGCGGGCCGGGTCGGCTCCCGCGTCGATGTCGCCAAGGCGGCCGAGACCACCCCGCTCTCCCCCGTCTTCTTCGACGCCCTGCACGTGGACGGCCGCGACCTCCTCGACCTCCCCTACGCCGACCGCCACGCCGAACTCGCCCATCTGGTCCCGGAGCCGATGCGGGTGCGCCGCACGGTCGTGACCGAGCCGGGCCCGGCGGCGACGTTCCTCGCCGAGACCCTGGCCTGCGGCCATGAGGGCGTCGTCCTCAAGTCCCTCGACGCCCCTTACAGCGCGGGCCGGCGCGGCGCGTCCTGGCGGAAGGTGAAGCCCGTCCACACCCTCGACCTGGTGGTCCTGGCCGTCGAGCGCGGCCACGGCCGCCGCGCGGGCACGCTCTCCAACCTGCACCTCGGCGCCCGCGCCGAGGACGGCGGTTTCGTGATGCTGGGCAAGACGTTCAAGGGCATGACCGACGCGATGCTGGCCTGGCAGACGCGGCGCCTGACGGAGCTGGCCGTCGCGGACGACGGCTGGACCGTCACCGTCCGCCCCGAACTCGTCGTCGAGATCGCCTACGACGGCCTCCAGCGCTCCTCCCGCTACCCGGCCGGGGTCACCCTGCGGTTCGCGCGGGTCGTCCGCTACCGGGAGGACAAGCGGCCCGGGGACGCGGACACCGTGGCGGCGCTGCTCGCCGTGCACCCGGAGGTGCGGCCGTGAGAAGGAGCGCGGGACTGCTGCTGTTCCGGCGCCGCCAGGGGCGCACCGAGGTGCTGCTCGGGCACATGGGCGGGCCGCTGTTCGCGCGCCGGCAGGCGGGCGCGTGGACGGTGCCGAAGGGCGAGTACGGGCCGGACGAGCCGGCGTGGGAGGCGGCGCGGCGGGAGTTCCGGGAGGAGCTGGGGCTGGATCCGCCGGAGGGGGAGGCGGTCGCGCTCGGGGAGGTCAGGCAGGCCGGCGGCAAGGTCGTCACCGTGTGGGCGGTCGAGGCGGACCTCGATCCGGCGGCGGTCGTGCCGGGGACGTTCCGCATGGAGTGGCCGCCCCGCTCGGGGCGGGTCCAGGAGTTCCCGGAGCTGGACCGGGTCGCCTGGTTCGGGCTCGACGAGGCGCGCGGTCTCGTCGTCGCGGCCCAGGCCGCGTTTCTCGACCGGCTGGCTGAGCACTCGCCCTCAGAAGGAGGTTGACGATGACCATCGCGACGGTGAATCCGGCGACCGGCGAGACCCTGAAGACGTACACGGCCCTGGACGGCGAGGAGGTGGAGCGGCGGCTGCGGCTCGCGGAGGGCGCCTTCCGGGCGTACCGGGCGACGTCGTTCGAGGAGCGGGCGCGGCTGCTGAACCAGGCCGCCGACCTGCTCGACGCGGACCGCGACGACATCGCGCGGGTCATGACGACCGAGATGGGCAAACCGGTCACGCAGGCGCGGGCGGAGGCGGCGAAGTGCGCGCGGGCGATGCGCTGGTACGCGGCGAACGCGGCGGCGCTGCTGGCCGACGAGGTGCCGGCGACGGCCGACGCGCGGGACTCGGGGGCGGAACGGGTGCTGGTGCGCTTCCGGCCGCTGGGCCCGGTGCTCGCGGTGATGCCGTGGAACTTCCCGCTGTGGCAGGTGATCCGGTTCGCGGCGCCCGCGCTGATGGCGGGCAACGTGGGCCTGCTGAAACACGCGTCGAACGTGCCGCAGACCGCCCTCTACCTGGAGGACCTGCTGCGTCGGGCCGGGTTCCCGGAGGGCTGTTTCCAGACGCTGCTGATCGGTTCCGGCGCCGTCGACGGGATCCTGCGCGACGAGCGCGTCAAGGCGGCGACCCTCACCGGGAGCGAGCCCGCCGGGCGGGCCGTCGCCGCCACCGCCGGGGACATGGTCAAGAAGACGGTCCTCGAACTGGGCGGCAGCGACCCGTACATCGTGATGCCGTCCGCCGACGTCGTGCGCGCGGCCGAGGTCGCGGTGACCGCGCGCGTGCAGAACAACGGGCAGTCGTGCATCGCCGCCAAGCGGTTCGTCGTCCACGAGCGGGTGTACGACGATTTCGTCGGGCGGTTCGTCGAGGGGATGCGGGCACTGAAGGTGGGGGATCCGCTGGACGAGGACACGCAGGTCGGGCCGCTGGCGAGCGAGCGGGGGCGGGCCGAGCTGGAGGAGCTGGTCGAGGACGCCGTGCGCGGCGGGGCGCGGGTGCTGTGCGGGGGCGCGCGGCCGGAGGGGGACGGCTGGTTCTATCCGCCGACCGTGCTCGCCGACGTCGGCCGCGAGCTGCGCATCCACCGGGAGGAGGCGTTCGGCCCGGTGGCCGTCGTGTACCGGGTGGCCGATGTGGACGAGGCGATCGCCGTCGCCAACGACTCGCCGTTCGGGCTGAGTTCGAACGTGTGGACGCGGGACGAGGAGGAGACCGGGCGGTTCACGGCGGAGCTGGAGGCCGGGGGCGTCTACTTCAACGGGATGACGGCCTCGCATCCGGCGTTCCCGTTCGGCGGGGTGAAACGTTCCGGGTACGGGCGTGAGCTGTCCGGGCACGGGATCCGGGAGTTCTGCAACATCACGACCGTTTGGCACGGTGTGTGACGGTTGCGCGGTTACGATCGCTGCGTGAACCGGGAAGTGACTCTGCCTCTGATCGTCGACGACCGTGGCGACCTCCAGGTGGCCGCGGCCGACGTCAGCAAGTTGCTGCGCACGCTCGGCGGGCGGTGGCTGCACCTCGTCGAGGCCGGGGACTCCGGGTGGGACGAGGAGACGGTCGCCGAGCTGACGATCGAGCTGGCGAAGCTGGCCGACCGGATCGACGTCGCCTGCATCGCCCACAGCAGCGGCCGCTCGTCATAACGCATCCCCTCCCCCTGTGACCGGCGACACACCCCTCCCCTGTCACAGCGCGCGCCCGGCCGTCGTCTCGTGGTCGACAGTCACGAACGGCGGGAGGCCGGGATGCAGGTCGTGGTGGTGGGTGCCGGGTACGCGGGGATGCTGGCGGCGAACCGGGTCGCGAAGAAGGTGAAGGGCGCGCGGGTCACGGTCGTCAATCCCCGTCCGCACTTCGTGGAGCGGGTCCGGCTGCATCAGCGGATCGCGGGGACGGCCGAGGCGGCGGCGCCGCTGGAGTCGATGGCGCGGGACGGGGTGAGGGTACGGGTCGGGACGGTCGAGAAGATCGGGGACGGCAGCGCGCTGCTGGCCGACGGGACGGTCCTCACGTACGACTACGCGTTCCTGGCCGTCGGCAGCACGGTCCGCCCGCTGCCGGGGACGATCCCGGTCGGCGTCTGGGAGGGCGCCGAGCGGGCGCGCGCGGCGCTGGCCACGCTGCCGCCCGGGGGCCGGGTGACCGTCGTCGGCGGCGGCGCGACCGGCATCGAGACGGCCGCCGAGATCGCCGAGTCCCACCCCGCCCTGCGCGTGCGCATCGTGGGCCCGCACGTCGCCGACGTCTTCACGGGCCGCGCCCGCGAGACCGCGCGCAAGGGCCTTGAGCGGCTGGGCGTCGAGATCGTGGACGACGGTGTCGAGGCCGTCGCCGACGACGGCACCGTGCGACTGGCCTCCGGCGCCTCGCTCGCATCCGACCTCGCGCTGTGGGCGATCGTGTCGGGCGTGCCCGCCCTGGCGGCGCGCAGCGGGCTGTCGGTCGACGCGGACGGGCGCGCGCTGGTCGACGCCTGTCTGCGCAGCGTGGACGACGAGCGCCTGTTCGTGGTGGGCGACTGCGCGGCGGTGCCCGGCGCCCGGTTCGCGTGCGCGCTCGCGGGCCCGCAGGGCGCGCACGCGGCGGACACGCTGGCCAGGATCCTCGCGGGGCGTGACCCGGAGGCGTTCTCCGTGCGCTACCTCGCCCGCGCGGTGACCCTCGGACGGCACGACGCGGTGGGGCAGCTCACGGAGCGTGACGACACCCTGCGGCCGACCCGGTTCACCGGCCGCACGGCCGTCGTCATCAAGGAACTGGCCACCCGGGGCGGGAAGTTCGGGGCCCGGACGGGCATCGGCGGCTGAACACGGGGGCGTTGGGCGGGCAGGGAAGCAACGTCCGTACGCGCGAGGGTGGTTCACCCCGGCGGTGGCACCGCGCCGCCGGGGACGGGCCGGAGGGCGAGGCGCGGGCGGGGGCCGTCGTGTCGCTGCAATGGAGTAATCCCGCGCGAGATCGCCAGGGGGCCGGGTGATCGTGGGGGCACCACCCTCTCCGGGCGGCTCCCCGGGGCCGTCGGACGGCGAAAGCAGGCTCGGTTCATGGCTACTTTGTGCAGACCCTCGGTGTCGGTGCCGGAGCATGTGATCACGATGGAGCAGACGCTGGACCTGGCGCGCGAGCGACACCCGGACCACCCCCAACTCCCCCTGGCCCTGCGGCTGATCGAGAACACCGGGGTCAGGACACGGCACATCGTGCAGCCGATCGAGGAGACCCTGAAACACCCGGGGTTCGAGGAGCGCAACCGGGTCTACGTCGCCGAGGCGAAGGCGCGGGTGCCCGCGGTGGTGCAACGGGCCCTGGACGACGCGGAGCTGCTGACCTCCGACATCGACGTCATCCTGTACGTGTCGTGCACGGGGTTCATGATGCCGTCGCTGACCGCGTGGCTGATCAACGAGATGGACTTCGAGGCCACCACGCGCCAGATACCCATAGCCCAGCTCGGCTGCGCGGCGGGCGGCGCGGCGATCAACCGGGCGCACGACTTCTGCACGGCGTACCCGCAGGCCAACGCGTTGATCGTGGCCTGCGAGTTCTGCTCGCTGTGCTACCAGCCGACCGACCTCGCGATCGGCTCCCTGCTCTCCAACGGCCTGTTCGGCGACGGCATCGCGGCGGCCGTGGTGCGCGGCCGGGGCGGCGAGGGCATCGCGCTGGAGCGCAACGGCTCGTACCTGATCCCCAAGACCGAGGAGTGGATCATGTACGACGTGCGGGCGACGGGCTTCCACTTCCTGCTGGACAAGCGGGTCCCGGCGACGATGGAACCCCTCGCGCCGGCCCTCCAGGAGCTGGCGGGCACGCACGGCTGGGACGCGGCCGACCTGGACTTCTACATCGTCCACGCGGGCGGTCCGCGCATCCTCGACGACCTGAGCAAGTTCCTCCAGGTCGACCCGCACGCCTTCCGCTTCAGCCGGGCCACGCTCACCGAGTACGGCAACATCGCGAGCGCCGTCGTCCTGGACGCGCTGCGCCGGCTGTTCGACGAGGGCGGCGCCCCCGACCGGGCGCGCGGTCTGCTCGCCGGGTTCGGGCCCGGGATCACCGCCGAGATGGCGCTCGGACGTTGGAGCCGCGCGTGACCGAGGAGACGATCACCCAGGCCGTACGGCAGTGGCCCGCCCTCGACCTCCAGGGCACCGAATTCGACCCCGTGCTACGGGAGTTGATGGCCGAGGGCCCGGTCACCCGGATCCAGCTCCCCAACGGCGAGGGCTGGGCGTGGCTGGTGACGCGCATGGACGACGTCCGCATGGCCGTCAGCGATCCGCGGTTCAGCCGCGCGGCCGTCATGGACCGGCCGGTGACACGGCTCGCCCCGCACTTCATCCCCGAACGCGGCGCGGTCGGCTTCCTCGACCCGCCGGACCACACGCGCATCCGGCGCTCGGTGGCCGCCGCGTTCACCGCGCGGGGCGTCGAGCGCGTCCGGGACCGCTCGCGGGTGATGCTGGACGAGCTGGTGGACGCCCTGCTCGCGGCGGGGCCGCCCGCCGACCTCTCGGCGGCCGTCCTCGTACCGTTCCCCATCGCCGTCATCTGCGAGCTGATGGGGGTGCCCGCCGCCGACCACCACGTCATGCACACCTGGACGCAGCTCATCCTGTCCTCGGCGCACGGCCGGGAGGTCAGCGAGAAGGCCAAGGCCGCGATGGGCGCGTACTTCGCCGACCTGATCGGGCTGCGCGAGGACTCCGCCGGCGAGGACGTCGCCTCACTGCTGGGGACGGCCGTGGGCCGCGGCGAGGTGACCTTGGAGGAGGCCGTGGGGCTCGCGGTGCTGCTCCAGATCGGCGGCGAGGCGGTCACCAACAACAGCGGCCAGCTGTTCCACCTCCTGCTGACGCGGCCCGACCTGACGGCACGGCTGCGCGCGGAGCCGGCGCTGCGGCCCCGGGCGATCGACGAGCTGCTGCGCTGGATCCCCCACCGCAACGCCGTCGGCCTGTCCCGGATCGCGACCGAGGACGTCGAGATCAGGGGCGTGCGGATCCGGGCGGGCGACGCGGTGTACGTGTCGTACCTCGCGGCGAACCGGGACCCGGCGGTCTTCCCCGACCCGGACACCGTCGACTTCTCGCGCACGCCGAATCCGCACGTCGCGTTCGGGTTCGGGCCGCACTTCTGCCCCGGCAACATGCTGGCCCGGATGGAGGAGGAGCTGCTGCTCGACGCGGTCCTGGACCGGCTGCCGGGGCTTCGGCTCGCGGTGCCGGCCGACCAAGTGCCCTTCAAGAAGGGCGCGTTGATCCGTGGTCCCGAGTCGCTGCCGGTGACCTGGTGACGGCCCCCGAGGGGCTGCTCGTGCCGCCGGGGCACGGGCGGGTCGTCCAGACGCCGGCCCAGCGGGTGACGTTCAAGGTGACCGGGGAGCACTCGCGGATCGCGTCGACGTTCGAGGTGGAGGTGCCGCCGGGGTTCGACGTCGGGGCGCACGTCCACACCCACAGCGAGGAGCTGTTCTACGTCCTCGAAGGCGAGCTGGACGTCCTCGCCTTCGAGCCGCGGGTGCGCACGCCGGACAACTGGCGGCGCTGGGAGTCGCGTTCGGGAAGCCGGGTGGTGCGCGCGACACCGGGCACCGTCATCGTCGTCCCGCCGGGCTGCCCCCACGCCTTCGCGAACCCCACCGACACCCCGGCCAAGATGTTCTTCCAGGCGTCACCGCCCCCGGATCACGAGCGCTACTTCGAGGAGCTGCTGGAGATCCTGGGGGGCGGCGGCCCGCCGGACCAGGGGGCGATCGAGGAGCTGCGCAGGCGCTACGACATCGAGCAACTCACGCCTCTGAAGCACCGGTGAGTGGATGTTTTTAGGGGCGCGGGGAACTGCGCGAGCAACCACAGCGCACCCCGCACCCGGCATCAGCGAATCGCCACCCCGGACAGAGTCCGAGCAATCACCAGCTTCTGGATCTCGCTGGTCCCCTCGAAGATCGTGTAGATCGCCGCGTCCCGGTGCATCCGCTCCACCGGGTACTCGCGGGTGTACCCGTTCCCACCGAGTATCTGGATCGCCTGCCCGGTGACCTTCTTGGCGGTCTCGCTCGCGAACAGCTTGGACATGGAGCCCTCGGCGGCGGTGAACGGCCTGCCGTTGATCGCCATCCAGGAGGCACGCCAGACGAGGAGGCGCGCGGCGTCGATCTGCGTGCGCATTTCGGCAAGTTGGAAGGCCACGCCCTGGTTGTCGATGATCGGACGCCCGAACTGCTCACGCGTCTTCGCGTAGTCGAGGGCGACCTCGTAGGCGGCGCGGGCGGTGCCGACCGCCATGGCTCCCACCGCGGGGCGACTCGCCTCGAACGTCGCCATCGCCGCGTTCTTCACCCGGTCGCCGCTCTTCGCCTTCTCGCGGGCGCGCGCGAGCCGTTCGTCCAGCCTCTCCTTGCCGCCGAGGAGGCAGGAGCCGGGGACGCGCACGTTGTCGAGGACGACCTCGGCGGTGTGGGAGGCGCGGATGCCGTGCTTCTTGAACTTCTGCCCCTGCGTGAGCCCTTCGGTGCCCGGCGGGACGATGAAGGAGGCGTGCCCCTTGGAGCCGAGGTCGGGGTCGACGACCGCGACGACGACGTGGACGTTGGCGATGCCGCCGTTGGTCGCCCAGGTCTTGGTGCCGTTCAGCACCCACTCGTCCTTGGCCTCGTCATACACCGCGCGCGTGCGCATGGAGGCGACGTCGGAGCCGGCGTCGGGCTCGGAGGAGCAGAACGCGGCGACCTTCACGTCGTTCGCGTCGCCGTACATCTGCGGGATCCAGGTGCCGATCTGCTCCTCGGTGCCGTTGGCGAGGACGCCGACGGCGGCGAGGCCGGTGCCGACGATGGACAGGGCGATGCCGGCGTCGCCCCAGAACAGCTCCTCCATCGCCATCGGGATGCCGAGGCCGGTGGCGTCGAAGTACTGCTGGGCGTAGAAGTCCAGGGAGTAGATGCCGACCTTGGCGGCTTCCTGGATGACCGGCCAGGGAGTCTCCTCGCGCTCGTCCCACTCCGCGGCGGCGGGGCGAATGACATCGGCGGCGAAACCGTGGAGCCAGTCGCGGACCTCTTTCTGTTCGTCGTTGAGCTCCATGGTGAACTCGGCCATGACTCCTCCAGCGCGGCGGTGCACAATCATGTTACTAGCGGTAACCCCAGTCTGTTACCGGCCAGTAGGAAAAGTCAACTCCGGGCGCGGGTGTTAGTTTGCGCAGGCGTGACCGAAACACCACAGGGGAGCGAAATGGACACCACACAGCGGACCGAGCAGCAGAGGTCTGCTGACCGCCGCCGGCGTGAGCTGCTGGAGGCCGCGGACCGGGTGGTGCTGCGCGACGGGCCACAGGCGTCGATGAACGCGATCGCGGCCGAGGCGGGGATCACGAAGCCGATCCTGTACCGGCACTTCGGGGACAAGGGCGGGCTGTACGCGGCGCTCGCCAAGCGACACACGGACGCGCTGCTCGCCTCCCTGCGGGCCGCGCTGGACGCCCCGGCGGAGCGGCGCGAGCGGGTCGAGGCGACCCTCGACACGTACCTCGCGGCGATCGAGGCGCGGCCCCAGGTGTACCGGTTCCTCATGCACCCCGCGGAGTCCTCCGGAGGGGAGCAGGGTTTTGATGTCGGCCGGCATTCCGCGCCGCTGCTCAAGCGGATGGGTGAGGAGTTGGCGCAGGTCATCGAGGAGCGGTTGGATCTGGGGCCGGGTGGGCAGCAGGTGGCCCGGGTGTGGGGGCATGGGATCGTCGGGATGATGCATGCGGCCGGCGACTGGTGGCTGGGGGAACGGCCTTGTGAGCGGGCCGAGTTGGTGCGGTGTCTGGCGGATCTGTTGTGGGGACGGCTGGCGGCGGCTGGGGATCGGGTCGGGGGGCCGGGGTTCTGAGCGTTGCGGGGTGCGGGTTGTCTGTGGCTGGTCGCGCAGTTCCCCGCGCCCCTAGAAGGGCGCTGTCGCGCCCAATCAAAGATCTCAGTTCCCCTTGTTCCAAGAGGCCCTGCCTACCTGCCTCAGCAGTTTCTTTTGCCTCCGCCCCTCCAGGCGGTCCGCGTACGTCTTCCCCTCCAAGTGGTCCATCTCATGCTGGAGGCACCGTGCGAAGAAGCCCGTGCCGTGGACGGTGACCGGGTCGCCCTGCGCGGTCCAGCCCTCGATGACCGTCTCGTCGTGGCGTTCCGTTCCCGCCTCCAGGCCCGGCAGGGAGAGGCAGCCCTCCGGGCCCCGGATCACCACGCCGTCCACGGAGACCAGGCGGGGGTTGACGAGGTGGCCCCGGTGCTGGACGTCCTCGTCGTCGGGGCAGTCGTACACGAAGACGCGCAGGGCCTCGCCCACCTGGTTCGCGGCGAGGCCGACCCCCCGCGCCGCGTACATCGTCGCGAACATGTCCTCGACGAGGTCCGCGAGTTCGGGCGTGAAGGCGGGGACCTCGGCGCACGGGGTGTGGAGGACCGGGGCGCCGTGCAAAGTGAGGGGGCGGACTCGCCCGCGCGTGCCCGGGATGGAGCGGTGTGGCATGGCGGTAAGGGTACGGTCCTTTGTGACACGCGCATGTCGAACAAGCGTGAGACGGTGCCGGGATTCGGGAGTGCGAATGGATCTCGATAGGCTGGCCGCACACCACGTTGTCGTCAGGCAGAGGCGCGGCGCGTACGCAAGGAGGATCGAGGACTGATGGCAGGCAACTCGGACCCGCTCACGCCGCGGGCCAAGATCGCCGTGACCGCGGGCAAAGCGGTCGCGGCGGCATCCCGGGCCGCCGGCCGCGGCAGCGGTTCGGTGATCGGCGGCAAGGTCGCCCTGAAACTCGACCCCGACCTCCTCGCCCGGCTCGCCCAGAACCTGGACGTCGTCCTCGTCTCGGCCACCAACGGCAAGACCACCACGACCCGGCTGATCGCGGAGGCGCTGCGCGCGGCGGGACCGGTCGTCTCCAACGCGCTCGGCGCGAACATGCCCGCCGGCATCACCTCGGCGCTCGCGGGCGGTTCGGACTCCCGCTACGGCGTCATCGAGGTCGACGAGAAGTACCTCGCCGGGGTCGCCCGCGACACCGACCCGAAGTGCATCGCGCTGCTGAACCTCTCCCGCGACCAGCTCGACCGCGCCGCCGAGACCCGCATGATGGCGGAGGCGTGGCGCGAGGGCCTGGCCGGCTCGAAGGCCGTCGTCGTCGCCAACGCGGACGATCCGCTGGTGGTGTGGGCGGCGTCGTCCTCGCCCAATGTGATCTGGGTCGCGGCCGGTCAGATGTGGAAGGACGACGCCTGGTCCTGCCCGTCGTGCGGCGGCGTTCTCCAGTGGCCGGGCGACGACTGGTACTGCGCCGAGTGCGGTTTCCGCCGTCCGCAGCCCAGTTGGGCGCTGTCCGGGGACCACGTCATCGACCCGCACGGTTCCGCGTGGCCGATCCACCTCCAGTTGCCGGGGCGCGCGAACAAGGCCAACGCCGCCTCCTCGGCCGCCGTCGCCGCCGTGTTCGGGGTGCCGCCGCAGGTCGCGCTGGAGCGGATGTACCAGGTGCAGGCGGTCGCCGGGCGGTATGACGTCGTCCAGTTCCAGGGCCGGGACATGCGGCTGCTGCTGGCGAAGAACCCGGCGGGCTGGCTGGAGACGTTCAGCCTGATCGACCCGGCGCCCGCGCCGGTGATCCTCTCGGTGAACGCGCGCGGCGCCGACGGCACGGACACGTCCTGGCTGTGGGACGTCGACTACACGCGGCTGACCGGGCACCCGATCTGTGTGATCGGCGACCGCAAGCTCGACCTGGCCGTCCGTCTCGAAGTCGCGAACCAGCACTTCCAGGTGTTCGACTCGGTCGACCAGGCGGTGGCGGCGTGTCCGCCGGGCCGGATCGAGGTCATCGCCAACTACACCGCCTTCCAGGATCTGCGCCGCCGCGTCGGCAACTGAGGGGATGTTCAACCAGTGAGCGACAACCAACTGCGGGTCGTGTGGGTCTACCCCGACCTGCTGAGCACGTACGGCGACCAGGGCAACGTCCTGGTCGTCGAGCGGCGGGCGCGCCAGCGCGGTCTTGACGTGGCGCGGCTCGACGTCCGCAGTGACCAGCCGATCCCGACGTCCGGCGACATCTACCTGATCGGCGGCGGTGAGGACCGTCCGCAGCGGCTCGCGGCGGAGCGGCTGATCCGGGACGGGCACCTGTATCAGGCGGTGAACAACGGGGCGATCGTGTTCGCGGTCTGCGCCGGCTACCAGATCCTGGGGCACGAGTTCGTCAACGACCAGGGCCAGCGCCAGCCGGGCCTCGGGCTGCTCGACGTCACCACGGTGCGCGGCGAGGGCGAGCGGTGTGTCGGTGACGTCCTCGCGGACATCGACCCCCGGCTCGGGCTGCCGCAGCTCACCGGGTTCGAGAACCACCAGGGCGTCACGCACCTCGGGCCGACGGCACGGCCGTTCGCCCGGGTGCAGATGGGCAAGGGCAACGGCACGGGCGACGGCACTGAGGGCGCGTACAACGACACCGTGTTCGGCACGTACATGCACGGCCCGGTCCTCGCGCGCAACCCGCTGATCGGCGACCTGCTGCTGAAGCTGGCGCTCGACGTGAACGCGCTGCCGCCGTGCGACGACCGCTGGTACGAGGCGTTGCGCAATGAGCGGATCGCCTCGGCGCAGCAGCCTGCCTGACCTGTGTGTTCACCTGGTTTTCGGGGCACCGTCAACAGCCCGTCTGACGGTGCCCCCGCGCAGGTGAGCGGGTACGTCCAGCAGACGGACGCACCCTTCGGATCGACCCCTTCCTGACGCTAGGGTGTGCGGGAATCGTGCCGGACGACGTGGTCCGGTCCCCGGCCCACGTGAAGAAGGTTGTTGCGGGCTATGCGCATTGGTGTCCTCACGTCCGGCGGCGACTGCCCCGGCCTGAACGCCGTCATCCGGTCCGTCGTGCACCGTGCCGTCGTCGACCACGGCGACGAGGTCATCGGTTTCCGGGACGGCTGGAAGGGCCTCCTGGAGTGCGACTACCTCAAGCTCGACCTCGACGCCGTGGCGGGCATCCTCGCGCGCGGCGGCACGATCCTCGGCTCCTCCCGCGTCCAGCCCTCCCATCTGCGCGACGGGGTTCAGCGGGCCAAGGGGCACGTCGAGGAGCTGGGGCTCGACGCGATCATCCCGATCGGCGGTGAGGGCACCCTCAAGGCGGCGCGGCTGATGTCCGACGCGGGGCTGCCGGTCGTCGGGGTGCCGAAGACCATCGACAACGACATCGCCGTCACCGACGTCACGTTCGGGTTCGACACGGCCGTCGGGGTCGCCACGGAGGCGCTGGACCGGCTCAAGACCACCGCCGAGTCGCACCAGCGGGTGCTGGTCGTCGAGGTCATGGGGCGGCACACCGGGTGGATAGCGCTGCACTCCGGGATGGCGGCCGGGGCACACGCCGTGGTCGTCCCCGAGCGGCCCTTCGACATCGACGAGCTGGCCCGGCGGGTCGGTGAGCGGTTCGAGGCGGGCAAGCGGTTCGCGATCGTCGTCGCGGCGGAGGGGGCCAAGCCGAAGCCGGGCACGATGGAGTTCGACGAGGGCGGCAAGGACGTCTACGGGCACGAGCGGTTCGCGGGGATCGCCCGGCAGTTGTCGCTGGAGCTGGAGTCGCGGCTCGGCAAGGAGGCGCGGCCCGTGATCCTCGGGCACGTGCAGCGGGGCGGGACGCCGACCGCGTACGACCGGGTGCTGGCGACGCGGTTCGGCTGGCACGCCGTCGAGGCCGTGCACCGCGGGGAGTTCGGGAAGATGACCGCGCTGCGGGGGACCGACATCACGATGGTGCCGCTCGCGCAGGCGGTGGAGACGCTGAAGACGGTGCCGGACGACCGGTACGCGGAAGCGGAGT
This sequence comes from Streptomyces roseirectus, assembly GCF_014489635.1. Lineage (NCBI taxonomy): Bacteria > Bacillati > Actinomycetota > Actinomycetes > Kitasatosporales > Streptomycetaceae > Streptomyces > Streptomyces roseirectus. Next base: position 7,944,888 of record NZ_CP060828.1, on the reverse strand, counting down.
GCGTGCTCTGAGTCGGGTGCCCCCGGTGACGGTCGTCGCCGGGGGCAGTCCTACTCTTGTGGGGGCATATCCCCCACTCTCTTGGAGCCGTTCTTATGGATCACGGCGGGCACGGCATGACGATGGATCTGCCGCCGTTCACGCTGGGGCGGGGGCTGGAATGGTCCGCCGATCCGTTCTTCCTCGTCGCCTGCGTTCTCGGGCTCGGGCTGTACGGGTGGGGCGTGCTGAGACTCCGGCGGCGCGGTGACACCTGGTCGTGGCCGCGCACCGTCTCCTACGTGCTCGGCGTGCTCACCGTCGCGCTGGTGATGTGCACCAAGCTCAACGACTACGGCATGGTCATGTTCAGCGTGCACATGGTGCAGCACATGATCATCAGCATGGTCTCGCCGATCCTCGTACTGCTCGGGGCGCCGATGACGCTGGCGCTGCGGGCACTGCCGGTCGCCGGGAAGGGGCACAAAGGGCCGCGTGAGCTGCTGCTGGCGCTGCTGCACAGCCGGTACATGACGGTGATCACACATGCCGCGTTCACCATTCCGCTGTTCATCGCCTCGCTGTACGCGCTGTACTTCACGCCGCTGTTCGACACGCTGATGGGCTCCAAGGCGGGGCACATCGGGATGATGGTCCACTTCTTCGCCGTGGGCGTGGTGTTCTTCTGGCCGATCATCGGTGTCGACCCCGGCCCGAACCGGCCCGGGTATCTGATGCGGATGCTGGAGCTGTTCGCCGGGATGCCGTTCCACGCGTTCTTCGGGATCGCGCTGATGATGGCGTCCACGCCGATGGTCACGACCTTCGAACACCCGCCGGCCTCCCTCGGGGTCGACCCCCTCTCCGACCAGAGCGCCGCCGGGGGCATCGCCTGGGCCTTCAGCGAGATCCCCTCGGTCATCGTCCTCATCGCCCTGCTCTTCCAGTGGTACGGCTCCGAACAGCGCCAGGCCAGGCGCAAGGACCGCGCGGCCGACCGGGACGGCGACAAGGAGCTCGAGGCGTACAACGCATATCTCGCGTCCCTGAACTCACGCCGGGGCTGATCCCAGGGCACCATGGAGGGTGGACACGCCCTGCGGAGGGGCGGCCCTGAGGAGGGTGTCGCGATGGCCGGTTCCACGGACAGTTCCACGAAGACCATGGGGGTGGTCACCGTCGGCGGGCTCGTCGCGGTGACCGCGTACACGGTCGCGCTCGGCAGCAACGGCTGGCTGTGGTTCGGCTGGGTGGTGCTCGGGCTGATCACACTGGCGCTGGTCGTGCTGCGTCAGGCGTGACGTTTCATCCCTGGACCAGCCGGGCGGCCGAGTGGACGCCCGGCTGGTACTTGGGCAGCCGGGCGGTGATCTTCATGCCGGCGCCGGGGGCCGTCTCGATGACGAGGCCGTAGTCGTCGCCGTAGACCTGGCGCAGGCGGTCGTCGACGTTGGACAGGCCGATGCCGCCGGAGGGGCTGACCTCGCCGGCGAGGATGCGGCGCAGGAGTTCGGGGTCCATGCCGGCGCCGTCGTCCTCGATGACGACGGTGGCCTCGGCGCCGGTGTCCTGAGCGGTGATCCTGATGTGGCATTTGTCGGACTTGCCTTCCAGGCCGTGCTTGACCGCGTTCTCGACGAGCGGTTGCAGGCACAGGAAGGGCAAGGTGACCGGGAGGACTTCCGGGGCGATCTGGAGGGTGACGGCGAGGCGGGGGCCGAAGCGGGCCCGGACGAGGGCCAGGTAGTGGTCTATGGCGTGGAGTTCGTCCGCCAGCGTGGTGAAGTCGCCTCTCCTGCGGAACGAGTAGCGCGTGAAGTCCGCGAACTCCAGGAGCAGTTCACGCGCCCGCTCCGGGTCCGTCCGCACGAACGAGGCGATCACCGCGAGGGAGTTGAAGATGAAGTGCGGGGAGATCTGCGCGCGCAGCGCCTTGACCTCCGCCTCGATCAGCCGGGTGCGGGAGTCGTCCAGGTCGGCGAGTTCGAGCTGGACGGAGACCCAGCGGGCGACCTCCGCCGCCGCCCGCACCAGCACGGCCGACTCCTTCGGCGCGCACGCGACCAGCGCGCCGTGCGCCCGGTCGTCCACGGTCAGCGGGGCGACGACGGCCCAGCGGACGGGGCAGTCGGGGGCGTCGCACTCCAGCCGGAACGCCTCGCCCCGGCCCGTCTCCATCGGCCCCGCCAGCCGCTGCATGATCTCCGCCCGGTGATGCGCCCCCACCCCGTCCCACGCCAGCACCCTCCCCTCGTCCGTCAGGCACAGCGCGTCCGTCCCCAGCAGCGACCTCAGCCGCCGCGCCGACTTCCGCGCGGACTCCTCGGTAAGCCCCGCCCTCAACGCCGGCGCCGCCAGCGACGCCGTGTGCAACGTCTGGAACGTCGCATGCTCCACCGGCGTCCCCAACCCCCCCAACGCCTCCGGCCGCGCCGTCCGCCTCCCCAACCAGAACCCCGCCCCGAGCAGAGGAAGCGCCGCGACCAGCAAACCGGCCAGAAAACCACTCATGAGCCGGACTCCGGGGGGTGGGGGGTGTGGGGAGCGGCTTCCGGCAGGCGGGGGCCGCGGGTCTGCTCGTACGAGGAGGGCGACGAGGACGCCGGGGACGCCGGGGCCGACGAAGACGCCGAGGACGACGGGGGCGACTGCTGGACGGGCACGCGGTCGTGCGACGCCGGCACGGCACCGCTCGCCGCGCCCTCCAGCCCCGGCCGCGCCACGACACCGCCCGCCCTCACCCCGGCCCCGGGGGACCCCGTCTGCGGGGGCACCCGGTCGCGCGGGCGGCCGGCCTCCGGTGCCGTCCTGTCGCCGGGCGGCGCATCCTCGCCCGGCCGCTTCTCACCCGGCGGGGGCACCTGCCGCGCACCGGACCTCGCGGACGACTCCGGCGACGGCACCCGGTCGCGCAGAGGTGCGGCGTCCGGACCCGCTCCGCCGACACGCGACGAGGCAGCGGGCGGCGCCTGCGGGGACACCCGGCCGGGCAGGCGGCCGACGGCCGGCCCCGGCGTCACCCCGCCGGCACGCGGCACGCGGCCGTACGCCGACGGCGCATCCGGCGCGGCGCCCGGCGGCGGCACAGACCCCGGGCCGGGCCCACCCTCGGGTGAGCCCGCCTGCGGGGACACCCGACCGGGCAGGCGGCCGACGGCCGGCCCCGGCGTCACCCCGCCGGCACGCGGCACGCGGCCATGCGTCGACAGCGCATCCGGCGCGGCGCCCGGCGGCGGCACAGACCCCGGGCCGGGCCCACCCTCGGGTGAGCCCGCCTGCGGGGACACCCGACCGGGCAGGCGGCCGACGGCCGGTCCCGGCGTCACCCCGCCGGGACACGGCGCGCGGCCATGCGTCGACAGCGCATCCGGCGTGGCGCTCGGCGGCGGTACGGGCTTCGGGCCGGGCGCGCCCTCGGGTGAGCCTGCCTGCGGGGGCACGCGGTCGTGTGGGTGGCCGGCGGCTGGTGTGTGGTGGTACGTCGTTCCCTCGGCCGGCGGCTGCGGAGGCGCGCCGGGCTGGGTTCGTGTTCCCTCCGGCTCCTCCTCCGGGCCCACCTCGTAGGAGGGGGGCAGGGGGCGGCCGGTCGTCAGGTCTTCCGGGAGGTGGAAGCGGGCCAGGATGGCGGCGGTGCCCGGGGGGACGCGGCTGGGGGTGGCGAGGGAGAGGAGGATCATGGTGAGGAAGCCGAGGGGGACGGACCAGAGGGCGGGCCAGGCGAGGAGGGCGTGCAGGGTGCCCGTCACGGGGAGGCCGGACATCGTGGTCGCCACGGCGATGAACGCCGAGCCGCCGCCCACCAGCATTCCGGCCGCCGCGCCCGGTGGGGTGAGGCGGCGCCACCAGATGCCCAGGACCAGCAGGGGACAGAAGGAGGACGCGGAGACGGCGAAGGCGAGGCCGACCGCGTCGGCCACCGGGAGGCCGCCGACGAGAAGGCTGGCGGCGAGCGGGGCCGCCATCGCGAGGGCCGTGCCGAGGCGGAAGTGGCGCACCCCGCGCGCGGGAAGGACGTCCTGCGTGAGGACGCCCGCGACGGCCATCGTGAGGCCCGAGGCCGTGGAGAGGAACGCGGCGAAGGCGCCCCCGGCGACGAGGGCCCCCAGGAGGTCGCCGCCGAGGCCGCCGATCACCCGGTCCGGCAGGAGGAGGACCGCCGCGTCGGCGTCGCCGGTAAGGGCGAGTTCGGGGGCGTAGAGGCGGCCGAGGGCGCCGTACACGGGCGGCAGCAGGTAGAACGCGCCGATCAGCGCCAGCACCGCCACCGTCGTGCGGCGCGCGGCGACCCCGTGGGGGCTGGTGTAGAAGCGGACGACGACGTGCGGCAGCCCCATGGTGCCGAGGAACGTCGCGAGGATGAGCCCGTACGTGGCGTACAGCGGCCGTTCCTCGCGGCCCGCCGCGAGCGACGTCGACATGCCGCCGTTGCTGCCCCGCTCGGCGGTGGGGACGTCCGCGCCCGCGGGGAAGACGAGCTGGGTGCCGCGCTCCACGCGGTGGGTGCCCATCGGCAGGCTCACCTCCGTGCCGGTGTACCGGCGGCCGTCCACCCTTCCGGTCACCTTCACGGTCAGCGGGCTCGCGAGGTTCAGATCGACGCTGTCGTCGATCCGCACGGCCCGCTGCTCGCGGAAGGACGCCGGTTCGTCGAAGGCGCGTTTCGGCCCCCCGTCGCCGTGCCAGGCCAGCGCGAGGAAGAGCGCGGGGACGAGGAGCGCGGTGAGTTTCAGCCAGTACTGGAACGCCTGCACGAAGGTGATGCTGCGCATCCCGCCCGCCGCGACGGTCGCGGTGACGACGACGGCGACGATGACCCCGCCGAGCCACCCCGGTGCCCCCGTCAGCACGGTCAGCGTCAGCCCCGCGCCCTGGAGCTGCGGCAGCAGGTACAGCCAGCCGACGCCGACGACGAAGGTCCCCGCGAGCCGCCGCACCGTCCGCGACGCGAGCCGCGCCTCCGCGAAGTCGGGCAGCGTGTAGGCGCCGGAGCGGCGCAGCGGCGCGGCGACGAACAGGAGCAGCACGAGGTACCCGGCGGTGTAGCCGACCGGGTACCAGAGCATGTCGGGCCCCTGGACGAGGACGAGCCCGGCGATCCCGAGGAACGACGCGGCGGACAGGTACTCCCCGCTGATCGCGGCGGCGTTCAGGCGTGGCCCGACGGTCCGGGAGGCGACGTAGAAGTCGGACGTCGTACGCGATATCCGCAGCCCGAACGCGCCGACGAGGACGGTCGCGACGACGACGAGCGCGACGGCCGGGATCGCGTACGAGGGGTTCATCGGTCCTCGACCAGGCGCACGAAGTCCCGTTCGTTGCGTTCGGCGCGGCGCACGTACCAGCGGGCGAGCAGCACGAGCGGCACGTACAGGCCGAACCCGAGGGCGAACCAGGCCGAGCGGTGGGCGCCGGGCATGGTGGCGAAGACGAGCGGGAGGGGGCCGACGAGGAGCGCGAGGACGGCGAACCCGGTGAGCCCGGCGCGCAGTTGGGAGCGCATGAGGGAGCGGACGTAGGTGTGGCCGAGGGTGGTCTGCTCGTCGATCTCGGTGCGCGGGCGGTAGGCGCCGGAGGGGCGCCTGGTGCGGCGGGGCGGTCCGGTGACGGTGACGCGGCGCTCGGCGGGGTCCTGGTGGGGCACCTGTCAGAGTCTCCTCGCCGTCGGCGGGCGGTGGGGGGTCTTCACGTTCTCCTCATCAGCAGGTCCCGCAGTTCGCGCGCGTGCCGGCGGCTGACCTGAAGTTCCTCGGAGCCGACGAGGACGCTCACCGTGCCGGCGTCCAGGCGCAGTTCCCGTATGTGGCGCAGGGCGACCAGGTGGCGGCGGTGGATGCGCACGAACCCGCGTGCGCGCCAGCGCTCCTCCAGGGTCGACAGGGGGATGCGGACGAGGTGGCTGCCCTGCCCGGTGTGCAGACGGGCGTAGTCGCCCTGGGCCTCGACGTGGGTGATGTCGTCGACGGAGACGAAGCGGGTGACGCCGCCGAGTTCGACGGGGAGGTGGTCGGGGTCGGGTTCGTGGACGGGGATGTGCGGGGTGGCGCCGCGCAGTTCGGCGGCGCGGCGCACGGCCTCGGCGAGGCGTTCCTTGCGGACCGGCTTGAGGACGTAGTCGACGGCCTTCAGGTCGAACGCCTGCACCGCGAAGTCCTCGTGGGCGGTGACGAACACGATCAGCGGCGGCTGCGCGAACCCGGTGAGCAGCCGCGCGAGATCAAGCCCGTCCAACCCGGGCATCTGAATATCGAGGAACACCACATCGATGGCCTCGGGCCCCCCGGGCCCCGACTCCAGCGCCCGGTTGATCCGCCGCAACGCCTCGGTCGCGTCCCCCGCGCCCTCGACACTGCCGATCCGCGGATCGGCGTTGAGCAGGTACAGCAGCTCCTCCAGGGAGGGGCGTTCGTCGTCGACGGCGAGGGCTCGCAGCATGAATGGGGAGTGTAGGCCCTGTCGCCAGATTTGCACCGTCCGCCCGCAGGGCGGGCCGGGCGGCGCCTGGTGCGTGCAGCTGCAAGGCGGAGGAGGGCGGCGACGCGGAGCGTCGGCAACCGACGACAACGCCGCAGATGCGCGTGCCAGGCGCCGCCCGGCAGGTGGAAATCTGGCGACAGGGCCTACCGGGGGGAACGGGGGTTGTGCACACATGTAGGCCGTTGGGGTTCCGGCCGGCGGGTGCACGTGTTGTCGCTGGATACAGTGCCCGCATGAATTCTGGCGCGCCCTCGTTCGACGGTCTGGACCGGAAGATCGTCACGGCGCTGATGGCGAACGCGCGGACCAGTTTCGCGGAGATCGGGGCGGCGGTCGGGCTGTCGCCGACGGCGGTGAAGCGGCGGGTGGACCGGCTGCGGGAGACCGGGGTGATCACGGGGTTCACGGCGACGGTGCGGCCGTCGGCGCTGGGGTGGCGCACGGAGGCGTATGTGGAGGTGTACTGCGAGGGCGCCGCGCCCCCTCGGCGGCTCGCGGAGGTGGTGCGCAACCATCCGGAGATCGTGGCGGCGATGACGGTGACGGGCGGGGCGGACGCCCTGCTGCACGTGCGGGCGCGGGACGTGGGGCACTTCGAGGAGGTCCTGGAGCGGATCCGGACGGAGCCGTTCATCCGCAAGACGATCAGTGTGATGGTGCTGTCGCACCTGCTGCCGGAGGCTCCGGAGGCGGGCGCCAGCCAGCCCGCACCGGACGTGCGCGAAGAGGCTTGAACACGCAGCATTCCTGCGCCGACACGCAACGTCGATCACTTGTACCGCGTGCGGGCGAGTTCCTACCGTTGATCACACCTCGTAGATTTCACAGGAAATGCGGAGGAACCCCTCTGTGTCCGACTCCCGTGTGGCGCGCCCCCGGCGCTTTCTCGTCTGCGAACCCAGACACTTCGCCGTGCGGTACGCGATCAACCCGTGGATGCACCCCGACAAGCCCGTGGACGTCGATCTCGCGCAGGAGCAGTGGCAGTCGCTGATCCGCGCCTACCGCGCCCACGGCCACACCGTCGACAGCGTCGAGCCCGCGCCCGGCCTGCCCGACATGGTGTTCGCCGCGAACTCGGCGGTGGTCGTCGCCGGCCGGGTGCTGGGCGCCCTGTTCCACGCGCCCGAGCGGCGCCCCGAGTCCGTCCACTACGACACCTGGTTCAAGTCCGCCGGCTACGACGTGCGGCGTCCGGAGCACGTCGTCGAGGGCGAGGGCGACCTCGTCTGGACGGGCCGCTACCTGCTCGCCGGGACGGGGTTCCGCACGACGCGGGAGGCGCACCGCGAGGCGCAGGAGTTCTTCGGCCGGCCGGTGATCGCGCTGACGCTGACCGACCCGTACTTCTACCACCTGGACACCGCGCTGTTCGTCCTGGACGACGACAACATCGCCTACTTCCCCGAGGCGTTCTCGCCGGGCAGCCGCGAGGTGCTGGCGGCGCTGTACCCGGACGCGGTCCTCGCGACCCGGGACGACGCGCTGGCGTTCGGCCTGAACTCCGTCTCCGACGGCCGGCACGTCTTCATCGCCCCGCGCGCCGAGGCGCTGGCCGCGCGGCTCGCCGACCACGGCTACGTCCCCGTCCCCGTCGACCTGTCCGAGTTCCACAAGGCCGGCGGCGGCATCAAGTGCTGCACCCAGGAGATCCGCTGATGACGACCGTGTCCGACCCGCGTACCTCTGCCGAGCTGATCAGCGCCGAGGAGCCCGTCCTCGCGCACAACTACCACCCGCTGCCCGTCGTCGTGGCCCGCGCGGAGGGCGCCTGGGTCGAGGACGTCGACGGCCACCGTTACCTCGACCTGCTGGCCGGCTACTCGGCGCTGAACTTCGGCCACCGCCACCCCGCGCTGATCGAGGCGGCCCACCGCCAGCTGGACCGGCTGACACTCACCTCGCGCGCCTTCCACAACGACCGGCTCGCCGAATTCGCCCGTCGGCTGGTCGAGTTGACCGGCTACGACATGATGCTCCCGATGAACACGGGCGCCGAGGCGGTCGAGAGCGGCATCAAGCTGGCCCGCAAGTGGGCGTACGACGTGAAGGGCGTCCCCGCCGACCAGGCGACCATCGTCGTCGCCGCCGACAACTTCCACGGCCGGACGACGACGATCGTCAGCTTCTCCACCGACGAGACGGCCCGCGCCGGTTTCGGGCCCTTCACGCCGGGCTTCCGGATCGTCCCGTACAACGACCTCGCGGCGCTGGAGGCGGCGATCGACGAGACGACGGCGGCGGTGCTGATCGAGCCGATCCAGGGCGAGGCGGGCGTCCTGATCCCGGACGACGGATACCTCACCGGTGTACGGGAGTTGACCCGGCGCGCGGGGTGCCTGTTCATCGCGGACGAGATCCAGTCGGGGCTCGGGCGGACGGGGCACACGCTCGCCGTCGGGCACGAGGGCGTCGTCCCCGACGCGGTGCTGCTGGGCAAGGCGCTCGGCGGGGGCATCGTGCCGGTGTCGGCGGTCGTGGGGCGGCGGGAGGTGCTTGAGGTGCTGCGTCCCGGGGAGCACGGCTCGACGTTCGGCGGCAATCCCCTCGCGGCGGCGGTCGGCACGGCCGTGGTCGAGCTGCTGGAGACGGGCGAGTTCCAGAGCCGGGCCACGGAGTTGGGCGTCGTCCTGCGCGAGGGGCTGGCCGGCCTGGTGGGCCGTGGGGTCGTGGGCTTCCGGGCGCGGGGGCTGTGGGCGGGCGTGGATGTGGATCCGGCGCTCGGCACCGGCCGTGAGATCAGCGAACGGCTGATGCGGGAGGGGGTTCTGGTGAAGGACACGCACGGTTCGACGATCCGGATCGCCCCGCCGCTGTGTGTGACGGAGGAGGAACTGCGGTCGGCGCTCGCGGCGTTGGGGAGGGTGTTGAGCTGATCGTGGGCGGGGCGTGGGGACGTTCGGGTGCGGTCCGTTCCCGAAGTCACTCGCCCCGCCTACACTGACCCCACTTTGTGTACCGGCTGACCTGCCGGAACGTCGGGGCGAGGAGCGGGCCTTGTTCTATCGGCTGTTGAAGTACGTGCTGCTGGGCCCGTTGTTGAGGGGGTTGTTCCGGCCGCGCATCGAGGGGCTTGAGCATGTGCCGGAGGACGGGGCGGCGATCGTCGCGGGCAACCATCTGTCGTTCTCCGACCACTTCCTGATGCCGGCGGTCATCAAGCGGCGGATCACGTTCCTCGCGAAGGCCGAGTACTTCACCGGGCCGGGGGTGCGGGGGCGGCTGACGGCGGCGTTCTTCCGCAGCGCGGGGCAGATTCCCGTCGACCGGTCGGGGAAGGAGGCGGGGCAGGCCGCGATCCGGGAGGGGCTGGGGGTGCTCTCCAAGGGGGAGCTGCTGGGGATCTACCCCGAGGGGACCCGGTCGCACGACGGGCGGCTCTACAAGGGGAAGGTCGGGGTCGCCGTGATGGCGCTGACCGCCGGGGTGCCCGTGGTGCCGTGCGCGATGATCGGGACGTTCGAGGCGCAGCCGCCGGGGCAGCGATTCCCGAGTCTGCGGCCGGTGACGATCCGGTTCGGGAAGCCGCTGGACTTCTCGCGGTACGCCGGGATGGAGCACGAGAAGGCGATCCTGCGGGCCGTCACCGACGAGATCATGTACGCGATCCTGACGCTGTCGGGGCAGGAGTACGTGGACCAGTACGCGGCGGTCGCGAAGGCGGAGGCGCAGAAGTTCCCGCGGCTGCCGCTGAGTTGAGACGAGGGCGGGCCGGTGGCTCCGGTCCGCCCTCACGAATCACGGCTTGGGCACCGCGTGCGGTTCGCACACGACGTCGGCCGCGTCCAGCGTCCCGCGCAGGAGGTAGGCGTCCACGCGCTGGTTGACGCAGGAGTTGACCAGGGCGGTCACGCCGTGGTTGCCCGCGTTCTTCTCGGTGATGAGGCGGGAGCCCTTGAGGCGCTTGTGGAGTTCGACGGCGCCCTCGTACGGCGTGGCGGCGTCGCGCTCGGCCTGCACGATGAGCGTCTGCGGCAGCCCCTTGCCGGTGCGCACCTCCACCGGCGGCCCCTGCTTCGTGGACCAGGTCGCGCAGGGCAGGTTCATCCAGGCGTTGGACCACGTCATGAACGGGTGGTCCTTGTGCAGCCGGGTGTTGTCCCGGTCCCAGGTGCGCCAGTCCGTCGGCCACTTGGCGTCCGCGCACTCGACGGCCGTGTAGACGGCGTTGCCGTTCTCGGCGGCGATGTTGCCGGCCGTGTCGGAGAGGTCGGGCGCGGCGGCGTCGATCACGGCCTGGGGGTTCCCGGCGAAGTACTCACTGAGGAGCGTGGCGGCGGGCGCCCACTGCGCGTCGTAGTACGGGGCGAGCTGGAAGGCGCCGATCAGCTCGGCCGGTCCGACGACCCCGCCGAGCGGGCTCTTCTTCGCGTCGGCGCGCAGCTTCAGCCACTTCGCCTGGACCTGGTCGCGCGTGGTCCCGAGGTGGAAGGCGGCGTCGTTGGCGGCGACCCAGTCCTGCCAGTCGCGCCAGCGGGACTCGAAGGCGACGTCCTGGTCCAGGTTGGCCTGGTACCAGATCTTCTCCTTCGAGGGGTTCACGACGCTGTCGAACACCATCCGGCGCACGTGGGTCGGGAACAGGGTGCTGTAGACCGCGCCGAGGTAGGTGCCGTAGGACGCGCCGAGGAAGTTGAGCTTCTTCTCGCCGAGCGCGGCGCGGATGACGTCGAGGTCGCGCGCGCTGTTCGCGGTCGTCAGGTGCGGCAGCAGGGCGCCGCCGCGTTCGGCGCACCCCTCGGCGTACTCGCGGGCGAGCTTGCGCTGGGCGCGCTTGTCGGCCTCGGAGTCGGGTACGGGGTCCATCTTGGGCGCCTTCACGAACTCCTGCGGGTCGACGCAGGAGATCGGCGCGGACTTGCCGACGCCGCGCGGGTCGAAGCCCACGAAGTCGTACGCCTTGGCGGTGTTGACCCACACGGGCGCCTTGGTGGTGACGCGGCGCGGGAAGCGCAGCCCGGAGGAGCCGGGGCCGCCGGGGTTGTAGAGGAGCGCGCCCTGACGTTCCTCGGGCGTCCCGGTGTGGGCGATGCGGTCGACGGCGAGCTTGATCTGCTTGCCGTGGGGCTTGGCGTAGTCGACCGGGACGGTCACCCAGCCGCACTGGATGGGCTTCTCCAGGCCCCAACTCGCGGGGCAGTCCTGCCAGTCGATGCCGGCTCTCGCGGCCCGCGCGGCGGCGATCGCGGTGCCGACGGCTTCCCGGTCCTTGCCGTGGTGGCCGCCCGTGGTGGCGCTCGCGGTGGGCGCGGTGACGGCGCCGGCCAGCAGGGTCGCCGTCACGAGTACTCCGGCGGAGCCTAACGCGAAGGTCCGGTTCGCCGGCTTCATCGTTCTCGTCGGTCTGCGGGATATCAAAGGCCGTCTCCTGTGCTGAAGTTGATGAATCAGTACAGGGATCCTGTCAGTTGTGCGTTTCCTGTGAACAGGGGTCGGCTGCCGTTCTTCGCCGGTTCTCCTACCCGAGTTCGCCGAGCGCCGCGTCCAGCACCCGTCGCAGCACCAGCCCGTCGGGGGCGAGCGCGGTCACGAGAGCGGCGGGCCCGGTCAGCGGGACGATAGTGGCGGCGCCGTCCGCGAGCACCGTGGCCGGCACCGGGGTGTGCGCGAACTCGGGCCGGACGACGAGGAGTTGGCCCACGGCCCGGTGACCGCCGAGCACGGCGGGGCCGTCCCAGCCGCCGGGCGCGCCGGGACCGCACGCCAACTCCTGGTCCAGGACGGGGCGTTCACCGACGCGCAGGGTCAACCGGCTGGTGAGGCGCCCGGGTTCCTCGCCGGAGCGGCCGAGGATCTGCTCCTCGCGGAACACCAGACGCGCGCCCTCGGCGAGGTCGACGCGCGTCGTGACGTACAGGTCGCTGCCGTTCGCGGAGATCAACGGCTCGGGCAGCCACCGGAGTTCACCGGCCACCCGCAGCCGCACGGCGTACCGCGCCTCGCCCTTGTGCTGGCCCGGCAGCGCGATGGTCGCGGCGGCGGAGCCCACGGCGAGCCGGGCGCCGGCCTCGATGTCGGCCTCGACGCGGAAGCGGTCGCCGCCGAGCGGGCCGCTCATCGCGCCGACCAGCAACGCCTTCGCTTCGCCGGGGTGTTCGCCCCGGGTGCGGCGCAGGGCGAGGGGGCCGTCGCTCTCCAGGACGGGCAGGGCGGTGCCGCCGCGCCCGTCGGGGGTGGCCCGCAGCCGGGCGGTCGCCGTTACGCCGTCCACGCGCGCACCTGCGCCCGCACCCACGCGGCGACGTCCGCGACACCCGCCTCGCTCCTCAACGACTGGAAGACGACCGGGAGTTCAGCCCGCTGCGCCTTCGCGTCGGCGGCCATCCGGGCGAGGTCGGAGCCGACGTGCGGGGCGAGGTCGGTCTTGTTGACGACCAGGAGGTCGGCGGTGGTGACACCGGGGCCGCCCTTGCGGGGGATGTCGTCCCCGCCGGCCACGTCGATGACGAAGATCTGCGCGTCGACCAGGCCCTTGGAGAAGGTCGCGGTGAGGTTGTCGCCGCCGGACTCGACGAGGACGAGGTCGAGGGGGCCGACGGTGTCCTCCAGGTCCTCGACGGCTTCGAGGTTGGCGGAGATGTCGTCGCGGATCGCGGTGTGCGGGCAGGCGCCGGTCTCGACGGCCGAGATCCGCTCCGGGGGCAGCACGGCCTCCCTGAGCAGGAACTCGGCGTCCTCGCGGGTGTAGATGTCGTTGGTGACGACGGCGAGGCTCAGCTCGTCGCGCAACTCGCGGCAGAGGGCGGCGACGGTGGCGGTCTTGCCGGAGCCGACGGGGCCGCCGAGTCCGATCCGCAGGGCGCGGCGGGTGCCGTCGGGGCGGTGGGCGTCGGCGCTGAGGGCGGTGGCGTGGGAGTGGGGGTGGTCGAGGTGCACGGGGCGGCTCCTGGAGGCCGGGGGGCTGGATGGTGATCAGGTGAATCGGCTTCGCGTGACGTCCTCACGACGCGAAGAGGCGGGCCGACCGGCTCGCGTGCATCTCCGCTCCCAGTTCCAGGAGAGGGGACGACGAGGCCGGCAACGCGTCCGGGTCCCGGAGGGAGGCGGCTTCGACGGCACGGTCCACGACCATGTCCAGCTCCGCCGCCAGCCGCGCCAGCACGCCGGTCGCGTCGAACGGGTTCAGGCTCAGCAGGCGTACCACCGCGCTCGCCGGTCCGCTCACGCTCTCGTACGCCGCGCAGTACGCCGCGTCCCGGGGGCCGAGGCCCGCCGCACGGGCCGTCACCCCCAACACCACGGGCTGGTGGGCCCCCTTGGGGAACTCCCGGGCCAGGGCGTCGAGTTCGGGGTTCGGCCAGGTCGCGCGGGCGGCGCGCATCAGTTGGCGCCCCAGCTTGCGGGAGGCGACTCTCAGCGCCGGTGCGGGAGTTCGGGCGTCGGTCGCCTCGTCCAGCGCCACCGGGTCGACCCCCGCCGCCGCCGAAGCGGCGAGGGACGCCGACACGAGCCCCGCCGTGTGCAGGCGCCCCCGGCAGAACGCCTCCAGATCCTCGACTCCCGTGATCCGCCCCGCTCTCACGGCCTCCTCCGCCCCGCCGGAGTGCGCGTGGCCTCCGGCGGGGAAGCGGCCGTCGGCGAGGATCAACAGCGCTGCCCTGGACATCAGAACAGGAAGTAGCGCTGGGCCATGGGCAGTTCGGCGGCCGGGGTCGCCTCGACCAGCTCGCCGTCGATGTGCACGGCGAAGCTGTCGGGGTCGACGCGGACGTCGGGACGGGCGTCGTTCTCGCGCATGTCGGCCTTGGTGACCGCGCGCGTCGACTCGATCGCGACGAACCGCTTGCCGAGCTGGAGCCGTTCCGGCAGACCGTCCTCGATCGCCAACCGGGCCACGAAGTTGAGGGAGTTGGCGGCCGGGGCGCGGCCGATCGCGCCGTACATGGGGCGCGGCAGGATCGGCTGCGGGGTCGGGATGGAGGCGTTGGCGTCGCCCATCTGCGCGTAGGCGATCTGGCCGCCCTTGACGACGAGGTGGGGTTTGACGCCGAAGAACGCGGGCTCCCACAGGACGAGGTCGGCGAGCTTGCCGGTCTCGACGGAGCCGATCTCGTGGGCGAGGCCCTGGGCGATCGCCGGGTTGATCGTGTACTTGGCGACGTAGCGGCGTACGCGGTGGTTGTCGGCGCGGCCGTCGCCGGGGAGGGCGCCGCGCCTGCGCTTCATGACGTGGGCGGTCTGCCAGGTGCGCAGGATCACCTCGCCGACGCGGCCCATGGCCTGGGCGTCGGAGGAGATGATCGAGATCGCGCCGAGGTCGTGCAGGACGTCCTCCGCGCCGATGGTGGAGGGGCGGATCCGGGACTCGGCGAAGGCCAGGTCCTCGGGGACGGCCGGGTTGAGGTGGTGGCAGACCATCAGCATGTCGAGGTGTTCCTCGGCGGTGTTGACGGTGTAGGGGCGGGTCGGGTTGGTGGAGCTGGGCAGGACGTTGGCCTGCGAGACGACCGTCATGATGTCCGGCGCGTGCCCGCCGCCGGCGCCCTCGGTGTGGTACGCGTGGATGCCGCGTCCGGCGATCGCGGCGAGGGTGTCGCCGACGAACCCGGCCTCGTTCAGCGTGTCGGTGTGGATGGCGACCTGGATGCCGGTCTGGTCGGCGACGGTGAGGGACGCGTCGATGACGGCCGGGGTCGAGCCCCAGTCCTCGTGGAGCTTCAGGCCGAGGGCGCCGCCGCGGATCTGGGAGAGCATCGCCTCGTGGGAGACGGTGTTGCCCTTGCCGAGGAAGCCGATGTTGAGGGGGTAGTGCTCCATCGCCTCCAGCATCCGGGCGAGGTGCCAGGGTCCGGGGGTGACGGTCGTCGCCTTGGAGCCCTCGGCGGGCCCGGTGCCGCCGCCGACCAGGGTGGTGACGCCGGCCGACAGGGCCTCGTCGGCGATCTGCGGGCAGATGAAGTGGACGTGCGCGTCGACCGCGCCGGCCGTGACGATCCGGCCGTTGCCCGCGATGACCTCGGTCTCGGGGCCGATGACGAGGTCGGGGTGGACGCCGTCCATGGTGTCGGGGTTGCCGGCCTTGCCGATGCCGGTGATGCGGCCGTCGCGGATGCCGATGTCCGCCTTGACGATGCCCCAGTGGTCGACGATCACCGCGCCCGTGATGACGGTGTCCGGGGTGCCGTCCGCGCGCGTGGCGCGGGCCTGGCCCATGGACTCGCGGATGACCTTGCCGCCGCCGAACACGGCCTCGTCGCCGGCGAGTCCGGGGCCGCCGGAGCGGTCCTCCTCGATCTCGATCAGCAGGTCGGTGTCCGCGAGGCGGATGCGGTCGCCGGTCGTGGGGCCGAACAGGTCGGCGTAGGCGGCGCGTGAGATCTCAGGCATCGAGGGCACCTCCGGTCTCCCCGCGCAGCCCCGGCACGATCCGGGCGCCGGCCAGCGGGACGAGTTCGACGTCGACGGGGATTCCCGGTTCGAAGCGGACGGCCGTCCCGGCGGCGACGTTCAGCCGCAGGCCGCGGGCGGCGGCGCGGTCGAACTCCAGGCCCGGGTTGGCCTCGGCGAAGTGGTAGTGGGAGCCGACCTGCACGGGGCGGTCGGCGGCGTTGAGGACGGTCAGCCGGGTGACCTCGCGGCCCGCGTTGTAGACGATCGGGCCGTCCTCGAACAGGATCTCTCCGGGAATCATCGCGGCGCCCCTCAGACGATCGGGTCGTGGACGGTGACGAGCTTCGTGCCGTCCGGGAAGGTCGCCTCGACCTGCACGTCGTGGATCATCTCGGGGATGCCCTCCATGACGTCGTCCCTGGTCAGGATCTTGCGGCCGGACGCCATGAGTTCGGCGACGGTGCGGCCGTCGCGGGCGCCCTCAAGGATGTGCGAGGTGATCAGGGCGACCGCCTCGGGGTGGTTGAGCTTCACGCCCCTCGCGCGCCGCTTCTCGGCGACGTCGGCCGCCACATGGATCAGCAGCCTCTCCTGCTCGTGCGGGGTCAGTTGCACGTCACACCTCACCTCCTCGCGCCGGACCGTGCGGGGTCCGGCTGCCGCTGCCACGGGAAAAGCCCTGGTGGCGTGATCGGAGGCTAGTTGGGACGCGTTTCAGGGACGTTAACCGAGCCGTGACCCTCCGGAGGGGGTCAGGGACGCGGGTCGCGCACGCTCATCAGCGCCCGCAGGCCCTCCGCGAGCGTCTGCTCCATCTCGCTCGCGGGCAGGCCCAGGACGGCGATCTGGGTCACCAGTCCCTGTGCCGTCGCGATCATCACGCGGGCCATCGCGTCGGCGTTCGCGTCCTGCGGGACGATGCCGGCGGCCTTGTAGCCGTTCATGATGTCCGCCCACGCCTTCCGCACCCGCAGGTAGCCGTCCGCCACCTGCGCCGCCAGTTCCCCGTTGCGCAGGACCTCCGTCCACGCCTGGATCATCACGCGCGGGAACTGCCACTCCCCGTCCTCCGTCAGCACGGGCCGTGTCGTCCGCATCCTCGCCACCGCCCGCACCACGAGTTCGTCCGGAAGCGGGGGCGGGGTCTCCTCCGCCGCCGTGCCGTACACCTCCCCCAGCACGGCGATCGCCTCGGCGACGATCGCCCGGATCAGCTCGTCCTTGCCGCTGAAGTAGCGGTACACCGCCCCCGCCGAGAGGTCCGCCTCCTTCAGTACGTCCTGCATCGACGTCGCGTGGAAGCCGTTGCGGGCGAAGCAGCGTTCGGCCGCGTCGAGGATCTGACGGCGGCGGGCGTCGAGGTGCGCCTGGGATACACGGGCCATGCTCCTCAACTTAAAACGAACGTTCCTTCTTGACAAGCGCCGCGTCTCGGGAGCACGGTGGTCTCACCGTAAAACGAACGATCCTTCTTTTTAGGGGGCCGAGATGCAGAGCACACAGGTCGACAGGGCGGAGACGGGAACGGACGTCGCCGCAAGGGGAAGCGCGCACGCCGGGGCGGCCGGACCGTCCGGTGCGCCCGCGTCCGGCGGCGGCCTCGTGCGCCGGCATCTCGTCGCCGTCCTGCTGGTCGTTCCGCTGCTCGCCGCCGTCGCGCTGGCGGCGTTCGCGTGGCCGGCCGCTCGGTCGGGTCCTCGGGATCTGCCGCTGGGGGTGGCGGGGCCGGCGGCGGCGGTGGCCCAGGTCGAGGGGCAACTGCGGGAGCGGAAGGGGGCGTTCGAGGTCCACCGGTACGCCGACGAGGCCGCCGCGCGGGACGCGATCGAGGCACGGGAGGTGTACGGGGCCGTCGTCGTCACCCCGCGAGGGCTTCAGCTGCTGACGGCGTCGGCGGCGAGTCCCGTCGTCGCGCAGTTGCTCCAAGCGGCCGTCCAGGAGCAGGCGGCGGCGCGGGGGGCCGAGGTCCGGACGGTGGACGTGGTCGCCGCGCCGGCGTCGGATCCGAGGGGCGCGGCGCTGACCGCGAGCGTGCTGCCGCTGGCGATGGCGGGGATCGCGGCCGGCGCGGTGGTGGCGCTGCTGGGGCTGGCCGGGTGGACGGCCGTGGCGGCGCTGGTCGGGTCCGCCGCGCTGGTCGGGGCCGTCGCCGCGGGGATCGCGGGCGGCTGGCTCGGTGCCCTCACCGGTGACTGGTGGGCGGAGGCCGGCGCGCTGTCCCTCGCGACGCTGGCGGTGAGCGCGGCGGTCGCCGGAGCCGCCGCGCTGGCGGGGCGGGCCGCGATCAGCGTGGTCGCCGCGACGGTGATGCTGATCGGCAACCCCTTCTCCGGCGCCTCCTCGGCCCCCGAGATGCTGCCCGCCCCGGCCGGCACGATCGGCCAGTGGCTGCCGCCCGGCGCCGGCGCGACCCTCCTGCGCTCGGTCTCCTTCTTCGACGGCGCCGCGTCCCTCACCCCCGCGCTCACCCTGACCTGGTGGGCGGCGATCGGACTGGGCGCGGTGTTGCTGGGCACGGCGCTGAAGAGCCGTGGGGCGGGGGCGGGACGGAGGCCGGTCACGAAGAACCATGGGCCGGCGGCGGAGCGGAAGCCGGTCGCCGCGCACTGACCCGCCCCCGACGCCGCTCCGACGCCGCCCGGTTCACGCCGGCCGGCGCCGGGGCGGCGTCGCCGATGCGCACCGGCTGATTCCAGCGCGGGGACCGACGAAGGGCCGTGGACCGGCGAAGAGACGGAGGCCGACGAAAGACCAGGGACCGGCAAAGGAGTGGAGGCCGGTCGCCGCGTACTGAGCACGACCACGACGCCGCACCAGTGCCGCCCGGTTCACGCCGGGCGGTGCCGGGGCGGCGTCAGCCGATGCGCAGGGGCCGGCTCCAGGGCGGGGGCCGACGGACACGGACCGGCGCCGGGCCCGACCGGCTCGCACCGGCGGTGCCGGGCCGGGAACCGACGTCTCCCGCCGACCGGCACGGGCGGAAACCGGCCGTCACCGACCGGCACCGCGCCGCGACCCGACTGTCACTCGCCGATCGAGACCGATCCCGAAACCCCCGACACCCCCAGCCCACTCCCCCGCTCATCACACCGCGCGCCCCGCCATCCCGGCGAGGGCGCGCACACTTTCCCGCACCCCACGAGCCCCAAGCACTCCCCCCTTTAAAGAACCCCGCAGAACCCCACCCTCCTCAACGCACCCCCGGCCCCCGATGCTCCGCCGCGATCCCGAACCGCTGCCGTTCGCCAGGAGCTGAAGTCACCTCTCGCACCGTCGACACCGCGCTGACGATCGGCTCCTCGACGGGCACGTCGAGCGCGTCGAGGCGTTCCAGATCGGCCGCGGAGACCAGCGCGACCAGGGGTTTTCCGTGCCGGGTGACGACGACGCGTTCGCCGCCGTAGACAACCCGGTTGATCAGGTCGGCGAGCTCAGCCCTGGCTTGCGTCACCGGAATCTCGTAGGCCATGGCCCCATTCTAACGTCACGTACGTCCTGTACATTTTTTACAGACGCCGACGGAACAGAAGCCGAAGGAGAGGGGCCACCCATGACCCGCCCGACCGCCCGCCACGTCCTGCCCGAGTTCCACGAACGCACGAGTCACGGCACCAAGACCCTGGACCCGTACTCGAAGCTCCTGGAGGAACGGATCGTGTTCCTCGGGGCCCCGGTGGACGACGTGTCGGCGAACGACGTGATGGCCCAGTTCATGCACCTGGAGTACCGGGACCCGGACCAGGACATCTCGCTCTACATCAACTCGCCCGGCGGCTCGTTCACGGCGATGGCGGCGATCTACGACACGATGCGCTACGTCAGCTGCGACGTGGAGACGATCTGCCTGGGCCAGGCGGGCTCGTCCGCGGCGATCCTGCTGGCCGCCGGCACCCCGGGCAAGCGGCTGATCCTGCCGGGCGCGCGTGTGGTGATCGGCCAGCCGGAGGCCGGTCAGATCCAGGGCCAGGCCAGCGATCTCGCCATCCAGGCCGAGGAGTTGACCCGTACCCGCGCGCTCCTGGAGGAGATGCTCGTCCGCCACACGGGCCGCGCCCCCGAGCGGGTGACCGAGGACATCGAGCGGGACATGGTGCTGGACGCCCCGGCGGCCGTGGAGTACGGCCTGGTCGACCGGGTCGTGCCGAGCCGCAGGTCGAGCGGGAGGTAGGGGGCGGATGCTGCCGGAACTCCCGCCGCTGCCGGCGCTGACCCGCGCGGAGGCCGACCTCGTCGACCACTACCTGGAGGTCGTCGACCTGGTGGGCCGCATCAACCCGAGCCGGGACGGCGACACCTACCGGGGCCTGAGGGCGGCCCAGGCCCTGGTGACGAAGGCGGCGGCGCTGCGTGACGCCCTGACGCTGATGCACCAGCGCGGCGAACACGAACTGCACGCCCCGACCCTGGCCCGCGCCCTGCGCGTCCTGGACGGCGAGCGCCGCACGGCCCGGGTGAACCTGCCGCCTCCCGGCACCTGAAAGCGCCCTGAACCACCCGAAAGCGCCCGAAACATCAGAGGGGGGACACCGGGAGGCGCACCGGAGGACGCACGAAGCACAGAAGCACGCACGCGTGCCGCCCCCCTCGCGCCACGCGCGTGTGCCTGCCCCCGCGCTCCCGCCGAAGGACGTACGGCCCCGTCGCGGGGTGCGTGATGACGCAGCGCCCGCCGACGGGGCGAGGGGTGTCGGAAGTGGCGTGGCCAAGACCCCCGTTCGGCGTAACGAGGTTTCCCCCGGGCGGCCCTCAGCGGTTGCGCAACCTGCGGATACGGGGTGCGGACCGGGGCATTTCCGCCCTGTTCGAGGGCTGGTCGAGTGACGGACACGTTGCCCCCGTGTGAACTGTTCACCCGAATGGCCCAGTCGTGAGTAAGGCCACAAATCCTCGGATTCGTTGGGTATTCCGGTCACGAGTGAGTCAAGATCCCTGTCTGACGACAAGCCCCCGCCACCAGAGGCGGGGCGGTCCGGGTGGACGCCGAGTCCTGCCGCCGCCCGGATGACCGAGTCGACAGGAGTGCATCGGCAGGAGTGGAGGACCCAGGCAGTACGGGTCGCCGGAACGGTCACGCCATGGCCGCACCGAGCAGCCCTTGGGGTGAAGCCGTGGTGACACGGCCGGGCCAACTTCGCCAGCCCGAATCCGACAGGTCATCCTTCACAGGCGGTTGACGAAGGGTTGCGCATGACTGCGCTCAATCGTGTCCCGTCGATGATGGTCCGAGCCGGTACGGTCTCGGCCTTCGCACTGGCCGCCGTGGGCGGCTCGGTGGTCGTACCGGGTGTCGCCTCCGGAGCCGAGGCGGCCACCGCCTCGACGAAGGCGCTCCAGGTCGCGGCGTCCAAGAAGGGCGCCCCGTACAAGTACGGCGCCGCCGGACCGAAGCGGTTCGACTGCTCGGGGCTCACGCAGTACGCGTTCAAGAAGGCGGGCAAGTCCCTGCCGCGCACGGCGTCCCAGCAGTACAACAGGACCAAGCACATCTCCGCGTCGAAGCGGCAGAAGGGGGACCTGGTCTTCTTCCACTCGGGCTCGAACGTCTACCACGTGGGCATATACGCGGGCGCGAACAAGCTGTGGCACTCGCCGAAGACCGGTGACGTCGTACGGCTGCAGAAGATCTGGACCAAGAGCGTCTGGTACGGCCGCGTGAAGTAGGTCAGGAGTCCTGCCGGGCCGGCACCGGCCAGGGGAGCGCGCAGGCGACCGTCTTGCCGCCCTCCGACGTGGGCCGGACCGTGAGCCGCCCGCCGCACTCCGCCGCCAGTGAGCGGATGATCACCATCCCCCGGCCGTTGTCCTGCTGGACAGCGGCCGGGAGGCGTTTGGGGAACCGGGGATGGCTGTCGGTGACGCCGACGCTGACCTGCTCGTCCCGGTCGAGGACGAGGTCGACGGTGAAGGTCGGGGACTGGCCGAGCGTGTGCTGGACGGCGTTGGTGGCGAGTTCGGAGACGATCAGGCGGATGGTCTCGGCGAGGTCCGCGCCGGGCGGCAGGCCCCACTCCGCGAGCGTGCCCGCGGTGAAGGTGCGGGCCGCGGCGACCGAGACGGGGTCGCTCGGCAGGGTGACGGATGCTTCCAGGTGGTCTGCCATGGCGACGTCGTCCCTTTCCCACGGGACCGACTGTCCGACACGGAGCGGATGGTTCGAGTACGGTCCCGGACTGGTGCTTCACCGTCAGACTGCCATTTCCCGGGCGTCCTGTGCGGCGATCCACCAGGATGTGCATATATCTGTCGCTCGAAGCGGTGAACTCTGCCACGGCAGAGCGGATTTGAGCGACGCTTTGGGAGTAATGGGGAGTGAGGAGAAGGCCATGCAACACGGCCCCGCGGTACGGCGCCGCAAACTGGGCGCGGAACTGCGTGCGTTACGCAACCGGGCCCGGCTGACGAGCGGCGAGGCGGCCCGCCTGGTGGGCTGGCACCAGTCGAAGGTGAGCCGGATCGAGACGGGCACCAGCAGTGCGAAACCGGCCGATGTGGCGCTGCTGCTGGACGCCTACGGGGTGCGTGACGATCGGCTGCGGGAGCTGATGCTGGTGCTCGCCGGGGTCGACGAGGGCGTCGGCCGGGACCACTGGTGGCACGCCTACCGGGGTGTACTGCCGCCCACGTACCGGGACTTCATCAGCCTGGAGTCGCAGGCGAGCGCGATGCGCACGCTGGAGACGACCGTGGTCCCGGGGCTCCTGCAGACCCCCGAGTACGCCCGCGCGGTGACCCGTTCGGCCCTGGAGGGTGTGGACGAGGAGCAGCTGGACGCGCTGGTGGAGGTGCGTCTGGCCCGGCAGGACGTGCTGCGCGGGGACCCGCCGCTGCTGCTGAGCGCCGTCCTCGACGAGGCGGTGCTGCGCCGTCAGGTGGGCGGTCCCGAGGTGATGGCGGCGCAGTTGGAACGGCTTCTGGAGGACGCGCGACTTCCCCAAGTGCGGCTGCAGGTACTGCCGTTCACCGCGGGGGCGCATATCGGCGTCACCGGGCCTTTCGTTGTCTTCTCGTTTTCGAGCGTTTCTGATCTGGATGTGGTCGTTCTCGACCACTTGACGAGTAGTCATCACCTTGAGGGGAAAGAAGACCTCCGGGCCTACTCGGAGGCTTTCACCAACCTTCAGATCCACGCCCTTTCACCCGAGGACTCGTTGGATTACATCGCCGGGATAGGTGACGGCGCGTAAGGAGGCACCCCCATGACAGCACTGCCTCGGAACGTACCTTCCGCAAGCTCGTTGCAGGTCGCTCACTGGCTGCGCAGCAGCTACAGCACCGGAGCCAACAACTGCGTGGAAACGGCCCCGTCCACGGGTCTCCTCGCGGTCCGCGACTCCAAGTCCCCCACCGGACCCGCGCTGCTCTTCACCCCGGGGAGCTGGTCGGTGTTCACCTCGGCACTCTGATCGCACCGTTCACGGTCGTGCCCGCCGACTCATGGCCGTGTCGCGTCGATCACCCGCACCGCGCGGGCCACCTCTTCCCCGGAGAGGTCCGCGCGGGCGGTCAGCCGCAGCCGTGACACACCGTCGGGCACGGACGGGGGCCGGAAACACCCCACGAAGAGACCCGCCTCCCGGCAGTCGGCGGCCCAGCGGACCGCCGACCCGGGAGAGGGCGCGCGCACGGAGACGACCGCGGCGTCCGGACGTACCGCGTCCAGACCCGCGGCCGTCAGGCGTGCGTGCAGGTCGCCCGCCACCGCGCGGGCGCGCGCCGCCCGTCCGGGCTCGGCGCGCAGCAGCCGCAGCGCCGCGAGGGCGGCACCGGCCGCCGCGGGGGCGAGCCCGGTGTCGAAGATGAACGTCCGCGCCGCGTTGACGAGATGGTCGATCACCTTCGCGGGCCCCAGCACCGCGCCGCCCTGGCTGCCCAGCGACTTCGACAGGGTGACGGTGACGACGACGTCGTCCGCGCCCGCGAGCCCCGCCGCGTGCGGGGCGCCCCGGCCGCCGTCGCCGAGCACCCCGAGCCCGTGCGCGTCGTCCACGACGAGCCCGGCGCCCGTCTCCCGGCAGGCGTACGCGAGTCGGTCCAGGGGCGCGGCGTCGCCGTCGACGGAGAAGACGGTGTCGGAGACGACGAGCGCGTCGCCGTCGTGGGCGCGCAGGGTCTTGCGGACGGCGTCGGGGTCGGCGTGGCCGACGACCTGGACGGCGCCCCGGGCGAGGCGGCAGCCGTCGATGAGGGAGGCGTGGTTGCCGGCGTCGGACAGGACGAGCGTCCCCTCGGGGGCGAGCGCGGTCACCGCCGCGAGGTTCGCCGCGTACCCGGAGGAGAACACCAGCGCGGCCTCGGCGCCGCAGAACTCGGCGAGTTCGCGCTCCAGTTCGGCGTGCAGCTCGGTCGTGCCGGTGACCAGCCGCGAGCCGGTGGCGCCGCCGCCCCACGTCCGGGCGGCCTCGGCTGCGGCCCCGGTGACCTCGGGGTGGCGGGCGAGGCCCAGGTAGTCGTTGCTCGCGAGGTCGAGCAGGGGGCTCGCGGCGGGGCGCGGACGCAGGGTGCGGACGAGTCCGGCGCGGCGGCGCCGGTCCGCGTGGTCGTCGATCCAGCCGAACGCCATGGCCCCTCCGGGGTGTGTGGATAGCCGGGGTTTGTAGGTAGCGGACAGACACTAGCGGCCCGACAAGCCGCCCACTGTGTGGCAATACCCACACGTCACGCGGGGTCTGTTGTGCGGTCTCCACCTTGGCCCCAGGCGGCCCGGCAGGGCAGGATCGGCTCTCATGGACCTGCTGACGACGCTGGTGGACAAGGGACTTCGGCGCGAGTCGCCGACCCGCGAGGAAGCGCTGGCCGTGCTGCGCACCTCCGACGACGACGTGCTGGACGTGGTGGCCGCGGCCGGGAAGGTGCGCCGGCACTGGTTCGGGCGCCGGGTGAAGCTGAACTACCTGATCAACCTCAAGTCGGGCCTGTGCCCGGAGGACTGCTCGTACTGCTCCCAGCGCCTCGGTTCGACGACCGGGATCCTCAAGTACACCTGGATCAAGCCGGACGAGGCGTCCCGCACGGCCGCCGCCGGGGTCGCCGGGGGCGCGAAGCGGGTCTGTCTGGTGGCGTCCGGGCGCGGCCCGACGGACCGTGACGTCGACCGCGTCTCCGAGACCATCAAGGCCATCAAGGACCAGAACGAGGGCGTCGAGGTGTGCGCCTGCCTCGGGCTGCTCACCGACGGCCAGGCCGAGCGGCTGCGCGCGGCGGGCGCCGACGCCTACAACCACAACCTCAACACGTCCGAGTCGACGTACGGCGAGATCACCACGACCCACACGTACGCGGACCGCGTCGACACCGTCCAGAAGGCGCACGCGGCCGGCCTGTCGGCCTGCTCGGGGCTGATCGCGGGGATGGGCGAGCGCGACGAGGACCTGGTCGACGTCGTGTTCTCGCTGCGCGCCCTCGACCCGGACTCGGTGCCGGTCAACTTCCTCATCCCCGTCGAGGGGACCCCGCTCGCCAAGGAGTGGCACCTCAGTCCGCAGCACTGCCTGCGGATCCTCGCGATGGTCCGGTTCGTGTGCCCGGACATCGAGGTGCGGATCGCGGGCGGGCGCGAGGTGCACCTGCGCTCGATGCAGCCGCTCGCGCTGCACCTCGCCAACTCGATCTTCCTCGGCGACTACCTCACGACCGAGGGCCAGGCCGGGCAGGCGGACCTCGACATGATCGCCGACGCCGGGTTCGAGGTGGAGGGCACCGACCAGGTGACGCTGCCGGAGCACCGGGCGCACGCGTCCGCCGGGTGCGGGTCGAACGAGGGTGACGGCTGCGGCGGTGGCGGTGTCTGCGGGACGGCGGAGTCGGCGCCGGCGGCTGTGCCGTCCGCCGCGGGTGACGCCCGACCCGACCTCGTCGCCGTCCGCCGGCGCGGGGTGGGAACGGACCTCGCGCCGAATGCCTGACGTGCGCGAACTGCTGGAGCTGGACCGGCGGCACGTCTGGCATCCGTACGGCCCGATGCCGGGCGTGGCCGAACCGCTCGTCGTGGAGTCGGCGAGCGGGGTACGGCTGCGGCTCGCGGACGGGCGGGGCGAGCTGGTGGACGGCATGTCGTCGTGGTGGTCGGCGATCCACGGCTACCGGCACCCGGCGCTGGACGAGGCCGCGCGCGATCAGCTCGGCCGGATGAGCCACGTCATGTTCGGCGGGCTGACCCACGAGCCCGCCGTCCTGCTCGCGAAGACGCTGGTCGACATCTCCCCCGAGGGCCTGGAGCACGTGTTCCTCGCGGACTCGGGGTCGGTGTCGGTCGAGGTCGCGGTCAAGATGTGCCTCCAGTACTGGCGTTCGCTCGGCCGGCCGGGCAAGCGGCGGCTGCTGACCTGGCGCGGCGGCTACCACGGCGACACCTGGCACCCCATGTCGGTGTGCGACCCCGAGGGCGGGATGCACGAGCTGTGGTCCGGCGTCCTGCCCCGCCAGCTCTTCGTCGGCGCGCCGCCGGCGGAGTTCGACGAGGCGTACGCCGACGAGCTGCGCGCCGCGATCGAGCGCCACGCGGACGAACTGGCCGCCGTGATCGTGGAACCGGTCGTGCAGGGCGCGGGCGGGATGCGCTTCCACTCCCCCGCCTACCTGCGGGTGCTGCGCGAGGCGTGCGACGCGCACGGCGTGCTGCTGGTGTTCGACGAGATCGCGACCGGGTTCGGCCGCACGGGCGCCCTGTTCGCGGCGGACCACGCGGGCGTCACGCCGGACGTGATGTGCGTCGGCAAGGCGCTGACCGGCGGTTATCTGACGCTCGCGGCGACGCTGTGCACGTCGCGGGTGGCCGAGGGGATCTCGCGGGGCAAGGTGCCGGTGCTGGCGCACGGGCCGACGTTCATGGGCAATCCGCTGGCCGCCGCCGTCGCCCGCGCCTCGATCGAGCTGCTGCTCGCGCAGGACTGGGCGGCCGAGGTGAAGCGGATCGAGACGGGGCTGCGGGAGGGGCTGGCGACGGCCTCTTCGCTGAAGGGTGTTGCGGACGTCCGGGTCCTCGGGGCCATCGGGGTCGTCCAGTTGGACCACCTGGTCGACATGGCGGCGGCCACGGCCGCGGCCGTGCGCGAGGGCGTGTGGCTGCGGCCGTTCCGCGACCTCGTCTACACGATGCCGCCGTACGTCACCGGCGACGACGACGTCGCCCGGATCACGCGCGCGGTGTGCGCCGCCGCGCGGGAGGGATGAGCATGACGGTCCTGGTCGTCACGGGGACGGGCACGGAGGTCGGCAAGACGGTCGTGACGGCGGCGGTCGCCGCCGCGGCCGTCGCGGCGGGCCGTACGGTCGCGGTCCTCAAGGCCGCGCAGACCGGCGTCGGGCCGGACGAGCGGGGGGACGCCGACGAGGTCGCGCGTCTCGCGGGCGCCGTCACGACCGCCGAGTGCGCGCGCTTCCCCGAGCCGCTGGCCCCGGCAACGGCCGCCCGCCGCGCGGGACTTGCCCCCGTCCGCCCGCACGATGTGGTCGAGCGGGCCCGGAAGCTGGCGGTGGATCACGACGTGGTCCTCGTCGAGGGGGCGGGCGGTCTTCTCGTGCGGTTCGACGAGGAGGGCGGGACCCTCGCGGACGTCGCCGCGCTGCTGGGGGCGCCGGTGCTGCTGGTGGCCTCGGCGGGGCTGGGGACGCTGAACACGACGGAACTGACGGCCCGTGAACTCCGGTCCCGGGGGGTCGAGTTGGCCGGGGTGGTCATCGGGAGCTGGCCGGCCTCGCCCGATCTGGCGATGCGGTGCAACGTGGACGATCTGCCGGTGGTCGCGGGGGCGCCGCTGCTGGGGGCGGTGCCGGCGGGGGCGGGCGCGCTGACACCGGCCGAGTTCCGTGCGGCTGCGGGGAGTTGGCTGGGAGGACGGTTGGACGGGGTGTGGGACGTGGGGAGTTGGGAGCGGGGGTGAGGTGGGCGGGGTGAGCTGGGGGGGAGCTTGGGGGAGCCTGCGGGGCGGGGTTCGCGCGGCGGGTTCGCGGGAGCGCGGCCTGCGGGAACGCGGGCCTGCGGGGCGAGCCGGCGAGCGCCCCGGTTCGCGAAGGTGCGGGGCGCGGGCCGTGTGGGCGAGGCAGGCTCGCCCCCTCCCGTCACGGGGTCTCCGCCAGGATCCGGACCAGTTCGATCCGGGATCTGATGCCCAACCGGGTGAAGACGCCCCGGAGATGGTGGTCGATCGTGCGGGGGCTCAGGGCGAGGCGGGCGGCGATCTCGCGGTTGGTGGCGCCGTCGGCGGCCATGCGGGCGACCAGCAACTGCTGGGCGGTGAGGGAGGATTGCGGGCCCTCGGGCGCGGCGGACGCGCGTAGAGGGGCCGCCGGGGCGCCCAGGGCCCGTAGTTCGGCGCGGGCGAGGTCGGCGAAGTGCGGGGCGCCGAAGGAGGTGAACGCCTCCAGGGCGCTGTGCAGCCGGTCCCGCGCCTCGGTGCGGCGGCGCAGACGGCGCAGCGCGCTGCCGAACAGCAGCTCGGTGTGGGCCCGTTCGACGTCGCGGGTGCCGCCGGCGTGCAGGTCGAGGGCGGCGCGGTAGTGGTCGACGGCCGCCGCGCCCGGGGTGAGCAGGGCCCGGCAGCGGGCGCTCAGCGCGAGGTCGTCGGCGCTGCGCACGGTCCGCGCCCAGCGGTCGTAGTCGGCGTGCGCGGTCTTCGCGACGCCGGTGTCGCCGGTGCGGACGGCGGCCTCGACGTAGGCCGGGGTGGCGAGGTGGCGGATCGCACGGTGGCCGTGGCCGGGGCCGAACCCGGCGAGGGCGCGCAGGCGGGCGGCGACCGCGTCGAAGCGTCCGGTGCCGAGGTCGAGGACGGCGAGGGCCCACTGGGCGAGCGCGGCGGGCAGTCCGAGGCCGTGCGCGAGGGCGTGGGCGCGGGCGGTGGCGGCGCGTTCGCGGCACAGGTCGGCGTCCCCGGTGAGCGCCGCGAACATCGCGAGGGCCGCCTGGAGGTGGCAGGCCGCGTTGTCCTGCCCGGTCGTGTACGCCTCCCGCAGCGCCTCCAGGGCCGCCGTCTCCGCCGCCCGGGGGCGTCCGGTCCAGAAGTCGGCGTACACGCGGAACTCGCGCGCCTGGACGACCGTCCCGGCGGCGCCCCTCGCCCGCGCGGCCTCGGCCGCCCTGAGGGTCGCGGTGGCGGCGCGGGTGTGGTCGCCGAGCAGCAGGGCGGCGATGCCGGCGTGCACGAGGAGGGTGGGGTCGCCGCCGGGTCCGCAGTGGCCTGCGGCGGCCTGGAGGAGGTCGCGCGCGTCGCCGTAGCGGCCGTCGACGGCGGCGGCGAGGCCGGGCAGGACGCCGGGCGGGTCGATGCCGGCGCGGCGAGCTTGGGCGAGGGCTTCGCGGCAGCGGCGGAGGTCGCCGGTGTAGACGGCGGCTTCGGTGGCGCGGGCGAGGAGGTGGGGGATGTCTTCGTGAGGGGCGCCGCTGTGAGGGGCGCCGTTATGAGGGGCGCCGTCGCGGAGAAACGTTCCAGCCCTCTGTGTCACCCCCGCGAGCACCGCGTCGAACGCCTCGCCCGCGTTGCCCGTGCGCAGGGCGAGGACGCCGGTGAGGGGGCCGGCGGTGGTGCGGGCGGCGAGGAGGCGGGCGTGGTCGGCGTCGCCGGACTCGAAGGCGTCGGCGGCGGCGCGGGCGAGGAGGCGGGTGCCGGCGGCGGGGTCGGTGGCGAGGGAGGCGGCGCGTTCCGTGAGGGCGCGGGCGAGCGCGGGGGCGCCCGCCACGCGCGCGTGGGCCGCCGCCGAGGCGAGTTCCCCGGCGAGCCGTCCGCTCGGTCCGAGGGCGCCGGCGCCCCGGTGCCAGGCGCGGTGGGGGGCCTCGGCGCGGCCGTCGAGCACGCGCGCGAGGAGGCGGTGGGCGTCGCGCCGGTCGGCGGGGGTCGCCGTCTCGTAGGCGGCGACGCGGATCCAGGGGTCGCGGAAGGTGACGCCGTCGGGGCCCGCGCTGGCGACGCCGGCGGTCTCGGCGGCGTCCAGGGGGCGGGTGTCGAGGCCGGCGGCGGCGACCGCGCGCAGGAAGGCGCGGGTGGGGAGGGGGTGCTGGTCGGCGGCGGCGAGCAGGAGGAGGAGGCGCGTGTCGTCGGGGAGGGCACGCACCTCGCGTCTTCGCGCGCGCAGGAGCGCGGGCGCGAGGTCGGCGGGTTCGGTGGGCAGGGGGTCGAGGCCGGCCGCCTGACGGTCGGTCAGCCGCGCCGCGATCTCGGCGGCGGCGAGCAGGTCGCCGTGCGCACGCGCGCGTATCCGCGCCCGGACGCCCTCGGTGGGGGCGGCGGCCGGGCGGGGCGGTGGCGAAGTGCGGTCGAGCGTGGGGGGAGTCACCGGAGTCACCACGCCCTTCACGTTACTGGCGGGTTACTTGAGCCGTAAAGACCGGCGATTTCACCGATGCGGCGCGCGTGTGACCGCCCGGACACTCCTGGCGACCCCATCCGCACCAGGAGGCATCATGCAGCGCCCCATGCGCCGTGTCGCAGCGGCCGTCTCGGCCGTGTTCGCTTCGCTCCTTCTGTCGCTCTCCCTGTCGGTGCCTTCCGCCCACGCGGCGGCCCGCAACCCGATCGTCTTCGTCCACGGCCTGAGCAGTGACTCCAGCAGCTGGAACGACTGGATCGCGGACTTCAAGGCGGACGGCTACACGGCGGCCGAGCTGCACTCGTGGTCGTACAGCTGGTCGCAGTCCAACGTCACGACCGCGCAGCAGCTGGCCACGGAGGTCCGGAACGTGCTGGCCCGCACGGGCGCCTCCAAGGTCGACATCGTCACGCATTCCATGGGTGCGCTCAGCGCGCGCTACTACCTGAAGAACCTGGGCGGGACGGCCTATGTCGACGACTTCGTGTCGACGGCGGGCGTCAACCACGGGACGACGACGGCCGGTCTGTGCGCGTGGCTCTACACGTCGTGCGCGGAGATGAACACCGGGAGCGCGTTCCTGACGGCGCTGAACTCGGGTGACGAGACGCCGGGCAGCGTGTCGTACGCGAGCTACTGGTCCAACTGCGACGACGCGCTCACGCCGGACACCACGGCGATCCTGAGCGGGGCGACGAACGTCGAGGTCGGGTGCGTCTCGCACAACGAGATGAACAACGACCACGGCGTCTACCAGCAGGTGCGCGACTTCGTCGCCTGACGCTCGGTCCCGAGGGGGTGCGCGGGGGCGGTGCGGGGGGACAATCGCGGGGAGAGCCCGCGTGCAGGAGGCCCGCATGCCGACGCGCACCCCCAAGGACGCCGTCCGTCATCCGCTGTTCGCCCGTTTCTACGCCCGCTTCAGCGTCGCGGCCGAGCCGGCCGTGGGTCCGCTGCGCGCCGAGCTGCTGGCGGGGCTCGCGGGGCGGGTGATCGAGATCGGCGCCGGGAACGGACTGAACTTCGCGCACTACCCGGCGGCCGTCTCCGAGGTCGTCGCGCTCGAACCGGAGCGGCTGCTGCGGCAGTCGGCGCGGCTCGCGGCGCTGCGGGCGGAGGTTCCGGTGGACGTCGTGCCGGGGGTCGCGGAGGCGCTGCCGGTCAAGAGCGAGGCGTTCGACGCGGCGGTGCTGTCGCTGACGCTGTGCAGCGTGCGGGACGTGGAGCGGGCGCTGCGGGAGGTGCGGCGGGTGCTGCGGCCCGGTGGCGAGCTGCGGTTCTTCGAGCACGGCCGGGGCGGCGGGCGGGTGATGCGGGGTGTGCAGCGGGGGCTCGACCGGACGGTGTGGCCGCTGTTGTTCGGGGGGTGCCGGCTGGACCGGGACCCGGTGGCGTCGATCGTCGGCGCCGGGTTCGAACTCGGGGAGCACCGGCGGCTGTTGGTGCCGCCGACGGGGCCGGTGTCGCCGGCGTCGTACTGCGTGCTGGGGGTGGCGCGGCGGCCGGTGGGCTGAGCCGGCTCGAACACACTGGCGGTGATCGCCTCCGGGTGATGGGATGCGAACGAACGTTCAAGTCCTAGGACCATCAGGGGGAGTTCATGACGCGTCCGTTCCGTTTCGGGGTCAATCTGCTGGAGCCCACGCCGCTCGACGCGTGGCGTGCGAAGTGCCGCCGAGGTGAGGAGCTGGGGTACGACGTGCTGCTGGTGCCGGACCATCTCGGGATGCCGGCGCCGTTCCCGTCGCTGGTCGCGGCGGCGCAGGTGACGACGCGGCCCCGGGTGGGCACGTTCGTCCTCAACACGGGTTTCTTCAACCCGGTGTTGCTGGCGCGCGAGGTGTCGACGACCGCCGCGCTGACCGGCGGCCGGCTCGAACTCGGCCTGGGCGCCGGGTATGTGCGGGCGGAGCACGAGGAGGCGGGCCTGCCGTGGGGCACGCCGGGTGAGCGGGTGACCCATCTGCGGTGCACGGTCGAGGAGTTGAGGAAGCGTCAGGAGGACGGCGTCCACGTGCCGTTGCTGATCGGCGGGAACGGCACGCGCATGCTGCGGCTGGCCGCCGAGCACGCCGACGTCGTCGCCTTCGCGGGCGCGCGGGTGGTCGAGGGGAGCGCGACGGGGCAGATAACTCCCCTGTCTCCGGAGGAACTTGACGAACGGGTCGCGGCCTACGCGGAGTTGGCGGCCGGCCGTGCGGAGCCCGCCGAGCGGAACCTGCTGATCCAGCAGGTGATCGTGACCGACGACCCGGAGGGCGCCGTGCAGCCGCTCCTGGAGCGGATACCGGGGCTGACGGCCGAGCAGGTGCTCGCGCTGCCGGTCCTGCTCGTGGGCAGCGAGGCGGAGATCGCGGCGAAGGTGCGGGCGCTGCGCGAGCGGTACGGGTTCACGTACTTCACGGTGCTGGAGGGGTTCATGGAGGCGTTCGGGCCGGTGCTCGCGGAGCTCCAGGGCCGGGCGCCGGTGGCGGGCGGGCGTCCGGATGCCGGAATGTCCGTCGAGGGTGTGCCCGGCGTGCTGTGATCGCCGTATGCATGATCTGCGCATACGGGCCGCGACGCCCGACGACCTGGACACCGTGCTCGCCTTCTGGAAGACCGCCGCCGAGGGGACGAGCATCAGCGACGACCGCGCGGGCGTCGAGCGGCTGGTCGCCCGTGACCCCGGGGCGCTGCTCCTCGCGGAGTCCGGGGGCGAGCTGGTCGGCACGGTGATCGCCGGGTTCGACGGCTGGCGCTGCCACCTGTACCGGCTGGCCGTCCATCCGGACCGGCGTCGCCGGGGCATCGGCTCGGCGCTGCTGACCGCCGCCGAGGAGCGCTTCACGGCGCTGGGCGGGCGGCGGGCGGACGCGATGGTGCTCACGCGCAACGAGACCGCGCACCATGCCTGGGGCGCGGCGGGGTACACGCCCGAGGAGAAGTGGCGGCGATGGGTGAAGCCGCTGGGCTAGCCAGGCCGCTTTGCCCGTCCTTTACCCTTGAGGGGACCGCGTGCCACGTGGTCCCCTCCCGACTTCCACGAAAGGTGTGAGCGTCCGCCCATGGGCGAGCCTCCCAGTACCCGATTCCGGCGCGTCCGACACCGCGCGTTCCGCCCCGCCCTGGCCGACCATGGGACGGAGGTGACCCGATGACCGAAGTACTCCTCCTGCTGGTGGCGGTCCTGCTGTCGTTCGCGTGCGGGGCCTTCGTCGCCGCCGAGTTCTCGCTGACCACCGTCGAGCGCAGCGAGCTGGAGCGGGCGGTGGAGCGCGGCGAGCGGGGCGCGGCCGGCGCCCTCAAGGCCGTCCGGAACCTGACGTTCCAGCTCTCCGGCGCGCAGCTCGGCATCACCGTCACCAACCTGGTCGTCGGCATGCTCGCCGAGCCGTCGATCTCGAAGCTGCTCTCCGGCCCGCTGGAGTCGGCCGGGCTGCCCGAGGGGGCGTCGCGGTCGGTCGCCCTGGTGATCGGGACGGCGCTGTCGACGGTGTTCCTGATGGTCGTCGGCGAGCTGGTGCCGAAGAACTGGGCGATCTCCTCGCCGCTGGCCGTCGCCAAGAACGTCGGCAACGCGCAGCGCTGGTTCAGCGCCGCGTTCCGGCCGTTCATCACGCATCTCAACAACACGGCGAACCGGATCGTGCGCCTGGCGGGCGTCGAGCCCACCGAGGAGCTGGCCGCCGCGCGCGGGCCGCAGGAGCTGGCGGCGCTGGCCCGGCACTCCGCGAAGGAGGGCGCCCTGGAGGCCGACACCGCCGAGCTGTTCGTGCGCACGCTGAACCTGGCCGACCTGACCGCCGAGAACGTGATGACCCCGCGCGTGCAGGTGATGGCCCTGGAGGCGCAGGCGACCTGCGAGGACGTCGCGAACGCGACCCGGGCGAGCGGTCTGTCGCGGTTCCCGGTCTACCGGGGCAGCCTCGACGCGGTCGTCGGCACCGTCCACATCAAGGACGCGCTGGCCGTGCCCGCCGAGCGGCGCGCGCGCGTGTCGGTGGCCGAGATCATGCGCGAGCCGCTGCTCGTCCCCGAGTCGCTGACCGTCGACCGGCTCCTGGACCGGCTCTCCGGCAAGCGGACGATGGCCGTCGTCATCGACGAGTACGGCGGCACGGCGGGCGTCGCGACGCTGGAGGACATCGTCGAGGAGGTCGTCGGCGAGGTCCGTGACGAGCACGACCCGCACGAGACGCCCGACCTCGCCCCCGCGGGCACCGACGAGGCCGGACGCGCCCTCTACTCGGCCGACGGGGCCGCCCGCACCGATCAGCTCGCCCGCGTCGGCCTGCGGGCCCCTGAGGGGCCCTACGAGACGCTGGCGGGCCTCGTGGCGACCGAGCTGGGGCGCATCCCGGTCGTCGGCGACAGCCTCGACGTCGCCGGGTGGCGGCTGGACGTCGTGGACGCGGCGGGGCATCGGGCGGCGCGGGTGCTGTTGCGCGCGCCGCTGTCGGAGCCGCGTCCGGAGGGGCCGCCTCTGGAGGAGCCGCACGACGCGCTTCACGGAGCGCGTCATGGGGCACCTCACGGGACTTCTCACGGGACGGGGGACTCGCGGTGACCGCGATCCAGTTGCTGATCGGCCTCGCGACGCTCGTCGTGAACGCGTTCTTCGTCGGCGCCGAGTTCGCGCTGATCTCCGTGCGGCGCTCCCAGATCGAGCCCTACGCCGAGCAGGGCGACCGGCGGGCGCGCAGTGTGCTGTGGGGGCTGGAGCACGTCTCCGCGCTCATGGCGGCGGCGCAGCTCGGGATCACGCTGTGCACGCTGGTCCTCGGTGTCGTCGCCGAACCCGCCATCGAACATCTGCTGGAGCCGGTGTTCCACGCGGTGGGGGTGCCCTCCGGGGCCGGGCACGCGGTGTCGTTCGTGATCGCCCTGGTGCTCGCGACCTACCTGCACATGCTGCTCGGCGAGATGGTGCCGAAGAACATCGCGCTCGCCGAACCCGTGCGCAGCGCGCTGCTCCTCGGGCCCCCGCTGGTCACGCTCTCGCGCGCGCTGCGGCCGGTGATCTTCGCGATCAACGCCTTCGCCAACGCGCTGCTGCGGCTCATGCGGATCGAGGCCAAGGACGAGGTCACGGCGACCTTCTCCGACGCCGAGCTGGCCCAGATCGTCAAGGACGCCGGCGAGGCCGGGCTCATCGACGACCGTGCGCAGGAGCGGCTGCACGACGCCCTCGAACTGGGGCGCCGTCCGGTCCGGGACGTCGTCCTGCCCCTCGAACGCGTCGTCTACGCGCGCGTGGGCGTCACTCCCGAAGGGCTCGAGCAACTGTCCGCCGAGTCCGGGTTCTCCCGGTTCCCCGTCGTCGACGAAGGGCGCCGGATCGTCGGCTACCTCCACGTCAAGGACGCGCTCGACGCCTCCCCCAGGGACATGCCGTTCCGGCTGCGGGACCTGCGGGCCATCGCGCGCGTACGCGAGGCCACGCCGTTGGACGATGTGCTGACGGCGATGCGGGGCAGCCGGACGCATCTCGCCGCGGTCATGGAGGAGGACGGGAGGCTGGCGGGGATGGTGACGATGGAGGACGTGCTGCGGGAGCTGTTCGGGCAGCGGGCGTGAGGGGGCGGCGCGGGTAGAGGCTGGCGTCGGGCTGATGGGGTCGTTGGGGCCGGTGAGGTCGGTTGCCTTGGGCACCGGGGTGACCGACCGGCGGGTATGCCCCGGGGTTACCATCGCTGACGCCATGCAGACGAAACCCACTTCCCCGTACACCAGCCTCGTCGCGGTCGGCGACTCCTTCACCGAGGGCATGTCGGACCTCCTGCCCGACGGCACCTACCGGGGCTGGGCCGACCTCCTCGCGGCCCGCATGTCCGCACAGGTGCCCGGCTTCCGGTACGCCAACCTCGCCGTGCGCGGCAAGCTGATCGGCCAGATCGTCGAGGAGCAGGTGGACGTCGCCGCCGGCATGGGCGCGGACGTCATCACCCTGGTCGGCGGTCTCAACGACACCCTGCGCCCCAAGTGCGACATGGTCCGCGTCAAGGACCTCCTCACGGAGGCCGTCGAACGCCTCACCCCCGGCTGCCGGCAGCTCGTCCTCATGCGCAGCCCCGGCCGCCAGGGCCCCGTCCTCGAACGGTTCCGCCCGCGCATGGAGGAACTGTTCGACCACGTGGACACGCTGGCGGCGAAGCACGGCGCCCTGGTGGTCGACCTCTACGCCGCCCCCTCCCTCGCGGACCCCCGCCTCTGGGACGTCGACCGCCTCCACCTCACCGCCGAGGGCCACCGCCGCGTCGCCGAAGCCGTCTGGCAGACCCTGGGCCACCCCGCCGAGGACCCCGACTGGCGCACCCCCCTGCCACCCACTCCCCCGCCCACCTGGACCGCCCGCCGCACCGCCGACCTCCGCTTCACCCGCCAACACCTCCTCCCCTGGATAGCCCGCCGCCTCACCGGCCGCTCCTCGGGCGACGGCCGCGCCCCGAAACACCCGGAGCTGTTGCCGTACGAGTGACCGCCATCTCGTACGTTCCCACCAACCCCACCCCGGGCCTGGCCTGCGTGAATCGCCAGTAGAATCTGGTCACGTGACTTCCGCTCCCGCAAAGCCCCGTATCCCGAACGTCCTCGCCGGACGGTACGCCTCCGTCGAGTTGGCCACGCTGTGGTCGCCCGAGCACAAGGTGAGGCTGGAGCGGCAGCTCTGGCTCGCGGTGCTCAAGGCGCAGCAGGACCTCGGGATCGAGGTGCCGCAGGGGGCGATCGCCGACTACGAGCGGGTGCTCGACACGGTCGACCTGGCGTCGATCGCCGAGCGCGAGAAGGTCACCCGGCACGACGTGAAGGCGCGGATCGAGGAGTTCAACGACCTCGCCGGGCACGAGCAGGTGCACAAGGGGATGACGTCCCGGGATCTGACGGAGAACGTCGAGCAGCTGCAGGTGCGGCTGTCGCTGGAGCTGATCCGGGACCGTACGGTCGCGGTGCTCGCGCGCCTGGCGAAGCTCAGCTCGGAGTACGGCGAACTGGTGATGGCGGGCCGCTCGCACAACGTGGCCGCGCAGGCGACGACCCTGGGCAAGCGTTTCGCGACGGCGGCGGACGAACTGCTCGTGGCGTACGCGCGCGTGGAGGAGCTGCTGGGCCGCTACCCGCTGCGCGGCATCAAGGGCCCGGTCGGAACGGCCCAGGACATGCTGGACCTGCTGGGCGGCGACGCCGCGAAGCTCGCCGAGCTGGAGGGCCGGATCGCCGGTCACCTGGGCTTCTCGCAGGCGTTCACGTCGGTCGGCCAGGTCTACCCCCGCTCGCTGGACTACGAGGTCGTCACGGCCCTCGTGCAGCTCGCGGCGGCCCCGTCCTCGCTGGCGAAGACGATCCGCCTGATGGCGGGCCACGAGCTGGTCACGGAGGGCTTCAAGCCGGGCCAGGTCGGCTCCTCGGCGATGCCGCACAAGATGAACACGCGTTCCTGCGAGCGCGTCAACGGCCTGATGGTCATCCTGCGCGGGTACGCGTCGATGACGGGCGAGCTGGCCGGCGACCAGTGGAACGAGGGCGACGTGTCGTGCTCGGTGGTCCGCCGGGTCGCCCTCCCGGACGCGTTCTTCGCCCTGGACGGCCTTCTGGAGACGTTCCTGACGGTGCTGGACGAGTTCGGCGCGTTCCCGGCCGTCGTCGCGCGCGAGCTGGACCGCTACCTGCCGTTCCTGGCGACGACGAAGGTCCTGATGGGCGCCGTCCGCGCGGGCGTGGGCCGTGAGGTCGCGCACGAGGCGATCAAGGAGAACGCGGTCGCGTCGGCGCTGGCGATGCGCGAGCGGGGTGCCGAGCGCAACGAACTCCTCGACAAGCTCGCCGCCGACGACCGCATCCCCCTGGACCGCGCGCAGCTCGACGCCCTGATGGCCGACAAGCTGTCCTTCACGGGCGCGGCGGCCGACCAGGTCGCGGTGGTCGTCGCCCGGATCGAGGAGATCGTCAAGCAGCGCCCCGAGGCGGCCGGTTACGCCCCCGGAGCGATCCTCTGACCCGCTTCACGCGGGCCGAGCTGGAGGCCGCGCGCGACCGCCTCGTCCCCGACGTGGCCGCGCCCGGCCTCCGCGTGCTGTTCTGCGGCATCAACCCGGGCCTGCTGACGGCCGCGACGGGCCACCACTTCGCCCGTCCCGGCAACCGCTTCTGGCCCGTCCTGCACCTCTCCGGCTTCACGCCCCGCCTCCTCGCACCGGCGGAGCAGGAGGAGTTGCTGTCGTACGGGCTCGGCATCACGAACGTCGTCGCGCGCGCGACCGCGCGTGCCGACGAGCTGTCCGCCGAGGAGTACCAGGAGGGCGGGCGCGTCCTGACCGCCAAGGTCACCCAGCTCGCGCCCCGCTGGCTCGCGGTCGTCGGCATCACCGCCTACCGCGCCGCCTTCGGCGAACGGCACGCACGCGTGGGGCCGCAGGAACGGGTCATCGGCGAC
Source organism: Streptomyces roseirectus (assembly GCF_014489635.1). Lineage (NCBI taxonomy): Bacteria > Bacillati > Actinomycetota > Actinomycetes > Kitasatosporales > Streptomycetaceae > Streptomyces > Streptomyces roseirectus. The sequence goes on along the minus strand of NZ_CP060828.1, from coordinate 7,906,391 downwards.
ACGCGCGTGTGGGTCCTGCCGAACCCCAGCGGGCTGAACGCGCACTGGACGGCGGCGACGATGGCGGAGGAGTTCGCGCGGCTGCGGGAGGCGGCGGAGGGCTGACGCCCGTCGCCCCGGAGGGGAAACGTTCACGCGTCCCGCTTCCGCACCCGCCACGCCCCCGCGCCCAGTGCCGCCGCGCTCCACAGGCCCGTCACCAGGAGCCCCAGCCAGGGGTTGACGGCCGGGTCGCTGTGGAGGGCCGCCTGCCCGGCCCGGTCGGGGAGCCAGTCCGCGACCGTCCCGGACATGTCGCCGATCACGAACGACACGAGCAGCAGGAACGGGACGAGGATCCCGAGCGTCGCGACTCCGCTGCGCAGGACGGCCGTGAGCCCGGCGGCGAGCAGCGCCATCAGGGTCAGGTAGAGCGCGCAGCCGACGGCGCCACGGACCCCTTCGGCCCAGGTCAGTCCGGAACCCAGGGGCAGGACGGCGACGCCGGTCAGGAGGCCGACGGCGAGCACCGGCAGCCCGATCGCCGTCACCTTCGCCGCGAACCAGCGCGTCCGGTCGGGCACGGCCGCGAGGGACACGCGCAGGGCGCCGTCGCGGAACTCCGCCGCCGTCGCGGTCGCCGCGAAGGAGACGGCGGCGATCTGGCCGAAGCTGACGCCGAAGTAAGTGGTGAACAGGGGGTCCTCGACGCCGGCGTCCAGGCCGGCCAGCGCCGAGAAGCCGACGGTGGCCAGGAGGATCACGGCGAGGGTGACGACCAGGGACCGCAGGGTGCGGATCTTGAGCCATTCGGCGTGGAGAGCGGAAACGTACATGCGGGGCTCCTAGCGGTGTGCCGTGAACTCGGTCTCGCCTGCGGTCAGATCGAAGTACGCCTGCTCCAACGTGCCCTCCTCGGCGGCGAGTTCGAGGAGGGGGACGCCCGCGTCGGAGGCGAGGCGGCCGACGTCGTCCACGCGTGCGTGGTGCACGGTCCAGTGCCCGTCGGGGTGTTCGTCGGCCTGGTGGCCCGCGCGGGCGAGCGCACCGGCGAGGGCGGCGGGGTCCGACGTGCGGACGCGGACGCGCGGGTGCACGCGTGCGTGGACGAACTCCTTGAGCGGGGTGTCGGCGAGGAGGCGGCCCCGGCCGAGGACGACGAGGTGGTCGGCGTAGGCGGCGGTCTCGGCCATGAGGTGGCTGGAGACCAGGACCGTGCGGCCCTCGCCCGCGAGGCGGCGCAGGAGGCCGCGGATCCAGACGATGCCTTCCGGGTCGAGGCCGTTGGAGGGCTCGTCCAGGAGGACGGCCGCGGGGTCGCCGAGCAGCGCGGCGGCGATGCCGAGGCGCTGGCGCATGCCCAGGGAGTACGTGCGCACGCGGCGGTTCGCGGCGGAGGCGAGGCCGGTCTCCTCCAGGACCTCGTCGACCCGGCGCGCGGGGATGCGGTTGCTCGCGGCGAGCACGCGCAGGTGGTCGCGGCCGGTGCGGGCGCCGTGCGGGGCCTGCGCGTCGAGCAGCGCGCCGACGTGGCGCAGGGGTTCGGTGAGCGCGCCGTAGGGGCGGCCGTCGAGGGTGGCGCTGCCGGAGGTCGGGCGGTCGAGGCCGAGCAGGAGCCGGAGCGTGGTGGACTTCCCGGCGCCGTTGGGGCCGAGGAAGCCGGTCACGCGGCCGGGCGGGACGCGGAAGGTGAGTCCGTCCACGGCGCGGCGGGTGCCGTGGACCTTGGTCAGATCGCGGACGTCGATGGTGGTCATGTCCACCACCTTCGCCGTGACGCCTGGTCAGGGGCTTCCCCCGGGGGCGGGAACCGTCTCCCCCGCCCGGGGGAGGCCCGTTGTCGGTGGGGCCTGTCACGATGGCGGCATGGCCCGGTTCTGGAGCCCGCTGCGGCGGGGGACGACGTACACACGGCTCCTGCATCTGTGGGTGCCGATGCTCGTGGTGAGCGTGTGGATGTTCATCGATCCCCGGCGGCCGTGGCTGGTCGCGCTGTTCGTGATCCCGGCCGGTCTGGTCGCGGGGGTGCGGACGGGCGAGGGCGTGCAGGCCCAGTGGATGCTCACGCCGGGCGAGAAGGACCCCGGGTTCTCCGTCGCCCCGTCGAGGACCTGGCGGGACCGGCTGCGGACGGTCGTCTGGCTCGAAGTGCGCCTGGCGCTGGGGGCGTTGGTGTCCTACGTGTGCGTGTGGGCGCTGATGGTGGCGTACACCCTGGTCCGCCTGGCGCTCGGGTACACGGACGGCGACGTCCCGGTCCTCGGCGCGCTGTCCCCGCACGGGGCGTACGCCCTGCTGGTGCCGCTGCCGCTGCTGGCGATGTACGGCGCGGTCGTGGGCCTCGGTCTGCTCGTCACGGCCGCCGCCCGCGCGCTGCTCGGCCCGTCGGCCGCCGAGCGGTTCGCGGCGCTGGAGGAGCGGACGGAGCTGCTGCTGGAGCGGACACGGATCGCGCGGGAGCTGCACGACTCGATCGGGCACGCGCTGACGGTGGCCGTCGTGCAGGCGGGCGCCGCGCGTGCGGCGGGTGATCCGGCGTTCACCGCGCGGGCGTTGGAGGCCATCGAGGAGACCGGGCGGACGGCGCTGGAGGACCTGGAGCGGGTGCTCGGGGTGCTGCGGGAGTCGGCGCGGCCGGCGAGCGGTCGGCCCACGCTCGCGGAGGCGGACCGGCTCCTCGACTCGGCGCGGGCGTCCGGCGCCGTGGTCGACGCGCGGCTGTCGGGGCCGCTGGAGACGGTGCCGGGGCCGGTGTCCCGCGAGAGCTACCGGATTCTCCAGGAGGCCCTGACGAACGTCCTGCGGCACGCGGGCCCGGTACCCGTGCGGGTCCGCGTGGACGTCGAGGCCGGCGTGCTCCGCCTTGAGGTGCGCAACCCGCTGACGGCGCACATCCCCGGCCCCGGCGGCGGCAGTGGCCTGCGCGGCATCCGGGAACGCGCCGCCCTGCTGGGCGGCCAGGCGTCCACGGGGCCGGACGCCGGGGACTGGCGGGTGCGCGCGGAGCTGCCCTTGGGGAGCTGACTAGGCTGGCGGGATGCCGGTCACTGTTCTGCTCGTCGACGACGAACCCCTGGTCCGCGCGGGGCTGCGGACCGTGCTGGAGGCCCAGCCCGACATCACGGTCGTCGGGGAGGCGGCCGACGGGGCGGCTGTCGTGCCGCTCGTGCGGCGGTTGCGGCCCGATGTCGTCGCCATGGACGTGCGGATGCCGCTGCTCGACGGGATCGCGGCGACCCGGGCCCTGCTGAAGGCGGTCGACGTGCCGCCGAAGGTCGTGGTGGTGACGACGTTCGAGAACGACGAGTACGTGTACGAGGCGCTGCGCGCGGGCGCGGACGGGTTCCTGCTGAAGCGGGCGCGGCCGGCGGAGATCGTGCAGGCGGTGCGGCTGGTGGCCGAGGGGGAGTCGCTGCTGTTCCCGGCGTCGCTGCGGAAGCTGGCGGCCTCGTACGGGGGCGGGGACGCCGGGGACCGGCTGGAGTCGGCGCGGCTGACCGAGCGGGAGGGCGAGGTGCTGCGGCTGATGGCGCGGGGGCTGTCGAACGCGGAGATCGCCGGGGTGCTGGTGGTGGGCGCGGAGACGGTGAAGTCCCATGTGAGCGCGGTGCTCGCCAAGGTGGGGGCGCGGGACCGGACCCAGGCGGTGATCGCCGCGTACGAGTCGGGGTTCGTGGCGCCCCGGTGAAGAACCTGGGGCTCCCGGTTCCGGCCGGTCGCCGGTGTCCCGTCGGCGCGAGTACGATCCCGCCCACACCCGACTGGCTGGGAGGACTCGCGTGGGGCGGCTGACCGGTGGGGACCCGTCGTTGTTGCGGCGGATCAACTCCGCGGTGGTGCTGCACGCGCTGCGGGCGGCGGACCGGGCGACGCTGACGGAGGTCACGCGGGTGACCGGGCTGTCGCGGCCGACGGTCGAGGGGGTCGTGGAGGACCTGGTCGCGGCGGGGCTGGTCGTCGAGGAGGCCGCCGACGTGACGGTGGTGCGCCGGCAGGGGCGGCCGGCACGGCGGTTCCGGTTCCGCGCGGAGGCCGGGTACCTGCTCGGGCTGGACATCGGGGCGCACCGGGTGTCGGCGGTGGTGGCGGACCTGGACGGGCGGGTGCTGGGGGCGCACGGCAGGGCGGTCGCGGGGACGGCGCCGGCGGACGAGCGGCTGGAGCGCGCGCGTACGGTCGTCGCCGAGCTGCTGCGGCGGGCGGGGGTGCCGCGCGGGGCGCTGCGGGCCGTCGGGGTCGGGACGCCGGGGATCGTCGGGGCGGACGGCACGGTGCGGCTGTGCGCCGCGCTGCCGGGGTGGACGGGGCTGCGGCTGGGTGAGCGGCTGAGCCGGTCGTTCAGGTGCCCTGTACTGGTGGAGAACGACGCCAACGCCGCGGCCGTGGCCGAGCACTGGAAGGGGGCCGCGACCGAGTCCGACGACGTGGTGCTGGTCCTCGCGGGGCTGAGTCCGGGGGCGGGTTCGCTGATCGGCGGGCGGCTGCACCGCGGGTACGGCGGGGCGGCCGGGGAGATCGGGGCGCTGCACCTGCTGGGGCGCGAGGTGACGCCGGAGACGCTGCTGTCGACGACGGACGAGCCGCTGCCCCCGCTCGACCATCAGGCGGTCACGGACGTCTTCACGCGCGCGGACGCCGGTGACCCCGGTGCGCGGGCGGCCGTCGACCGGTTCTTCCGGCGGCTCGTCCACGACGTCGCGGCGCTGGTCCTCGCGCTCGACCCCGAGCTGGTCGTCATCGGCGGTGCCACCACCGGCCTCGCCGACCTCCTCGCCCCGCTCCGCGACGAACTCGCCCGCTACTGCCTGCGCCCGCCCGACGTCACCCTCTCCACCCTGGGCACGGCATCGGTGGCCACCGGCGCGCTGCGCCTCGCGCTGGACCACGTGGAGGAGGAGTTCTTCGCGGTGGAGGGGACGGTGACGGGACGGCGGGGGACGGGGCGGTGAGGGCCGGGGCGGTGAGCGGGCGAGGTCGAAGGCCGGGGTGCTTGGTCGGTTGCCCGGGAAACGCGGGGCTTTCCGGGTGAGTTCCCGGACGGGATGAGACCCCACGGACGAGTGACACGCCGACTACGACGCGGACTGCGACACCGTCCCCCGTCAGACGTCCGCCTGTCCGTGGGGCGGGCCGCGACCCGCCCCACGCGCTCCGGCCCGCCACGCGGACCGCTACGCCGCCCCCTCCTCGATCTCCACCCCGCCCGTCGCGCCGAAGGTCAAGCGGCACGTGTCAGCGCGGTAGGTGGCGACGGAGAGGGCGGCGAGGCGGGTGGGGGTGGTGAAGTGGGTGGTGACGACGAGGACGGGCGCGCCGGGGAGGCGGTCGAGTTGCTTCGCGTCGTCCGCGCGCGCGGAGCCGAGTTCGACGGAGCGGTTCTGTGCGACGAGGTCGAGGTGCTGGAGTTCGCGCAGCACGGCACGCGCGCGGGCGGGGCCCGAGGGTGCGTCCGGGAGGTGCAGGCCGGGGACGGATGACTCGGGGACGTAGAGGAGTTCGGCGGCCACGGGGTGGCCGTGGGAGACGCGCGAGCGGCGGACCGTGTGGACCGCGATGCCGCGTGGGAGCGCGAGGGCGGTGGAGACGGCTGCCGGCGGTGTGCTCAGGTCGCTGTCGACGGGCTGCCAGGTGTCGTCGGACGCGTCCGGCCAGGCCGGTCCGTCGGGGCCGACCTCGACGCCCACGCGCGGGGGTGCGACGGTGGTGCCGACGCCGCGCCTGCGGTGCAGCCGGCCCTCCAGTTCGAGCTGTTCCAGCGCCTGCCTGAGCGTCGCGCGGGCGACGCCGAACCGGGCCGCGAGTTCGCGCTCGTTGGGCAGCACCTCCCCCACCGTGAACTCGGAGTCAAGTGCCTCGCTGAGCACCGTCCGCAGGTGCCAGTACTTCGGCTCCGGCACCGTTTCGAGCTGTGTGGTCCCCACCCTGTCCTCCGCCCCGCCCCCGCGATCGCCGGGCCCTTTACGCGCCCTTGTTTATTAAAGGTTGTTTCACTTGTCAGCGACCATAGGACGGCCCCCCACCTTGGTCAATACCAATGGGGGAAACCGCTTTCGCCCAGGAACCACGGGGATCTCGGGCCTCTCCCGCACCCCGGGGGCTACCCGCCGGTAGCAACAGCTGACAAGCTGTCCACGGAGTCTCGCCAACCCATCCGGACGAGGAGCGCCCCGATGCCCACCACCGTCTCCTTCAAGGTCCCCTCCGCGCGGGGGCCGCAGCCCGTGACCGTGTCCTACGCGCGCGTGGGGCACGGGGAGCCGCTGCTCCTGCTGCACGGCATCGGGCACCACCGGCAGGCGTGGGACCCGGTGGTGGACATCCTGGCGACCGAGCGGGACGTCATCGCCGTGGACCTCCCCGGCTTCGGCGCGTCCCCGGGGCTGCCGGACGGGCTCACGTACGACCTGCCGACGACCACCGCCGTGTTCGCGGCGTTCTGCGAAGCGCTCGGCCTTGAGCGGCCGCACGTCGCGGGGAACTCGCTGGGCGGGCTCATCGCCCTCGAACTGGGCCGCGAACACCTCGTACGGTCCGTCACGGCCCTGGCTCCCGCCGGGTTCTGGTCCGAGGCGGAACGCCGGTACGCCTTCACGGTGCTGCTGACGATGCGCCGCCTCGCCCGCGCGATGCCGCTGCCCATGGTCGAGTCCCTGTCCCGTTCGGTCGCCGGCCGCGCGGCCCTGGTCAGCACCATCTACGCCCACCCCGGCCGCCGCGCCCCCGAGGCGGTCGTCGCCGAGGCCCTGGCGCTGGCCGGCGCCACCGGCTTCGACGACACCCTTCGCGCGGGCGGCTCCGTCCGGTTCACGGACGACGTCCCCGACCTCCCCGTCACCATCGCCTGGGGCGCCAAGGACCGTATCCTCCTGCGCCGCCAGGGCGTCCGCGCGAAGCAGGTCATCCCCCGCGCCCGGCTGATCCGCCTCCCCGACTGCGGCCACTGCCCGATGAGCGACGACCCGGCGCTGGTGGCACGGGTGATCCTGGACGGAAGCCGCTGAGCGAAGGCGGGTGACGTCGGGACGGGTCCGTATCGTCATCACGACGGTACGGACCCGTCGCCACGACGGCACGGACCCGTCGTCACGTCACGACGCTACAGTCCCGTTCCAACGCCGGGCCGCCCCGTCACGACGCTACGGTCCCGTCCCGACGCCCCCGACACCTCCCGCCCGCCCCGCACCCCAAGCCACTCCCCCCATCGCCCCTCCGTTCACCCCCCATTTCCAAACCCGTCCCCCACCCCCAGTAGGTCTGACTGCGCCCCCCCCAATTTCCCCTGACCGGAGGCCCAGTCATGCCCCCTCTCCCCCTCCCCTCCCCCAGCCGCCGCGGTGTCCTGCGCGGTTCGCTCGCCGCTTCGGCGGCGTTGTCCCTGCCCGGTGCCCTGGGTGCCGCGCCGGCGTTCGCCCTGTCGGGGCGGCCGGGCGCGCGGTGGGGTGTGCAGACGGGGGACGTCGGCGCGCACTCGGGGCTGGTGTGGGTGCGGTCGGACCGGCCCGCGCGGATGGTGGTGGAGACGGCGGCGACGGAGTCGTTCAGGAACGCGCGCCGGTGGCACGGGCCGCTGCTGGGCGCCGGTACGGACTTCACCGGCACGACGCGGCTGCACGGGCTGCCGTCGGGCGAGCAGGTCCACTACCGGGTGCTACTGGCGGACCCGGACGACCCGCGCCGCACCGGTGAGCCCGTGACGGGCACGTTCCGCACGGTCTCCGAGAAGCGCCGCAAGGGCGTGAAGTTCCTGTGGTCGGGCGACCTGGCCGGGCAGGGCTGGGGCATCAACCAGGACATCGGCGGCTACCGGATCTACGACGCGATGGCGAAGCTGGACCCGGACTTCTTCCTGTGCAGCGGCGACAACATCTACGCGGACGGACCCGTAGCGGCGACGCAGGCCCTGCCGGACGGCAGCCTGTACCGCAACCTGGTGACCGAGGAGAAGTCGAAGGTCGCCGAGACGCTGGCGGAGTACCGGGGCAACTTCCGCTACAACCTCCTGGATCAGAACCTGCGGAAGTTCAACGCGCAGGTCCCGTCGATCATCCAGTGGGACGACCACGAGGTGCGCAACAACTGGTACCCCGGCGAGGTGATCACGGACTCGGACCCGCGTTACACGGAGAAGAGCGTGGACGTGCTCGCGGCCCGCGCGCGCCGGGCGTTCAGCGAGTACTTCCCCGTCTCGACACTGAAGCCGGGCGCGAAGCAGGGCCGGGTGCAGCGCGTGCTGCGGCACGGTCCGCTGCTGGACGTGTTCGTGCTGGACATGCGCACGTACCGCAACGCGAACTCGACGGACGTCCAGACGACCGACCCGCAGGGCATCCTGGGCCGGGAGCAGCTGGAGTGGCTGAAGCGTGAGCTGGCGTGCTCGCGCGCGGTGTGGAAGGTGATCGCCGCCGACATGCCGCTCGGGCTCGTCGTCCCGGACCCGGTGGAGGGCAAGCCGAACTTCGAGGCCGTCGCGCAGGGCGACCCGGGCAAGCCGCTCGGGCGCGAGCTGCAGATCGCGGAGCTGCTGCGGTTCGTCAAGCACCGCCGGATCACGGGCACGGTGTGGCTGACCGCCGACGTGCACCACACCTCGGCGCAGCACTACCAGCCGTCGCGGGCGGCGTTCAAGGACTTCGAGCCGTTCTGGGAGTTCGTCTCCGGGCCGCTCAACGCGGGTGCGTTTCCGGCCAATGATCTGGACGGCACGTTCGGTCCGGAGCGGGTGTTCGTCAAGGCGCCGGCGACCGCGAACGTGTCGCCGGCCCTGGGTTACCAGTTCTTCGGCGAGGTCGACATCGACGGCGACAGCGGGGAGTTGACGGTCCGGCTGCGCGAGTCGGACGGAACTGTCCTGTTCACACAGGTGCTTCAGCCGGGACGGGTCGGCCAGTAGGGCGCGGGTCCCCTAAGCTCGTCGGCATGCCGCGTACCGGCGTCATCCCCCGGTGCGCGGTGCCCCGTGCCCTTTTTGGCGTGAAACAGCCCCTTGGTGCCGAAAATACGGAATGAGCATTTACTCATCGGTCACAGTACGTTCGTGATCACGCAACACCCTTCCTTCACAGTGGATGCATGAATCGGAAGCCGACTGCCGTCACCCGCGTCCTCGCCGCGCTCCTCGCGGCCGTCCACGCAGCCGTCGAGGCGGCCACGCGCGCGTGGCGATCAGCGGGCCACGAACCCGCGCCGCCCGGGGTCGATACCGGCCCCCGGCCGCCCGCCGGGGACGCCCCAGCCCCAGCCCCCGTCCCCGCCGACCCCGGCGCGAGCACGCTGTGGCGCATGCGGACAACCGTGAAGGACGCGCCCGGCTCGCTGGCCGCGCTGTGCGCCGCCCTCGCCGGGCACCGGGTGGACATCCTGAGCCTCCAGACGCACCCGCTGGGCGAGGACACGGTCGACGAGTTCCTGCTGCGCTCACCGGGCACGCTGACGGCCGCCGAGATCACCCGCGCGCTCGCACAGGCGGGTGGTAGCGCCACCTGGATCGAGCGGGCCGACGCCCACGACCTGGTCGACGCGCCCACGCGGGTCCTCGGCCTCGCCACCCGTACCGCCCTCGACGCGGCGGAACTCCCCCTGGCGCTGCGGCAGTTGCTGGGCCGGTGCACGATCCGCTCGCTGCCCGGCGCGCACGACGTGCCGGCCGAGGGGGTCCTTGAGGAGACAGTGCTGCGCCTGCGGGCGCCGGAAGGCGGAGTGATCACCGTGGAGCGGCCGTACCTGCCGTTCACCCCGACCGAGTTCGCGCGCGCCCGCGCGCTGGTCGAACTGGACACCCGTCTCGGCCCCCGCGTGCCGCGCGGCCAGGACGTCCTGACGCTCCCCGAGGGCAACGACATCACCGTCGGCCGCGCCGACACGGCCGACCTGGAGGCCGCGAAGGCGATGCACGAGCGGTGCTCGCAGCGGACCCTCACGATGCGCTACCACGGGCCCGTCCACGACGCCGACCGCTATCTCAACCACCTCCTCAGCCCCCGCTTCGGCCGCACGCTCGCCGTCCGCACCGCCTCCGGGCGCGTCGTCGGCCTCGGCCACCTCCTGTGGGACGGCGACGAGACCGAGGTCGCCCTCCTCGTCGAGGACGACTGGCAGGGGCGCGGCATCGGCGGCGAACTCCTGCGCCGGCTGGTCCGGATGGCCGTCGAGACGGGCGGCGAGAGCGTCTACGCGGTGACCCGCTCCGGCAACACGGCCATGGTCGCCGCGATGCGCTCCCTCGGTCTGCCCCTCGACTACCAGATCGAGGAGGGCACCCTCGTCATCACGGCCCGCCTCGACGGGCTCACCCTCCAGACGCTGCCGTCCGAACTGCGCACGGGGGAACGCATCGGCCGCGAGTGATCCGGCGGGCGGGGCATCCCGTCGGCCCCGGCCAACTCCCTTGGCTCTCAGCGAAATCCGGCCGCCTTCGCCCTGCGCGCGGGCAAACCGGGCTGACGTGGCACCGGTGTTCGTACGAGGATGTCCGCATGTCAGAGACGAACAGCCCGCTGCCCCGCCAGGTCGCCGACGCGTATGTCGACGGTCTCGTCGCCCTCGATCCGGTCACCGGTACCTTCCTCGGCGTGAAGGAGAGTTCGCGCCGGATGCCGGACCTCTCCCCCGCAGGACAGGAGGCGCTGGCGCGGCTCGCGCGGGAGACGCTGGCCGCGCTGGACGAGGCGGAGCGCAGGCCCGGCGCGGACAGCGGTGTGGAACGGCGGTGCGCGCGCCTGCTGCGGGAGCGGCTGACCGCCCAGCTCGCCGTCCTGGAGGCCGGGGAGGAACTGCGTTCGGTCGGCAACCTGGGGACGCTCGTGCTGCAGGTGCGCGAGGTGTTCTCGGTGACGCCGGCCGACACCGAGGAGGACTGGTCGGCGATCGCCGAGCGCCTGCGCGCGGTCCCCGAGGCGCTGCGCGGCTACCGTGAATCCCTCGAACTCGGCCTGGAGCGCAAGCTGTTCGCGGGCCCGAGGCCGACGGCGACGTTCGTCGAGCAGTTGGGCGAGTGGATCGACACGGGCGAGGGGCGCGGCTGGTTCGAGGACTTCGCGGCGGCCGGTCCCGACGCGCTGCGCGCCGAACTCGACGCCGCAGCGCGGGAGGCGACGGCCGCGGTCGTCGAACTCCGGGACTGGATGCGGGAGGTGTACGCGCCCGCGATCGAGGGCGCGCCGAACGTCGCCGGCCGTGAGCGGTACGCGCGCATGGCGCGCTACTACAACGGCACAGACCTCGACCTCGACGAGGCGTACGCGTACGGCTGGGCCGAATACCACCGGCTGCTGGGCGAGATGAAGAAGGAGGCCGAGAAGATCCTGCCCGGCGCGGCGACGCCGTGGGTGGCGCTCGCGCACCTCGACGAGCACGGCCGGCACATCGAGGGCGTCGAGGAGGTCCGCGACTGGCTGCAGGGCGTGATGGACGGCGCGATCGAGTCCCTGGACGGCACGCACTTCGAACTCGCCGAGCGGGTACGGAAGGTGGAGTCGCGGATCGCGCCGCCCGGCACCGCGGCGGCGCCGTACTACACGGGTCCGTCGGAGGACTTCTCGCGGCCGGGCCGCACCTGGCTCCCGACGATGGGTCAGACCCGGTTCGCCGTCTACGACTTGGTGTCGACGTGGTACCACGAGGGCGTCCCCGGGCACCACTTGCAGCTCGCGCAGTGGGTGCACGTCGCGGAGAGCCTGTCCCGCTACCAGGCGACCGTCGGCATCGTGAGCGCCAACGCGGAGGGCTGGGCCCTGTACGCGGAGCGGCTGATGGACGAACTCGGCTTCCTGGCCGACGCGGAGGAACGTCTCGGCTACCTCGACGCGCAGATGATGCGCGCGGTCCGCGTCATCATCGACATCGGCATGCACGTGGAACTGGAGATCCCGGCCGACTCGCCGTTCCACCCCGGCGAGCGGTGGACGCCGGAGCTGGCGGAGGAGTTCTTCCTCGCGCACAGCAGCCGTCCCGCCGACTTCGTGGTCAGCGAACTCACCCGCTACCTGACCATCCCCGGGCAGGCCATCGGCTACAAACTCGGCGAGCGTGCCTGGCTGTCGGGCCGCGAGAAGGCCCGCGAGCGCCACGGCGAGAACTTCGACCTGAAGGCGTGGCACATGGCGGCCCTGTCCCAGGGCTCCCTGGGCCTGGACGACCTGGTGGATGAACTGGCAGCTCTGTAAGGGTTGTTGACGCTTCGTCAAGTCCCCGGTCAGCAGCCGCAGTCGCCGGAATCGGCAGGTGCGGTCAGCGGATCGGGGACTCGGCGTTCCGCCCCTTCCCACGTCTCGAACGCGAAGCCCTCGCGCACCCAGTACTCGAATCCGCCCAGCATCTCCTTGACCTGGTAGCCGAGTTCGGCGAGCGCGAGGGCGGCGCGGGTGGCGCCGTTGCAGCCGGGGCCCCAGCAGTAGGTGACCACCGGCACGCTCTTGTCGAGAAGTCGGTCCGCCTGCTCGGGGATGAGGGCGGTCGGCAGGTGGATCGCGCCGGGGATGTGCCCCTGGTCCCACGCCTCGGTGGAGCGGGAGTCGAGGACGACGAACTCGTCGGTGGGCAGCGCGGCGGCGACGTCGGAGACGTCCGCGTGGAAGGCGAGGCTCGCGCGGAAGTAGGCGGCGGCTTCGGCGGGGGCGGCGGGCGCGGTGCGCAGTACGGGGTTCGTGGTCGTCGTCATGGCGAGAAATCTACGGCCGGTGACGCCGGCCTTGAAGGCGGGTTCCCCGGTCCTGATCTTGTTCTGCCGGGGATTCCCCGCCACTCTGGCTCCATGACCGCGTATTCCCCGGACGCCACCGACTGGCGCATCCTCGACGTCCTCCAGCGTGACGGCCGCGCCTCGTTCGCCGACCTCGCGCGCGCCGTGTCGATGTCGCCGAGCGCGGTGACGGAGCGGGTGCGGCGGCTGGAGGAGGCCGGGGTGATCCAGGGGTACGCGGCGGTCGTCGACCCGGAGCGGCTGGGCCTGCCGATCCTGGCGTTCGTGCGGCTGAGGTACCCCAACGGCAACTACAAGCCGTTCCACGACCTGGTGGCGGTCACCCCGGAGATCCTGGAGGCGCACCACGTGACGGGCGACGACTGTTTCGTCATCAAGGTCGCCGCCCGCTCGATGCGGCACCTGGAGGAGGTGTCGGGGAAGATCGGCGCGCTCGGGTCGGTGACGACGAGCGTCGTGTACTCCTCGCCCCTGCCCCGGCGCGCGCTCGGTCAGTGACCGCGCCGGCGCAGCGTCGACCCCGTGCGGTCCTTCACCACCTCCAGTTGGGCGTGGACGCGCCGGCGCAGGTCGGCGACGTGGCTGACGATGCCGACGCTGCGGTCGCGTTCGCGCAGTGAGTCCAGGACGTCCAGGACCTCGTCGAGGGTCTGGTCGTCGAGGCTGCCGAAGCCCTCGTCGATGAAGAGGGTGTCCAGGCGCACCCCGCCCGCCTCGTCGGTGACGACGTCGGCGAGGCCGAGGGCGAGCGCGAGGGACGCGAAGAACGTCTCCCCGCCGGACAGGGTCGCGGTGTCGCGCTCGCGCCCGGTCCAGGCGTCCACGACGTGCAGCCCGAGCCCGCTGCGCCCGCGCCCCGAGCGGTCGGCGGAGTGGACGAGGGTGTAGCGGCCCGCCGACATGCGCTGGAGCCGTGCGGTCGCGGCGGCGGCGACCTGTTCGAGGCGGGCGGCGAGCACGTACGCCTCCAGGCGCATCTTGCGTTCGTTGTCCGCCGAGGTGCCCGCCGTGAGCCCGGCGAGCCGGGCCACCCGGTCGTACTCCCGGCGCAGCGGCGCGAGGCGCCGTACGCCGTCGGCCGCGCGCGCGGAGAGGCGGTCCAGTTCCTCGCAGCGGCGGGCGGCGGCGTCCCGTGCGGAGGCGGCCCGGCGCAGTGCCTCGGCGGCGGCGGACGCGGCACGTTCGGCGCCGGTGAGGTCGGCGGGCGGGCGCTGGGCTGCGGCGGCCGTCGCGGGTTCGGCGAGGACCGCGCGGACGGCCGCCTCCTCGGCCTGCCAGGCGTCCAGGCGGTGTTGCAGGTCGCGGTGGACGTCGGGGGCCAGGAGGGCGTCGGCGGCCTCGCGGGGGGTGGTGAAGCCCGCGCGGTAGGCGGCCTCGGCGAGGCGGCCGTCGGCGTCCTTGAGGCGCCCGGCGCTCTCCTCGGCCGCGCGGACGGCGTCCGCCGCGCCGGTCAGCAGCTCCGCCCGGCGCTCCAGGTCGGCCGCGCGTGCGGCGACGCTCGCGGCGGTGCCGCGGGCCCGCGTCAGCTCCTCCTCCAGCGCGGCCTGTTCGCGCTCCAGGCTCTCGCGCTGCCCGAGCCGGGAGGCGACGCGGACGGCCGCGTCGCGCTGGACGGCGCTGCGGCGCGCGTGTTCCTGCTCGGCGTGGCGCAGTTCCTCGCGGGCGGGGTGGAGGTCGGAGGCTTCCCGGCGCGCGTGCGCGTACTGCCGTTCGAGGTCGTCCGCTTCGGCGGCGAGGGCGGCGGTCGGGGTGTCGCCGGCCTCGGCGGAGGCGGCGGCCAGGGCCTGCTGGGCGTGGTGGAGGCGCTGTTCGTCCTGCTCGTGTGCCTGTGCCGCGTGCTGGGAGTCGGCGTAGGCGCGTTCCTCCGCCGCGCGGTCGACGTGTCCGGCGTCCTTGCGCGCGGGCGCGGGGTGCTCGGTGGCGCCGCAGACGGCGCAGGGGGCGCCGTCGACGAGGCTCGCGGCGAGTTCGGCGGCGATGCCCTCCAGGCGCTGTTCGCGCAGGTCGAGCCAGTGTGCGCGGGCCTGCTGGGCGGCCTTCGCGGAGGCGAGGGCGCGTTCCTGGGCGGCGTCGACGTCCACGGCGAGGCGGTCGCGGAGTTCGGCGGCGGTGAGCCGCTTGCGGACGGGGTCTCGGCGGCCGGCGAGCTGTTCAGCCCGGGTCGTGGCGTCCTGGGCGGCGTCGACGCGCCGCTGGAGGGCCGCGCGGGTGGTGTCCCAGCCGGCGAGCCAGGTTTCCGCCTCGGTGAGGTCGGCGGCGTCGGCGCGCTCCTGGCGGTCCAGGGCCGTGCGTTCGGTGACGAGTGCGGTGAGCCGGTGTTCCGCCCTGCGGGCCGACTCCAGGCCGCCCAGTTCCTCGGTGGTGCGGCGTGCGGCGGCGGTGAGGGAGACGGCGTCGGCCTCCGTGAGGGGCGCCTCGGCCTCGGTGCGGGGCGCGGGGAGTGCGGCACGCGCGCGTGCCTCGTCGGCTGTCGCCCTGCGGTGTTCGGCGTCGGCGGCCTCGCGCAGGTCCAGCGCCGGCTTGACCGCCTCCGCCTTGCGCGAGCGCTCCATGCGGGCGCGCGCCTCCTCGTAGGCGCCGGAGCGCTCCTGGAGGAGGGCGGCACGGGCCTGCGCCTCGGCGAAGCGCCGCTGGAGGCGGGCGAGTTCGCGTACGTCGTCCAGGGCGCGCTGGGCGGCCGTCTGGGCGGACTCGGCCGCCGTGCGGGCGCAGTGGGCGATCGTGAGCTGTTCGCGGGCGGTGCTGCGGGCGATCGCGGCGGCGGCGAGGACGGCTTGCGCGAGCCCCGGTTCGCCGGGGGTGAGGTCCGGGAGGTCCATGGCGCCGCCGGCGGCCTGCTGCATGCGGTGGGCGTCCGCGAGGAGGGCCGCGTCGCCGTCCTTGACGCGGGTCTCCGCCGTGCGGCGGCGGTCGGCCAGGCGGCGCTCGACCTCGGCGAAGCGCTGCGTGTCGAAGAGGCGGCCCAGCAGTCTGCCGCGGGCTTCGGCGTCCGCGCGCAGGAACCGCGCGAAGTCGCCCTGCGGGAGGAGGACGACCTGGCAGAACTGTTCGCGGCTCATGCCCAGGAGCTGGGTGATCTCCTCGCCGATCTCCTGGTGGGAGCGGCTGAGGTCCTGCCAGGTGCCCGCCTTGTGCTCGCGCAGCCAGGTCTGGGCCTTGTCGAGCGTGGTGCCCGCGCCGCGCTTCTTGCGACGCTCCCACGGGGGCTGCCGGGTGATCTCCAGCCGGCGGCCCGCCACGGTCAGGTCGAGGACGACCTCCGTGCGCACCTCGGGCGCCGCGTGGTCGCTGCGCAGGGTGAGGCCCTGGCCGCTCTGCCGGGCGCCCGGGACCGAGCCGTACAGGGCGTAGCAGACGGCGTCCAGGACGGACGTCTTGCCGGCGCCCGTGGGCCCGTGCAGGAGGAACAGGCCGGCCGTGGAGAGGGCGTCGAAGTCGACGGTCTGGGTGGTGCCGAAGGGGCCGAAGGCGGTGAGGGTCAGGCGGTGGAGCCTCATCGGGCCACCTCCCGCAGGGTCTCGTCCTCGCGCACCGCGTCGAACGCCGCCGCCAGCACGCCCTGTTCGTCGGTGTCCGGGGCCGCTCCGCGCACGTGGGTCACGAAGTCCTCCGCGATCTGCTGGTCCGTGCGGCCGGCGAGGCGGCGCGCGTAGGACGCCTCGGGGTCCTCGGGGGCCCGGTCGGGGGCGAAGACGAGGTTCAGGGTGTGCGGGAAACGGGCCGTCAGGCGGGCCATGGGGTCGGCGGGGCGGACGGTGTCGGTGAGGGTGGCCTCCACCCAGGCGTCCTCGTGCCGTGCCAGTTCCGGGTCCGCCAGGAGGTCGTCCAGGGTGCCCCTGAGGCGGGCCAGCGCGCGCGGGACGGGGCAGTCGATCCGCTCGGCCGTCACCGCGCCGTCCGCGTCCAGGTCGACCAGCCACATGCTCTTGCGGTGCGTCGACTCCGAGAACGAGTACGGCAGGGGCGAGCCGGAGTAGCGGACGCGGTCGGTGAGGGTCTGCGCGCCGTGCAGGTGGCCCAGGGCCACGTAGTCGACGCCGTCGAAGACGCCCGCCGGGACGGCCGCGACGCCGCCGACCGTGATGTCCCGTTCGCTGTCGCTGGGCTGCCCTCCGGTCACGAAGGCGTGCGCGAGGACGATGGAACGGGTGCCGGGCGCGCGGGTGGCGAGGTCGGCGCGGACGCGGTCCATGGCGGCGGCGAGGACCGCCTCGTGGCCGGGCCTGTCGACGCCGAACTCGTCCTTCACGAGCGCCGGTTCGAGGTAGGGCAGGCCGTAGAGGGCGACGTCCCCGTGCGGGTCGCGCAGGAGCACCGGGGTGCCCGCCGACGCCGGGTCCGTGCGGAGGTGGATGCCCGCGCGGTCGATCAGTCCGGCGCCGACGCCCAGGCGGCGGGCCGAGTCGTGGTTGCCGGAGATCATCACCGTCGGCACGCCGAGGCCGGCGAGGCGGTGCAGGGCGTCGTCGAACAGCTCCACCGCCGCGAGCGGCGGGACCGCCCTGTCGTACACGTCTCCCGACACGACCACCGCGTCGACCTCGCGTTCACGCGCGGTCGCGACGAGGTGGGCGATGAACTCGGCCTGGGCGCCGAGCATGTTCACCCGGTGGAACGCACGGCCCAGATGCCAGTCGGAAGTGTGCAGGAACCTCATGGTCCCCGAGGTTAACGGCCGGGTCTGACATCACGGGCGGTCACACCGGCACCGGGCCTCACACCGGCCTTCGCGAGCCCCCGCCGCGTCTCACACGTCCCCGTACGCCTCTCCGCCCAGCTCGAACCCCGCCGTGCCCGCCGTCGCGTCCGCGAGCCAGCCCCGGAAGGCGGGGACGTCGGCGTCGGGGAGGCCGATCTCGATCGTCACCGCCTCGCCGTAGCGGACGTCGCGGACCTCGCGGCCGGTGGCGCGCAGGTCGTTCTGGAGTTTGCCGGCGCGCTGGTGGTCGACGGTGAGGGTGGCGAGGCGGAAGCGGCGGCGGGTGAGGGTGCCGAGCGTGTCGATGGCCTCGCCGACGGCGCCCCCGTAGGCCCGGATGAGTCCGCCCGCGCCGAGCTTGACGCCGCCGTAGTACCGGGTGACGACGGCGACGACGTACCGCATGTCCCTGCGGGTCAGCATCTGGAGCATCGGGAGCCCGGCGGTGCCGCCCGGTTCGCCGTCGTCGCTGGCCTTCTGGACGGAGGCGTCGGCGCCGATGACGTACGCCCAGCAGTTGTGCGTGGCGTCGGCGTGCTCCTTGCGGACGGCCGCGATGAAGTCCTGGGCGGCCTTCTCGGTGGCCGCCGGAGCGAGTGCGCACAGGAAGCGTGAGCGGTTGACCTCGGTCTCGTGGACGCCCGCGCGGGCGACGGTGCGGTACTCGTCCTGCATCCGGTCAGCCTAGTCGCCGGCCGGCCGGGGCTTCTTCCCGCGGGGGACCGTCACGGATGTCAGGAGTGCCGTTCCGTGCGCGAGCGTGTGCCAGGTGGGCGCGTGCCACGCGAGGACCGCGATCGCCGAGGTGGGGAACTTCTCGGCGACGCGCTCCAGGGCGTCGTCCACGGCGTCGCCCGCCAGCGTCAGGACCAGGTCCTCCAGGCCGGGGTTGTGGCCGACCAGGAGCAGGGTCTCCACGTCGGAGGGGGTCTCGTGGACGACGTCCAGGAGGCCGGGGACGTCGGCCCCGTAGAGGCGGGGGTCGTGGCGGGCCGGGGGCGGGGTGGCCCACTGGGCGGAGGCCAGCTCCCAGGTGCGGCGCGCCCGCTCGGCCGTGGAGCACAGGGCGAGGTCGGGGAGGCAGTCGGCCTCGGCGAGGGCGCGGCCGGCGGCGGGGGCGTCACGCAGTCCGCGCGGGCCGAGGGGGCGGTCGTGGTCGGGGACGCCGTCGGGCCAGGCGGACTTGGCGTGCCGCAGGACGACCAGCCGACGCAGGGGACCGGCGCTCGCGTGCGCGTGGGTGGGCACCGCCGATGGGGCATCCCCGGCGCTCGTGTGCGCGTGGTGGTCGTCTTCGCGGGCGCCGGGGCCGCCGTCGCTTCGGGCGTTCATGTCGGACTCCCCGGATCGCGGGCCGTTCATGTCGTGCTCCCCAGGTCGCGGGCGAGGTCGAGGCCGAGGAAACGGTCGGCGTACGCGTACGTCTCGAAGCGGGCGCCGTCGGGGAGGGCGGGGTCGGTCTCGACGGCGCGCAGGGTGCGCAGGACCGCCGGGACGTCGAGGTCGTCGTCCCAGGCGTGCCGGAGCTGTGTGCGGACGGTGTCGGGGACCGGGCGTGAGGGTCTGCGGGCCCAGTCGGCGACGGCGTGGCGCCAGCGGGCGAGGGTGTCGCGGGCCTGGTCCAGGGTGTCCGCGTCGAGCCTCAGCGGCGTCTGGCGGCGTGCGGAGAGCAGTGCGAGGCGCAGGACCGCCGGGTCGGCGTCCGGGGCCGTCGGCGGGCTCGTCAGGCCCTCCACGGGGGCCACGGTGAGCAGCGTGCCGGCCGGGACGGGGTCGTCGTCGCGGGCGACGTGCACCACCTGGGCCTCCCCGAGGCCGGCGCCGACGTCCCTGCTGTCCTCGAAGGGCCGTGCGCCGAGCGCCGCCGCGCCGGCCCGCAGTTCGTCCTGTTCGCGGGCGCCGGTGAGCAGGGCCCACACGGGGGTGCCGCCGAGTTCCAGCGCGCGCACGAGGAGGTCGGCGACGAGCAGCACCCTCAGCGATCCGGTGCCGTACCCGGAGGCGTGCGCCTCGACCCGGGTCAGACCGCGGCGGACAGGGGCTGCGGCGACGGACTCGCCGGTACGGGCGTCGATGATGCGGAGCACGGGGTGAGCGTAGGCGGCCGGGGGCCCGCGTGCAGTCCGATGGGGCGGAAAGGCGGGGAATGGCAGGGAAACAGACAGCGGTGGCGTGTTCCCCGTGTACGCGCGGCCGTACGCGCGCGAGGCGAGGCGGACCGGGCGCGTGCCGGGTCCGTGGAATCACCCGCCCTCCCTCGTGGTTGGCACGACAGACAGGTTCACCCGCGCTTCCAGGAGGCCGACCGTGTACGGCGACGACGCGACGATCCGCACGATCCTCACCGAGAGCGGCGACACGTGGGCGGTGGTGGGGCTGTCGACGAACCGTGCGCGCGCCGCGTACCGGGTCGCCGAGGTGCTTCAGCGGTTCGGCAAGCGGGTCGTGCCGGTGCACCCGAAGGCGGAGACGGTCCACGGGGAGCCCGGTTACGCGTCCCTCGCGGAGATCCCGTTCGACGTGGACGTCGTCGACGTCTTCGTCAACAGCGACCTCGCGGGCGCGGTCGCCGACGACGCGGTGGCGAAGGGCGCGAAGGCGGTGTGGTTCCAGCTGGACGTCGTCGACGAGGACGCGTACGCGCGGACGCGTGCGGCGGGCCTCGACATGGTCATGGACCGCTGCCCGGCGATCGAGATCCCCAGGCTGGGCCGGTAGGCGGAGGCCGCTGTCAGACCCGCTGTCCATAATGGCGGGGTGAACTCACCGTCCCCCGAACGCGTTCCGGTCGTCGTCATCGGCGCGGGTCCCGCAGGTCTCACCGTCGGCACGCTCCTGCGGGCCGCGTCGGTGGACTGCGTGGTGCTGGAGGCGGAGAGCAGGGCGGTCATCGAACAGCGCCCGCGCGCGGGCGTGCTGGAGGACTGGGCCGTCCTCGCGCTGGACCGGCGCGGGCTCGGGCACCAGCTCCTCAAGCGGGCCGCGCGGCACACGGCGTGCGAGTTCCGGTTCGGCGGGGCGGGCTACCGCTTCCCCTACGGCGAGCTGACCGGCCGTCACCACTACGTCTACCCGCAGCAGTCGCTGGTCACGGACCTGGTCCGGGAGTACGTGGACGTCCGCGCGGGGGACGCCCGCTTCGGTGTGCGGGACGTCGGGATCGAGGGGCTGGCGAGCGCGCGCCCGACGGTGTCGTACACGGACGCCGAGACGGGTGAACGGCGGCTGCTGCACTGCGACTTCGTGGTCGGCGCGGACGGCGCGCGCGGGGTGAGCCGGGCGGCGGTGCCGGAGGGGCACGCGCGCGTGGCGCGGCACGACTACGGCGTGGGCTGGCTGGCGCTGCTCGCGCAGGCGCCGCCGTCGTCGGACTGTGTGCTGTTCGGGGTGCATCCCGACGGGTTCGCCGGGCACATGGCCCGCAGCTCCGAGGTGACCCGCTACTACCTCCAGTGCCCGCCCGGGGACGACCCGGACAACTGGTCGCACGCGCGCGTGTGGGCGGCGCTGCGCACCCGTCTCGCGGCGGCCGGCGCGCCCTCGCTGACCGAGGGCGAGCTGATCGAGAAACGCGTCCTCGACCTGCACGACTACGTGGTCGAGCCCATGTCCTACGGGCGCCTCTTCCTCGCCGGCGACGCCGCCCACCTGATCGCCCCGATCGCCGCCAAGGGCCTCAACCTCGCCCTCCACGACGCGTTCCTCCTCGGCGACGCCCTGGTGGCCTACCTCCTGCGCGGCGACGGCCGCGGCCTCGACGACTACTCGGACACCTGTCTGCGCCGCGTCTGGGACTACCAGGAGTTCTCCCAGTGGCTCTCCGAGCTGTACCACGGCTCCGCCACCGGCGACCCCTTCCGCGCGGGCACCTCCTTCGCGCGCCTGCGCCGCCTGTTCACCTCCCCCACCGCCGCGGCGGCGTTCGCGGAGCAGTACCTGGGCAGCGCCGAGCACTACTGAGCCTCGCGCATGCGGTGGTCTGCGACGTTCAGCGCCTCCTCGACCAGCCGTCCCAGGTGCCCGTGGCGCAGCGAGTAGATCACCCGCCGCCCTTCCTTGCGTGTGCCCACGAGACCGGCCAGCCGCAGCCGCGCGAGGTGCTGGCTGACCGCCGGCCGGGCCGCCCCGCACACCTCGGTGAGGGTCCCGACGTCCGCCTCGCCCTCGGTCAGCGCGTGCAGCAGCGTGAGCCGTGTGCGGTCGCCCAGGAGGGCGAGGAGTTCGGCGGCGAGGGCGATCTGTTCCTCGCCGGGGGTGTGTGGGTGCGCATGATGTGCAGGTGACAGGTGCATGCGTGCGCTCATACGCACATGATGCGGCTCCGCGCGGGGTACGTCCAGAGTGAGGCGAGGGAAGGGGCCCCTATGAACGAACGGCACGAGCACCACGGCGACGACGGACATCACCACGCGCACGCCCACGAGCACCCGCGCCCCCTCCGCCACCGCCTCGCCCACCTCCTGCGCCCCCACTCCCACGAGACCGCCGACAAACTCGACCCGGCCCTGGAGTCCTCCGCACGCGGCATGCGCGCCCTGTGGATCTCACTCACCGTGCTCGGCGCGACCACAGCGCTCCAGGCCGTCGTCGTCGCCCTCTCCGGCTCGGTGGCCCTCCTCGGGGACACCGTCCACAACGGGGCGGACGCGCTCACGGCACTCCCCCTCGGGATCGCGTTCGTCCTGGGCCGGCGTGCGGCCACGCGGCGCTTCACGTACGGCTACGGGCGGGCGGAGGACCTGGCGGGCATCGTGATCGTGCTGACGATCGCGGCGTCGGCGGCGTTCGCCGGCTGGGCGGCGCTGGGGCGGCTGCTGGAGCCGCGTCCGGTCGAGCACGTCGGCGCGGTGGCCGTCGCCGCGCTGGCGGGGTTCGCCGGGAACGAGTGGGTGGCCCGGTACCGCATCCGGGTCGGCCGCGAGATCGGCTCGGCGGCGCTGGTCGCCGACGGACTGCACGCCCGCACCGACGGGTTCACCTCGCTCGCGGTGCTGCTCGGCGCGGGCGGCTCGGCGCTGGGGTGGCGGCTCGCCGACCCGGTCGTGGGGCTGGCGATCACCGCCGCGATCGTCCTCGTCCTGCGCGACGCCGCGCGCGAGGTGTTCCGGCGCGTCATGGACGCCGTCGACCCGGCCCTCACGGACCGCGCGGAGACGGCCCTGCGGGACGTCCGAGGGGTGCGGGACGTCGGTGAGTTGAGGCTGCGCTGGATCGGCCACCGGCTGCGCGCGGAGGTGTCGGTCGTCGTGGACGGCGAGGTGACGGTCCGTCAGGCCCACGCGATCGCCGTCGACGCGGAACACGCCCTCCTGCACGCCGTCCCCCGCCTCACGGCGGCCCTGGTCCACGCGGACCCGGCACCCCAACCGGGCCTGACAGACCCCCACTTGACGCTGGCGCACCACATGCGGACCTGAACTCGGGGCACCACCAACGCCGTTGACCACTCAGCACGCGAGCGCGCGGGCCCCTCAGGCCCCAACTCCCAACCCCTCCACCACGACCGCCCCCGGCAGTTCCCCGAACGCCTTCCCCGGCACCAGCAGTTTCCCCCGCCGCCGCCCGCTCCCCACCAGCACCCACGGCAGCTCGACCACAGCCGCGTCCACCAACAGGGGCCACTCCACGGGCAGTCCGATCGGCGTGATCCCCCCGTACTCCATGCCGGACTCCCCCACCGCCGTCTCCATCGGCGCGAACGACGCCTTGCGGGCGCCGAGTTGACGCCGCACGACCCCGTTCACATCGACCCGCGTGGCGGACGGCACGAGGCACGCGGCCAGCGTCGTCTCCCCGCCCCGCCTGCCCGCGACGACGACGCAGTTGGCGGACTGCTCCAGCAGACCCGGCCCGTAGTGCTGGACGAAGGCGGCGGTGTCGGCCCACTCCGGGTCCGTCTCGACGTACAGGATCTGCTCGGCGGGCACGCTCGCGGACCAGCCGCGGACGGCGTCGGCGACGGGGACGACGAGGTCGTCGAGGCAGTCGGGGGCGGGGGTCGCGGTGTCGAAGTCTCCGATGGGTGCGCGCATGGACGCACGGTAACAGCGGCTCAGGACACCGGCGGCACCGAGACCGCGAGGACCAGCGTCGCGGGCACGGCACCCTGATTCCCGTACGTGTGGGGGCTGTTGGCGTCGAACGTGGCGCTGGCGCCGGCGGGGACCCGGTACTCGGTGTCGTCGACCGTGAGCGTGAGTTCCCCGGAGGTGACGTGGAGGAGTTCGACGGTCCCGGCGGGATGCGGCTCGGACGTGCTGCTCTCGCCCGGCATGAGCTTCCACTCCCACAGCTCCACGGGCCCCGGCGCCTCGGTGCCCGCGAGGAGGCGGCTGTAGCTGCCGGCGTCGGTGTGCCACAGGCGTACGGCGTCCTCGGCGGGCACGATCCGTACCTTCGTGCCCTGTTCGTGGTCGAGGAGGGTCGTGATGCTGACGCCGAGCGCGTCGCCGATCTTGACGACCGTGCCGATGCTGGGGTTGGTGCGGGCCTGCTCGATCTGGATGAGCATCCCCCGGCTCACCCCGGCCCGCGCGGCGAGCACGTCGAGCGTGAAGCCGCGTACCGCCCGCCAGTGCTTGACGTTGCGCGCCAGGTACTGGGTCAGCAGTTCGAGGTCCGCCACGTCTCATCCACTTCAGGGGCCGGTACTGGGAAGCGCCGAGTCTAACGGCCGCCCTCGGACTCCGGCCCCGAGAGCCGGGAGAGCCCGGCGACCGCCTCCTCGTCCAGCTCCGAGAGCGCGACGAGCTCTTCGGAGGTGACCCCTTCGGGGATCGGCACCGGCGCGGGCGTCCGCAGCGGCGGCTGCCAGCCCTCGGCGGGGGTCCAGCGGCGGACGACGCGCGCGGGCGCGCCGGCGACCACCGCGTGGTCGGGTATCTCGCCCCGGACGACCGCGCCGGCGGCGACGACCACGTTGCGGCCGATCCGGGCGCCGGGCAGGATCACGGCGCCGGTGCCGATCCAGCAGCCGGGGCCGATCTCGACGGGCTCCATGCGGGGCCACTGCTTGCCTATGGGCTCGTGGGGGTCGTCGTAGGAGTGGTTCGTCGAGGTGACGTAGACGTAGGGGCCGAAGTAGCAGTCGCTGCCGATGGTGACCGTCGTGTCGGCGATGACGTGGCTGCCCCGGCCGAGGACGACGCCGTCGCCGATGCGCAGGATGGGCTCGGCGCCGAGGTCGAGGCCGGGCATCAGACCGGCCGTCAGGGTGACCTGTTCGGCGACGATGCAGTGGGAGCCGAGGTGGATCCAGGGTTCGCCGAAGACCGTGCCGAGCGGGAAGGCGAGGCGGGTGTGCTCGCCGATCGCGCCGAAGCGCAGCCGGCCGGGGCGCTCGGCGGTCACCGAACCCGTGCGCCGCACCCACTCCCACCCGGCGTGCACGGCGCGCTGGGCGAGACGGCCCCGCCAGGACGAGAACGTGTTCTTGGGCTTCGGCACGCGCCCACCGTAGTCGTCCCCGCAGGCACCCGCGCTGTGATCTTCACCCCACCCGGTGGCGTACGGTGCGGTGACACCGACCGACACGAGGAGACGGCGATGACGCACAAGGCTCTGATCACGGGCATCGGGGGCAAGGAGCCGAGGATCGACCCGGCGGCGTTCGTCGCCCCGACGGCGTCCGTGATCGGCGACGTGACGCTCGGCGCGGGCGCGAGCGTCTGGTACGGCGCGGTCCTGCGCGGCGACGTCGAGTCGATCACCGTCGCCGCCGAGGCGAACGTCCAGGACAACGTGACCCTGCACGCCGATCCCGGGTTCCCGGTGTCGATCGGCGAGCGGGTCTCCGTCGGCCACAACGCGGTCGTGCACGGGGCGACCGTCGAGGCCGACTGCCTCGTGGGGATGGGCGCCACGATCCTCAACGGCGCGGTGATCGGGGCGGGTTCACTGGTCGCCGCGCAGGCGCTGGTCACGCAGGGGACGGTGGTGCCGCCGGGTTCCCTGGTCGCCGGGGTGCCCGCGAAGGTGCGGCGCGAGCTGACCGACGAGGAGCGCCAGGGCGTCACCTTCAACGGCACGTCGTACGCCGAACTCGCCAAGGCGCACAAGGCGGTGCACACCGAATAGCCGCCTCACTCGGCGGCGACCGCCTCCGGCTCCTGCTGGGCCCGCTTCGCCTTGCGCTTGAGGACCAGCATCGAGGTGAGGCCGATGAGGACGGCGAGGACCAGGCCCAGCCAGGAGAATTTCTTCAGCCAGCCCTCGGCGACGATGCCGACGTAGTAGATGACGGCCGTGGTGCCGCCGGCCCAGGCGATGCCGCCGAGGACGTTGGCCGTGAGGAACTTCCAGTACGGCATGTGCAGGACGCCCGCGAGGGGCCCGGCGAAGATCCGCAGGAGGGCGACGAAACGGCCGAAGAAGACGGCCCACATGCCCCACTTCTGGAAGGAGCGCTCGGCGGTCGCCACATGCCCCTCGCTGAAGTGCCGGGGGAACTTCCGGCCGAGCCACGCGAGCAGCGGCCGTCCGCCCTTGCGGCCGATCGCGTACCCGATGGAGTCGCCGACGACGGCTCCGACGGTCGCGCAGGCCCCGAGGATCAGCGGGTTGACGCCCGCGTGCTGCGAGGACAGCAGGGCCGCCGAGACGAGGATGATCTCGCCGGGCAGCGGGATGCCCAGGCTCTCCAGCCCGATGACCAGCCCCACCACGGCGTAGACGGCGACCGGAGGCACCGAGTCGAGCCACTCCTGGACGTGCACCGCCGGGTTCCTTCCGTTGGACGTCGATGATCCCCGCGAGCCTACCGTCCGCGCACGGGCGCGACGGGCCGCACCACCACCTCCGCCGTCAGCCGAAGCTCCCCCGCCGACGCCCCCACCCACACGGTCCGCGCCCCCGTCCCGAGCACCCAGCCGCCCGCGCCGGGGTCCCACGACGACAGCGTCCGCGCCGCCACCCCGATCCTCACCCGCCGCCGCTCCCCCGCCTTCAGCGCGATCCGCCGGTACCCGGCGAGCACCCGCACCGCCTGCGCGACGCGTACGTCCGGCGACGGGCCCACATAGACCTGCGGGATGTCGACGCCGTCGCGCGCGCCCGTGTTGACGACCGTGAACTCGGCCTCGACGCCGCCGCGCCCGTCCGCGCGTACCGCGAGGCCGGTGTACGCGAACGTCGTGTAGGAGAGCCCGTGCCCGAACGAGAACAGCGGGCGCACGCCCTGTGCGTCGTACCAGCGGTAACCGGCGTGCACGCCCTCCGTGTACGCGACGACCCCGTCCGTGCCGGGGTAGCGGCGCGCGTCGCCGGCGACGGGGTGGTGGGCGTCGTCGACCGGGAACGTCTGCGTGAGGCGCCCGCCCGCGTCGCAGTCCCCGGTGAGGACGGCAGCCGTCGCGGCGGCGCCCTCCTGGCCGGGGTAGTACATCTGGAGCACGGCGCCGGTCCGCGCCAGCCAGGGCATCGCCGTCGCGGACGACGTGTTGAGGACGACGGTGGTGCGCGGGTTCGCCGCCGTCACCGCCTCGATCAGGCGCTCCTGGTTGCCGGGGAGGGCGAGTGTGGCGCGGTCCAGGGACTCGCTGGCGTCCTCGTAGGCGAACAGGACGACCTGTTCGGCGGCGCGTGCGGCCTCGGCGGCCTCGGCGACGTCCCGCGCGCGGGTGGCGGCGGTGATGTGGCGCAGGCGGAAGAGCTGGGCCTCGTGCGCGGTGATCCTGAGGGTGTGGGGTCCGGGGGCGAGCCGGCGGGTGGCGCGGCGGACGTTGAGGCCGTCGGGGGCGGTGGTGGTGAGGCCGCCGACGAAGTACTCGCCCCAGCCGGGCGCCTGCGGGAACAGCTCCTCGCCGTCGAGGAGGACGTCGGGACGGCTGACCGGGGAGCCGGTGTAGTGCAGGACGAACGTCCGCTCTTCCCCGTCCCCGGCGAGCGAACCCTCGTGCACCCAGCCCGCCTCGACGCGCTGTCCCTCGCTGTCGAACCCGGCGTCCGGGATCGCCTTCCCGAACAGGTCCTCGCCGAGCGCGTACGCCACCTCCCCCAGCCGCCTCCTGAGCGCCGCCAGCGGGCTCTCCGCCCCCGCGCTGACCACGTGCGCGCTGCCCCCACCGCTGACGAACGGGTAGTCCGCGCTCGCCCCGATCACCGCGAGCGATCCGCCGGCCCGCAGCGGCAGGGTCCCGTTCTCGTTGCGCAGCAGGACGGCGCCGGCCTTGGCGACCTCCAGGGCGACGGCGGCCCCGGCGGCGGCGTCGCGGACGGGGCGGGGCGTCTCGTCGAGGTGGCCGAACCGCTCGCGGACGGTGAGGATCCGCCGCACCGCCCGGTCGACGTACGCCTCGGGCACCTCGCCGCGCTCGACGGCCGCCTTCAGCGCCGCCCCGAAGTACGTGCCGTCCGGCATCTCCATGTCGAGTCCGGCGCGCAGGGCCGGGCCGGTGCTGTGGGCGGCGGACCAGTCGGTCATGACCCAGCCGGTGAAGCCCCAGCGGTCGCGCAGGATGTCCGTGAGGAGGTGCGCGTTCTCGCAGGCGTAGGTGCCGTCGACCTTGTTGTAGGCGCCCATGACACAGCCGACGCCGGCCTCGACGGCGGCCTCGAAGCCGCGCAGCTCGACCTCGTGGAGGGTCTGTTCGTCGACGCGGACGTCGACCCGCTCGCGGTCCGCCTCCTGGTTGTTGAGGGCGAAGTGCTTGACGGTGGCGATCAGGCCCTCGTCCTGGATGCCCCGGATCTCGGCGGCGACGAGGTCGGCGGCGAGCAGCGGGTCCTCGGTGAACGTCTCGAAGTCGCGGCCGCCGTAGGGGGTGCGCAGGAGGTTGACCATCGGGGAGAGCAGCACGTCCTGGCCGAGGGCCCGCCCCTCGTGGCCGATGACCTGTCCGTAGCGGCGCGCGAGGCCGGGGTCGAAGGCGGAGGCCAGGAGGACCGGGGCGGGCAGCGCGGTCGCGGGCGCGGCGACCCGTACGCCGGCCGGGCCGTCGGCGAGGCGCAGGGGCGGGATGCCGAGGCGAGGGACGCCGGGGAGGTGGCCGGCCTGGCCGAGGGAGGCGGGGTCGGGGGCGCCGTGCAGGAGGGAGAGTTTTTCGTCGAGGGTGAGCTGGGACAGCAGACGCTCGACGCGGGGCACTGTTCGGTCCAGGCGTTGGCCATGGGATGCCGCTGTACCGTCCGGGCCTTGGCCACGGGTCGGCTCCGTATCGACGGCCCACGCGTACGTGGGTGACGCGAGGCCGAGGGCCGTCAGGAGGATCAGGGCGGCTCGCCGGGAGACGGGAGCGGGGGCAGGGGCGGAGGCGGGGGTGGGCGTGGGCGTGGGGTCCGACACGGGACGTCACTCCTTCGGTGCGCGGGGCGGACCACACACGTCCGGTCCTGCACGGCACTATGCGCCGACACCGAGCTGACAATCCGTCAGACACACCACGAACCCGGCAAACCGCCCCCGCCCCGGGTCAGACCCCGGGCGCCCCCAGACCGAGCCCGCCGACCACGCCGGACACCCTCTCGGTGACCCGCCGCACCGGCTTCTCCAGCGTCGCCACCACCTGCCCCACGGGCTCACTCACCGGCACCGGCTCCGGCTCCGAAGCCGGTGCCTGCTCCCCACCGGGCGCCCCCACCTGCGCGATCCGCGTGTGGTACCGGGGTTCGGCGGGCGCGTCCGGCGTTCCGGCCGGCGGTGGCGTGGCGGCCCCGGGAGCCGCAGGATCCCCCTCCGAACCCTGCGACTCCCCGGCCCCCTTCCTCTCCGGCCCCGCCTGAGGCCGCAGCGCGTCGGGCGCGTCCCCGCCGGACGGCCCCGGCACCACCCGGCCCCCGACAGAACCGGAACCAGCACCGGCACCGGATCCGGCATCGGACCCGGCCGAGGACGAGTCGAACACCCATCGCTGCCCGGCGGACCCGTCCCGCTCGGTCACCACGACCCCCATCCCCTCCCGGCTCTCCCCGGGCGCCACCACGAGCCCCCCGCCCCGCCGCAGCAACAACTCCCCCCGCACGGTGAGGTCGAAGAACACCTCCCCGGAGTGCACGACGCACCCGGCGAGCACGGCCGACCCCTGATGCCCGTCGGCGTCGGCGGCGAGGCACAGCGTCGGCGTGGCCACGCTCCGCAGCAGCCCGTCCGCCTGGTACGACCACTGCTGCGAGGCCGCGCCGGAGCAGCCGGCGAGCACGGCCCGCGCCCCCTCCACGGCGTGCCCGCCCTCGCTGTCCAGGCACAGTCCGACGGACGGCGCGAACAGCCGCCCGTGGGCGACCCCGGCGGGCTGCTGCTCGACGGAGGCGGGCGAGGCGGCCCCGGACGCGGACACGGACGGCCGCGACCCGTCGGACTCCGCCGGGAAGTCGGGCCCGCCGACGGGCGCCCCCCAGGTGGCCCGGGACGCGGGAACCCCGTCACCGCCGGTCAGGCCCTGCCCGACGAGGACGCTCGCGAGCACGACGAGGGAGGTGACCCCGGCGCCGATCAGCGCGGCCTTGGCGCGGCGCCCGGCGAGGTCGACGATGCGGGCGCTCCGATGTCTGCCCCCGGGGACGGGCCCCGCGACGGGCCGGTGCGCACCCCCTCGGCCGGGCCGGGACTCCAGGTAGCGACGGCCGCCCCAGCCGAGCACGGTCTCGACGAGGAGGATGTCCAACGCGTCGTCGAAGAAGCTCAGTTGCTCGGCGGCGTGCCGGCAGTGGCGGCAGGCGGCGAGGTGGTCGCGGACGTCGGGCAGGAGGGTGCCGCCACGGCGCAGGGGGACGTCGAGGAGGCGGTTGTAGAAGCGGCATTCGTCGGAGGGGGCGAGTTCGCGGTGGGCGCGGACGCAGCCCGCCCGGAATTGGGTGCGCGCCTCGCGGAGTCCGGCGGTCGCCGTCAACTCGTCGACGCCCAGCAGACCGGCGGGTATGGATATGGGTTCGGCTTCCGCTTCCGCGTGCCACAAGAGGCATTGGGAGGCGGCGGGAAGGGTGCGGAAAGCACGCTCCGCGAGCCGTCGCCTTTCCGGTGTTCCGGTGCGCGCGACGCGCAGTCCGCGTCCGCCGATGGTCTTGCCGAGTTCCGGCAGCGCGTCGGGGACGGCGTCGGCGCCGGCCCATTCCCGCACGATGTCCCGTACGGCGACGAGCAATTGGGGGCGCAGCGCGCCGCCGGAGCGTCCGCCGGCCAGCCTGCCGAGCACACGGTGGAAGGCCGCGGCAGCCACGAGCTGCGCGGACTCGCCACGGGCGGCGAGGCAGATCTCCGCGTAGTCGTGGGCGGCCCGCCAGTGCCGGGCGAGGAGGAGTGCCACGGCGCGGGAGGCGTCGCCGCCGGGGGCGGTGAACTGGGCCGCGAGGTGGCGGTCGGAGTCACCGGGGTGCCAGCCGGGGCGGGGCGGGTAGGGCGGACGGGGTGGGTTGGGCGACTGCACGGAACCATTTCCTTCCAAGCCGGCGCTGGGCCACGGAAAAGTGCCCGCCGGAAAAGCAGGTGCGTGATTGGTGCGTACCTGTGGCCGGATCAGCCCCCTTGGCCTGAACCGGCCCCTCTTAAGGGACGCTTACCTTCGCACGTATGCCTCACAGGAAACAAGAAGTTCGAGTGACCCAAGTTCAAACAGCCGGAATTTCAGATAAGTTACCGGCGGTATCCGCACCGGCATTCGATATCGGCGGCATATGCCACGGAAGGCAGCCCTCAACTTGTGGCCGCGCCCGGTGGATGGCACACGAAATCTTCAACTCCCGTACGCCGTAAGGCTGCTGAGCGCTCGCCCCGGAGCCACATCCACAGCTCTCTCCGATCCCACTCTCGGTGAACTCCCAGGCCGGCGGGCCAGCATGACCGCATGACCACCCCCCGCCGCACCCCGGTACCTGCCGTCCGCAAGGCCGTCGTCCCCGCCGCCGGCCTCGGCACCCGCTTCCTGCCCGCGACGAAGGCGACCCCGAAGGAGATGCTTCCGGTCGTCGACAAGCCGGCCATCCAGTACGTCGTGGAGGAGGCCGCGGCGGCCGGTCTGGACGACGTCCTGATGGTCACCGGCCGTCACAAGCGCGCGATCGAGGACCACTTCGACCACGCCTTCGAGCTGGAGCAGGCCCTCGCCGCGAAGGGCGACACCGTCCGCCTCGACGCCGTGCGCGACCCCGCCCGCCTCGCCGACATCCACCACATCCGCCAGGGCGACCCGCTCGGCCTCGGCCACGCCGTCCTGTGCGCCCGTCACCACGTCGGCGACCAGCCCTTCGCCGTCCTCCTCGGAGACGACCTCATCGACGCCCGCGAGAACCTGCTGAGCGAGATGCTGGACGTCCGCGCGCGGTACGCGGGCAGCGTCGTCGCCCTCATGGAGGTCCCGGCGGAGCAGGTCCACCTCTACGGCTGCGCGGCCGTGGAGCCGACCGGCGAGGACGGCGTCGTCCGCGTCACCGGGCTCGTCGAGAAGCCCGCGCCGAAGGACGCGCCCAGCCGGTACGCCGTGATCGGGCGGTACGTCCTCGACCCGGCCGTCTTCGGCGTCCTGGAGCGCACCCCGCCCGGCCGGGGCGGCGAGATCCAGCTCACCGACGCGCTCCAGGAACTCGCGGCGGACGGCACGGTCCACGGCGTCGTCTTCGAGGGGCTGCGCTACGACACCGGGGACAAGGCGGACTACCTGCGGACGGTCGTCCGGCTGGCGTGCGCGCGGGACGATCTCGGGCCGGAGTTCACGGCGTGGCTGAAGGAGTTCGTGGCCGGGTTCGAGGAGGGGACCGGGGGCGGGCGGCTGGCCGCGTGATCAGTTGTTCGGCCGCAGCGTCCACACCACCGTCATCTCCCCCGTCACCGCCCCGTCCGCGCGCCGGAGTTCGATCGTCACCGGGAACTCGGGGCGCTCGCCCCGGTCGAGTTCCGCGACGACGTCGGCCGCCGGGCGGCCGAGGACGGCCGTCGCCGTGACGGGGCCCATCGCGAGCTTCTTGTAGGAGATCTGCGCGCTGACCGCGAGGGGGACCGCGCGGGTGAGCTGGTCGCCGAAGGCGGCGAGCACGATGGCGCCGCTGGCGGACTCGCCGAGGGTGAACATGGCGCCGGCGTGCGGGCCGCCGACGTGGTTGTGGAAGTCGCCCTGGTCGGGGAGGGCGACGACGGCGCGCTCCGGGGCGGTCTCCACGAACTCCAGGTTGAGGGTCCGGGCCATGGGCACGGTCGCGGCGAGCATCTCGCCGATGGACATCTGGTCAGCGCTCATGGACCTGATGTTACCCACGAGTAGTGAACGGCGGCCAGAGCGGTGTGATCGTCGGCCTATGCTTGCCGCCCATGTGGCAAGGACAGCAGCCGCCCGGGGGCCAGCAGCACCCGCGAGGGCAGGACAACCCGTACCAGCAGCCCGGCTACCACCAGCCGAACCCCTACCGGCAGCCCGAACCTCAGCCCGCGCCCCAGCCCGCGAAACCCCGCCGCACCCGCGCACTCGCCCTCACGGTCGCGGCAGTCGTCGTCGCCTGCGCGGTCACCGGCGCCCTGCTCCTCCGCAACAGCAGCAGCAACGGCGACGACGACCCGACGACCACCGCAGCCGCCTCCACCAGCCCCGACCCCCGCCAACCGACCGTCGCCGGCTGGAAGACCGTCGTGAACCCTTCCATCGGCGTCGCCTTCGACGTCCCCGCCACCTGGGCGCCCCAGAAGACGAGTTGGATCACCTGGGTCTCCGAGAACGACGACCCGCAGGACAAGCCGCTGGCCGCCGTGAAGGCGCCCGCGTACCTGGAGCGCCAGTGGTGCACGTCCGACGACGACCGCGACGGCCGCACGGACGACACCGCGCTCGCGATGGCCGGCACCCGCGGCGAGCCGACCGCGAAGTCCGCCGAGGCGGCGGCCCGCAAGGACGCCGAGACCTGGGTCTACGGCGACTTCACCCAGCCCGACCACGACAAGGTGACGACGGAGGCGGCCACCCCCTTCACCTCCGCGTCCGGCCTGACCGGCAGCGTCGTCACCGCCCGCTCGCACGGCGTCGACAAGCCGGGCAAGTGCGACTACGACGGCAAGGCGACGACGTTCGCGTTCCGGCTGCCCGGCGGCACGCTCGCGTCCTGGACGTTCGTCGGCGTGCGGGACGTGAGGGACGAGGTGCCCGACGCGACCGTGCGGCGGATCATGACGACCGTGCGGGCGTACGAACCGTCCGAGTCGTGATCGAACCGTGAGCGTCCGGGGGTGGTGGCCGAAAGGCGTCCCCCGCGCCACTAGGGTTTCTCCGCATGTGGCAAGGACAGCAGCCGCCCGGGGGAGAGCAGAACCCGCAGGCGCAGAACAATCCGTACCAGCAGCCGGGCTACCAGCAGCCCAACCCGTACCAGCAGGCCGGGTACCAACAGCCGGGCCAGCCCGGCCCTTACGGTCAGCAGCCCGCCTGGGGGGCGCCGACGGTGGCGGGCACCCCGCAGGCGCAGCCGGGCGGCGGGAGGGGCGGCCGGAACCGGACGAAGATGGTCGCGATCATCTCCGCGTCGGCGGTCGTGCTGACCGCGGCGGTGACCGGGTTCATGGTGCTCGGCGGTGACGGCGAGAAGAAGACCGAGGCCAAGAGCGACCCCAGCTCCTCGCCGTCCGCGCCGTCCGCGCCGGCCTCGCCGCCGGCGTCCGGCGCCGCCGGGAGCAACCCGCGCGGCGGCGACAGCGAGGAGAAGCCGACGATCGCGGGGTGGAAGGTCGTCATCAATCCCAAGTGGGGCACCGCGTTCGACGTGCCGGCCGACTGGGAGGTGCAGCCGCCCGGGACGGCGCTCGGCTACGAGTGGGAGGACAAGGCCAAGCCGACCGGCTACGACTCCGTCATCATGACCGGCACGGCCGCGCTCAAGCCGAAGTGGTGCACGTCCGACCCGGACAAGGACGGCAAGACCAGCGACCACCGGCTCGGCGTGACCGGCACGAAGGGCGCGTCCGGCGCCAAGAACACCGACGAGATCGCCGTCAACACGCCCGCGTGGTGGGTGTTCGGCGGGTACACGCAGCCCGACAAGAAGAGCATCACCTTCGATCAGAAGGGCACGCCGTACACCACGGCCGCCGGGATCGCGGGCAGTTACGGCTGGGCGCGCTCGGCGAACAACCCGCAGAAGGGCAAGTGCTCGGCGGACGGCAAGGCGATCACGTTCGGCTTCAAGAACTCCAAGGGCGACTTCGTGTCGTGGACGCTGTCCACGGCGAAGGGCGTCAAGGACGAGGTGCCGGACGCGACGATCATGAAGATCCTGAGCACGGTGCGGTTGCACGGGGATCCGGTGGAGGGCTGATCCGGCGGCGGACATAGGGAGGTGCGGTCCGATAATCCGGTTGTCGGCCCGCATGCCCGGCCGCGATAGTCGCCCGGTGACCCGAGCCGCCCCTCCCCTCCCCCACAGCCGCCGTCCCGCCTGGGCCGGCCGCAACTACACGCTCCTCACCGCCGCCGCGTTCGTGACGAACCTCGGTTCGCAGGGCGCCCTGATCGCCGCCGCGTTCGCGGTGCTCGAAACCGGCGGCGACGGCGGTGACGTGGGCCTGGTCGCGGCGGCCAGGACGCTCCCGCTGGTGCTGTTCCTGCTGATCGGCGGCGCCGTCGCGGACCGGCTGCCCCGGCACCGGGTCATGGTCGCCGCGAACGCCGTCAACTTCCTCTCGCAGGGCGCGTTCGCCGCGCTCGTCCTGCTGGGCGAGCCCCGGCTGTGGCAGATGATGGTGCTGACCGCGCTCGGCGGCACCGGCCAGGCGTTCTTCGGCCCGGCGTCCGAGGGCATGCTCCTGTCCTCGGTCTCGGGGGCGCAGGCGGGCCGCGCGTTCGCCTTCTACCGGACGGCGATGCAGGGCGCGGCGCTCGGCGGGGCGGCCCTCGGCGGGGCGATGGTCGCCGCGATCGGCCCCGGCTGGGTCCTCGCGGCCGACTCCGCCGCCTTCGCGGTCGCGGGCGCGCTGCGGGCGTTCCTCGACGTCAGCCACATCCCCGAACGCACCACGTCTCAGGGCCTGTTGGCGGATCTCCGGGAGGGCTGGCAGGAGTTCAGCAGCCGGCCCTGGCTGTGGGGCATCGTGCTCCAGTTCTCGATCGCCAACGCCCTGGTGGGCGCCGCCGATTCGGTGTACGGCCCGCTCGTCGCGCGCGACGACCTGGGCGGCGCCGGCCCCTGGGGCGTCGCGCTCGGGTTCTTCGGCGCGGGCACGGTCGCCGGCGCTCTCCTCATGACGCGCTGGCGTCCTGGGCGCCTCCTGCTCGTGGGCACCCTGTGCGTCTTCCCGTACGCCCTCCCGGCCGCCGCCCTCGCGGTTGCGGCGCCGGTCGCGGTGCTGTGCGCGGTGATGTTCCTCAGCGGGCTGACGGTCGAGGTGTTCGGGGTCAGCTGGATGACCGCGCTCCACCAGGAGATCCCGGAGGAGAAGCTGTCCCGCGTCACCGCCTACGACTGGTTCGGCTCCGTCGCCCTCGTCCCCGTCGCGCTGGCCCTCGCGGGCCCGGCGGAGTCGGCGTTCGGGCGGTCGTCCGCGCTGTGGGGGTGCGCGGTGGCGGTCGTCGTGGTGACGGCGGCGGTGCTGTGCGTGCCGGACGTGCGGAACCTGACGCGGCGTCCCGAGAAAGCGCCGGCCGCCGTGGAGACCCCGGCCTGAGCCGGCCGGGGTCATCCGACCCCGAAGGCCCCCTCGGGCGGTTCGGGTGACGGCACCGCGTCCGCGTCCCGCACCGGCCGTGCGCCGCCGATCAACTTCCGTAGCCCCGGCCCGTGTTCGACCCGCGCGGGGAAGGCGTCGGACGCGGTGCGGCGGGCCAGCGCGGGCAGGTCGAGCGGCCTGCGGGCGGCGACGAGGACGACGTTCCCGAACCGCCGCCCGCGCAGCACCGCCGGTTCCGCGACGACCGCGAGTTCCGTGAACTCCTCGGCGAACCCGGCGAGTTGGGAGCGCAGGAAGTCGAACGGGGCGCTGTCGGCGAGGTTGGCGAGGTAGACCCCGTCGCCCCGCAGCACCCGCGCCACCTCACGGACGTACCCGCTCGACGTGACCTGCGCGGGCACCCGCGAGCCGCCGAACACGTCCCCGACGATCACGTCGGCACACGCGTCCGGCGCCGCCGCGAGCCATGCGCGCGCGTCGGCCGCGTGCAGCGTGAACTCGCCGTCCGGCAACGGCAGTTCCTCGACGACCAGGTCGAGGAGCCCTCGGTCGAACTCGACGACCTGCTGCCGCGCGCCGGGCCGGGTGACGGCGAGGTAGCGGGGCAGGGTGAGGGCGCCGCCGCCGAGGTGGACGACGTCCGGGGTGCCGCCGTCCACGAGGACGTCCAGCGCGTGGCCGAGCCGCCTCACGTACTCGAACTCCAGGTGCTCGGGGGCGTCGAGGTCGACGTACGACTGGGGTGCGCCGTCGACCGTGAGCAGCCAGGCCCGGGCCCGGTCCACATCGGGCATGAGCTTGGCGAACCCATGGTCGACGGCACGGAAGACGGGAACGGGTTCGGGGTTCACCCGCTCATTGTGCCTGGTGGACGTCAGTCCAGGACGGCGGTGACCGTTCCGGCGCCCACGGTCCGGCCGCCCTCGCGGACGGCGAACCCGAGACCGGCCTCCAACGGCACGTCCCGCCCCAGTTCGACGGTCATGTCCACCCGCTCCCCCGGCCGCGCGACGGCGGCGTCCCCGAGGTCGACGTCGCCGACGACGTCCGCCGTGCGGATGTAGAACTGCGGCCGGTACCCGGTGGCGATCGGCGTGGTGCGGCCGCCCTCCTTCGCGGACAGCACGTACACCCGCGCCGTGAACCGGCGCCTGGGCACCACGCTCCCCGGCGCCGCGACGACGTGCCCGCGCCGGACCGCGTCCCGGGGCACCCCGCGCAGCAGCAGCGCGACGTTGTCCCCGGCCTGCGCCTCGTCCATCGGCTTCCCGAACGTCTCGACACCGGTGACGACGGTCTCGACGCCGGCGCCGAGCACGTCGACCCGGTCGCCCACGCGGACGGTGCCCCGCTCGACGGCGCCGGTGACGACCGTCCCGCGTCCGGTGATGGTGAGGACGTTCTCGACGGACATCAGGAACGGCGCGTCGAGATACCGCTCGGGCATCGGCACGTACGTGTCGACCGCGTCCAGCAGCGCCTCGATCGCGGCGACCCAACGGGGGTCGCCCTCAAGGGCCTTGAGTCCGGAGACGCGCACGACGGGCGCGCTGTCGCCGCCGTACCCGTGCAGGGTGAGCAGGTCGCGGACCTCCAGCTCGACGAGTTCGGCCAGCTCTTCGTCCGCGCCGTCCGCCTTGTTGAGGGCGACGACGATGTGGTCCACGCCCACCTGCCGGGCGAGCAGCACGTGTTCGGCGGTCTGCGGCATCACCCCGTCGAGCGCGGAGACGACGAGGATCGCCCCGTCGAGCTGGGCCGCGCCGGTGATCATGTTCTTGACGAAGTCGGCGTGGCCGGGCATGTCGACGTGCGCGTAGTGGCGGGTGTCGGTCTCGTACTCGACGTGCGAGATGTTGATGGTGATGCCGCGCGCGGCCTCCTCGGGGGCGCGGTCGATGCGGTCGAACGGCACGAAGGTGCCGGTGCCCCGGTCGGCGAGGACCTTGGTGATGGCGGCGGTCAGGGTCGTCTTGCCGTGGTCGACATGACCCATGGTGCCGATGTTGAGGTGCGGCTTGGTGCGTACGTAGGCGGTCTTCGCCATGGCTGTGTACCTCGAAGCGTGTCCGTGAGCGGAGAGAAACGGGACCCCGGATGTCCGTCCGACCCTCCCCTCACGGGGTCCGCCGGACTGTCCGGGGAGGGTCAGCTTCGGGCGCCGTCGACAGCGGCCAGGAC
This sequence comes from Streptomyces roseirectus, assembly GCF_014489635.1. NCBI lineage: Bacteria > Bacillati > Actinomycetota > Actinomycetes > Kitasatosporales > Streptomycetaceae > Streptomyces > Streptomyces roseirectus. The sequence continues at coordinate 7,868,267 of NZ_CP060828.1, read as the reverse complement.
GTACGCGACGGCAGCCTTCGGGGCATCCGCGACGGCGGATGCTGCGAGGTGGAAGGCGTACCGGAACATGTGCTCGATCATCGTCGACGTTCCGGCACGCGTCGAACGGTTTTCCGCGCGGGCCCGTTCAGCGTCGCCTCGGTGACGAGGCCCATAAAGCGATCAGACAGCCCGGTGAGCTACCGTCACGGGATGCTCGATGCCACCACCAGCTCTGGGGGCACCGCCCTGGCCGCTCCCCCGGCCGCCGCCACTGAGCTCGTCGTCCCCGTGCCCGCCGCCGCAGGGCGTCTCGCGCGCGTGCTGCTGTCGCCCTGGTCCCGTTTCGCGCTGCTGGTCGCGCTGCTCGCGGCGGCCGGGGCATGCGTGCTGCTCTTCGAGCCGCAGCGGCTCCTCCAGGACGGCTGGCCGCCGCAGCTGACGGGCGCGTCGGCCGCCGTCGTCTTCACGGTGGCGTACGGGCTGTGCACGGTCGCGTTCGTGCCCCGGCCGCTGCTGAACCTGGCGGCGGGCGCGCTGTTCGGCTGGGAGGTGGGGCTCGTCACCACGCTCGCGGGCACGGTGCTCGGCGCGGGGCTCGCGTTCGGGCTCGGGCGGACGCTGGGGCAGGACGCGCTGCGGCCCCTGCTGCGCGGGCGGCTGCTGCGGGCGGCGGACGGGCAGCTCAGCCGGCACGGGCTGCGCTCGATGCTGGCGGCGCGGCTCTTCCCGGGGATGCCGTTCTGGCTCGCGAACTACGGGGCCTCCGTGTCGCGGATCCGCTGGTTCCCGTTCCTGTTCGCGACCGCGCTGGGGTCGGTGCCCAACACGGCCGCGTACGTCGTCGCCGGGGCGCGGGCCTCGTCGCCGACCTCGCCGGTGTTCCTGATCGCCGTGGCGGCGATCGCGCTGCCGTCGGTGGCGGGGGCGGTGCTGGCCTGGCGCAAGCGGCACCACCTGCGCGGGAAGTGACCCCTCGGGGTCGGATCAGACGGCCTCCAGGATCATCGCGTTGGCCATGCCGCCCGCCTCGCACATGGTCTGCAGGCCGTAGCGGGCGCCGCGCTCGCGCATCGAGTGGACCAGGGTCGTCGTCAGGCGGGTGCCGCTCGCGCCGAGGGGGTGGCCGAGGGCGAGGGCGCCGCCGTCCACGTTGACCTTGGCGAGGTCGGCGCCGGTCTCCTGCTGCCAGGCGAGGACGACGCTGGCGAACGCCTCGTTGACCTCGAAGAGGTCGATGTCCGCGAGGGTCAGGCCGGCCCTGCGCAGCACCTTCTCCGTCGCCGGGATCACGCCGGTCAGCATGAGGAGGGGGTCGTCGCCGGTGACGGCGAAGCTGTGCAGGCGCGCGAGGGGGCGCAGACCGAGGCGGGCGGCCGTCTCGGCGGAGGCGATCAGGACGGCCGAGGCGCCGTCGTTGACGGGGCTGGCGTTGCCGGCGGTGACGTTCCACTCGATCTCGGGGAAGCGTTCGGCATAGGCGGGGTCGTAGTAGGCGGGCTTGAGGCCGGCCAGGATCTCGGGGGTGGTGGCGGGGCGCACGGACTCGTCCCGGGCGACGCCGTCCAGCGGGGCCACCTCGACGTCGAAACGGCCCCGTTCCCACGCGGTCGCGGCCCTGTGGTGGGACCGCGCGGCGAACTCGTCCATCCGCGCGCGCGTGAGGGACCACTTGGCGGCGATCAGTTCCGCGCTGATGCCCTGCGGGACCAGGCCCTGCGGGTAGCGGCGGGCGATGCCGGGGCCGAAGGGGTCCGTGCCGTCGAGGACGTTCGACCACATCGGGACCCGGCTCATCGACTCGACCCCGCAGGCGACGACGAGGTCGTAGGCGCCGGCCATCACGCCCTGCGCGGCGAAGTGCACGGCCTGCTGGGAGGAGCCGCACTGCCGGTCCACCGTCGTGGCCGGCACGGACTCCGGGTAGCCGGCGGACAGGACGGCGTACCGGGTGGTGTTGACGGCCTGCTCGCCGACCTGGTCGACGGTGCCGCCGATGACGTCGTCCACAAGCGCGGGGTCGACGCCGCTGCGGTCGGCCAGGGCGCGCAGGGTGTGGGCGAGGAGTTCGACGGGGTGGACGTGCGCCAGGGCGCCGCCGGGCCTGCCCCTGCCGACGGGGGTGCGGACGGCTTCGACGATGACGGCGTCACGCATGGGTGCCTCCAGTCGAGTAAGTTTGAATTCCAAACTCACCGTACTCCCACGGGTGCGCCGATGACCAGCAAAGTTTGAAATCCAAACCCTCACCTAAACTGACCCTCATGGCCGCCCCGAAAAACCCCCGCCCCTGTTCCATCGCCGGCGCCCTCGACCTCGTCGGCGAGAAGTACGCCCTCCTGATCCTCCGCGAGGTCCTTCTGGGCAACGGCCGCTTCGACCAGCTGATCCGCAACATCGGCGCCCCCCGCGACGTCCTCTCGGCCCGCCTGCGCCGCCTGGTCGACGCCGGCGTCCTCACGAAACACACCTACTCCGACCGCCCCCCGCGCCACGACTACCGCCCCACCCAGGCCGCCCTCGACCTCGAACCCGTCCTCATCACCCTCATGACCTGGGGCGACCGCTACCTCCGCCCCGACCGCCCCATGCTCCTCGAACACACCTGCGGCCACGAACTCCACCCCCGCCTCACCTGCGCCACCTGCGGCCACGAGATCTCCCACGAAGACCTCACCGCCCACCCCCAGACCCCGGGCTGGACGGTGTCGGGCCCGTCCCCGGCCTGAGAACGGGCAACCGCCCCTCACCACCCGGCAGCCTCACCCCCTCACCGCCACCTCGCCCTGCCCGCCGTCCACGGCGAACGCGTGCAACCGTGCCCCGATGCCCGTCAGTTCGGCGGGGTCCGCCGCGAAGAGTTCGACATCGAGGTCGTCGGCGTCGAGCCCGAGGCACACGGCCGACCCCGCCCCGCAGTCAGGACACTCGACCTCGAACTCGTCCAGAAGCAGCTCCAGTTCGGTCGACCACACGGGGACGCCCTCGAACGCGAGGAGTCCCTGGAGGTGATAGACGAAAGTACCGGAGTCGAGGGGCGGCGCCTCGGCGAGGAGGTCCCGGGCTACGGGGATCAGTTCGGCGAAATGGGGCGCGTACCGGGCCCACTGCCCGGCGTCGGCGGCGCCCGCGATGTGGCCCGCCATGAGGACCGCCTCGGCCCGGTCTCCGGGAGCGCGGCCCGTCGCTATGCCGACGAGCAGGGGCAGGGCGGCGAAGCTCGCGCTGTAGACGTCCCCTTGGTGGCAGAGGGAGGACCAGAGGTCGTGCCAGACGGCCTTGTCGCCGGGGTCTCCCCCGGCGACTTCCCCGTCAGCCCTCCAGCTTGTACACGTCCAGCCGCCCGCACATTCCGAACTTCCCCCGCTCGGCGGGCTGTTCGGCGCGGACAACGGCGTCGCGCAGGTGGGAGGCATCTCCCCGGCCGAGGCGTTCGAGTTGGTCGCCCGTGGCCTGGGCGGCGGCCGAGGCGCCTTGTTGCCAGCGTTCGCGCCATTCCGCGAGGCGGGGGCGGACGAGGGCGGCGGCGGCTTCGTGGAAGGCGGTCAGGGAGTCGGGGGAGGCGCGGAGGGCTCGGTAGCCCTCCAGGGCCAAGTCCCGGCGGGTGCGGGCCACTTGCTCCTGCTCGGCGCGGGGGGCGTCGAGGGGGATGCGGGTGACCGAGGCGTAGGTCTCGGGGTCCGTCAGGTACTGCGGGGGCAGCGTGAGGACCGCGTCGCCCGCCTCGGGGAGACCGGAGTTCTGCATGAGGACGGTGATCTGGAGGTCGTCCTCGTTGACGAGGCGGTGGATGGTGCCGGGGGTGAACCAGGCGATCGTCCCCGGCTCCAGAACGGTCTCCTCGTAGCCGGACGACGTCAGCGTCTGGACCGCTCCCCGGCCGCCGGTGACGACGTACCCCTCCGAACAGGCCAGGTGCATATGGGGAGTTCCGCCGTGGAGCCCGTCGGCGGCGGGCCAGTCGTACACGCACAGCCGGGACACCCCGACCCCGCCCGGCAGCCCCGGGAACCCGTTCACCACGGCCGCTCCTCGAGGTACTTGGCGATGTCGTCCCGCTCCCAGGCCCCGTCCGCGACGACGACCCGGTAGCGCCGGGTCAGGGTCTCGCCCGGCGGCAGCTCGAGCTCCTCGAAGAAGGCCCAGGAGGGAGCGAGGGCGGCGAAGGGGTCGTTGCGGACGAACCAGTGCGCGGGATGCCCGCCGGCGTTCTCGGGCGCGTGCGCGATGACGACCGTGGCGTGCCCGTCGGCGCCGTCGTGCTCGCCGGAGACCGCGAGCCACGGCCCCTGCGTGCCCATGAGTGCGGGCCCTTCCCCGTCGGGCCCGATGATGCGGCCGTCACGGAACGCGCGCGGCCCGCGCCAGAACAGCCCGGTGTAGCCCGCCATTTCGCGCCCGGCGGTGGTGGGGCTGCCGAACAGCAGTGGTTCGGCACGCCGGTTGGTGATGGCGCTCGTCCACGTGAGCGCCCAGGACCGGGAGTCGAGGTCGACGTCGTGCACCTCGACCCGCCGCGCCTCCTCGGCCCACAGCGCGCCGTCGTACGGGTGCCAGGTCAGCCGCTCGGCGATGACGACGCGGTCGCCGTCGGCGGTCACCTCGTCGAACCCGGTGTGCCGCATCGACCCGACCCGCTCGGGCAGCGCGAGGTAACCCTCGCCGTGGACATAGGAGTTGCCGCCCCACAGGTTCGCGCCGGACAGGTGCGAGGCGGTCAGCGAGAGCCCCTTGTGCCAGCGGTGGTCGTTGGGCCGGTAGTCGGTGACGACGTCGCCGGCGAGGGTGCGCAGCGGGTGGACGTACGGCTTGGGCGCCTCCCAGTCGGCCTCGGCGCGGTAGACGTACGAGAGGAGTTCGACGCCGGTGACGGGTTCGGTGACGGTGATGTGGTCGCCGTGCGCGTGGACGACACGCAGTCCCTGGCTCACGCGGTTCCCTCCTCGGGCGCCCAGCCGGGCGCGCCTCCGTGCAGCGCGGTGTAGTACGGGTCGCCCGCGCCGATCTCCCCGCGCCGGACGGTGACATCGGTGAACGCCGACTTGTAGAGCGCGCTGATGAGTTCGAGGCTGGCCCGCCCCTCCTCCCCGCTGAGCCGCGGCCGTTGACCTGCGCGCATGCTCGCGACGAGTTCCCGCAGCTGCTCCAGGTGCGAACTCGGCACGTCCGCACCGAAGTCGAGCCAGGACGCCAGCTCCTCCTCGGAGACCCCGGGGGCGGGGGTGATCGTCCAGTTGGCGTTGGAGTGCCCGTAGAGGTGGACGAGTTCGACGGTCGCGCGCTCGCAGTCGATGCGGATCCGGCTGACCTCGTCGGGGCTGAGCACGCTGTTGACGACGGTCGCCATCGCGCCGTTGTCGAAGCGCAGGAGCGCGGTGGAGACGTCCTCGGTCTCGACGTCGTGCACGAGCCGTCCGGCCATCGCGCGGACCTCGCTCCACGGGCCGAGCAGGTCGAGCAGGAGGTCCATCTGGTGGATGCCGTGGCCCATGGCGGGTCCGCCGCCCTCGGTGGCCCAGCGTCCGCGCCAGGGCACGGCGTAGTAGGCGGTGTCGCGGTACCAGGTGGTCTGGCAGTGGGCGACGAGGGGGCGGCCGAGCGCCTTCTCGGCGAGGAGCCGGCGGACGTGCCGGGTCCCTGAACCGAAACGGTGCTGGAAAACGATGGAGGAGTACGGGCCCGACTCCGCGCCTTCCCCGGCGGCGACGGAGTCGTACTCGGCAAGGGTCAGGACGGGCGGTTTCTCGCACAGCACCCAGGCGCCGGCGCGCAGCGCGGCCTGGCTCTGGGCGCGGTGCAGGGTGGGAGGGGTGCAGATGGTGACCAGGTCGGGGCGCTGCTCGGCGAGCATCAGCTCCAGGTCGGTGTACGGGTGGGGTACCCCGCCCTCGGCGCAGAAGGCTTCGACGGCGGCGGAGTCGATGTCGACGGCGGCGACGACCTCGATGTCGTCGGCGAGCTGCCGCAGCGCGGGCAGGTGGGAGCCGCGCGCGATGGCGCCGGTGCCGATGACGGCGGCGCGGATTCTGCGGCCGTCGAGGGGAGTGGTCGGGGGCATGGGGGTGATCAGCACTCCTCGGACTGGCGACCGTACGCGCGAGCGGGGGCGGCGGTCGCCGGTGGGGCCGGCGGTCGTCGCAGCAAGCGCTTTCTCTGGTCAGCAACGTATGCGGCGGCGGGCGGATGGGTCAACAGGTCGACAATCGGCTGATCAGTACGAGTCATCCCCCTGGGATCCCCCTGTGCCGGGCCTGTCGCTTCGGGGCGCTACGCTGCCCCCTGCACCCGTTGATCTCCGCGCGCGGCGCGTTGCCGTGTCGTCGGCGGCCGTCGTCGCCGTTACCGTCTGCTCCCGATCGGCACTTGGACTCCGTAACCTCATGTCTTGGTTTGAATCCCTCATCCTCGGACTCGTCCAGGGGCTGACCGAGTTCCTTCCCGTCTCCTCCAGCGCGCACCTGCGGCTCACCGCGGCGTTCTCCGGCTGGGAGGACCCCGGTGCCGCGTTCACCGCGATCACACAGATCGGTACCGAGGCGGCGGTGCTGATCTACTTCCGCAAGGACATCGGGCGGATCCTCGCGGCGTGGTTCAAGTCGCTGGTCAACAAGGAGATGCGGGCCGACCAGGACGCCAAGATGGGCTGGCTGGTGATCGTCGGCTCGATCCCGATCGGCGTCCTCGGGCTCACCCTCAAGGAGCACATCGAGGGGCCGTTCCGCGATCTGCGGATCACCGCGACCATGCTCATCGTCATCGGCGTCGTCATGGGCGTCGCCGACCGCCTCGCCGCGCGCGACGAGACAGGGGGGCGGCACCGGGCGCCCAAGCAGCGCAAGGCGCTGGAGAACCTGGGCGTCAAGGACGGCCTCATCTTCGGCCTCTGCCAGGCGTGCGCGCTCATCCCCGGCGTCTCCCGCTCCGGCGCCACCATCACCGGTGGCCTCTTCATGGGCTACAAGCGCGAGGCCGCCGCCCGCTACTCCTTCCTCCTCGCCATCCCCGCCGTCCTCGCGTCCGGCCTCTTCGAGACGAAGGACGCCCTGGAGAACGACCACGTCGCCTGGGGCCCCACCATCTTCGCCACCGGCATCGCCTTCGTCTCCGGCTACGTCGTCATCTCCTGGTTCATGAAGTTCATCTCGACCAAGAGCTTCATGCCGTTCGTCTACTACCGCGTCGCCCTCGGCATCGTCATCATCGCCCTGGTCAGCGCGGGTGTGCTGAGCCCGCACGCGGCCGAATCAGCGGGCTGACGCAGTGCACACATGTAGCGCTACCTGGCATTTCCTAGCGCCTGACCGCATCACCACTCCATGATCATCTCCCACTCATCTCCCACCGGGGAGGCGGGATACCCCCCCACCAGGACGTGTGCGTCGGCGGAGCGGGTCAGCTCAGGTTGAGGCGATCCAGGAGGGTCCGGACACGGTCGGCGAGAGCCTTCCCGGGTCCGGGCTGCTCGTCGCCACCGCCGGCGCGGCGGCCACGATGACGTCGCCGCACCCCCTCTCGACGTCCTGCCACCTGCGGCTGTCGCCTTGAGCTGGTTGGCGCCGAGGGCACCAGCGATGGCCTTGCATGGACGCGAAGCCGCGGCGCTCCTGCGCAACGGAAGCCAACCGGACTACGTGCTGGTCAAGCCGACGGTAAGGTGGCCCGTCCGGCTGGTGCTCACCGCCGCCAGCGTGGTCTGCCTGGTCGCGACCATCGCCTCCAGGTAGTCGGGATGGCCCACTCCAACGGGCTGGGGGCGGATGGGCCGGTTGGCTCTACATCCCGGCATATCTCGGCTTCAGCATGACCATTGCCGCGTACTGGTGACGATCAGGGTCCGGATCTGGTTGATCGTCTGGATGCGGGCCTTGACCGCGCTCTTGCGGACCACCGCAGGGCCCGGATCGCCTCCACGCTCCCGTTGCGGGACTTCGGGTTGCCGACAGCACGGGCAGTCGCGGCCCCGCAGGCGTCGATCGGGTCGGACTTGCCGTTGTCCCGCCCCGCTTCGCGGTCCGGCCGGACCACCTCGACCCCCGTAGGCGCCGATGCCGTCGATGACCGCGGCAGGGTGGAGATCGATGTGGGTGTCGATCCCGCCGAGGCCGCCCATCTCGTCAGCTGCCATGCCGATGCGCACTGGCACATTACTCTCGCCGATGAGACTATCATTGAAGGTAGTCACGTCGAGGAGAGTGCATCGTGAACGGCTTCATCGGGCGCCGGTCCGAACTCGGTCTCTTGCGAGACCTGCTGAGCACGGTGCAGGCGGGCAGCAGAGGCGGACGACCGGGCCGCGCCATCCTGATCCGCGGGCGCCGAAGGGTAGGCAAGTCGCGGCTCGTAGAAGAGTTCCTGGAACGAGCAGGGCTTCCGCACGTCTTCTTCACCGCCATCGGCGGCTCCCGAGACGAGGACCTGGCGGGCTTCACAGCCGAATTGGCCGCGTCCACCCTGCCTGACGCCGGCCGCTTCTCGGACTTCGCCACACCACAGAGCTGGGATGCGGCCCTGAGCCTGCTCGCCACCGCTCTGCCCTCCGACGCACCCAGCATTGTCGTACTCGATGAGATGCCCTATCTCGTGCGTGAGGACGCCAGCTTCGAGGGAGCCTTGCAGAAGTCCTTCGACCGGACCCTGTCCAAACTCCCGGTCCTGCTGATCCTCATCGGTTCGGACATCGCCATGATGGAACAGCTCAACACCTACGGACGCCCCTTCTATCAGCGTGGCACCGAGCTGGTCGTCCCCGCTCTCACCCCCCACGACGTCGCCTCCATGCTCGACCTGGCCCCGGCCGACGCCTTCGACGCTCACCTCATCACGGGCGGCCTTCCCCTGATCCTGGAGGAATGGCCCCACGGCGCCGGCCTGTGGGACTACCTCGAACAGGCCCTCACCCGGCCCACCTCCGCACTGCTCGTAAGCGGCGAGCGCGCCCTGGCCGCCGAATTCCCCACCGAAGCTCAAGCCCGCACCGTCCTCAGCGCCATCGGCCACGGCGAACGCACCTTCACACTCATCGGCCGAGCCGCCGGCGGCCTCCACCCAGGCTCCGTCAAACGCTCCCTGGAACTCCTCACCGGCCGCCGCATGGTCGCCGCCGAACTCCCCCTGTCCACCAAGCCGAGCCGCGAGACGCGCTACCGCATCGACGACCCCTACCTGAGGTTCTGGCTCTCCTTCATCGGCCCCGGCATCCCCGCCGTCGAACGCGGCCGCGGCGACCGCGTTCTCGACTCCATCCGAACAAGCTGGACATCCTGGCGCGGGCGCGCCATCGAACCCGTCATCCGCGAAGCCCTCTGGCGCCTGGCCGACGACTGGCTCCCCGAGGGCACCGGCGTCGTCGGAGGCTACTGGACCCGCACCAACGACCCGGAGATCGACCTCATCGGCGCCGACCGCTCCCCCATCGCAAAGAAGATCACCTTCACCGGATCCATCAAATGGCTTGAGAACAAGCCCTTCGACCAGCGCGACCTGGCCCGCCTGATCACCCATCGCTCCCAGCTTCCCGGAGCCGACCACGACACCCCCCTGCTCGCGGTGGCCCGCAGCGGCTGCACCGCGGAAGGGATCACCACCCTCACCCCGGAAGACCTGCTCGCCGCTTGGAACTGAGCGGGGACTCAAGACCATTCAGCTTGCGCACCGTGAATATGAACCGCTCCGGGTCTGATGGAGGCGGGTATCGACGCCTCGATCGGCACCGTCGGCGACGCCCTGGACAACGCGCTCATGGAATCCCAGATCGGCCTCTGCAAGACCGAGCTGATCAAGCCCCGCAGGCCCTGGCACAGCCTCGCCGACGTCGAACTCAGCACCGCGGAATGGGTCGACTGGTTCAACAGCCAGCGCCTCCACACCGCGATCGGAGACATCCCGCCCCACGAGCACGAGACCAACCACTACGCTCAACACCAGCCCCAACCGGCGGCTGGAGTCAGCGCATAGAGCCTCCACCGATCCCGGAGCCGCCCACGCAAAACGCTCGACTGGGAAACCCCAGCCGAGCGTCTCGCCAAACTCCTGGCGACAGCCAGTTGATCACTGTGTTGCTACGACCCCTGGAATTCGCCGGGCTCTGGAAGGGGGCCTTCTTCGTGGCGTCGGCGGGGCGGACCGACGGTGGACCGGGGTGAAGCCGTCCCGCTGTCCTGCCCCGCGTCTACCTCCCGTACGCCTGGTCGCAGATGCGGGCCTCCGGGCTGTCGTTGCGCCAGCCGCCGTACTGGCGGCCGAGGGCGCAGACGTCGGTGTTGCGGCGGACCTCGGACTCGACGTCGGGGATCTCGATGCGGGGGGCGGCAGGGTCGTGGGGGGTGGTGGGGCGGTGAGGATGGGAGCGTCGTTTCGGGAGCGGGTCGTCGTGGGGGCGGGCGGGAGGCGGTGCCTCCGGTTCGCGTTCCTGGGCACGTTCCCGGGGTGCGGGCGTCGTGTTCGACGGGGCGACCATCTCAAGGGCCTCCCGCGCCGGCGCCTGGATCACCCTCGCCCGCGCCTTCCCGTCGGGGCGGGGCAGCGGGGGCACGGAGGGGACGGCGGAGGCGCCGGGAGCGGGCGGGTGGTGCTGGACGGTCACGCATCCGGTGAGAGCGGAGGCGGCGACGGTCACCAGCAGGGTCGCGGTAGTCGTCGTACGGTGCACCCGCGCAACTCTGTCGGCTCCGGCGCCGGGAGGTGCGGTGGACAAGCGGAGGTTGCCCCGCACGAGTGATCTCCTGCCCCGTACGGACGGCTCACGTCGGCGGCGGCTGACGTCACCCCACCGCCCCGGCACCCCGACGGAGCCCTGCCGCCCCGGCAACTCAGCACAGCCCCGGCAACTCAGCACAGCCCCGCAGCCCCGCAGCCCCGCAGCCCCGCAGCCCCGCAGCCCCGGCAACCGTTACCGCATCACCCCGTCACTCCCTTACCACCCCCGTCGCCCCAACCCCCGTCACTCCCCGGTAGCCCCATCGATCAGCTCGCGCAGCAGATCCGCATGCCCGTTGTGCCGGGCGTACTCCTCGATCATGTGCGTATAGATCCACCGCAGACTGAACGGCTCCTCCGTGAACCGGCTCTCGCCCTGCGACAGATCGTCCAGTTCGAACCGCCCGGCGTACTCGCGGGCCACCTCGATCTCGCCCTGCCAGGTCGCGTACGCCTCAGCCCAGGTGTCACCGTCACCGACGTGGAACTCGCCGTCAGGATCGGCGTCGCTGTAGTAGATCGGCCCCGGATCGTCGCCCACGAGGACCTTGCGGAACCAGCCCCGCTCGACCTCGGCCATGTGCCGCACCAGCCCCAGCAGGGACAGCTCCGACGGCGGGACGGCGGCGGTGCGCAACTGCTCGTCGGTCAACCCCTCGCACTTCCACGCGAGGGTCTGCCGGTGATACTCCAACCACCCTTCCAGCATGTCCCGTTCGGACGCGTTCTGGGCGGGCTCGGTGCGCTGGCTGCTCATGCGGCCATGATCCCGGACACCACCCCACCCGGCCCACTCCTTTTCACCGCCCCAGCATCCCCCGCAGCAACTCCCGCGCCCCGCGCCGAAGTTCACCGACCGACGGCACCGCGAACGCCCCCGCCACGCACGAGAACATCACCCCCTCCGCCCACGCCACCAGCGACAGCACGTGCCGCTCCGGCTCCCCCGACCCCGCCGCGACGACCAACTCCCGCAGCGCGTCGCGGAATCGACCCCCGGTCGCGTCGTAGAACTCCCGCAACTCGGGCCGCCGCGTCGCCTCCAGCGCCAGCTCGTACCGGGCGACGAGCAGCGCCCGCTCCCCGCTCATCAACCGGTGGACGGCGACGGCCAGCGCGTCGGCCAGCACGTCCAACCCCTCCCCCGCGCCGGGCAGTTCACCGATCCCGAGCACCCGGGCCTCCCGCTCAGCGTGCCGCCGCACCGCCAGTTCGAGCAACGCCTGCCGGGTACGCGCGACATTCGAGGTGGCCCCCTGCGGAAGCCCGGCCGCCTCGTCGACGGCGCGATGGGTGAGGCCCCGCATCCCCCGCTCGGCGAGAAGGGCAAGGGCGGCGTCGGCGATCAGATCGGCACGCGAGGGAAGTCGCGAGGGGAGCTGTGAGGGAAGTCCGGTGTCCGCAGGCATGAACGGAACCTAAGCCATGGACGCCGCCCACTACACCCGTAGTACAGTCACCCCAGTAACTACACCTGTAGTCAACGCCCTACAGCCAACGGAGAAACCATGCGCGTCCTCATCATCGGCGCCGGCATAGGCGGCCTCACCGCAGCAGCCGCCCTCCACCGCACCGGCGCCCACATCACCGTCCTCGAACGCACCCCCGCCCTCACCCCGGCCGGCACCGCCATCTCCCTCGCCCCCAACGCCCTGCGCGCCCTGGACACCCTCGGCGTAGGCGACCGAATCCGCGACCTGGCCGCCTGGCAGGGCGACGGCGGCTTACGCACCCCAGGTGGCCGCTGGCTCTCCCGCTCCGACGCCCGCTCCGCCGAGACCCGCTTCGGCGGCCCCCTCGTCCTCCTCCCCCGCACCACCCTCGTGGACACCCTCGCCGCCCTCCTCCCACCGGACGCCATCCGCACGAACACCCCCGCCACCCTCACCGACCCGGGCGACGCCACCCGACCGGCCCAAGTAACCACACCGCAAGGCGAGTTGGAGGCCGACCTGGTCGTAGCGGCGGACGGCGTCCACTCCTCCGTCCGCCGCGCCCTCTTCCCGGACCAACCCGGCGTCGAATACGCCGGTTTCACCACCTGGCGCCTGCTACTCCCGTTGCCCGGCGTGGAGTTCACCTCGCACGAGACCTGGGGCCGAGGCCGCCTTTGGGGCTCACACCCCCTGAAGGACGGCCGCGTCTACGCGTACGCAGCCGCCCGAGCCCCCAAGGGCCAGCGCGCGAACGACGAACGCGCCGAACTCCAGCGCCAGTTCGGCGACTGGCACGCCCCCGTCCCCCAACTCCTCGCCGCCGCCCGCCCCCAGGACGTCCTGCGGCACGACGTGCACCAGATCGCCGTCCCCCTCCCCGCCTTCCACCGCGGCCGGGTCGCCCTGCTCGGCGACGCCGCGCACGCGATGCCGCCGACGCTCGGCCAGGGCGGCAACCAGGCGATCGAGGACGCCGTCGTCCTCGCCCACACCCGCGACGACCTGCACGCGTACACGGCCGCCCGCCTCCCGAGGACGACGGCCGTCGCCCGGAGGGCCGTACGCGCGGGGCGGCTCGGCATGCTGCGGGGCCGGGGGACGACGGCCGTACGGAACGCGGCGATGACGGCGCTGTCGGCGGCCGGCCCGGCACTGTTCCTGCGGGGCTTCGACGGGATCGCGGACTGGCGCCCGCCGTATGCTGCGCAGCAGACGACGAGGTGAGGAGCGCGCGTGAAGGTCGGCTGCATCGGACTCGGTGACATCGCGAGGAAGGCGTACCTGCCGGTGCTCGGCGCGCTGCCCGACGTCGATCTGCACCTGCACACCCGTACGCCCGCGACGCTGGACGAGGCCGCCGCGTCCCTGCGGCTGCCGCCGGGCCGCGCCCACCTCGGCCTCGACGACCTCCTCGCGCAGGGCCTGGACGCCGCGTTCGTGCACGCCCCCACCGCCGTCCACCCGGAGCTGGTGACGCGGCTGCTCGAAGCGGGCGTCCCGACGTACGTCGACAAGCCGCTGGCGTACGAACTCGCCGACTGCGTACGGCTGGTGGAGCTGGCGGAGGAGCGCGGCGTCTCGTTGGCCGTCGGCTTCAACCGGCGTCACGCGCCCGGGTACACGCAGTGCGCCGACCACCCGCGCGAGCTGATCCTGATGCAGAAGAACCGCATAGGGCTCCCGGAGGAGCCGCGCCGGATGGTGTACGACGATTTCATCCACGTCGTCGACACGCTGAGGTTCCTCGTGCCGGGCGAGATCGAGGACGTCACCGTGCGCGGGCGCCTCGACGACGGGCTGCTGCACCACGTCGTCCTCCAGCTCGCGGGCGACGGCTTCACCGCGCTCGGCGTGATGAACCGGCTCAGCGGGTCGAACGAGGAGGTCCTGGAGGTCTCCGGGCAGGACACGAAGCGGCAGGTCGTCAACCTCGCCGAGGTCATCGACCACAAGGGCCAGCCGAGCGTGCGACGGCGCGGCGACTGGGTCCCGGTGGCCCGCCAACGCGGCATCGAGCAGGCGGTGTTGACGTTCCTGGACGCCGTCCGCGCGGGCAAGACGCTCAGCGCACGGGACGCGCTGGCGACTCACGAACTGTGCGAGCGGGTCGTGCGCGAGGTGTCCGCCCCCGCAGGACGCTGACGGCGTACCCGGCGAGCGCGAGGAGCGCCGCGTACACCGCCCAGTCGCCGTAACGGTCGTACACGGTAAGGCTGTCGGAGAGCGGAACCTCGTACACGGCCGTCCCGCTCACGCTGGTCCCGAGGGCCCGCCCGATACGCCGGCCGTCCGGGCCGTGGACGACGGAGTCGCCGGTGAGCGTCGCGTGGACGAACGTCCGGCCCGTCTCGGCGGCGCGCAGCGCGGCCAGCGAGGCGTGCTGCGCGGGGGCCCAGCTGTGCTGGAACGACGACGTCGAGGACTGGGCGACGAGGAGGTCGACGCCCTTGCGCGCGAGGTTGCGGCTCATGTCCGGGAACGCCGTCTCGAAGCAGATCATCGGGCCGAACCGCAGCTCCGGGCCCGCCTCCATCACGGTCTGCGCGGTGCCGCGCCGCCGGTCCTCGCCGGCCGCCTTCCCCACGGACGTCGCCCAGCCGAGCAGCGAACGCGCCGGGATGTACTCCCCGAACGGCACCAGCCGCATCTTGTCGTACCGGTCACCGGTCGGACCGTCCGGTCCGACCAGGATCGAGCTCTTGTAGATGCCGGGGCGGTCCGAGCGGCGCGCGTCCACGTTCACGAGCAGGTCGGCGCCGGTCGCCCCCGCGAGTGCCGCCAGGCGTTTCGCCAGGTCAGGGCGGTCCTTCAGGTCGTACCCGACACTGCTCTCCCCCCACACGATCAGATCCACGTCCTGCCCGACCAGCTCCCGGGTGAGCCGTTCCTCCCGCTCGAACCGGCGGTCGGGACCGTCGACGACACCGGCCTGGACGAGGGCGATGCGCGCGCGGCCGGTGGTCTCGGGGCGGGGGGCCGCCACAGAGACGGCCACGGTCAGGACTGCGAGGGCCAGGAGGGCAGCGAGAGCGAGAGGGCGGGGCGAGGGGGTGGGATCGACGGGGGTGAGGTCGTCGGACGTCCGGGAGGCTGAGGCTCGATCGGCGGAGGCACACGGCACGGAAGCCGCGACGAGCAGCGCGACGGCCGTGTTCACCGCCACGACGAGCAGCGTCAGCAGCCAGACACCCCCCACCGACGCGAGCCGCAGCGCCGGTCCCACCTCCCACTGGCTGGCCCCGAGCATGCCCCAGGGCCCACCGAGCCCCTGCCAGGAGCGGACGAGTTCGACGGCGAGCCAGCCGGAGGGCAGGACGACGAGGGCGACGGCGGCCTCTTTACGGCCGGGGCGCCTGTCGTACTCCCCGCCCAGCAACCGCCGCACCACCCACCCCCAAGGCGCCCACAACGCCCCCAGCAACCCCGCGATCACGAACGTGAACACGTTCAGGCTGGGCAGCAACCAGTGGTGCATCCCCAGCATGAACCCGAACCCCCCGGCCCACCCCTCGTACAGCGCCCGCCTCCCGCTCGGCGCGGTCCGCACGAGCAGCAGCCACGGCACCAGCGCCCCGTACGCCCACCACCAGAGCGAGGGCGCGGGAAAGGCGAGCACGGGCAGGGCACCGGCGAGCACCGCGAGTCCCGTACGGCGGCGAGGGGAGGCGAGCCAGTGGGTCGTCATGCGTCGCCTCCCTGTAGAGATGCCTCCAGTGTGCGGGGACGCCGCGATCTAGGACAGAGGACGCTCGGACAGCCTCCGCCATTTCTCCTCGACGACGACCTCGGTGAACCGCCACCCGTCGTACGTCCGCACGAGTCCGAACGCGTACCTCCCCCCGGCGACGAAGTCGGGCACTCCCCCGGCCGCTTCACCCTTCGCGAACCGCATCGGGTTGACGTAGTCCGCCTCCACCCGCGCCGTGTCCCCGAGATCCTGCTCCAACTGCCCGAACCTGAGGCGTCTGTTGACGATCAGGTGCTGCCGCATCCCGAACAACGTCAGGCTCTCGGCGAGCCATCCGGCCACCTCCGCCGCTCTTCCCTCGATCCCCCCGGCCGACCGGTAGTCGGCCCGCCCCTCCGGTACGAACAGCCCTTCGTACGACGCCCATTCGGCGTCGTCCACCGCCCTCGCATAGTCGGTGATCAGCTCGTCGACGGCCAACCGGTCCATCACGGCGGCGAGTTCCACACGCTGGGTCATGGCCCGAGTGTTGACGACCTTGCCCACCACGCCAAGAGGACCGCCCGCAACTGTCCCCGAGTCGATATTCACTGGCCCCCGGGCCCGGCGCCGAGCACCCTGAACCCATGCAGCACCCGAAACACCAGATCCGAGCCCGTCAGACCGCCTCCACCCTCACCGTCTACCAGGCGTACCGCCCGGCCCTCGGCCTCCCGGCCGCCCGCGACGGCCGCTTCCCGGCGGCCTGGAGCCGTGAGCGCATGACCTGGATCAAGCCGTCCTTCCTGTGGATGATGTACCGCTGCGGCTGGGCCGAGAAGGAGGGGCAGGAGACCGTCCTCGCGATCGAGATCACCCGCGAGGGCTTCGAGTGGGCCCTGCGCAACGCGTGCCTCTCCCATTACGTCCCCGCCCTCCACGCCGACCAGCCTTCCTGGAAACGGCAGTTGAGGCAGTCCCCGGCGCGTGTCCAGTGGGACCCCGAACGCAACCTCCGCCTCGCCCCGTTGCCCCACCGCTCCCTCCAACTCGGCCTCTCCGGCGAGGCGGTGCGCCGTTACGCGGACGAGTGGATCGTCGGCATCCAGGACGTCACCGGCCTGGCGAAGGAGGTCCACTCGCACGTACGGGCGGGCCGACTCGACGCGGCGACGGCCCTGTTGCCGGACGAGCGGCCGTACGACGTCGACGACGAGGTGCTGGCCCACCTGCGCGCGCCGAACGAACGACCGCATGCGGGCGAGGGCGCGCCGTCCGCGCCCGCCGCTTAGGGTGATCGTCGCTGTCGTACTGCCGGAGGTTCGTCGATGTCGTCGTGGGTCACTGTCGTCACAGGTGGGAGCAGGGGGATCGGGGCGGCGATCTGCCGTCGGCTGGGTGCCGAGGGGCACGGGGTGGTGATCGGGTACATGCGGGACGCGGACGCGGCGGAGAAGGTGGCCGAGGATGTGCGGGAGGCCGGGGGCCGGGCCGTCACCGTGCGGGGGGACACGTCCGTCGAGGCCGATGTGGAGCGGCTGTTCGAGGTCGCCGAGGGTGAACTCGGGCCGGTGACGGGGCTGGTGAACAACGCGGGGGTGACCGGCCCGCTGGGCTCGCTCGCGGACGCCGCGACCGCCGATCTGCGACGCGTCGTGGACGTCAACCTCCTTGGCGTGCTGCTGTGTTCACGCCGGGCCGCGCAGTTGATGGCGCCGCGCGGCGCCGGGGCCGTCGTCAACGTGTCGTCCGCCGCCGCGACCCTCGGCAGCCCCGGTGACTACGTCCACTACGCCGCGACCAAGGCGGCCGTCGACGCGCTGACCGTCGGGCTGGCCAAGGAGCTGGGGCCGTCCGGGATCCGGGTCAACGCCGTCGCGCCGGGGATGATCGACACGGAGATGCACGCGGCGATGGGCGATCCCGGGCGGGCGCATCGCGCGGCGGCCGGGATTCCGCTGCGGCGGCCGGGGCGGGCCGAGGAGATCGCGGGGGCGGTGGCCTGGCTGCTGTCGGAGGAGGCGGGGTACGCGACGGGGGCGGTGCTACGGGTGGCGGGCGGCAGGTGAGGCCGTGCACCCACGCCAGGGAAGACAGACCTCACGCCCCCTCCGCTCTTCAAGCCGCCTCGACGACCTCGCCCCGTATCGCCTCGGCCCACTCCACCACCAACAGCTCATACTCCGCACGCTCGTTCGCGGACAGCGAGCCGCCCGCGCGCAGCCACAACGACCTGATCCGCTCGTTCAACTCGGCTGCGGACCGCACGGAACCAGGGGCACCAGGATCGGGGGACATGCGGACAAGCCTAGGGGCAAGCGCTGACAGTCCGCTACCGCTCGGCTACCCGATCCATATGGAGTTGGTCACGACCCCCAGGGCCCCCACGGCCCCCAGGACTCCCCTTCCCCCTCCCCCAACCGGACCGCAAGCCGCTCGATCGCCTCACGCACACCGGCGCTGTACCCGTCCTCCCCGAGGCCCCGCGCCGCGACCCGGGCCGCCCGCAGATGTGTACGGGCCGCGTCGGGCCGCCCCAGCTTCTCGTAGTCGGCGGCGAGATTGAGATGCAGCGAGGGATAGAGGGACCGGACGTCCCCCGGACTCTCCTCGGCGGCCGTCAACGCCCGCAGATCCCAGGCGAGTTCATCGGACGGATCGTCCTGCGTATCGGCCAGATAATGCGCGAGGGTGCACCGATGGACCACCGCCCCGTCCTCCCCCACCTCAGCCCACAACGCCAGCAGCCGGTCCCGCGCCTCTTCCCGGTCACCCCCGCGATGCAGCATCACGACCTGCCCGATCCGCGTCGACAACGCGTCCGACACCGCCTGCTCCCGCCGCTCCACCACCGCACCCTCCAGACCCGAATCAGCCATCCCTCCCCCCGAACCTAACCGCCCCCACCGAAGATCCCGGTCAGGCGACACCGACCGACCCCGACAAGCCACCCACCACCAGAGGCAACCCACCCCACCCCGACGCAGGGAGCGGGCGCCCCCGACGAGCACCCGGCACGCAGAGGGCAGCGCCCTGGCACAAGGGCGAGCCCCTGATGCGGGGAGAGCGGGTCGGCCCCAACGAAAACCCGGCACGGAGCCGCCCCCACAACCAGCCCGACGCCCAAGCAAACCCCCTGGAGCCGCCCGGCACGCAGAGGGCAGCGCCCGGCACCAAGGCCGGCCCGCGGCGCAGAGAGCGGGCCGACCCCACAAGCCGTCCCGCCCCCAGCCCCGTCCACCGCGCGACCGCCCGCCCCAGCCCTCCCGGGCGGAGAGCACCCCCAGACCACCGGCCCCCGCCCTCAACCCGCGCGGCGAACCACCCCCGCCGGTCCCGCCCTCAGCCGAGCCCCCGTCCCCGCCCCCTCGAAACCCTCAGCTCCCCAGATTCGGAATGGTCCAGTCGATGGCCGTGTGCCCCTGCGCGGCCACAGCCTCGTTGATCTGGGTGAACGGCCGGGATCCGAAGAAGCCCCCCTTGGCGGAGAGCGGCGAGGGATGGACCCCTTGGACCACGACATGGCGGGCCTCGTCGATGAGACGCGCCTTCTTCTGGGCGTAGGCCCCCCACAGCACGAACACGGCGGGATCGGGCCGGGAGGCCACCGCGCGGATCACCGCGTCGGTGAACTTCTCCCACCCCTTGTTCTTGTGGGAGTTGGCCTCACCGCCACGGACGGTGAGGACGGCGTTGAGGAGGAGCACCCCCTGCTGGGCCCAGGGCATGAGGTACCCGTTGTCCGGGATCGGCAGCCCCAGCTCGGAGTTCAGCTCTTTGTAGATGTTCCGCAGGGACGGCGGGATCCGCACCCCGGGCCGGACGGAGAAGCAGAGCCCGTGCCCCTGCCCCTCCCCGTGGTAGGGGTCCTGACCGAGGATCAGGACCTTGACCTGGTCGTACGGCGTGGCGTCGAGCGCGGCGAAGACCTCCTCGCGGGGCGGATAGACGGGCCCCTTCTCCCGCTCGGCCTCGACGAACTCGGTCAGCTCCTTGAAGTAGGGCTGCTGCAGCTCGTCCCCCAGGACCCCGCGCCAGGACTCGGGCAGCATGGCGGTGTCGGTCACGTCAACGTCCTTCGGTCGTGCGGTGTCTTCCTGTCTCCAGAACCTACCGCCGCCCACTGACAACCGCCCCCACCCCTCCGCTCACCAGCTCGTCTTGCGCGACAGCTCCCACATCATCATGATCGTCGCCGGGTCCAGCGACCGCTCCCCGCCCGCGATGTCCTCGTCGGCCGCGAGGTACTGCTTGCCCTGCCACAGCGGCAGCAGCCGCACGTCCTCGACGAGGAGCCGCTGCGCCTCCTGGAAGTCCTTGACGACCTCGGCCCGGTCGCTCTGCTCTCGCGAGCGCGGCAGCAGCACATCGGTGATCCGCTTGACGTCGTACGGCGTCCCGAGAGCGTTGCGCTGCCCCACGAACGGCGCGATGAAGTTGTCGGGGTCGGGGAAGTCCGGCTGCCAGCCGCGCCCGAACACCGGGTACTCGCCCTTCTCGTAGCCGACGACGTACGTGTTCCAGGGCCGGCTCTTGAGGGTGACCCGGAACAGCCCGGACCCGTCCAACTGGGCCTTGATCTCCTTGAATTCGAGCCCGGTGTCGGAGCCGTAGCGGTCGGTGGTGTACCAGAGGGTGAGCGGCACGGGCGTGCTGACGTCGGCCTCGTCGAGGATCTTCTTCGCCTTGCCGGGGTCGGGTTCGCCGAAGACGTCGAAGTAGGGCGTGGTGTGCCCGGTGAACCCCTGCGGGACCATGGAGTACAGCGGTTCGACGGTGTCCTGGTACACCTTGTGGGCGATGGCCGCGCGGTCGATGGTCTGGGCGACGGCCTTGCGGACGGCGATGTCGTTCGCGGCCGGGTCCTTGGGGTTGAAGACGAGGTAGTTGATGGCGCTGCCCGCGCCCTCGTGCAGTTCGAGTCCCTTGTTCTCGTCGTTCTTCGTCTCCAGCGAGACGACGTCGTCGGCGGCGAGCCCCTGGTAGGTGATGTCGATCCGGCCCTCGCGCAGCGACTTGACCATGGCGGCCGAGTCCTGGAAGTAGCGGATGGTCACGGCGTCGTTCTTGCGGTCGGCGAGCCCCTTGTAGGAGGAGTTGCGCACGAGGACGGCCTCTTCGCCCTGCGCGTAGGAGTCGAGCCGGTAGGGTCCGGAGCCGATGACCCGGGTGTCCTTGCGCAGCGAGTTGGCGGGGTAGTCGACGGGCGGGACGAGGGAGAGCGCGGGGGTCGCGAGGACGAACGGGAAGGTCGCGTCGGGCTTGTTGAGCCGGAAGACGACCTCCTTGTCCCCGCTGGTCTCGACCTTGTCGAGGCTGCCGAGGAGCCCGGCGGGGCCGGTCTGGACGCCGATCGCGCGGATCCGGTCGACGGAGTGCTTGACGGCCTCGGCGTCCAGCTTCGCGCCGTTGGAGAACTTCAGCCCGTCCTTCAGCTCGCAGCGGTAGGTGCGGTGATCGGCGCTGAAGGCGCAGCTCCTGGCGGCGTCCGGCTCGGGCGCGGTCGCCCCGTTCGGGTAGGCGAGGAGCGTCTGGTAGACGTTGCGGAACAGCTCCCAGGAACCGTCCCAGGATCCGGCGGGGTCGAGTGTGCTGGGCGCGCTGGTGGTGCCCACGACGATGGGGCCCTGGTCACCGGATCCGCTGTCGGAGAGGTAACCGCAGCCCGCGACCATCCCGAGGGAGGCGATCGCCGCCACACCCCGCAGGCTTCTCTTCTTGAACACGCGCACGCTCCTCGATCAGCCGTACCAAGGGGGGTTGGCGCGAGACCCTACCGCAGAGCGGCGCATGATGAACCGGTTCCTCGTACACCTATTCACTCGGGGATCAGAGCGGGAACCGGAGGCAACGGCGAAGGCGCCGCCCCCGTGACCAGGAGCGGCGCCTTCAGTGGACCGACTGCCGTGCCCTCGAACCTTCTTGAGAGCCCGGCCGGACTCATCCCCCCACAGCGGCGTTCAGGAAGATCCCGCCGTCCACCACGAGCGTCTGCCCGGTGATCCAGTCCGACTGGTCGGACGTCAGGAAGGCGGCCGTCCCCCCGATGTCGGACGGCACCCCGAGGCGGCCCAGCGGGTACGCGGCGGCGGCCTCCGCCTCGCGCCCCTCGTACAGGGCCTCGGCGAACTTGGTCTTCACGACGGCCGGCGCGATCGCGTTGACCCGCACCCGGGGCGCGAACTCGTGCGCGAGCTGCTGGGTGAGGTTGATCATCGCGGCCTTGCTCATGCCGTACGCGGCGATGAACGGCGAGGGCGAGATCCCGGACACGGAGGCGATGTTGACGATCGCGCCGCCGTTGTCCTTCTGCCAGGCGTGCCAGGTCTTCTGCGCGAAGCCCAGCGCGGAGATCACGTTGGTCTCGTAGACCTTGCGCGCGACGTTCAGGTCGAGGTCGGCGAGCGGCCCGAACACCGGGTTGGTACCGGCGTTGTTGACGAGGTGGTCGATGCGCCCGAACGCCTCCATCGCGCGCTCGACGACCTCGCTCTGGTGGTCGAGGTCGTGCGCCTTGCCGGCGACGGCGAGCACCCGGTCGGCGCCCAGTTTCTCGGCGGCCTCCTTCAGGGCGTCCTCGTTGCGGCCGGTGATGACGACACGGTCACCGCGCGCGACGAACGCCTCGGCGATGCCGTACCCGATGCCTCGGCTGGCGCCCGTGACGAGCGCGACCTTGCCGGAGAGTTCCACAGTCATGGCTTCGGTGCTTCCTAGTCGAGCGGGCCGCCGGCGACGTACAGGACCTGGCCGGAGACGAATCCGGCCGCCTCGCCGGTGAAGAACGCGATGGCGTTGGCGATGTCTTCCGGCTCACCCACCCGCTGGACGGGGATCTGGGTGGCGGCGGCCTTCTTGAACTCGTCGAAGTCCATCTTGACGCGGTCGGCGGTGGCCTTGGTCATCTCGGTGGCGATGAAGCCGGGGGCGACGGCGTTGGCGGTGATGCCGAACTTGCCCAGTTCGATGGCGAGGGTCTTGGTGAAGCCCTGCAACCCGGCCTTGGCGGCGGAGTAGTTGGCCTGGCCGCGGTTGCCGAGCGCCGAGGAGGAGGAGAGGTT
Source organism: Streptomyces roseirectus (assembly GCF_014489635.1). Lineage (NCBI taxonomy): Bacteria > Bacillati > Actinomycetota > Actinomycetes > Kitasatosporales > Streptomycetaceae > Streptomyces > Streptomyces roseirectus. The sequence goes on along the minus strand of NZ_CP060828.1, from coordinate 7,845,429 downwards.
GACGATCCGGCCGAACCCGGCGTCGACCATGTGCTTCTGCACCGCGCGCGTCATCAGGAACGAGCCGCGCAGGTGGACGTTCAGGACGGTGTCCCAGTCGGACACGCTCATCTTGAACAGCAGGTTGTCGCGGAGCACGCCCGCGTTGTTGACGAGGATCGTCGGGGCGCCGAGTTCGGCGGCCACGCGCGCGACGGCGGCCTCGACCTGCGCCTCGTCGGAGACGTCCGCGCCGACGGCGATCGCCCTGCCGCCGGCCGCGGTGATCTGCTCGACGGTGTCCTTGCAGGCGGTCTCGTCCAGGTCGATCACGGCGACCGCGCGGCCCTCGGCGGCCAGCCGTACGGCGGTGGCGGCGCCGATCCCGCGCGCCGCGCCGGTGACGATCGCGACGCGCTGTTCAGTGGTGGACATGTGCTGCTTCTCCTCGCCCTTGAGAAAACTCGCCTTGAGAAAATCGCGGCTCTGAAATTCAGTGAGCAACCGCTTAGTACCTTCGCCACCCGTGACGCTAGAAGCCCTGGCACTCCGTGTCAACGGGACACCGGACGGGTGTGCCGGATCACCTCACCAGCAGATCCAGCAACCGCTCCGCCTCGGCCGCCGGATCCCCGGTCAGCCCGGTGTGCACGGGCCCCGGCTGCACGATGGTCGACCGGGGCGCGACGAGCCACCGGAACCGCCGCCCGGCATCGTCCCCGGCGCTCTGCCCGGCCGCCTCGCAGACCCGCTCCACGGCCCCCAGCGCCGCCTTGACGCCCTCGACGTCGACGCGCGGGTCCAGCGCCAGCAGCCGCGTCTCGTCGAGATGCGTCCGCGCGCCCACGTACCCCTTGGCGCGGCAGTACACGAGCACGCCCGCGTTGACGCACTCCCCGCGCTCCACGCGCGGGACGATCCGCAGCAGCGCGTACTCGTAGACGTCCCCGGCGGCGCCCTGCCCGGAGCGGGTGATGTGCCGCTCGGTGAGCTGTCCGGCCATGTGGGTGAGGTGCTCGGTCATGCGCTGATCCCCTTCACGCGCGTGTGGATGTCGGCCGCCCGCGCCAGCAGCGGTGCCGCGTACGCCCGTCGCAGGTCGTCCGGGTCGTCGAAGCCGGGTTCGCCGTCCAGCCAGGCGTCCGGGATCTCGGCGGTGACCTCGGCGAGGAGGTCGGCGGTGACCTGCGGGGCCAACTCCGCGGCGGCGCCCGCGAGGTCGGGGCCGAAGCTGATCAGCGCGTGGTCGCTCGCGTCGTACGGGCGGGCGGCGGAGGCTTCGGCGGCGGGCCAGTTGTGGTGCCAGATCATCGTCGCGCCGTGGTCGATGAGCCAGAGCTCGTCGCGGTGCACGAGCAGGTTGGGGTTGCGCCAGGACCGGTCGACGTTGTTGATCAGCGCGTCGAACCACACGATCCGGCCGGCCTCCTCGGCGTCCGCCTCGAACGCGAGCGGGTCGAAGCCGAGCGCGCCGGAGAGGAAGTCCATCCCGAGGTTGGTGCCGCCGCTGGCCCGGATCAGCTCCTGCACCTGCTGGTCGGGCTCGGCGAGCCCGAGGACCGGGTCGAGCTGGACGGTGACCAGGCGCGGCATCCTGAACCCCAGCCGCCGGGCGAGTTCGCCGCAGACCACCTCGGCGACCAGCGTCTTGCGGCCCTGCCCCGCGCCGGTGAACTTCAGGACGTACGTCCCGAAGTCGTCGGCCTCGACCAGTCCGGGCAGCGAACCGCCTTCCCGCAGGGGCGTGATGTAGCGGGTGGCGGTGACGTCCTTGAGCATCCGCCCAGGTTACCGAGGGCGGGCCGACAGCTCGACGACAGCTCTGGCTTACGCCCGCCCGACCGCGCACACGCGAGTATCGCGGCACGTCCGGATCGCGGGCCGCGCTGAACGGTTCGCGGCCGTGAACCGTACCTCCGGGCGGATCCCGAGAAACCACCCCCCGAAGGGAAGCGTCAGCATGACCAGCGCACCGCTGAATTCCGTGTCAGGCCCCGCCCGTCGTGCCGTCGTGACGGCGGCCGGAGCGGCGGGCCTCGCCGTCGCGCTCACCGCGTGCGGCAGCTCCGACGACGACTCGTCGGCGGCGACCGGCTCGAACGGCAGCGGCACCACCGGCTCGACCGGCTCCTCCCCCTCGACGGCCTCCGGTGGCACGACCGGTGGCGCGGCGGGCGGCAACGCCCTCGCCGCGACCGCCGACATCCCCGAGGGCGGCGGCAAGGTCTTCGAGTCGCAGAAGGTCGTCGTCACCCAGCCGACGGCCGGCACCTACAAGGCGTTCTCGGCCGTCTGCACCCACCAGGGCTGCGCGGTCAAGTCCGTCGCGGACGGCGTCATCAACTGCCCCTGCCACCAGAGCAACTTCTCCATCGAGGACGGCAGCGTGAAGAGCGGTCCGGCGAAGAAGCCGCTGCCGGCCGTGAACATCACGGTGACCGGCGACAGCATCACCCTGGCGTAGCAGGGGAGTTCCACCCCGCCAGCACCTCGTCCGTGGTCGCGACCGTGGCGACCAAGCCGAGGCTGTGGCGGACCATCGCGGGGGTGTACTCGGCCGGCACCCCCGCGATCGCGTCCGACGCGACGACGACCGTGTAGCCCAGGTTGACCGCGTCGAACACCGAGTTGGGGATCGCGACGTTCGCCGACACCCCGACGACGACCAGCGTCCGGCATCCCAGGTTCCGCAGCAGCGCGTCGAGTTCGGTGCCGTGCAGCGGCGACAGGCCGTGCAGTCGGCGGACGACGATGTCGCGGGCGGCCACCTCGATCGGGGCGGCGACCCGCACCGCGCGCGAACCGGCGAGCTGCTGGACGGGCAGCCGCTCGGCGGCCCGGAACAGCCGGGCGTTACGGCTGGCCCCCTTGCCGTCCGGGCGGCGTTCGGCGATCGCGTGGACGACCTGGACGCCGGCCGCGTGGGCCGCGCCGACGAGCCGGGCGACGTTCGCCAGCGCCCCCGACTCCCTTGCCTCGGCGGCGAGTTGCGGCAGGGCGGCGTCCGCGCCCACCACGCCCTCCTGGCACTCCACCGTGAGCAGAACCGTCTTCTCGGCGTCGAGAACCACATCTCCCCCTGGTTTCCGGGACTGGCTTCCGGGGACCGGCTTCCGGAACGCCCGCGAGGGTAGCCGCCATTGCGTCGGCCAGGAAGGCGGCCCATCCTGTTTTCTGACGCCCCGTCAGAGGATCTTTCGGCGTCCTGTGAGACATCCGAGCGGGGCCGGACGTAAAGGAAAGTCGGAACAAGCCAACAGAAGAGGGGGACGCATGACTGTCACTCAGCGCCGGGGCCGCAGGATCATGATGACGCCCGGGGAACTGGACGAGTTCCTCGACACCCAGCGCACCTGCCGGGTCGCCACGGTCTCGGCCGACGGCACGCCCCACGTCAGCGCCCTGTGGTTCCTCTGGGACGGGACCTCGCTGTGGCTCTACTCCGTCGTCCGCAGCAAACGCTGGACCGACCTGCGCCGCGACCCCCGCGTGGCCGTCGTCGTCGACACCGGCGAGGAGTACGACCAGCTCCGCGGCGTCGAACTCTCCGGCACCGTCGACTTCGTCGGCGAGATCCCCCGCACCGGCGAACTGCGCGCCGAACTCGACGCCGTCGAGACCCGCTTCGCCCGCAAGAACTTCCACATGGACTCCATGCCCCACGACGGCCGCCACGCCTGGATCCGCCTCACCCCCCAGAAGGTGGTCTCCTGGGACTTCCGGAAACTGGGCCTCTGAGGGCGCGGGCGTCACACCCGGCGGGACGGACGCGGGGTGCGTCCCGCATCCGCCCCACCGGCTCCTACGCCCGCTCCCCCCGCGCCTCGGTCACCGCCAGCCCCGCGACCGACCCCAGCATCAGCACCGTCCCGATCACCGTCCCGGCCGTGACCCGCTCCCCGAGGACGACGACCGCCAAGGCCGCCGCGCCCACCGGTTCGAGGAGCATCACGACGGAGACGGTCGCCGAGCGCACGACGGCCGCGCCCGCGAAGTACAGGGCATAGGCGAGGGCGGTGGGAACGGCCGCGATGTACCCCATGAGCCAGAGCACGCGCCCGAGTTCGGCGGTGTGCGGCAGCAGTCCCTCGCCGGCGGCGAACGGCAGGAGGCACAGCGAGGTCACCGCGAAGGCGCCGACGGTCGTGCCGGAGGCGTCCTCGGGGCTCCCCCAGCGCCGGGTGACCAGCGTCATCACGCAGTACCCGGCGGCGGACAGCAGCCCGAGCAGCACGCCCCAGGGCCGTACGGCACCGCCCCCGCCGTCGGCGAACAGCACCCCGAGCCCGGCGAGCGCGCCGCTCACGGCGAGCAGCCCGGCACCCCCCAGCCGCTCGCCCAGCAGCAGCCGCGCGCCGAGCGCGATGAACACGGGCCCGGCGCCGAGGGTGACGACGGTCCCGACGGCGAGCCCGGTCGCGGAGACGGCCGCGAAGTACGCCGTCTGGAACACGGCCAGCGCGACCCCGCCGGCCACGGTCACCGCCCACCACCGAGCACCCCGCGCCCGGCGCGCGGCGGGCCGGGGGCGCAGCGCCCGCACGGCGAGCAGCAGCACGAGTCCGATCACGCACCGCCAGAACGACAGCGCCACCGCCCCCAGGTCACTGACCCGGAAGACCAGCGAGGCGGCGGCCCCGGCGGTGCCCCAGGCGATCCCGGCGACGATCAGGAAGAACAGCCCACGCCCGACGGGCGAGAAGGGCACAGCAAAACAAGACACGCGTTTCTCCGCAGAAGCGCACGAGGCGCGGCAGATTCGAAGCGGACCGCCCCGGGTTCACCGGGTCGCGGCCCATGGACTTCGTCTGCGGGCAACACCGTTCGGCCCGGCGGCCTCACAGGGCGCGTCGGGCGATTCTCTCCGGGGCCCGCCTCAGGCGGCCGGAGGCGGAAGAACGAGTGTCGAAGGCATGCCGGGACCCTATACGGCGGTCTCGCGCGCGGCCAAGCCCTGCTCGGGGAGCCCGCCCGCGACCGGTTCCCCAGCCGGCTTCGCGGGCGTCGCCGACTGCGCGACGAACGCCCCGAGCAGCACCACCGCGCCGCCCGCGAGCTGCGCGACACCCAGCCGCTCGCCGAGCAGCACCCACGCCAGCACGGTCGCGACGACCGCCTCCGAGCACGACACGACCGTCGCGACCTGCGGCGACAGCCGCCGCACCGAGACGACGCCGGTCGCGTACGCCAGCACCGTCGCGACCAGCACGATCCACCCGAGCAGCAGCCACCCCGGCACGCTGTCGCCGTCCATCTCGGCGGCGCGCCCGAGGACGGCCCAGTCGAGGTTCCAGGGCCGGGCGACGACCGTCAGCACGGCGGCGCCGACGAGGAGCCCGTAGGCGATGACGCCCAGCGGGTCGGGGGCGTCGTCCCCGGCGGCGCCCCGGTCGGACAGCACGAAGTAGCCGACCTGGCAGCAGGCCGCCCCGAGCGCGAGGAGCACCCCGAGGGCGTCGAACCGCATCCCGGCCCACGCCTCGACGACGCAGGCGAGCCCGCCGACGGCGAGCACCACCCCGACGACGGCCCGCCGGCTGACGGCCCGCCCCTGCACGAACCGCACCCACCCCAGCACGAGCGCGGGCGCCAGATATTCGAGGAGCAGGGCGACGCCGACGGGCAGCCGGGAGATGGACCCGAAGTAGAACGCCTGCACCCCGGCGACCCCGAGCAGCCCGAAGCCGAGCAGCAGTCCGGGCCGCCGTCGCACGAGTCCCCGGCACCGCCAGGCGACCGGCAGCATGACGAGCGCGGCGAGCCCCACCCGCAGCCAGACCACGTGCAGCGGCTCAAGTCCCCCTTCGATCAGGGGTTTCGCCGCGACCCCCGACCCTCCGAACGCGACGGCCGACACGACCGCCAGCCCCAGCCCGAGCCCATTCGCCTTTGCCACGCGGCCATGATGACACCGTCCGACAGCACCGTCACCCCGCCAAGCTCCTGTCCCACCCTATGAACACCCCCACGCGTCCCCGTCCCCCACCTCGCCCTTCTCCACCCGGTCCAGCAGCTCCCCCGCGTCCACCCCGGCCCGCGCCAGCACCTCCACGGCCCGCGACCCCGGATCCGCCAGCACCGCCGCCAGCAGATCGACCCCCTGCGCCGGCGCCACCCCCCGCCGCCGGGCCCGCTCCCGGGCCGCGCCCATCGCGACGGCGGCCAGCGGCGAGAACCCGTCGACGGTGACGACGGGCAGGGGGCCGGAACCCTCGCCGACAGGCAGCGCGCCGGAACCGCCGTCGACGACGGGCAGCGGGCCGGAGTCCTCGACACCGCCCTGCCAGCGCAGTCCGTAGCCGATGCTGCGCTGGACGAGATACCCGAGCACCCGCGCCACCCGGGCCCCCTCGCCGAAGGCACCGCGCACCTCGGGGTCGTACTCCAGCAGGGAGTGCAGCAGATGCGCGCTGTCGATCTGCCGGTCGGCCCCCCGCAGCGCCCGGCGCCGCGCACCGGCGACCGCCGCCGCCAGTTCCGCGCTGAACCCGGCGACGTCGTCCACGGTGAGCGGTACGGGTTCATGGACCGTCGGCCGGGAATTACGGGGCTGCACCCCCTCACCCCATCAGTGGGGGACACCTCGGGTCATCCCCGGCAGGAACCATCTTCGCCTCCCACACAGAGCGGACAACCCGGAGCGAAATCTCCTCCTTACGGAGGACATCACGGACGCCCCGCCCAGAGGGCGCGCGGAAGCCTCCGCACGCCCCACAGGCAACCACCGGCCGGGCCGGCACGTCACAGTAGTGAGAGAGGAGGTTCCGTTTCGTGACCGTGAGCTGGCTGGTCGCCCTCCCCGCGATCGACGACATGCAGTACGTGTACCGCGTCTACGCCCCCGAGGACGCCCTGCCCGCCGACCTCTTCTGGGCCGCCTGGCACTGCCACGACGAGGGCCCGCACCCGCGCGCGTGGGACGTGTTCGACGCGGCGGTGATCCGGCGTCTGCGGTGAACGGCCGCCCGTGTCTTGCAAGTTGAGGGCCCCGGGGCTACGTTCCGCGCACCCTGGCCGAATCGAAGAGGTGGTCGTATGGCCGAAGTGAGCGCCGAGGCGCGTATCGGGGCCCCGGCGGAGCGGATCTGGACCCGGCTGACGGACTGGCCGGCCTACGGCGAGTGGAACGCGACGCACACGGACTTCCCCCAGGGCGGCCCCGGTTCACTGGAGGTGGGCGCAACCTTCCAGGAGAACATGAAGCTCATGGGCTTCCCCGCCGAAGTCGAGTGGACCATCGACGAGTTGACGCCCGCCCGGTCGTTCACCATCACCGGCAAGGGCCCCATGGCCGTCGCCCTCCTCACCCGCTACACCCTCACCCCGGACGGCACCGACGCCACGACCGTCCGCATCGACGGCGAGTTCACCGGCGCGGCGGTCTCCCTCATGGCCGGCAAGCTGAAGGACTCGGCGACGGCGGCACTGAACGAGTCCCTGCGGAAGCTGGCGGCGCTGACGGCTTGAACGCCGGGCCGTCGCACCTTCCAGCGCCGGACACGGACAGGCGCCCCGCGGAAACCCACGGGGCGCCCGCCCACTCAGTCCTCGTCGGCGAGGATCAGATACAGCTTCTTCCGAGCATCGTTGACAACAGCCAGAGCCTTCTCACGCTGCTCCTTGTTCCCGGTCCGCCAGACCTGCCCGAACGCCTCGAACAGCCCGGATCCCGCCTGCCGGATCTCGTTCAGCGACTCCCAGTCGACGCCACGCGTGGCCTCTTCCCAGGGCGTCTCGGACACGTCCTCGGCGGCCGTCCGGCCGGCCTCGGTGAGGGAGAACAGCTTCTTGCCGCCCTCGCTCTCGCTGGCGATGAGCCCTTCGTCCTCCAGCATCTGAAGGGTCGGGTAGACGGACCCGGGACTCGGCTTCCAGGCCCCGCCACTGCGCTCGGCGATCTCCTGGATCATCTCGTACCCGTGCATCCCCCTCTCCTTCAGCAGCGCCAGGATCGAGGCCCGCACGTCCCCACGCCGAGCCCTCCCCCGAGGCCCACCACGCCCCCGTCCACCCCAGGGCCCACCCCCCGGCCCGAACCCGGGCCCCCCGGGCCCGAACGGCCCAAAGGCCGCCCGCCGCCCTTCAAACCCGCCCCCATGCCCTCGCTGCTCAAATCCATGCATCCGCATACCACTCACTCCATTCACGATCCAGATCGGCAACCCTCCATCAACCGATCACGACCCTTCAACGATATATCGGAACCGATCGCATGACAACCCCCGACCCAAAGCGGCTCCGCGTTACCGACGCCCCACGACCGCCGCCCCTTCCCCCGGACCACCCGTCATCTTCCGCAGCAGATCGAGGAAGCTCTCCCGAACCTGCCTGCCGCCCAAGGAGTTCGGGTCGACGGAACGCCGAAGGCAGACAGCACAGGTGACCGCGGCAGGCCCAAAACGAGACTCCTCAGCCAGCCCCCCGCCAGAAGCCACCAACCCCAGCCCCTGAACGATCGCCTCACTCAGAGGCCCCGTGGCAACAGCCTCCAGAATCTGGACGGCGCAGGCGTACTCAGCCGGGCTCGGCTTCCACTCCCCACTGTCGAACGCGACATGCAGATCACGCACCTGCGCCGCCAACCGCTCGATGTCGGCCCCCATGAGCCCCCACCTTCACACCGTCGCGGCTCGAATGGCCCGGCGACAAACACGTGCCGTGGCACAGCATCAGCTCCAGAATGGTCCGGCAGGACAGGCCCGCGCCATACAGACGCCGAACGAAAGCGACCCACTCAACACCGGCCCCGGTCCGTGCCACGAGATCACCGGCCGCCACCGCCGCCCCCGGCCTCGTCGAACACCTGCGCATCGGCCTGCCGACGCCCACCGATGAGTTCCGCCCCGCCCGGCGGTCCTACTCTCGAACCCCGGCATCAAGGAGGCCCGCCATGCGCACCGTGTTCTATTCGATGGGCGTCTCGCTCGACGGCTACATCGTCGGCCCGGACGGCGGCTTCGCGTGGACGGGCCCCGACGACGGTCTCTTCCGCTTCGCGATCGACCAGATCAGGGGCGTCGGCGTCCACCTGATGGGCCGGCGGCTGTACGAGACGATGCTGTACTGGGAGACCGACCGGGACCCGGACCCCGACGAGGCGACGCGGGAGTGGATCGCGCTGTGGCGGCCCCTGCCCAAGGTGGTGTTCTCGCGCACCCTCACGGCCGTGGAGGGCAACGCCCGCCTGGCGACCGGCACCGTCGCCGAGGAGATCGAGCGGCTGCGGGCCGAACCCGGCGAGGGTGCCATCGCGCTCGGCGGCGCGGACCTCGCCGCAGCGGCGGCCGAGGCGGACCTGATCGACGAGTACCGGCCCAAGATCCACCCCGTCCTGGTAGGCGGCGGCACCCCGTTCTACGCCCGGAACGAGCGCCAGGTGAACCTGGAACTCGTCGAGACCCGGACGTTCGTCTCGGGGGTCGTCTACCTGCGCCAGCGCGTCGTCCGCTGAACCGAGCTGAACCGGCCCGCACCGGTCAGGAATCGAGAAGCGCCCACCCCCACCCCGCGCCTAGCCTGGCCCCACAGCCACCGCACAGCCGCAGAGGGAGCCTCGATGACGAAGCCGCACGCCGCCGACAGCCACGACCTGATCCGGGTGCACGGCGCGCGGGTGAACAACCTGAAGGACGTCAGCGTCGAGATCCCGAAGCGGCGCCTGACGGTGTTCACCGGCGTCTCGGGCTCCGGCAAGAGCTCCCTGGTCTTCGGCACGGTCGCGGCGGAGTCGCAGCGCCTGATCAACGAGACCTACAGCGCGTTCGTCCAGGGCTTCATGCCGAACCACGCCCGCCCCGAGGTCGACGTCCTGGAGGGCCTGACGACGGCGATCATCGTGGACCAGCAGAGACTCGGCGCCGACCCGAGATCGACGGTCGGCACCGTCACGGACGTCAACGCGATGCTGCGGATCCTCTTCAGCCGCCTCGGCAAGCCGTACATCGGCCCGGCGAAGGCGTTCTCGTTCAACGTCGCCTCGATCAGCGGCGCGGGCGCGGTGACCATCGAGCGCGGCGGCCAGACGGTGAAGGAGCGCCGCTCGTTCAGCATCCAGGGCGGCATGTGCCCGCGCTGCGAGGGCCGGGGTTCGGTCACGGACTTCGACCTGACGCAGCTGTTCGACGAGGAGAAGTCCCTCGACGACGGCGCGCTCCTGGTCCCCGGCTACAAGACCGGCGGCTGGAGCTACCGCATGTACTCCGAGTCGGGCCTGTTTCCGGCGGACAAGCCGGTCAAGAGGTTCACGAAGAAGGAGCTGCACGCGTTCCTGCGCCTGGAGCCGACCCGCATGAAGATCGCGGGCATCAACATGACGTACGAGGGCCTGATCCCGCGCATCCAGAAGTCGATGCTCGCCAAGGACCGCGAGGCGATGCAGCCGCACATCAGGGAGTTCGTGGACCGCGCGATCACGTTCACGACCTGCCCCGACTGCGACGGCACCCGCCTGACGGAGGCCGCCCGCTCCTCGAAGATCGACGGCGTGAGCATCGCGGACGCCTGCGCGATGCAGATCAGCGACCTCGCCCAGTGGGTCCGGACCCTCGACGACCCCTCGGTGACCCCGCTGCTGACCGCCCTCGGCCAGACCCTGGACTCGTTCGACGAGATCGGCCTCGGCTACCTCTCCCTGGACCGCCCCTCGGGCACCCTCTCCGGCGGCGAGGCCCAGCGCGTCAAGATGATCCGCCACCTCGGCTCGTCCCTCACCGACGTGACGTACGTGTTCGACGAGCCGACGACCGGCCTGCACCCCCATGACATCCGCCGGATGAACGACCTCCTGCTGCGCCTGCGCGACAAGGGCAACACGGTCCTCGTGGTCGAGCACAAGCCGGAGGTCATCGCGATCGCCGACCACGTCGTGGACCTCGGCCCCGGCGCCGGCACGGCGGGCGGCACGGTCTGCTACGAGGGCACGGTCGCCGGCCTGCGCAAGGCGGACACCCTCACCGGCCGCCACCTCGACGACCGCGCCCGGCTGAAGGACACGGTCCGCGAGCCCACCGGCGCCCTGGAGATCCGGGGCGCGAACCGGCACAACCTGCGCGACGTCGACGTCGACGTCCCCCTCGGCGTCCTGACCGTCGTCACCGGCGTCGCGGGCTCCGGCAAGAGTTCCCTGATCCACGGTTCGGTCCCGCCCGGCGCCGGCGTCGTCTCCGTCGACCAGGCCCCGATCAAGGGCTCGCGCCGCAGCAACCCGGCGACGTACACGGGCCTGCTGGAGCCGGTCCGCAAGGCGTTCGCCAAGGCCAACGGGGTCAAGCCGGCGCTGTTCAGCGCGAATTCGGAGGGCGCCTGCCCGACCTGCAACGGCGCCGGGGTCGTCTACACGGACCTCGCGATGATGGCGGGCGTGGCGACGGTCTGCGACGACTGCGAGGGCAAGCGGTTCCAGGTGGCCGTCCTCGACTACCACCTGGGCGGCAAGGACATCAGCGAGGTGCTGGCGATGCCGGTCGCCGAGGCGGCGGAGTTCTTCGCCGACGGCGAGTCCCGCGTCCCCACCGCGAGCCGCGTCCTGGGCCACCTCACGGACGTCGGCCTCGGCTACCTCACCCTCGGCCAGCCCCTCACCACCCTCTCCGGCGGCGAACGCCAGCGCCTGAAGCTCGCCACGCACATGTCGGACAAGGGCGGCGTCTACGTCCTCGACGAACCCACAGCCGGCCTCCACCTCGCCGACGTCGAACAACTCCTCGCCCTCCTGGACCGCCTCGTCGACTCCGGCAAGTCGGTCATCGTCATCGAGCACCACCAGGCGGTGATGGCCCACGCCGACTGGATCATCGACCTCGGCCCCGGCGCCGGCCACGACGGCGGCACCATCGTCTTCGAAGGCACCCCGGCCGACCTCATCAAGGCCCCGACCCTCACGGGCGAACACCTGGCGGAGTACGTGAGCGCATGACCCCTTGACGCAGGGGCCCCTGCCCGCGCCGGTACGACCACCCTGACGTCGTACGAGCCCCAGGGGCCTCAGCCACACCCCAACCCGGGTCCACCCCAGCTCACCCTTGGGCTCAGCCCCGCGCCCACCCCAGCTCACCCTTGGGCTCAGCCCCGCGCCCACCTCAACTCACCCTTGGGCTCAGCCCGGCCACCACCCAGCTCGCCCCCGACTCACCCCGGCCCCCGGCCCCGACTCACCCCGGCCGCTCCCCCGGATCGCACCCCGCGACCCGCCACACCTCCTCGCTCACGTACCAGTGATCCCGCCCCACCAGCGCGAACTGCCGCTCGCTCGCCCGCCCTCCACTCGCCCGGAACCGCTCCAGACACACCTCCCACGGCCAGTCGACCTCGGGCACCGGCGCCAGCTCCCCGCGCGCGACGAGCCCGGCGATCAGCTCCCCGATCCGCACCGGCACCGGATGGCTCGCGTGGTAGACCCCCGACGGGATCACGCGCCCCGGCTCCGGGAGGGCGAGGGCGGCGATCAGCCGCCCGAGGTCCGCCACGTCGACGACGGACAGCAGCGCCCGCCCGCCGTCCCACCGGGCCGGCACCCGCCGAGTCAGCTCACGGAGTCCCGGCACCACCCACCGGTCCCCCTCGCCCAGCACCAGTCCGGGCCGCAGCACCACGCCTCCCGCCTCCAGCGCGAACCGCTCCCCGGCCAGCCTGCTGCGGCTGACGGCGGACACCGGCACGGGCTCCACCTGACCGACCTCGATCCCGCGATGCGGCCCGGCCCCGTACACGGCGGCCGTCGACAGCTGCACCACCCGCCGCACCTCGGCGCCACGGGCCTCCGCCATCACGGCCCGCGTCCCGCCCACGTTCACGGCCCGGCACAGCGCCTCGTCGTCCCCGATGTACGAGGCGAGGTGGACAACGGCCCCCGCGCCCTCGCACAGCCCCCGCACCGCACCCGGCTCGGTCAGATCACCGGCCACCCATTCGACGCCCTCGACCACCTCCTCCGGCACTCGTCTCACCAACGCCCGGACCCGCGCTCCCCGCTCCAGCAGCGCCCGCACCGCCGCCGTCCCGACGAACCCACTCGCCCCGGTTACCACCACAACGTCCGGTCCCATCCGCCAGTTCCCCGATCTCCGTCCAGTTCTCCGACATTGGCCTTGGTCCCCCGGCTCCACGACCCCCTACTGTCACGTCCATGCAGATCAGAATCGTGGACGCCTTCACCGACCGCCCCTTCTCCGGCAACCCCGCCGGCGTGGTCCTCCTCGACTCCTTCCCCGACGACGACCGCCTCCAGAACATCGCCCTGGAGGTCAACCACGCGGAGACCGCGTACGCGCACCCCCTCGCGGACGACGCCGAGGCCGACTGGGCGCTGCGCTGGTTCACCCCGGTCGCCGAGGTCGCGATGTGCGGGCACGCGACGCTCGCGACCGCCCATGTCCTGCACACCACGGGCGCCCACGAGGGTCCCGTCCGCTTCGCGACCCGCAGCGGGGTCCTCACCGCGACGCCGGCCGAGGACGGCTCGATCACCCTGGACTTCCCGACGGCCCCGCTGACCCGGGTGGAGGTGCCGGACGGAGTCGCCGAGGCGCTGGGGGCACCGGTGCTGAGCGCGTTCGACACCGGGCCGAACGTCGGTGACCTGGTGGTGGAGCTGGCCGACGAGAAGGCCGTCCACGCGCTGCGCCCCGACCACAAGGCGCTGGGCGCCTACTCCTCGCGGGGCATCATCGCCACCGCCCGCGCCGAGGACCCCGCCCGCGGCTACGACTTCGTCTCCCGCTGCTTCTTCCCCAACGTCGGCATCGACGAGGATCCGGTCACCGGCAGCGCCCACACGGCGCTGGCCCCCTTCTGGTCGCAGCGTCTCGACGCCGCCGACCTCACCGGCCTCCAGGCGTCCCCCCGCTCCGGCCGCGTCCGCACGGGCCTGCGCGGCGCCCGCACCCTCCTCACGGGCCGTGCGGTGACGGTCATCGAGGGACGGCTGCTGGCCTGACCTCAGGCGGTCGGCAGCCAGTCGACCTTCCCGGCGAGCAGGGCGTAGCCCACGAAAGCGCCGATGTCCAACAGCGAATGCGCGACAACAAGCGGCCCGACCCGCCCCCACCGCCGGTACAGATAAACGAACACAACCCCCATCACCATGTTCCCGATGAACCCCCCGATCCCCTGATACAGGTGGTAGGACCCCCGGAGCACCGAACTCCCCACCAGCGCGCCCACGGGGGTCCACCCCAACTGCCCCAGCCTCCGCAGCAGATACCCCAGAACGATCACCTCTTCCAGGATCGCGTTCTGCAACGCGGACAACACCAGCACCGGGTACTTCCACCACACGTCCGGCAACGCCTCCGGCACGACGGTCAGATTGAACCCCAACCCCCGGGCCGCCAGATAGAACGCGATACCACTACTCCCGATCACCGCCGCAACCCCGGCCCCCCACCCCAGATCGAACCAAGGCCGCCTCCTGTCAAACCCCAACACCCCCAACGAGGCCCGCTCCCGCACCAGAAAATGCGCCACCAACACCACCGGCACCAACGCCGTCGAAATCCCGAACAACTGCCAAGCCAGGTCCAGCCAAGGCCGCCCAGGCGCCGCCGACCCGTTGAGCGTCGCGGTCTGCTCCTCAAGCCCCCCCGGCTTGGTAACGGACCCCACAAAACTAATGAGCGCCGACACCCCACTGGCCCCGAGCGACACCCCCAACACCAACAAGGTCTCATCCCGCAACCTCCGCCGCTCCATCTCCCCCTCCACAACACCACCCATTCCCATTCCGCCCCTAACCGAAGAAGCCACCCACCAACGACACCCCCAGCTTGCCTCATTCCCCCCACCCCACCCCCAAGCACCCCCCTCCCCCCCCAACAAACACCCCCACCACAGCCCCTCATCCAGCCCAGACGGACGCGCGCAAGCCGACGCACTCACCCTGGCGAACACATCCAGCGCAGGCTCACTCCTGAACACCGGCCAGCATTTTCCAGCCCGTCCGGCGCTTGAGGACAAGGCCCGTCCAGGGCCGGCCTCCACCCACGACCCGCACCTCCCCACTCCCCCAGCCCCCTACAGCCCGTCCGGCGCTTGAGGACGAGGCCCCTTCAGGGCCGATCCCCACCCACCCACAGCCGCCTCCCCACCACCCACACCCACCCCCGCGTCACCCCACCACCCTCACCCCGCACCACTCACTCCCGCTCACCCCCAACTCACCACCCCCACCCTCCCCGCACCACCGCCTCCCCCACCCACAAGCCACCCGCCCCACCTCCCACCCCTCGGGGTCCAGGGGCGGAGCCCCGGTGGGGTTGAAGGGGCGGAGCCCCTGGGGGATGGGACGGGTAGGGGCGGCGGGGGCGAGAAACCCTCCGGCGCCCACACCCACACCCACCCTCACCCCATAGCCACCACCTCCCCCACCCCCACAGGCCACAAATGCACCGGCTCCCCCACCCGCATCAACTCCCCATACCTCCGAGTGGTCGCGGCCAACGCCTCCTCCCGGGACAACCCCGCCTCCACCCCCCGGTGAAACGTCGCCACCTGCCAGGTAGCCCCATTGGCCCGCAACCGGCACCGCTCCTCGATCACCCCGAGATAGAAGTCCCGATCGACGGCCTCAACCCCCCACGCGTCCAACCCCGCCGCAGCCAACGGCAACAACTCATCCCGCACGAGCGCCACCGCGTCCACCTCGGCCACTCCCCCCAGCCGCCCCCGCCGAGGCCACACGAACCGCGCGTCGATCCCGTCCCGACAGGCAACGTCGAAGTTGGCCGCGGCGGCGGAGAACGGCAGCCGAGTCCAGATCGGCCGCGACTCCTCGGCGAGCGCCCGCACGACCCCGTAGTAGAACGCGGCATTGGCGAGCACATCGGTGATGGTGGGCCCGGCGGGCAGCACCCGGTTCTCGACCCGAAGATGCGGCACCCCGTCGGCGACCCCGTACACGGGCCGGTTCCACCGGTAGACGGTCCCGTTGTGCAGCACGAGCTCCGCCAACTTCGGCGTCCCCCCGGCGGCGATCACCCCGAGCGGATCCTCGTCGTCACGAATCGGCAGCAACGCCGGAAAGAACCGCAGATTCTCCTCGAACAGCTCGTACGCGGAACTGATCCAGCGTTCCCCGAACCAGGTCCGGGGCCGCACCCCCTGCGCCTGAAGCTCCGGCGGCCGCGTGTCCGTGGACTGGAGGAAGAGCGGCGGCCGGGACTCCCGCCACAGCTCCCGCCCGAAGAGGAACGGCGAGTTGGCCCCGACGGCGACCTGCGCGGCGGCGACGGCCTGAGCGGCGTTCCAGACGTCGGCGAACCGTCCGGGCGTGACCTGGAGATGCAGCTGCACGGAGGTGCAGGCGGCTTCCGGCGTGATGGACTTCGCGGTGCAGGACAGATGCTCGACCCCGTGGATGTCGAGCGTGAAGTCCTCCCCCCGGGCGGCGACGATCTGATCGTTGAGAAGGGTGTACCGGTCGACCTCGGAGAGGTTCGCGGAGACGAGGTCGTCGGGCCCGAGCGTCGGCAGAATCCCGATCATCACGATTCCGGCGTCGACTTCGACGGCCTTTCGATGGGCATATGCCAGCGACGTGCGGAGTTCTTCGGCGAGCCGGTCGAATACCCGCCCGCCCAACCGGTGTGGCGCGATGTTCACTTCCAGATTGAACATGGCGAGTTCTGTTTGGAAATCACGGCTGGCGATACGTTCGAGAACCTGCCCGTTCAACATTCTCGGCGCGCCGTCGGCGCCCGCGAGATTCAGCTCGATCTCCAGCCCCATGAGGTTCTTGGGGCGGTCGAAGCGCTGCTCGGCCAGCAGCCGCTCCAGCCCCGCGAGGCACTGGCGGAGCTTGTCGCGGTAGTGCTGCCGATCGGACAGGTCGAACGCGCCTGCCACGACCTTCTCCCCCATACGAAGTGTCCCTCCTCGGCTGGGCGGACCGGTCTCCCGGCCGCCGGGCGTCCCGGGTCAGGGGGGATGATGCCCAGCGGAACGATCGATAACGCCCCCGGCGCCGGGTCGGGCCCGCTAGGCTGGTGACCGTCCCCCGTAAGTACCCCATAAGTGACCGGTGACACATTCGACAGCCGGGGCGCGGAACTGGTTTTCCGGAACTCGGCGACTCGTGAGAAACACCGATGGGAATACGCCGACCGCGAGGGCGCGACTTTCCCAGGTGAACGACGGGAACGGCACCCTGAATCGGGATGATTCAGTCGTATCGCCGACCGAATGGATACTTGCGGAGCGGAAAGGGATCGGGTAGCCGAAACCCACTCCGAACACGCATCGTATAAACTCCGCGACAGGCGGAGAAGGTGGGCGCCCGGTCGAAGGGCCCAGTCGTTCAGGCCGCGGACGACGGGCCACTCACACCCCCGGTACGCACCGGCCTCGGCACTGCCTCTCCGACCGCACATGCCCCGAGCACACCGCACATGCCCCGAGCACCGAGAGCTGACAGCGCCGTCCGCCCCCGCCCTCGCGCCACTGCCTGTCGAATGAGAGGCGACCCACCATGCCGCTGCATGTCCCCCCGGCTCCCGCGCCCGCCCTGCGTTCCGTCCTCACCGCCCTCGGTTCCCCGACCGCCGTCCGCGAGGCCCGTACCCCGTCCCTGCGGGCCGCCGAGGGCCCGGCGGTCCCCGAACTCCCGCTCCCGCTGCACGTGCTGGAGCGCGTCACGGGCACGCCCGGGACCCGGCTGGCCGGCTGGCGCTTCCTGATCCGCTGCCAGGACCGGGCCGTGGCCGCGGCCGAGACCCGGCTGACGGCGGACGGCTGGGTGTTCTCGCACTTCTTCGAGGGCCCGTACATCGACTCCACCGAACGCGCCCTGCGCCAGGCCGAGTCCATCGAACTCCCCGTCCAGGCCCGCCTGTTGTCCGTCCCCGGCCTCTACATGCTGACGCTCTGGCTGCACGGCGACCACGAGTCCGACGGCACGAGCGGCAACCTCGCCGCGGCCGACGTCCTGATCCCGCTCGCCCCGGCGCCGCCCGGCATCGCGGCCCATCGCCCGCACCGCGTCGCGGAGTTGCTTCCGGTCCTCACCCACCGGGTGCCCCCCGCGCCCCTGTTGGGCTCACCCGCATGACCTCACCCTGTCGGACTAGCCCGTTGTGACCAGGGCGAACCATCCGAAGTGACCGTGCGGCAGCACTGAACCGCCCGTGCGAGTGACGCGTCATGAACCTGTGAGTAGCGGTACCGCGAAATCCCTGCGGATCCACGCCCGTAGAGCAACACTGGGTTCCGACCGACTTATCACAACGGGGGCGGCCATGAACGACACTTCACGCCGCGAGAACGACACGACACGCGATCCACACACCGCACCGGTCACTTCATCCGTCACGACAGAGCGAAAGATCCCTTCCATGTGCCAGCACCAGCCACCGTGCCCGTCAGCCGACTCCACCTCCCGAGACTGCGCCCGCCTCGTGGCGCACCACCCGGAACAGGGCTGGAGCCTGCTGTGCAACGGGGTCCTCCTCTTCGAGGACACCGGTGAGCTGCTGCCGGACGGCAGCGTCATCGCCCCGCACCGCCCGCTGGGCCCCAACCGGGTGGTGGCAGCGGCCTGACGACGAAGCACACCCGACACACCCCGAGGGGCCGGCCACCGAAGAGTGCCGGCCCCGACGCACGCCCCCGCCCGGACCCGACGCGCGCGCCCCACCCGGCCGCACCGAACCCGCCCCACCCCCACCCCTCCCCACTCCGCCCTTTTTCCGGAAGACTCCTGGAAGTTTCGGTTCGGCTACCGGAAGACGAAGGCAGAGCGAGGGCGGGGACATGGCACCACAGGACACCGGCACGGAAGGACACACCGAGCCGCACGGCAAGGTGACGATCACCGAGATCGCCCGCCAGGCAGGCGTCTCCGTGCCCACCGTCTCCCGCGTGGTCAACGGCCGCTCGGACGTCTCCCCGGCCACCCGCGCCCGCGTGGAGGAACTGCTGCGCCTGCACGGCTACCGCAAACGCCCCCCGGCCGTCACGACCCGCAGCGCCGCCCTCCTGGACCTCGTCTTCAACGACCTCGGCAGCCCCTGGGCGGTGGAGATCATCCGCGGCGTGGAGGAGGTCGCCCACCAGGCCGGCGTCGGCACGGTCGTCTCCGCGATCCACGGCCGCTCGGGCGACGCCCGCGAGTGGATGCGCAACCTCCGCGCCCGCGCCTCGGACGGCGTCATCCTGGTCACCTCGGCCCTGGACCCCACGCTGCACGAGCAGTTGAGGATCCTCGGCGTCCCCCTGGTCGTCGTCGACCCGACGGGCACGTACGCGGACGGCGTCCCCGTCATCGGCGCCGCCAACTGGTCCGGCGGCCTCGCCGCGACGGAGCATCTGCTGGCCCTGGGCCACCGCAGGATCGGCCTGATCGCGGGCCCGCCGAGACTCCTGTGCTCCCGCGCCCGCTACGACGGCTACCGCGCCGCCCTGGAGGCCGCGGGCGTCCCCGTGGACGAGTCCCTGGTCGTCCCGGGCGACTTCCAGTCGGAGTCGGGCTTCACGGGCTGCAACGCCCTCCTGGACCTGCCCGATCCGCCGACGGCCGTGTTCGCCGCGAGCGACCGCATGGCGCTCGGCGCGGTCGAGGCGCTGCGCCGCCGGGGCCTGCGTGTCCCGGAGGAGGTGAGTGTGGTCGGCTTCGACGACCTTCCCGAAGTCCGCTGGTCCGCCCCACCGTTGACGACCGTCCGCCAACCCCTGGCCGACATGGGCAAGTTGGCCGTCCGCACGGTCCTGCGCCTGGCGCACGACGAGCATCCCGACGCGCCGCGCGTCGAGTTGGGCACGGAACTGGTGGTGCGGTCCAGCACCGCACCACCAGCCCGCTCCTGAAACCCCCCTACTTCAGCGCGTTCCGGAGCGCGAAGTAGGCGGGCTTCGGCTTCAGTTGCTCATCCCAGGGGAGAGCGGCCCCCTCGCCGGGGAAGACGGCCGGGATCCACGAGTACTTGTCCGTGTAGTCCCAGATCGTGATGCCGACGCACCGCCGCACCGCGAGGCACGCGTCGGTCATGTCGGCGTACCACTGGGCCTGTTCGGCCAGTTTCTCCTCGGTCGCGGGCAGCAGCATCCGCACGTCGACCTCGGTGAGGGCGGTGTCGAGCCCCAGCCGGGAGAAGCGGCGGAGGTTGTCCTCCAGGGTCGTCGGATAGCCGTACTGGAGGGCGAGGTGCGCCTGGAAGCCGACCCCGTCGAGCGGCACGCCCTGCGCCTTCAGCTCCTTGGCGAGCTTGTAGTAGGCGTCGCTCTTGGGGCCGATGGCCTCGATGTTGTAGTCGTTGAGGTACAGCTTCACGCGCGGGTCGGCCTGCCGCGCCCAGCGCAGCGCGTCGGCGATGTAGCCGGGGCCGAGCGTCTTGTAGAAGACGGTCTCCCGGTAGGTGCCGTCCTCGTTGAACGCCTCGTTGACGACGTCCCAGGCGTACAACTTCCCCCGGTAGTGGCGGACTTCGGTCTGGATGTGGTTCTTGAGGACGGCCCGCAGCTCGTCCGCCTCCCACTCCTTGCCGGTGAGCCAGTCGGGCAACTGGCTGTGCCAGACGAGGGTGTGGCCGCGCACCTTCTGGTGGTTGGCGCGGGCGAGGTTGACGATCTCGTCGCCGGCGGTGAAGTCGAAGACGCCCTGCTGGGGTTCGGTGGCGTACCACTTCATCCCGTTGCCCGGCGTGATCGAGTCGAACTCGTGACCGAGGATCTTCGTGTAGGGGACGTCGGTGAGTTCGGGGTTGTCGGTGGCGCTGCCGAAGTAACGGCCGTGCCGCTGGGCGAGGTCGGCGAGGGTGGCCTTGTGGCGCTGCTCCCCGGCCTGGGCGGCGGGGCCGCTCGCGATCCCGGTGGCGACCAGGGCGGCGGCGAGGGCCCCGGCGAGTCTGAGACGGGTGCTCGAAAGCATGGTGCGACTCCTCAAGGGGGGTGAGCCGTACATGAGTTGCCGGTCAGCCTTTGGTGGCACCGGCGGCGAGCCCGCCGACGAGCTGCCGCTCGGCGACGGAGTAGAAGACCAGGGCGGGCACCATGGCGAGGACCAGGTACGCGAAGACGCGGGCGTACTCGGCGGAGTACTGGCCCTGGAACTGCTGGACGCCGATGGGGATCGTCCACCAGCTGGGGTCGGTGAAGACGAGCAGCGGCAGCAGGAAGTTGTTCCAACTCCCCACCACGGCAAGGACGGAGACGGTTCCGAGGGCAGGCCGCGCCATCGGCAGCAGCACCCGCCAGAAGAACCCGAGCGGCCCGCAGCCGTCCAGGGTGGCCGCCTCCTCCAGCTCCGCCGGGATCTCCCGGAAGAAGCCGCGCAGGATGACGATGGTCACCGGGATCCCGAACGCGGCCTGCGGCAGGATCACCCCGAGCGGGTTGTCCAGCAGGTCGAGCGAGCGCAGCAGCAGGAACAGCGGCAGCGCGACGACCGCGAAGGGGAACATCAGCCCCATCGTGAACAGCGTGAACAGCGCCTCGCGCCCCCGGAAGGCGAACCGGGCGAAGGAGAACGCGGCGAGCGCCGACACCCCGACCACCGCCACGGCCGTCACGATCGCGATGAAGGTGCTGGAGCCGACCATCTGCCAGAAGGAGCTGGAGCCCAGGATGTCGGTGTAGTTGGAGGTCACCCACTTCTCGGGCAGCCCGACGGGGTTGCGGGAGAGTTCGTCGGTGGTCTTGAACCCGGACAGCACCGCGTACAGCAGCGGCACGGCCATCAGGGCGCCGACCACGACGAGTACGACGTGCACCGGCAGATTGCGCAGGTTCTTCTTCATGAGCCGCCTCCTCGCATGGTCGTGGTGGCTCCCTCCAGGTCACGGCGCAGGACGTAGCGCTGGTAGACGAGGGCGAAAACGAGGCTGATGACGAACATCGCGACGCTGATCGCGCTGGCGTAGCCCACCTGGTAGCGCTTGAAGCCGTACTGGAACAGCGTCACGGCCATGGTCTCGGAGTGGTGGTCGGGCCCGCCGCTGGTGGTGACCCAGACCAGGTCGAAGAGCTGGATCGCGCCGATCACCGACAGGAACACGCTGATCTTCAGGGTCGGGGCGAGCAGCGGCAGCGTGATGTGGCGGAACCGCTCCCAGGGCCCGGCCCCGTCGATGAGCGCGGCCTCCTTCAACTCGGCCGGGATGGACTGGAGTCCGGCGAGGTAGAGCATCATGTGGAAGCCGAAGTACTTCCACATCATGACGAGGAACAGCGTCGCGAGGACGGTGGAGGTGTCGGAGAACCACTTCCCACCGAGCCCGCCCAGCCCGATATTGCTGAGGACCTGGTCCGCGAACCCGTCGTCGGGCGCGAACAGCATGCCGAACAGGATGCCGGTGATCGCCTCGGAGAGGATGTACGGCGCGAAGAACAGCATCCGGTAGACGGCGCGCCCGCGCAGCTTCTGGTTGAGCGCGACGGCGAGGGCGAGCGCGAACGGCAGTTGCAGCCCGACCGAGAGCCCGATCAGCAGGCCCCCGCGCCACAGGTCGCCGAGGAAGACGTCGTCCTTCAGCAGCCGTGTGTAGTTGTCGAACCCGATCGCCTCGGACGGCCAGCCGAACCCGCCCCAGCGGAAGAAGGACGCGTACACCGCGAACAGCATCGGCAGCAGCACCAGCACGCCGAACAGCACGAGCGCGGGCACCTGGAACGCGAACGCGGTGAACCAGTGTCCCCACTTCCGCCGGGCGCGGGCTTTTTCGGGCGCCGGGGACGGCGTACCGGCCCCGGCGCTCCGGTCGTCCTTGACGAACGTCGAGGTCACTGCTCGTCCTTGGCGGTCTTCGTGATCGCCTGGGTGACCTGCTGCGGAGACTTGGACCCGGCGATGAGCCCGGCCACGCTGTCGTTGACCTGCTGTCCGACGGCGGGCGCGTACGCCTGGTCGAGGTAGAGCTGGAACCCGGTCGCGGTCTTCAACTGGGCCTGCACGGCGGAGAGGTTGGGGTCCTTGAGCGCGGACTCGGCGGCGGGCACGACCGGCAGCGCCCCGGTCTTGGAGACGAGTTCGATGTCGGTGGCCTCGGAGGCGAAGAACTTCAGGAAGTCGACGGCCGCCTGCGGGGCGCCCTTGCGCAGCGCGTGTCCGCCGCCCCCGCCGAACACCTCGGTGATCGCGCCCTTGCCGCCCTCGACCGCCGGGAACGGGAAGAACCCGAGGTCGGCGCCGATGCCCTTGCCCGCGTCGGCCTCGACGGTGGGCGCCCACTGGCCCATCAGCTCCATCGCCGCCTTGGCGTTGCCGACGTGCGCGGCCTGCCCGGTCGGGCTGGAGTAGGCGGCGCCGAGGAATCCCTTCTGGAACGGCTGGAGGTCGACGAGTTCCTGGAGGTGCTGGCCGGCCTGTACGAACCCGTCGCCGGTGAAGTCCTTGTCGGCGTCGGCCTTCTTGAGCGCGTCGAGCCCGGCGGTGCGCATCGCGAGGTACGCCCAGTAGTACATCCCGGTCCAGCTCTCCTTGCCGGCGAGCGCGAGCGGGGTGATGCCGGCGGCCTTGAGCTTGCGGACGGCGTCCAGGAATCCGGACCAGGTGGTGGGCGGGGCCGCGATGCCGGCCTTCTTGAACAGTGCCTTGTTGTACCAGAACCCGATCATGCCGATGTCGAACGGGATCCCGTACACCTTCTCGTCGATGAGGTACGGCGCCTTCGCGACCGGCAGCAGGCCCTCGGACCAGGGCTTGGTGCGCTCGGACAGGTCCTCGACGAGTCCGGCGTCCACCTGCTGCTTGAGGACCCCGCCGCCCCAGGTGTGGAAGATGTCGGGGAGCTTGCCGGAGGCGGTCTGCGCCGTCATCTTGGATTTGTAGGCGTCGTTCTCCAGCTGAACGATCTTGATCTTGACGCCTGGGTTCTGGCTCTCGAACTTCTTGGCCAGCGCCGCCCAGACGTCCTTGGCGGGCTGGGTCGTGGAGATGTTCCACCACTCGATGGTGGTCGTCCCGGACGATCCCCCGTCCGAGTCACCGCCGCAACCGCTCAACGCCGTCATGCCCAGGCCGGCCGCGGCGGAGGCTCCCAGGAAGCCGCGGCGGGAGAGTGCCGGGTCGCCCATTGTGCTCTCCTCGGTAGATCGAAAGTTTCGGAGCTAATCCAGAAAGCTTCGCTGCATGCCGCACCCTAGAGACAGCCTCCGAAGAGAGGCAACCCCTTGAACGGGGTCAATTAGAAGCCCAGTTGGAGAACGCTCCCCACCCTGATCCACGGACGGCGACCGAGACCGGTTCGAAACATTCGGCTCAGGCGGCGAACTTTACGAAATCTCAGCTCCACCCGTCATGACACTGGGTGGCCACTCCCCCGTCCGGCCCAATCCGCCCGACGAGCCCGGCACCCGCCCCGACCAGGCCAGTCTTAACGCAAGCTTGACGCTCACCGACCCCCGAACCCCAGGCCCGCGTGTCACTCTCTGCTTACGCTGGTGCCGCCGTCCGCCCGATGGCCACACCCCGAGCCGCACACCTGGAGCAGACGCCGATGGCCACGACCGAACGACCGGCCCCCAGCCGCCTGCGGGCCTGGATGCTGGAGGGCCTGTCCGACATGGGCAAGGGCCACCAGGGTCAGCCGTCCACCGGGAAGCCGGGCGACTCCGGAGGCCCCGGGGACCCCGACAATCCAGCCAGCCCAGACGGCCCGACGGCTTCGGCGAAGCCGGCGCACCACGGCCAGCCCTGGTACCGCGTCATGTGCCTGACCGGCGTCGACTACTTCTCCACCCTCGGCTACCAGCCCGGCATCGCCGCCCTGGCCGCCGGTCTGCTCTCCCCGATCGCGACGATCGTCCTCGTGATCGTCACCCTCGCGGGCGCGCTCCCGGTCTACCGCCGGGTCGCCGAGGAGAGCCCGCGCGGCGAGGGCTCGATCGCGATGCTGGAGCGGCTGCTCTCCTTCTGGCAGGGCAAGCTCTTCGTCCTGACCCTGCTGGGCTTCGCCGCGACCGACTTCCTCATCACCATCACCCTGTCGGCCGCCGACGCCTCCACCCACCTCGTCGAGAACCCCCACCTCACCGGCGTCCTGCACGACCACCAGATGCTGATCACCCTGTTCCTGGTCGCGCTGCTCGGCGCGGTCTTCCTCAAGGGGTTCCTGGAGGCGATCGGCGTCGCGGTGGTCCTGGTCGGCGTCTACCTCGCGCTGAACGTCGTGGTCGTCGCCGTCGGCCTGTGGCACGTCGTCACGGCCGGCCATGTGATCACCGACTGGTCCAGCGCGCTGACCACCGAGCACGGAAACGTTTTCGCGATGGTCGGCGTCGCCCTGATCGTCTTCCCCAAGCTCGCCCTCGGCCTCTCCGGCTTCGAGACCGGCGTCGCGGTCATGCCCAACGTCAAGGGCGACCCGGGCGACACCGAGGAACACCCCGCGGGCCGCATCCGCGACACCAAGAAGCTCCTCACCACCGCCGCGCTGATCATGAGCGGCTTCCTCATCGCGACCAGCTTCATCACCACCCTCCTCATCCCCGAGGACGAGTTCAAGACCGGCGGCCAGGCCAACGGCCGCGCGCTCGCCTACCTCGCCCACGACTACCTCGGCGGCGTCTTCGGCACGGTCTACGACGTGTCGACCATCGCCATCCTCTGGTTCGCCGGCGCCTCCGCGATGGCCGGCCTGCTCAACCTGATGCCGCGCTACCTGCCCCGCTACGGCATGGCCCCGCACTGGGCCCGCGCCGTGCGCCCCATGGTCATCGTCTTCACGCTGGTCGCCTTCCTGGTGACCTGGATCTTCGACGCCGACGTCGACGCCCAGGGCGGCGCCTACGCCACCGGCGTCCTCGTCCTCATCAGCTCCGCCGCGATCGCCGTGACCATCGCCGCGCACAAGGCGGGCCAGCGCAACTGGACGATCGGCTTCGCCGTCATCTCGGCCGTCTTCCTCTACACGACGGTCGTCAACGTCATCGAACGCCCGGACGGCGTCAAGATCGGCGCCTGCTTCATCGCGGGCATCATCCTGCTCTCCCTGCTCTCCCGGCTGGCCCGCGCCTTCGAGCTGCGCGTCACGAGCGTCACCCTCGACCCGATGGCGGAACGTTTCGTCCGGGACATGGCGAGCCGCAAGATCCGCCTCATCGCCAACGAGCCCGACCGGCGCGACATCGCCGAGTACCGCGAGAAGGTCGAGCAGATCCGCGAGGACAACGACATCCCCGGCCAGGAGGACTACGTCTTCGTCGAGGTCACCGTCACCGACCCCTCCGAGTTCGAGGCGAGCCTCACCGTGCGCGGCGAGGTCCTGCACAACCGCTACCGCGTCCTGACCCTGGAGCACTCCTCCATCCCCAACGCCCTCGCCGCCCTCCTCCTGCACATCCGCGACTCCACCGACCGCACCCCGCACATCTACTTCGAGTGGACCGAGGGCGGCCCCTTCACCAACTTCCTCCGCTTCTTCCTCTTCGGCCAGGGCGAGGTCGCCCCGGTCACCCGGGAAGTCCTCCGCGAGGCCGAACCCGACCGCGCCCGCCGTCCCAGGGTCCACACGGGCTGACCCCGCCCGGCCCCTATCGTGACGCCATGCACTCCTACACCATCGGCCAGGCCGCCCGCCTCCTCGGCGTCAGCCCCGACACCGCACGCCGCTGGGCCGACGCCGGCCGGTTCACCACGCACCGCGACGACACCGGCCGGCGCCTCGTGGACGGCACGGACCTCGCCGCGTTCTCCGTCGAACTCGCGAGGTCGGACGGCGACGAGACCCCGTCGCACACCTCCGCCCGCAACGCCTTCTCCGGCATCGTCACGGCCGTGAAACTCGGCGACGTCGCGGCCCAGGTCGAGATCCAGGCGGGCCCGCACCGACTGGTCTCACTGCTGACCAGGGAGGCGGTGGAGGAGCTGGGCCTTGAGGTGGGGATGGAAGCGACGGCGCGGGTGAAGTCGACGAATGTGCATGTCGATCTGACGACGTAAGCATCAGGCTCGCATCTGCGCGCCATTCACCCATATCAAGCCAGCTCACGCGAGGAGAACAGGGGCGTACGCCTAGCACATGCGGCAGTATCATCATCACGGCCGTCAGACCGTCCCCGAGGAGTCCCCGTGATGACCCGTCCCGCGCCCCGCACCCGCCGGTTGCTCCAGGTGACCGGCGCGGGAGCAGCCGCCCTGCTGACGCTGGGCGCGTGCTCATCGGACTCCTCGGGCTCGTCGCCGGACTCGGCGCCCTCGGCCTCCGGCAAGCTCTCCGGCACCGTCACCGTCTTCGCCGCCGCCTCCCTCAAGGAGAGCTTCACGGCCCTCGGCGAGCAGTTCGAGAAGGCCCACCCCGGCACCAAGGTCGCCTTCAGCTTCGCCGGCAGCGACAGCCTCGCCGCGAGCATCACGGGTGGTGCCCCCGCCGACGTCTTCGCCGCGGCCAGCGCCAAGACCATGGCGCTGGTGACCGGCAAGAAGGCCAACGCGTCCGCGCCGGTCACCTTCGCCCGCAACCAGCTGGAGATCGCCACGCTGCCGGGCAACCCCGAGAAGATCACCGCCCTCAAGGACCTCACCAAGCCCGGCCTCAAGGTCGCCCTGTGCGACAAGTCGGTGCCGTGCGGCGCTGCGGCGGACAAGATCCTCACGACGACGGGGGTCAAGGTCACCCCCGTCTCCTACGAGCAGGACGTCAAGTCCGCCCTCACCAAGGTCGAGCTGAAGGAGGTGGACGCGGCCCTCGTCTACAAGACCGACGTCCACGCCGCCGGCGACAAGGTCCAGGGCATCGACTTCCCCGAGTCCTCCCAGGCCGTCAACGACTACCCGATCGCCCTCCTCAAGGACGCCCCCAACGCGACGGCGGCCCGGGCGTTCATCGCGCTGGTGCGCTCGGCCGAGGGCCGCACGACACTGACGGAAGCGGGCTTCCTCCAGCCGTGACCCCGCCACACCCCAGGGAGAACCCCCAGTGAAGCCCCGCCGGGGAGCCACCGTCCCCCTCCCCCTCCTCACCCCGGCCCTCCTCGGCCTGGCCTTCCTCCTCCTCCCCCTCCTCGCCCTCCTCGTCCGCACCCCCTGGCGCAGCCTCCCCGCCCTCCTCACCACCCCCGAGGTCTGGGACGCCCTCCGCCTCTCCCTCCTCTGCGCCACGGCCGCCACCGCCGTGAGCCTCCTCCTGGGCGTCCCCCTGGCCTGGCTCCTGGCCCGAGTCGACTTCCCCGGCCGCGCCCTCCTGAGAGCCCTGGTCACCCTCCCCCTGGTCCTCCCCCCGGTGGTGGGCGGCGTGGCCCTGCTCATGGCCCTGGGTCGCAACGGCATCGTCGGCAAGTGGCTGGACCAGTGGTTCGGCCTCACCCTCCCCTTCACCACCACCGGCGTCATCCTCGCCGAATCCTTCGTAGCCATGCCCTTCCTGATCATCAGCGTCGAAGGCACCCTCCGAGCCGCCGACCCCCGCTACGAAGAAGCGGCAGCCACCCTCGGCGCCACCCGCTTCACCGCCTTCCGCCGCATCACCCTCCCCCTGATCGCCCCCGGAATAGCCGCCGGCGCGGTCCTCGCCTGGGCAAGAGCCCTGGGCGAATTCGGCGCAACGATAACTTTCGCAGGCAACTTCCCAGGCAAAACCCAAACAATGCCGTTGGCCGTCTACCTGGCCTTGCAGAACAACCCAGAATCAGCAATGGCCCTGAGCCTGGTCCTACTGGCAGTCTCCATAGCAGTCCTGGCGGCCCTGAGGGAGAACTGGCTGACGGCAACAAACTAAACGCAGGGCACATAAAAACAAACGCACCACCATCGCCGCCCAGGGGCGCGGGGAACTGCGCGCCTAGCCACAACAAAACCGCACCCGCCACTCAACCGAACCCCCCACAAGTAAAACCCGCACCCGACAACAAAACCCGCACGGGTGGGCGGGTGGGAAACCCCCGGCCACCCCCAACCCGCACACAGGACCCCATGCCCACCCACCCCGGCCTGAACGCCCACCTGACAGTCCACCACCCCCCAACCTTCCACCTGGACATCACCCTCAAAGCCACCCCCGGCGAAGTACTGGCCCTCCTAGGCCCCAACGGCGCAGGCAAAACCACCGCCCTGAGAGCCCTCGCCGGCCTGCTCCCCCTCACCACCGGCCACCTCCACCTGGACGGCCACCCCCTCGAAAACATCCCCCCGGAATCCCGCCCGGTAGGCGTCGTATTCCAGGACTACCTCCTCTTCCCCCACCTCACCGCCCTGGACAACATCGCCTTCGGCCCAAGATGCCAAGGCGCGACGAAACAACAATCCAGAGCCACCGCGAAATCCTGGCTGACCCGCATGAACCTGTCGGCCCACGCCGACAAGAAACCCCGCCACCTCTCCGGCGGCCAAGCCCAACGCGTAGCCCTGGCAAGAGCCCTGGCCACCAACCCCCGCCTACTCCTCCTGGACGAACCCCTGGCGGCCCTGGACGCGAGAACCCGCCTGGAGACAAGAGCCCAACTCCGCCACCACTTGGCAGAGTTCGAAGCCGTGGCCATCATCGTCACCCACGACCCCCTGGACGCGATGGTCCTGGCCGACCGCCTGGTGGTCATAGAACAGGGCCGCACGGTCCAGGAGGGCACCCCCACAGAAATAGCCCGCCACCCCAGAACCGAGTACATAGCCCAACTAGTGGGCCTGAACCTCTACAGAGGAAAGTCGACCGGCACAGAGGTAACCCTCTCCACAGGCCAGAAAATCACCACGGCAGAACACCTCACCGGCGAGACATTCGTAGCATTCCCCCCTTCCGCGGTAACCCTCCACCGCACCCGCCCGGAATCCTCCAGCGCCCGAAACCTCTGGCACTGCGAGGTAGCCGGCATGGAATCCCACGGCGACCAGATCAGAGCCGACCTGAAAGGCGACCTCCCCCTGACAGCCGACCTGACCACAGCAGCCGCCGCAGAACTGAACCTCCACCCCGGCACCGAACTCTGGGCCTCACTGAAGGCAACCCAGACACACGCCTACCCGGCATAGAAAAAGGAAAGGGCCCCTCCCCCGAAGGGAAAGGGCCCAGGAGCAAGAAGCCCCTCACTCATTCACGCCTCGTAAGCCTCCAACGGCGGGCACGAACACACCAGATTCCGGTCCCCGAACGCCTGGTCGATCCGCCGAACCGGCGGCCAGTACTTATCGGCGACAGACCCCCCACCGGGAAACACAGCCGTCTCCCGAGAATAGCCGTGCTCCCACTCCCCACTCACCGCGGCAGCCGTATGCGGAGCATTGCGCAACGGATTGTCATCCCCACTCCACTCCCCGTTCCCGACCTTCTCGATCTCCCCCCGAATAGCGATCATCGCCGCACAGAACCGATCCAGCTCGGCAAGATCCTCAGACTCGGTCGGCTCGATCATGAGCGTCCCGGCCACCGGGAACGACATGGTCGGCGCGTGGAACCCGTAGTCGATGAGCCGCTTGGCCACATCGTCCACACTCACCCCTGTCGCCTTGGTCAGCGGCCGGAGATCGATGATGCACTCGTGCGCGACAAGCCCCCCGGGCCCGGTGTAGAGCACGGGGTAGTGCGGCTCAAGCCGCTTGGCGACGTAGTTCGCGGAGAGCACCGCGACCTGGGTGGCCCGCTTGAGCCCGTCCCCGCCCATGAGCCGCACATAGGCCCAGGAGATCGGCAGGATCCCGGCGGACCCCCAGGGCGCCGCGGAGACCGGCCCGACGCCGGTGTCCGGCCCGGCCTCGCTCTGCAAGGGGTGGTTGGGCAGATAGGGCGCGAGATGGGCCCGCACGGCCACGGGCCCGACCCCCGGCCCACCCCCGCCGTGCGGAATGCAGAACGTCTTGTGCAGGTTCAGGTGCGACACGTCCCCGCCGAAGTGACCGGGCTTGGCCAGCCCGACGAGCGCGTTCAGATTCGCCCCGTCGACGTAGACCTGCCCGCCGGCCTCGTGCACCAGCCCGCAGATCTCCCCCACGTGCTCCTCGAACACCCCGTGCGTCGACGGATACGTGATCATCAGCACCGCGAGCTCGTCCCGGTACTGCCCGATCTTCCCCCGCAGATCCTCGACGTCGACCTCCCCGTCCTCGGAGGTCTTGACGACGACGACCTTCATCCCGGCCATCACCGCGCTCGCCGCGTTGGTCCCGTGCGCCGACGACGGAATCAGACACACGGTCCGCTGGAGGTCCCCGTTGGCCCGGTGGTACGCCCGGACGGCGAGCAGCCCCGCCAACTCCCCCTGCGACCCGGCGTTCGGCTGCAGCGACACCTTGTCGTACCCGGTGACCTCGGCCAGCCGCTCCTCCAGCTCCCGGATGAGCGTGAGGTACCCGCCGGCCTGCTCGATCGGCGCGAAGGGGTGCAGCTGCCCGAACTCGGGCCAGGTCACCGGCTCCATCTCGGTCGTCGCGTTGAGCTTCATCGTGCACGACCCGAGCGGAATCATCCCCCGGTCGAGCGCGTAGTCCCGGTCGGCGAGCTTGCGCAGGTACCGCAGCATCGCGGTCTCGGACCGGTGCTGGTGGAACACGGGGTGCGTCAGGATCTCGTCCCGCCGCAGCACCTCGTCGCCCAGCACCTCCCCGGCGCCCGCGTCGAGCGCGTCCACGTCCCCGTCGACCCCGAACGCCCGCCACACGACGGCCAGTTGCTCCCGCGTGGTGGTCTCGTCGCAGGCGATGGACACATGGTCACCGTCGACGAGCCGCAGGTTCACCCCACCGTCCCGAGCGACGTCGACAACCCGAGCCGCGTCCCCGGGCACCCGCACCAGCACCGTGTCGAAGTAGGAACGGTGGACGATCTCGACGCCCCCGCCGCGCAGCCCCTCCGCGAGGACGGTGGCGTACCGGTGCGTCTTCCAGGCGATCTGCCGCAGCCCCTCGGGCCCGTGGTAGACGGCGTACATCCCGGCCATCACCGCGAGCAGCACCTGCGCCGTACAGATGTTGCTGGTCGCCTTCTCCCGCCGGATGTGCTGCTCACGCGTCTGGAGCGCCAGCCGGTACGCCCGGTTCCCGTCCACGTCGACGGACACCCCGACGAGCCGTCCGGGCAGACTCCGCGCGAACTTCTCGTGCACGGCCATGTATCCGGCGTGCGGCCCCCCGAACCCCATCGGCACCCCGAACCGCTGCGTGGTCCCGACGGCGATGTCCGCCCCCAGCTCCCCGGGCGACGTCAGCAACGTCAACGCGAGCAGATCGGCGGCCACGGTGACCAACGCGCCCAGCTCATGCGCCTGTTCGATCAGCGGCTTGAGATCGCGGACGACGCCGGAGGCGCCCGGGTACTGGACCAGCACCCCGTTGATCTCCCGCCCGGCGACCTCGGCCGGAATCCCCTCGCCGAGATCGGCGACGACGACCTCGACACCCGTCGGCTCGGCCCGCGTCCGGATCACGGCGACGGTCTGCGGGAGCGCGTCCGCGTCGACGAGGAAGAGCCCCTTCTTGTTCTTGCCCATCCGCAGCGACAGCGCCATCGCCTCGGCGGCGGCGGTGCCCTCGTCGAGCAGCGAGGCCCCGGACGTCGGCAGCCCGGTCAGGTCGGCCACCATCGTCTGGAAGTTGAGCAGCGCTTCGAGCCGCCCTTGAGAGATCTCCGGCTGGTACGGCGTGTACGCGGTGTACCAGGCCGGGTTCTCCATCACGTTGCGCAGGATCACGGGCGGCGTGAACGTCCCGTGGTACCCGAGCCCGATCATCGATCCGAGCACCTGGTTGCGGCCGGCCAGCTCCCGCAGCTCGGCCAGCACCTCGGCCTCGGTCCGCGCCCCGGGCAGCGCGAGCGCGGCGACGTTCTTGATGGCGTCCGGCACGGCGGCGGCGGTCAGCTCGTCCAGCGAGCCGTAGCCGACCTGCGCGAGCATCTTGTCCTGGGCCTCCCGGTCGGGCCCGATATGGCGCTGTTCGAAGGGAACGCCCTGTTCCAGGACGTGGAGCGGCGTACGGGGGGCTGTCATGGGGGGCCTCCTGGTCCAAGACGACCTTCGGGGGCACCACGGCTGTGGGGTGCCCGGACGGCCTCCCCCTCTGTCATCTCAACCTGAGAGCTTCACCGGCCGCCCGAGAGCGCCCGGCTTTCACCGTCGGTGAGAGCGGACGCCGTCGACACCCGCTCTGCTTTCCAGAGTGACCTCGTCCATGCGGTACGTGAGCCTGAGAGATTCCGGGGAGGAGTTGCTCCTTCGGCGCCCCCGATGTTCCGGAGGACTCTCCCGCACAGGGTCGACAGCCATTTCCAGCCTACCAGCGAGGTCAACGGCGCCTTCTTCGAGTGGCCCCGCGACCAGTTCTGTTCTTTTGTAGTCCTTACGACGAATCTCAGCCGACTTGCGACCACTGGAGGGCCCGTGCAGACCGACATCGATCCGCGCCACCTGATCGGCCGCAAGGCGTACGACCGCAACGGCGCGAAGATCGGCACGATCGACGAGGTCTACCTCGACGACGCGACCGGCGTCCCCGAGTGGGCCGCGATAAGGACCGGCATCTTCACCCGCGACGCCTTCGTCCCCCTGGAGACCAGCGAACTCGTCGAAGGCACCCTCCACGTCCCCTACGACCGCGCCCTCATCAAGGACGCCCCCGACTTCGGCGTCGGCCGCCACCTCTCCCCCGCCCAGGAACTCCAGCTCTACCACCACTACGGCATGGACACCGTCGCCCCCACCCCACCGGAGGACCGCGACTTCGGCACCATCGCGGGCGACGACCCGACCCCCTGAACACCAGCCC
Source organism: Streptomyces roseirectus (assembly GCF_014489635.1). Taxonomy (NCBI): domain Bacteria; kingdom Bacillati; phylum Actinomycetota; class Actinomycetes; order Kitasatosporales; family Streptomycetaceae; genus Streptomyces; species Streptomyces roseirectus. The sequence goes on along the minus strand of NZ_CP060828.1, from coordinate 7,811,843 downwards.
CCGCCCCAGGCCCAGGCTCCGGAATCTCTCAGGCTCACGTACCGCACAGGCCCTGGACACACGCCTCCCCCGGCACCAGCGGCAGCGCCTCCGCCGGCTCCAGTCCGGCATCGTCCACCCGGAACGTCCGCACCCGCCCCGGCACGGTGTCCGCCGGTGTCTCGAACCGTACGGTCACCCGCCCGACCCCGCTGCCCTGCACCCACCCGTGCCCGAACTCGGCGTGCCGCACGTCCTGCCCCGGCCGCCACCGGTGCTCGGCGGGCACCACGTCGGCCGGCTCCTCCCCGGGCGCCTCCACGACCTCCTCCTCGTCCCGTATCTCCTCCGCGGCCTGCGCGAACAGGTCCTCCTGCGTGAAGTCCGCCAGCCCCGACACACCGACGCCCAGCAGCCGCACCCCGCCCGTGGTGTCCACGGACTCCAGCAGCCGCGCCGCCGCCTCCCGCACCACCGCGGGGTCGTCCGTGGGCCCGCGCAGCGTCTCGGACCGGGTCAGCGTCGAGAAGTCGTAGCGCCGCACCTTCAGCACGATCGTCCGCCCCGACAGCCCGGCCGCCCGCAGCCGGCTCACACACCGGTCCGCGAGCCGCCGCACCTCGAACCCGACCCGCAGCCGGTCATGGATGTCGACGTCGTAGGTGTCCTCCACGGACACCGACTTGGTCTCCCGCTCGGCCACCACGGGCCGCTCGTCGCGCGCCAGCGCCATCGCGTACAGCCCGTGTCCGTGCGCCTTGCCGAGCAGCCGGACGAGTTCGTCCTCACCGGCCTCGACGATCTCGTCGACCGTGGTGATCCCGGCCCGCCGCAGGTGGTCCCCGGTGGCCGGCCCGACCCCGGGGAGCGTGCGCACCGTCATCGGCCCGAGCAGCGCCCGCTCGGTGCCCGGCTCGATCAGGACCAGGCCGTCCGGCTTGGCGCGTTCGGAGGCGATCTTCGCGAGCATCTTGGACGCGGCGAGCCCCACCGACCCGGTCAGCCCCGTGACCGCCCGTATGTCCGCCCGCAGCCTGCTGCCCGTCGCCTCGGCCGACGCCCGGTCCCAAGCCGCCCCCTCGGCCTCCAGGTCCACAAATGCCTCGTCCAGGCTCAGCGGCTCCACCAGCGGCGACAGGGCCCGCAGCAGCCCCATCACCTGCTCGCTGATCGCCCGGTAGACCCCGAAGCGCGGTGTGAGGTACGCGGCGTTGGGTGCCAGCCTGCGCGCCTGTGCCATGGGCATCGCCGAGTGCACCCCGAACACCCGCGCCTCGTACGACGCGGTGGCCACCACCCCGCGCGGCCCGAGCCCGCCCACCACGACGGCCTTCCCGCGCAGACTCGGCTTGGCCGCCTGCTCCACCGAGGCGAAGAAGGCGTCCATGTCGAGGTGCAGGACCGTCGGCGCGTTTCTCACATCTCCGATGCTGCACCACGCCACTGACAACGGCCCGGACGGCACACCCCGAAACACCCGCCCCAGCGTGCCTCAGACCGCCTCAGACCGCCCGATGCCGCCGTCTCGCCAGCTCGTCCGTCGGGTTGTGCCCGATCAGCGTCTCGCCGGTGTCGACCCGCTCGCCGTGCAGCTCGGACAACGCGCTCTCCACGTCCCGCCACACGACGCCCACGGCGATCCCGAAGACCCCCTGCCCGCCCTGGAGCAGCGCGTGGACCTCGTCCGGCGAGGTGCACTCGTACACCGTCGCGCCGTCGCTCATCAGCGTCATCCGCTCCAGATCACGGAACCCGCTGTCCCTCAGATGCCGCACCGCGCCGCGAATGTTCTGCAGCGACACACCGGTGTCGAGGAAGCGCTTCACGATCTTCAGGACGACGACGTCCCGGAAGCTGTAAAGACGCTGGGTCCCCGACCCGTAGGCGGGCCGCACACTGGGCTCGACGAGCCCGGTCCGGGCCCAGTAGTCCAGTTGCCGATACGTGATGCCGGCCGCCGCACAGGCCGTCGGGCCCCGGTAGCCGATCTCCTCGGACGCCATCGTCACCGCCCCCTTGCTGCTGCCCGGCACCACCGCCGGGCGCTGCGGAGCGTGGTCGGCCGCGCTGCCGTGAAGCCGGTACGGGCCACTCCCCCCGAACCCTCGTTCGGGGGCACCCCCAGCCGTACCGTCGCCGCTGCTTCTCACGCCGACCTCCGTCCTTGACCTGCCTTCTCGACGGTAGGCAGTCACCAGGGGTGCGTCAACGATCGCCACACTCGGCACGCCGAGTGATAATCACCCTGGGAGTGGTTTCCCGTACCCCACCGCGGGGAAAGGCTAGCCGAATGCGCTGAGCCGATCCCGTAGGACGCTCTCACTGGCCGCTGGCAATTGCCGAACCGAGACACCTTCGAAACCGGCGGGTGTCCGGCGTGCCGATCACTGGTTGCTGGTGCCGAAGTCCTCGGGCGAGATCTGGTCGAGGAACTCGCGGAACTTCTCCACCTCGTCCTCCTGCTCGTCCGGGATGGCGATGCCCGCGTCGTCGAGCACCGTGTCGCTGCCGAAGATCGGCGTACCGGTGCGCAGGGCGAGCGCTATGGCGTCGGACGGGCGGGCGCTGACCTCGACACCGCTGGCGAAGACCAGCTCGGCGTAGAACACGCCCTCCCTGAGGTCGGTGATGCGCACTTCGGTCAGCTCCTGGCCGACGGCCTCCAGCACGTCCTTGAACAGGTCGTGGGTCAGCGGCCGGGCGGGAGCCATGCCCTGCTGCGCGAAGGCGATCGCCGTCGCCTCCCCCGGCCCGATCCAGATGGGGAGGTAGCGGTCGCCTCCCACTTCACGCAGGAGCACGATCGGTTGGTTGGAGGGCATTTCGACCCGGACACCTACGACATCGAGCTCGTTCACACAGCAACCCTAGGCCGTGCCCGGGACGTTTGGGTAGTCGGGCCCCTGCCTGACGGCCGATCCGCCCAGGGCGAACGCCCGTGTCAGGGCAGCCGCACCCCGAGCGCGGTCTGCACCAGCGCGGAGTGCAGCCGGACGGTGAGCCCGGCGAGCTCCTTGGTACGGGCCTCCGCGTGGACCCGCGTCTGGGGGTTGCGGTGGCGCCGCAGCGGAGCGACCACCTGATCGACGAGCCCGGCCTCCCGGTCGGCCGCCGCCTTCATCACCCGAAGGTGGCGCGGCTCGATCCCGAACCGCCCGAGTTCGAGGACCAACTCGGCCACGGTGACCGCCTCGGCGTCGTACACGCCCTCCTCCAGAGGGGCGACGAGGCCGTAGGACTCCCACTCGGCCAGCTCCCGCTCGTCGATCCCGGCGGCGGCCAGCAGCTCGGCCCGGCCGATACGGGCGACAGTCGGCGCGTCGGAGGGGTCGGGAACCGGTTCCCCGTCCCGCTGCCTGCCCACGGTCGGCAGCGGCACGGCCTCGCCGCGCTCCAAGGCCTCCAGGTGCTCCCTGATGACCTTGAGCGGCAGGTAGTGGTCCCGCTGGAGCCGCAGGATGCGAGCCAGGCGCTCGACGTCCTGCGGACTGAACTTGCGGTACCCGGAGGGGGTCCGCTGGGGCTCGACGAGCCCTTCCGACTCCAGGAAGCGGATCTTGGAGACGGTGACTTCGGGGAATTCGTCCCGCAGCACGTTCAGCACGGCACCGATGCTCATCGGCCCGGCCTCCGTGGCGGCGGTGCCGTCTCCGGCACCGCCCCTCGGTGTTCTCAGCATGGACCTTCCCTGGGAAATCCCCGGACGAGTCCGGGGCGGGTCAGTAACCGCGCTGGCTCGCGTAGAAGACCAGGCGGTACTTGCCGATCTGCACCTCGTCGCCGTTGTTCAGCGCGACCTCGTCGATCCGCTCGCGGTTGACGTAGGTGCCGTTCAGACTGCCGACGTCGGCGACCTTGAAGGTGCCGTCCGCATTGCGCCGGAACTCCACGTGGCGGCGCGAGACCGTCACGTCGTCCAGGAAGATGTCGCTCTGCGGGTGACGGCCGGCCGTCGTCAGGTCGCCGTCCAGGAGGAAGCGGCTGCCCGAGTTGGGGCCCCGGCGCACCACCAGCAGGGCCGAGCCCAGCGGCAGTGCCTCGACCGCGGCCTGCGCCTCGGGCGACAGCGCCGGCAGCGCTGTTTGACCGGTGACCTCGGAGTCGTACGCCTCAAGGCCGGAGATGGAGATGGTGGAGGTCGTCTCCGACGCGCGCTCGGGTGTCACGCCCGGACGCAGCGGAGCGCCGCAGTTGGAACAGAAGCGGCTGTTCTCCGCGTTGCGGTTACCGCACCTCGAACACACCAGGGCCGACATAGGGGAAAACCCTCCACCCGCACTTGAGGTTGACGGTTGCCCGAAACCTATGTCGCCGGACTGCGCAGGGTCAACAGACGCCGCGCCCTGACCACCCGGAATGTCACCCCCAGCCACCTGGTCACGGAACAGCGGACGCTGGCCTTCGTCACCTGGCTGTGCGCGATGGCGGGCGGTGGCGTTCTCGCCGCCCTCTCCTCGCGCGCTCTTGCCGAACAACTTCGCAAACAACTTCACGGGCGATTCCCCTTGACCGAAACAGACCCGCCCGTGGGGCAGGACGAACCCTGACTCAATAGACCGGCCGACCCGGACACCTTCACAACGTCCGTATCCACCAGACAGTTTCCACCACCGACCACCCGATCGGTGCGCCGACCCCCCGCAACCTCATGCCCCTGCCGGACGGCCCCCATGCACCCCCGGTTCACCGGGACGACGACCGAGCGTAGTCAGGCTGCTTCGCCGCCCGCAAGGCGTCCACGACGATCTTGTCGGATCGCTCCACCGTGACGGTGGCCTGCTCCTTCTCCAGGGTCTGCACCACACCTCCCGGGATGTTGAGCGCCGGTTCCAGATCCTCGGGCTTGCCGATGACCTGGAAACGATACGGAGTGCGGATCTGGTTCCCGTCCACGCTCACTCCGTTGTCGCCGTCCGTGAAGTACGTCCCGGCGACGACGCGTACGCCGTTCACCTGGATCGCCTCCGCGCCGGCCGCGCGCAGCTCCTGGATCGCGTCGAGCAGCATGTCCGCCTCGACCGTCCCCTTCGTGTCGTCGATGGTCATCGTGATACCCGGCCCCTGGGCCGCCACCGTGCCCGCGAGGATGCCGAGTTGCCTCTCCTTCTCGATCGTCTGCTTCCGGGCCTCCTCGGCCTGGTCGGAGCTGTTCTCCAGCTCCTGACGCTGCTTGTCGAGCCCGGTCTTCTCGTCCTCAAGACGCTGGCTGCGGTCGTCCAGTTCATCGAGGATCCGTACCAGGTCCTCCTGGCGCGCGCCGCGCAGCGCGTTGTCGCTGTCGCTGTTGGAGGCGACCTGGACGGCGAGTCCGAAGCCGAGGCCGAACAGCAGCAGGGCGACGATCAGCTGGGCCCGCGTCACCCGCGGCGGCCACAGCCCCTGCACCAGCCGCTGACGGCCCGTCGGCTCCGGCCCGGCGGACGGCTCGGCCGCCTCGCGCGCGGGCGCCTGCTCGACCTCCTGCGGCAACTCCCTGCGCAGCCCGCGCGCGGGCGTCGGATCCTGCTCGCTCATCGGCGTCACGCCCGGAAGACGTGCCGGCGGATCGCCGCGGCGTTCGAGAAGATCCGGATGCCCAGGACCACCACGACACCCGTCGACAACTGCGCGCCCACTCCCAGCTTGTCGCCCAGGAACACGATCAGCGCGGCGACGACCACGTTCGACAGGAACGACACCACGAAGACCTTGTCGTCGAAGATGCCGTCCAGCATCGCCCGCAGCCCGCCGAAGACGGCGTCCAGCGCCGCCACCACGGCGATCGGCAGATACGGCTCGACGGCCGCCGGAACCTCGGGCCGGACCAACAGGCCGGCCACGACTCCCACGACGAGGCCCAGTACGGCGATCACGATGTGCCTTTCTCACTTCTCGGCTGTGCGGTTCGGACGGTCACACTCGGCGCCGCGGGCAACCGCAGGTCCTTCTCCGTGGAGATGGCCGTCCGAATGCCGTAGTTCTCCTGGAGCGCGTTCAGGTACAGGCCGTCGGCGCTGTTCTGGAACCGGGTGCTCAGCTTGTCCCCGTCCCCCACCGCGAGCACCGTGTACGGCGGCACCAGCGGTTTGTTGTCGACCAGTATCGCGTCCCCCGCGGCCCTGATCGCCGACAGCGCCGTCAGCCGCTGCCCATTGACGGAGACGGCCTCCGCGCCGGACTCCCACAGACCGTTGACGACCCGCTGCATGTCCCGGTCGCGCACCCGCCCGGTGTCCGAGAAACCGGACGTCTCACGCGGGTTCCCGTTGCCGCCCGACGTCGCCTCCTTGGCGTCGTCGACGACGAGCTTGACGCCCGGCCCGTGCACCTCGACGGCCCCCGACAGGATGCCCACCAGATCGGCCTGACCGCTGCCGCCGCTGTTCTCCAGGGCCTGCCGCTGCCGGGCGCTCACGTCGTCCCGCAGGGTGTCGACGGTCTTCTCCAGCTTGTCGGCCGCCTCGGTCTCCCGGTCGATCCGGTCGATCAGCTCCTGGCGCTCCTTGGCCACCACGGGGGCCGACACGCGCGCCTGGGCCGCGCCCACGGTCACGACGAGCGCCGCGAGCACCAGCCCTCCGGCGAGCCCCAGTTTGGCCCGCAGCGTCTTGGGCAGACCGCCCGCTCCCTCAGCGCGCCTGCGCGCGGCGGCCTCGGCGTAGCCCTCGTCGAGGCTGTGGTCCATGACGTTGGTGAGCAGCGACATGGAGGCGTCCGGACGCGACGCGCGCGCGGGTGTGCTCCGAACGGGGGGCTGCTGCGGCATGCCGCACATCGTCGCACGTCGCGGGCGCTGCTTCCGAACGGCCCCACCGGCGTGCCGGACAGGCCCCCTTGGGGACACTTGTCCGGCACGCGCGCGTGAGGGACGGTTTCAACTCACGGGCGCTCAGCGCCCGGCGCCGTCCACCACCGACGACCACTCGTCCAGCAGGGCCTGCGCGGAGGCGTCGTCCGGCCCCTCGGCCCACAGATGGGTGACGGCCTCGGCCGGGTCGGGCAGCACCATCACCCAGCGCCCGTCCGTCTCCACCACCCGCACGCCGTCCGTGGTGTCCACGAAGCGCTCTCCGGCCTCTTCGACGACCCGGCGCATCACGAGCCCCTTGACGGCCCACGGGGTCGCCACATCGCGTTTCAGGACGTGCGCGCGCGGGATCCGCGCATCGATCTGACTAAGCGTCAGCTGAGTCCGGGCCACCAGTCCGATCAGTCGTACGAACGCCGCCGTCCCGTCGAACACCCCGCTGAACTCCGGGACGATGAAACCGCCCTTGCCGTCCCCGCCGAAGATCGTCGACTCGTCCCGCCCGACCCGCGTCAGGTCGTCCGGTGACGTCGTCGTCCACTCGACCTGCGTGCCGTGGTAGGCGGCCACCTGCTCGGCGATCCTGGTCGTCGTCACCGGCAGCGCCACCCGCCCGCTGCGCCGCTCGGCGGCCACCAGGTCGAGCATCACCAGCAGCGCCCGGTCGTCCTCGATGATCCGCCCCTTCTCGTCGACCAGCGACAGCCGCTCGCCGACGGGGTCGAACCGCACCCCGAACGCCGCCCGCGACGACGCGACGATCTCCCCGAGCCGCACCAGCCCGCTGCGCCGCATCTCCCCCGTCTCGGTCGGCCGCGACTCGTCGAGCCCCGGGTTGATGGTCAGCGAGTCCACCCCGAGCTTCCCCAGCAGGCTGGGCAGCACGAGCCCCGCGCTCCCGTTCGACGCGTCCACGACGACCTTCAGCCCGGAGTCCGCGATCCCGGACGTGTCGACGTTGCGCAGCAACGACCCGGTGTACGAGTCGAACACGCTCGCCGGGAAGTGCAGGTCCCCGATCTCCCCGGGGAACGCCCGCCGGTACTCCTGCCGCGCGAACACCCGGTCCAGCTTCCGCTGGCTCGCCTGCGACAGATCCGCGCCCTGCCCGTCGAAGAACATGATGTCCACCGAGTCCGGCACCCCGGGAGACGTCCGGATCATGATCCCGCCCGCACTCCCCCGCGCGGTCTGCTGCCGCGCCACAGGCAACGGCACGTTCTCCAGGTCCCGGACGTCGATGGCGCTGGCCTGCAACGCCGAGATCACCGCCCGCTTCAGCGCCCGCGCGCCGCGCGAGTGATCACGGGCCGTGGTGACCGTCGCCCCCTTCTTCAGCGTCGTCGCATAGGCGCCCGCCAGCCGCACGGCCAGCTCGGGAGTGATCTCGACGTTCAGGATCCCCGACACCCCCCGGGCCCCGAAGAGATGCGCCTGCCCGCGCGACTCCCAGATCACCGAGGTGTTGACGAACGCGCCGGCCTCGATCGTCTTGAACGGATAGACCCGCACGTTCCCCTGGACGATCGACTCCTCGCCGATCAGACACTCGTCCCCGATGACCGCGCCGTCCTCGATCCGCGCGGCCCGCATGATGTCGGTGTTCTTCCCCACCACACACCCGCGCAGATTGCTCTGCTGCCCGACATACACGTTGTCGTGCACAACGGCCTTGTGCAGAAAGGCCCCGCTCTTGACGACGACATTCGAGCCGACGACCGTGTGCTCCCGGATTTCCGCGCCGGCCTCGACCTTGGCGTAGTCCCCGATATACAGCGGCCCCCGCAGCACCGCGTCCGGATGCACCTCGGCGCCCTCGGCGACCCAGACACCCGGCGAGATCTCGAACCCGTCGATCTCGACGTCGACCTTGCCTTCGAGTACATCGGCCTGAGCCTTCACATAGCTCTCGTGCGTGCCGACGTCCTCCCAGTAGCCCTCGGCGATGTAGCCGTAAACCGGCTTGCCCTCCTTCATCAGCTGCGGGAAGACGTCACCGGACCAGTCCACTGGCACATCGGCCTCGACATAGTCGAAGACCTCGGGCTCCATGACATAGATGCCGGTGTTCACCGTGTCGGAGAAGACCTGCCCCCAGGTCGGCTTTTCGAGGAAACGCTCGACCTTTCCCTCCTCGTCGACAATCGTGATGCCGAATTCCAGCGGGTTGGGGACTCTGGTCAGACAGACCGTGACCAGCGCCCCCTTCTCCTTGTGGAAGCTGATGAGGTCGGTGAGGTCGAAGTCGGTCAGCGCATCGCCGGAGATGACGAGGAAAGCATCGTCCTTCAACGCCTCTTCGGCGTTCTTGACGCTTCCGGCGGTACCGAGTGGCTTCTCCTCATTGGCATAGCTGAGCTCCATCCCGAGCTCTTCACCGTCACCGAAGTAGTTCTTGACCAGTGACGCCAGGAACTGGACAGTAACGACGGTCTCGTTGAGACCATGCCTTTTGAGCAGCCGCAGAACGTGCTCCATGATCGGCCTGTTGGCCACTGGCAGGAGCGGCTTGGGCATGCTTGAGGTCATGGGGCGAAGGCGTGTGCCCTCGCCTCCGGCCATCACGACGGCCTTCATGTCGGAAGCGTCCTCCTTGAAGAGACGACGGTCTAGCCGACTTCACCCGTCCAGATTGTCCCGCACTTTTCCGCCGCGGGCCATCGAGCCACCGCTCTCCGACGGGCGGGCTCAGTCGGCCATGGCGTCCGCACGGACCAAGCGGCGGACCTGTACCACGTAGAGGACTCCTGCCCACCAATACAGCGTTGTACCCCACCCTGCGAACGCCCATCCGAAAATCGCAGCGAGTGACGCGAGCCAGCCGTTTCCGTCACTGAGCAACAACAGCGGGAAGGCGTACATCAAGTTGAAGGTCGCGGCCTTCCCCAGGAAGTTCACCTGCGGCGGCGGATAGCCGTGCCGCCTGAGGATGCCCACCATCACCAGGAGAACCAGTTCTCGCGCAAGAAGTACAGCCGTCAACCAGAGCGGCAGAATCTCACGCCAGGTGAGGCCGACGAGCGTCGAGAGAATGTAGAGCCGGTCAGCCGCGGGATCGAGCAGCCGGCCGAGGCTGCTGATCTGGTTCCACCGACGGGCCAGCTTGCCGTCGAGATAGTCGCTGATGCCGCTCAACGCGAGCACCAGAAACGCCCAACCGTCACTCTTCGGCCCCCCGAACTCGGGCCTGAGAATCAACCACAGAAAGATCGGCACGCCGACGAGGCGGGCCATGCTGAGGATGTTCGGGATGGTGAGGACCCGGTCAGTCTGGACACGGGTCTCCTGGACCTCCACCCGGGGGCCTCCAGTAGGAAATGAGCCAACGATGCCCCCTGACCCTACCTCAACGCAAAAAAGCTCTGGCTCTTGGGCTTGTGTGCCCAAGAGCCAGAGCTCTAAAAGGAGTTCGGCGGCGTCCTACTCTCCCACAGGGTCCCCCCTGCAGTACCATCGGCGCTGTGAGGCTTAGCTTCCGGGTTCGGAATGTAACCGGGCGTTTCCCTCACGCTATAACCACCGAAACACTATGAAACAATCAACCGCACCGCATGTGGCCATACGGGGTTGTTCATGGTTTCAGAACCAACACAGTGGACGCGAGCAACTGAGGACAAGCCCTCGGCCTATTAGTACCAGTCACCTCCACCCCTTACAGGGCTTCCAGATCTGGCCTATCAACCCAGTCGTCTACTGGGAGCCTTACCCTCTCAAGGAGGTGGGAACACTCATCTCGAAGCAGGCTTCCCGCTTAGATGCTTTCAGCGGTTATCCCTCCCGAACGTAGCCAACCAGCCATGCCCTTGGCAGAACAACTGGCACACCAGAGGTTCGTCCGTCCCGGTCCTCTCGTACTAGGGACAGCCCTTCTCAATATTCCTACGCGCACAGCGGATAGGGACCGAACTGTCTCACGACGTTCTAAACCCAGCTCGCGTACCGCTTTAATGGGCGAACAGCCCAACCCTTGGGACCGACTCCAGCCCCAGGATGCGACGAGCCGACATCGAGGTGCCAAACCATCCCGTCGATATGGACTCTTGGGGAAGATCAGCCTGTTATCCCCGGGGTACCTTTTATCCGTTGAGCGACGGCGCTTCCACAAGCCACCGCCGGATCACTAGTCCCGACTTTCGTCCCTGCTCGACCCGTCGGTCTCACAGTCAAGCTCCCTTGTGCACTTACACTCAACACCTGATTACCAACCAGGCTGAGGGAACCTTTGGGCGCCTCCGTTACCCTTTAGGAGGCAACCGCCCCAGTTAAACTACCCATCAGACACTGTCCCTGATCCGGATCACGGACCCAGGTTAGACATCCAGCACGACCAGACTGGTATTTCAACGACGACTCCACAAGTACTGGCGTACCTGCTTCACAGTCTCCCAGCTATCCTACACAAGCCGAACCGAACACCAATATCAAACTGTAGTAAAGGTCCCGGGGTCTTTCCGTCCTGCTGCGCGAAACGAGCATCTTTACTCGTAGTGCAATTTCACCGGGCCTATGGTTGAGACAGTCGAGAAGTCGTTACGCCATTCGTGCAGGTCGGAACTTACCCGACAAGGAATTTCGCTACCTTAGGATGGTTATAGTTACCACCGCCGTTTACTGGCGCTTAAGTTCTCAGCTTCGCCAAGACGAATCTTGACTAACCGGTCCCCTTAACGTTCCAGCACCGGGCAGGCGTCAGTCCGTATACATCGCCTTACGGCTTCGCACGGACCTGTGTTTTTAGTAAACAGTCGCTTCTCGCTGGTCTCTGCGGCCACCCCCAGCTCACCGAGTAAATCGGATCACCAGGAATGGCCCCCCTTCTCCCGAAGTTACGGGGGCATTTTGCCGAGTTCCTTAACCATAGTTCACCCGAACGCCTCGGTATTCTCTACCTGACCACCTGAGTCGGTTTAGGGTACGGGCCGCCATGAAACTCGCTAGAGGCTTTTCTCGACAGCATAGGATCATCCACTTCACCACAATCGGCTCGGCATCAGGTCTCAGACTACGTGCAGGGCGGATTTGCCTACCCTGCGTCCTACACCCTTACCCCGGGACAACCACCGCCCGGGCTGGACTA